>NZ_JASBRW010000054.1 GCF_030149235.1 Maricaulis sp. | reverse complement strand
TCGGCGGCGCGATCATAGTCCTTAGGCGGACAGGCGCTTGCGACCCTTGGCCCGGCGGCGTGCCAGAACCTGGCGGCCAGCCTTCGTGGCCATGCGCGCGCGGAAACCGTGCCGACGCTTGCGGACGAGCTTGGACGGTTGGAATGTGCGTTTCACGGTGGCGCTCCATCGCGTAGAAATAAAGAGCGGCGGTCATTACGCGCCGACCGGGCTCACGTCAAGTCTGGACGCGGCAATTATCACATGCGATGCCCGGTTTCGTCGCAGTTGGGCGATGGGCCGCCGGACAAAGCGCATGATGTGGGCCAGAATTCAAGCATTCCTGACTAGCCATTGGCGCCAGGTTTTCATGCTCGTGCTGATCGCGGCGATCCTGGTCTCTGCCCTGATGGCTGGGCTGACGCCACAGGGTTTGGCTGAGCTGCTGCGAGAAAACCGGCAGAGCTGGAGTGACCGGATTGCCGACCATCCGCTCCTCGCCGCAGCGGCCTACACCCTCTTCTATGTGATGGCCGTGACCATCTCCTTGCCCGGGGCGCTCTGGTTCACGATCGGGGCGGGCTATCTGCTCGGGCCGATATGGGCGATTCCCGTATCACTGATTGGTGTGACGGTTGGAGCGACGAATATTTTCCTCATCGCCCGCTATGTGGCCGGAGAGCGGTTTCATCATCGCTTTGACGGACGTATCGGCAAGTTCGCCGCCGGCTTCAGACTCAATGACTTCACCTACATCATTTTCCTGAGAATGGTCCCGGTGCCCTTCTTCCTGGTCAATGTCGCGGCGGCCCTTCTGGGCGCACGGCTGCGCCAGTATACGCTGGGCACTTTGATCGGAACGGTTCCGGCGACCCTGCTCTATATCAATATCGGGGCCGGGTTGGGGGAGCTCCTGGATGCCGGCGTCACGCCGGGCTGGTCAGATCTGCAGCGTCCCTCCTTCCTCATTGTGCTGGCCATGTCGATCTTGCTGGCTTTTGTTCCCTTGCTGCACCGCCGCTGGCGTAATAACCGCTAACGCCTGCCTTGCGGCCATGTGCGTGCTGGGCTAAGCGCCAGAGAGTATGAGCTCGTCTGACCGATCCAATCCCGGCGCCGAATCCGGCCCCCTTTTGCGCGCCCTTGGTGTGGTGAAGGCCCTCTGCCGGGGTCTGCTCGACAGTCTGCCGGGGCAGTTGCTGATGGTTATTGTCAGCCTTTCCGCCCTTGGTCTGGTGTTGGTCTATTTCCCGGCCATGGCCGTGCACCGCCTCGACTGGATGGAGCGCGAGGTCGAGCTGGCCTATCGCGCCTCGCTGGCGGCGGATGTCGCCGAAGATGCCGGCGGAATTGCCGACATGACGGTGGATCGCCTGCTTGGTGAACAGATGATCGCTGTATCCTTTGTCCGCGACGGGCGCAATGAGCTGGTACTTTATCGCGGGCAGATCCAGGGCGTGCAGGTGCAGACCGATCTGCGCAAGGCCAACTGGGTGGATCACCTCGTCGACACGGTTGATGCGCTCTGGGCGCCGGAAGGTCGCCTGCTGCGCATTCGCGCCATGCCGCAGGGCCGGCCGGACGAGTCGATTGATCTGATCATCCTCGAGCAGGAGCTCAAGAACGAGCTCAGCGCCTATTCGGCGCGCCTGCTGGCCTATTTCATCAGTGTCGCCGGTTTGCTGGGTGGAGTGATCTACCTCGCCATGTTCTTCCTCTTCGTTCGGCCCATGCGCCAGCTGGCAGGCGCGATGATGCATTTCCGCGACGACCCCGGCGATCCCACTCGCCGCATCGCGCCGTCGGGAAGCCGCAATGAGATTGGCCGCGCCGAGGCGGAACTGGCCCGTATGCAGGGCGAGATTTACCAGGCGCTGCAACAGCGCGAACGTCTCGCTGCGCTCGGTGAGGCGGTCGCCAAAATCAATCACGACCTGCGCAATGTGCTGGCCAGCGCCCAGCTCTTGTCCGACCGGCTGGCAATGGACAGTGATGAACGCGTACGCAAGATGGGGGAGCGTCTCGTGCGCGCTGTGGATCGCGGCGTCCGACTGTGCCAGGCGACGCTCGAATATGGCCGCGCCGAGGATATCCCGCCGCAACGCCGGCCGGTTCAGATCCGTGACCTGGTTGAGGAAGCGGCTGAGGATGCGCGTCTGTCGGAAGGCGAGGTGGATTGGCACAATGAGATTGATGCCATGATCGAGGTCGAGGCCGATCCGGACCATGCCCACCGCATTCTGCTCAACCTGTTCCGCAATGCCATCCAGGCCATGAGCGGCCAGGACGAAGCGAGGCGCCGGCTGTCGGCCTCGGCGCAGCTGCAGCAGGGGCAGTTGCATATCTGGGTGCGCGATACCGGTCCCGGCCTTCCGGACAAGGCCCGCGCCAACCTGTTCAAGGCCTTCACCGCCTCAACCCGCAAGGGCGGGACCGGGCTTGGCCTGACCATTGCCCGTGAATTGGCCCGCGGTCATGGCGGGGATCTTGTCCTGGTGAAGACCGGTGATGAGGGCACCGTCTTCGGTGTGATCCTGCCGGTGCAGGCCGGATAGGGGCGTCAGCCGCCGCCTCAGGGCGTCCCCACAATCCCTTCGCGCCGTGAATCGGCTCCCCCGATCAGCGTGCCGCCCTCCAGCCGCCGCACGATATGAATGCCGGAATTCTCCCCGCGATTGGCGTCGAGCTCGAAGCCGAGCTGCTGCAAGCCGGCGATCAGCTCGATATCCATGCCGGCCTCGATGCGCACGACATCGCCGCGCGCCACGATATTGGGCAAGTCGATGGCTTGCTGCGGGGGCAGGCCCCAGTCGAGCATGGCGACCAGTGTTTTGGCGGTGTAGGCGATAATTGAGGAGCCGCCCGGCGAGCCGGTGGCCAGAACGAACTCGCCATTTTCATCGAACACGATAGTGGGCGACATCGAGGAGCGGGGGCGTTTGCCGCCGTCCGGCGCATTGGGCACAAGGGCGCCGTCAGCATTGACCGGGTTGCGGGAGAAATCCGTGAGTTGGTTGTTGAGGAAGAAACCGCCGGCCATGCGATGGCTGCCGAACACGCTTTCCACCGTGGTTGTCATGGACACCACATCACCATCACTGTCGACCACGACGAAATGGCTCGTGCCTGGACTGTCCGGCGTGGCGTCTGCGCCAGGTTGATCAACGCCCTCGGGAATGCCGGGGGCTGCTGAGGGAATGGCATCTTCCCGTTCGATCAGGCTGGAACGATCGGCGATATAGTCGGCGTCGAGCAGGCCCTCGACCGGGACGGTGACGAAATCAGCATCCGCGACATAGGCGTCACGATCGGCGTAGGCGAGGCGGCTGGCCTCAATGAAGCGGCGCCAGCCTTCCAGCGTGTCAGGCCCGGTCGCCGACATGTCATAGCGTTCCAGCAGACCCAGGATCTGGTTCACTGTCACACCGCCGGAAGACGGCGGCGGAGCACTGCAGACCAGGTATTGGCGATAGGGCCGGCACAGCGGTGACCGCTCGACGATTTCATAACCGGCCAGGTCTTCCAGCGTCAGCCCGCCCGGCCGCGGCTCGTCGCGCACCGCGGCGATGATCTCCTCGGCGATGCGGCCCTCATGCAGGGCGCGCGGATTGGCAGCGAGGTCCCGCGTTGTCTGGGCATAGGCCGGATTGGTCAGCAAATGACCTTCCGGCAAGGGATTGCCCTCGGCGTCGAAGAAATAGTTTCGCGGTGCGTCCCATTCATCCAGCGGTGTGCGCGGTGCGACCCGTTCGATGAAACCGGCCAGGCGCGGTGAGATTTCAAATCCCTCATCGGCGAGCCGGGTTGCGGCATCAAACCCGTCTGCCCAGGGCAGGCTGCCATGGTCCGCATGCGCCGCGTGCAGGGCCGGTACAGCGCCGGGAACGCCGATGGAATGGCCCGAGAAGACGGCCTGGAAAAAGCCCAGCGGTGTCCCGTCCTCGTCGAGGAAGAGGTCCGGCGAGGCGCTGGCGGGCGCCGTTTCACGGCCGTCATAGACCGTGAGATCGCCAGTCTGCGCGTCGAGATAGAGCAGGAACGCCCCGCCGCCGAGACCGGAGCTTTGCGGTTCCACGAGGCCAAGCACGCTCTGCACGGCGATCGCCGCATCGATGGCGTCACCGCCATTGCGCAAGGCTTCAAGCCCCGCTTCCACCGCATGCGGATTAGCCGCGGAGATCATGGCCGGCCCTGCCAGGGCAGGCGTTGGCGTGTCTGTCGGTGCGGGCGGTTCTGCCGCCTGCGGGCTACAGGCCGCCAGTGCGGCAAGCGTGGTAAGAGCTGTGGCGGACAGCAAAATTCGAATCATGAGACTTGCCCCTGCGGATTGTCTCGTCACCATAGCAGCCGCGTTGCAACAGTTAAGAGGGCGCTGATGGCTTTACCGGGGGAAAACAACACGCTGACCGATGTCGCCGGGCTCCGTGTGGGTCAGGCGCATGATGCCCGGGTACGCACCGGTGTCACCGTCATTGTGCCCGATGAGCGCGCAGTCTGTGCGGTTGATGTGCGCGGCGGTGGGCCGGGTACGCGCGAATCTGACGCGCTGGCGGCGCATACCCTGGTTGACGCGGTGGATGCCGTGGTGCTCTCCGGGGGCTCGTCCTACGGCCTGGCTGCGGCCGATGGTGTGGCCGCCGAGCTGGGCGCCAGCGGCCGCGGTTTCTCGCTGATTGCGCGCGAGGGTGTGCCGGTCTCTCCGGTCGTGCCTGGCGCCATTCTCTACGACCTCGCCAATGGGGGCGAGAAGGACTGGGGCGCCGAACCGCCCTATCAGGCGCTCGGACGCGAGGCCCTCGCGGCGGTTTCAACCTCGGTGGCTCTTGGCGCAGCCGGAGCGGGCTTCGGCGCCATGGCCGGGACGCATCGCGGCGGCACCGGTTCGGCCAGCATCGTGACCGAGGACGGTTTCACTGTAGCCGCCCTGGTCTGTGTCAATGCGTTTGGCTCGGTCAAAGTGCCCGGCTCCGAGGCTTATTGGGCCTGGCCCTACGAGATCAACGGCGAGTTCGGCGGTGTCCGGGCTGCGGCGGATCATACCTTCGCCCCGGAAGACTGGGGCGCTGCCAAGCTCAACCCTGCCCCGCGTGAAAACACGACGATCGCCTGCATCGCCACCGACGCCGCCCTGACCCCGCCCCAGGCTCAGCGCCTTGCGATCATGGCCCAGGACGGGTTCGCCCGCGCCATCCGCCCGGTGCACACGCCCTATGATGGCGATGTGGTCTTTGCCCTGTCGACGGCCCGTCGCGAGCTGGGCGAGGGCGGTGATTTCACGCTCACGCGACTGGGGTCGCTGGCGGCCGATTGCCTGGCCCGGGCCATCGCCCGCGGCGTACATGCGGCGAGCGCGGCGGGCTAGCCGTACCGGCTCTGCGATTCATGTGTTTTTCGCATGGACGGCCTCTTGCCAATGCCGGGACGCGCCGCTAGGTTCCGCGCCTCTTCGGGGCTCGCCCCGGACACGGCCTGCACCGGTAGCTCAGCTGGATAGAGCACCAGACTACGAATCTGGGGGTCGGGGGTTCGAATCCTCCCCGGTGCGCCATTACTCTTTAGACAGTTCCGCTTTGATCCGCCGGCGTTGAGCGCTCTACTCGCTGTTGCGGATATCGATCAGCGTTTTTGCGGTGCAGGTCTTCAATACCTCCAGCAAGCCCTTCCGGCTCACCGCGACGCAGCCGGCAGTGCCGGTGGGCTGGCCGTTGTCCGTATTCCAGACATGCAGGAAGATGGCCGAGCCGGCCCCCGGCTTGGCCGGGCAGTCCGGCGGGCGGGCCTCCGGATGCGGCCAGGCGGCGTTGTGGTCGAGTACGATCAGGATGTCATAGCGCCCGTCCTCGCGCAGGAAGCGCTCGTCTCCATCGGAGGGATAATCGTCCATGATGAGGCTGTTATAGTCCGGTGATGCCGGATCGTCCTGCCAGCCCATACCGGGTTGGATCGCGGTCATCTTGAGGCCGGCGGTTTGCGGTTCACCGATCCGGTCGGCGCGATAGAAACCGGCCAGCAAGCGGTATTGTCCAACCGGGGTCGCGCCGTCGCCCTCGCGTTTTTCCGCCTCCGCAATCAAACCGGTCCGGCCAATTGCCGCGGGGTAGATGCGCTCACCCACAACCAGTCGCGCATCATGCGGCGCAAAGGGCGAGGCGGGGGGGTAAACCAGGACCGTCATGAGGTGAGCATACCGGCGGACCGGCCGGGTCGATAGCGTTCTGTGCGGTAATGAAAACGCCCCGCCTTGGGGGAAAGGCAGGGCGTAGATCCGGACCCGGGGCGAGATCAGACGGCCCGGTCAAGCTCGACCGTGCGGGAGGGAGGCGCGTATCGAGCGAGTCCAAAATCGCCCAAGGTCGTTAACTGCAACCTACTGCAAGATCATAGGAAATAACTTGCTCCACCCTGTGCTTTCCGCGGCCCGGCAAGTGGGGGTGCGCCTGCCGCAAGCCTCATCAAAATCCTCTGGTATTGGAGGCAAATTACAGCGCCGGATAACAGCCCCTTATCAAGTCTGGCGCGACTCAGGATTGGCTGAGTTGGGTGGGCGATCTTCTTGCGTCGCGGCAGGGCGGCGTCAGAGCGGCAATTCTGTCGTATTCTTGATCGCCTCCATGGCGAAGCTGGCGCTGACATCGGAGAGGGGCGCGATGGCGATCAGCTTCTTGTAGACCTCGTCATAGTCCTTCACATCCGGAACGCAGATCTTGAGCAGATAGTCGATATCGCCGCCCATGCGGTAGAATTCGACCACTTCCGGCATCCGTTCCACGCCCTTGGAGAAGCGCTCCAGCCATTCCGCATCGTGCCGGCTGGTGCGGATGGAAACGAAAAGGGTCGCGTTCAGTCCCAGCTTGTCCGGATCCAGCAAGGCGACACGTTTGCGGATAAATCCGGCCTCCTCGAGCCGTTTGAGCCGCCGCGTCGTCGGCGTGGCGCTCAAACCAACGGCGTCTGCCAGGGCCTGAATCGAGAGATCTGAATTGGTCTGAATATGGCGCAATATGCGCTGATCGGTGTCATCAAGCACTACGAAGTCCGCCGAATTGGGTGAAAGTCACCAAAAAACTCCCTCGATATAGCAGAAATAGGTGAAAAGCGCTCCGGAAAATCTGTTCCAATGGCATTTCAACCCCGGAGTGACCATGGACCGCACAATTCTCACCGAAAGCTCGAATGATCCCGTCGAACGCATCCGCACGGCGCTGATCGGGCAGGGGCAGATGATCCGCACACCGGTAGGCGAGCATGGCCTGCTCTATGCCGACTATACGGCCTCAGGCCGGGGTCTTGTGACGGTTGAGCGGCAGATCGACCGCTTGATGGCTGATTATGCCAATCCCCATTCCATTGACAGCCTGACCGGTCGCCGGGCTGGCCAATGGCTGCATGAGGCGCGCGCCCGGATCAAGGCGTCAATCAATGCGTCCGAGGATGACGCCCTGATCCTGTGCGGGTCGGGTGCAACGGCGGGGATCCACAAATTGCAGGAAATTCTCGGTCTGGTCCTGCCGCCCGCGACCGCCCAGCGTCTCGGCGCCAAGCCCGCCAACCGGCCTGTGGTCTTTGTCGGCCCCTATGAGCATCACTCCAATGAGCTCAGCTGGCGCGAAAGCCTCGCTGAGGTCGTCTCTATTCCGCTCGACAGGAGTGGCGGGATCGACCTCGCGGCTCTCGAGCGCGCACTGAGCGACCCGGCCTATGTCACCCGGCAGAAGATCGGCGCCTTTTCAGCGGCGTCCAATGTCACCGGAGTGGAAACCGATGTGCCTGCGCTAGCCCGCCTGCTGCACCAGCATGGCGCGGTCTTGTGCCTCGACTGTGCCGCCAGTGCGCCCTATCGCCAGATCGACATGCACCCCAAGGGCGACCCGATGGCGGCGATTGATGCGGTCTACTTTTCTCCGCACAAATTCATTGGCGGGCCGGGGGCCTGCGGCGTGCTGGCGCTCAACAAGGCGCTCTACCGGCAAGACCTGCCGCCGACCCAGTGTGCCGGTGGAACCGTGCGCTATGTCTGGAAGGGCGGGCATGACTTTATCGAGGATGTCGAGGCGCGCGAACAGGCCGGCACGCCGGGACTGCCGCAAATCGTCCGGGCTGCTCTGGCCTTGCAGCTGCAGGCGGAGGTCGGATTCGACACGATCGAGGCGCGCGAGCGGCGTTATCTGCGCCAGGCCTTCTCCGCCTGGCATGACAATCCGAACATCGAAATCCTCGGCCCGGCGGACCCTGAGCGCCGGCTGGGCATTGTCGCCTTCAATATCCTCGATGCGGAGGGTGCCCGGATCTCGCCGCGGCTGGTGACGGCCCTGCTCAATGATTTCTATGGCATCCAGACGCGGGCCGGCTGTTCCTGCGCCGGGCCTTATGGTCATGACCTGCTGCAGATCAGTGAGGCCGAAACGGCCGACATCCGTCGCCGCGTCCTGTCGGGTGAGACGGGCGCGCGACCGGGCTGGTGTCGTCTCAGCCTGCATTGGGCGATGAGCCAGGACGAGGTCGCCCGCATTATCTCGGCGGTTGAGCATATAGCCTGCGAGGCCGAAGCCATGGCAGAGGATTACCGGTCCGATCCGGTGGAAGGCAGCTGGATGCATCGCCGCCAGCGCAGCGAGTCTCCGGTCATGCCGCAACGCCTGATCTAGCGCCGCGAGCGATGCCGCAGCACGCCGGCATCATGCAGATGGTCATCAATCATGGCCTGGCTGTCCCGGTCCAGCGGCGCTCGGCGCGGATAGACCGGTTCGAACCGGTCATCGACCCAGTGCGTATCCCAGTGATCGGTCATGGCGATGAAGTCCCGCAGCATGGCCTCTCCGCCGGTTTCCAGGGCACCGATCAGGCAGGTGTCGACATAGGTTTGCGGGATCGGGTGGTCGGCATCAGCCGGCTCATGGGCGTGGTTGACCACGATCCAGAACCGCCCGTCCGGCATCTCGCCCTCAACGCGCAGTTTTGACCCTTCCACTGCGGTCCAGGAATAGCCGCGCTCGCGATGGCGCATGTGCGGGTTGATGTCCACGGGGACGAGTACCGCATGCAGGCGCGCTGCTTCATCCTCGACCAGGCCGAGATAGGTCGAGGCCTCATCGCGATAGCGAACCGACCAAGCCCGCCGCCAGCCCAGGAGATCCACCTTGAGCGCAGGACCCGTCAGCCCCGAGCGTTGCCGGCTCTGACGGCTGAGGATGGAGCCGTATCCGATCATGAAATCGCGCTGGGTCATGGGCTTCGTCCGGCTAGGAAAAACGGCACAGGCGACAAGGCCCGTGCCGTCAAAGTGGGTATTTCTGCCCATCACGTCCAGAGCGGTTAGTCCCGGGTCACCAGCTCTTCTCGGTCCTCTACGCCGCGAGGGCGGCGGCGCCGTTGAGGTCGGACGCCAGGGCCGGATCGATCTTGGCTTGCGAAAAGTCGGCGCCGGCGAGCTGTGCGCCGTCGAACTGGGGCCGGAAGGGTTTGCCGCCCCGGCCGATCAGGGCGCCGAGATTGGCTCCAGCGAAATTCGCCTTGGTCAGATTGCAGTCACGGAAGGAGCAGCCGCGCAGGTCGGCACCGGCAAAGTTGGCGAACCGCAGATCAGCATCGTGGAACTTGGCACCGACGAGGTGGGTCCCGGCAAAGCTGACCCCGACGCCGCAGATCGAGCGCAATGATGCGCCTGCCAGACGCGCCTTGGGCAAGGCATCGGCAATAACCCGCAGATCAGCGCCGTCGAGGACGGCCTGCGCGCCTTCCTTGCCCCGACTGGCAAACCAGGCCGCATTGGCCTGGATCGCCGCCAGCCACGTCCTTGCCTGCTCCACTGCATCCGGTGACGGGTCCTTGAGGGCGCTATCCAGGGCGCCCTGGCTGAGCATGGTTTGCTCGAGCGAGGCGCCGGTCAGAATGGCGCCGTCAAAGCTGGCATCCACCAGGTTGGCGCCATTGAGGTCGGCGCCTTCGAGCAGGGCCCCATCGAAGACCGCGCCTTGCAGACGCGCATTGCTGAGCTTGACGCCACGCAGCGAGCAATTGGCGAAATCGACAGCCGTATCGTCTTCATTATCCGCGCCGGTCTTGACCGGGCGCTGGACGAAACCCGATTCTTCGTCCGCCTGTAACAAGGCGGCCTTGCGGAAATCAGCTTCATCGAGATTGGCAAAGCACAGCTTGGCCCCATGCAGGGATACGCCGCGCAAATCGGTGCGGACGAGGTGCGACCCACGCAGGTCGCATTGAGACAGGTTGGAACCGTAGAACGAACCAAAGCTGAAATTCGACAGGCCCATGTGTGAGCCGGTCAGATCGCACCCGGCAAACTCGATTTCCTTGAGTTGCCGGCGCTGCAGGTCCGAGCCCGGGATTTTGGAGAAGCGGAATTGCGCTCGTGCCCCGCCGGGTTCGCGGCGCACAAAGCGTTCATGCGCGGCAATCAGATCCCCAAGGTTTTTCATGGCCCAATACGTCGCAAGATAGTTCGCCCCAGTTGGTCGTGATTAGAAAGCCCGATGGAACAACTGACGCTTAACGGATGTGTACTGAATATCTATATGCGCTGCGAAGGCCGCGACGAGATTTCGGGTGCCACGAGTTAGGGCGTTGTAATGCTGAAAGAAAAAGGCCCGGAAGCGATGCTTCCGGGCCTGTCTCATAAGTTATACGCGTTGGCGCCTTACCAGATCGAGACGCGCTCTTCCGGCGGCAGGTAGAGATCATGCTCTTCGGTGATGCCGAAGGCTTCATACCAGCCGTCCTGGTTCCGTAGCGCACCGTTGATGCGGTATTGCGGCGGGGAGTGCGGACCGCGGCGCAGCTGCTGCACCATGGCTTCCTCGGTGTAGAGGTTCCGCCAGACCTGGGCCCAAGCCATGTAGAAGCGCTGATTGCCGGTATAGCCGTCGAGCACCGGCGCTTCGCCGCCATGATCCTCGAGGTAGAGCTGGTAAGCGCGGAAGGCCATGGAGAGGCCACCGACATCACCGATATTCTCACCCAGCGAGAGGCGGCCATTCACAAACTCGCCCTCGATCGGGGAGAATTCGCTGTACTGCGCGGCCAGACGGTCGGTCAGGGCATCGAAATTGGCGCGGCTGGACTCGGTCCACCAGTCACGCAGCACGCCATCACCGTCAGAGCGGCTGCCCTGATCATCAAAGCCGTGGCCCATTTCATGACCGATGACGGAACCGATGCCGCCGAAGTTCACAGCCGGGTCTGCATAGGGGTCAAAGAACGGACCCTGCAGGATGGCGGCGGGGAAGACGATCTCGTTCGCCGTCGGCGAGTAGTAGGCGTTGACGGTTTGCGGCGTCATACCCCATTCCCATTCGCGGATCGGACCACGCAGGCGCGCGCGGCTGTCGGCACGGAACCAGGCAGCCATGCGCTCGGAATTGCCGAACAGGTCGTCAGCGCGGATTTCGACCGAGGAGTAATCCGGCCACTGGTCCGGGTAACCGATCTTCGGCGTGAAGTTCTCGAACTTGTAGAGCGCGCCTTCGCGGGTTTCGTCATCCATCCAGTCGAGCGTTTCCAGGCGTTCGCGAAGGGCACGGCCAAGATAGTCGACGAGGACTTCCATCTGCTGCTTGTATTCCGGCGGGAAGTGACGTTCGACATAGATCTGGCCCAGTGCCATGCCGGCATTGCCATTGACGAATTGGATCGCACGGGCTTCCAGCGGACGCGGCTCGGCGACGCCGGACAGCGTCGTCGAATAGAAGGCGAAGGAACGGTCGAAGAATTCCGGTGTCAGCAGATTACGGTTGCTGGAGACATAGCGGAAGGTCATCCAGTCCTGCCAGGTTTCAACCGGGACTTCGGTAAACATGGTCGCCAGCGACTGGATCGCCGTGTTCTGACGGATTACGACTTCGGTCTGGTCGGCGAAGTCGAGCGCTTCCATGAAGGTGGTCCAGTTGAAGCCCGGCGCGTACTCGGCCAGCTCTTCCGTCGTCATCAGGTTATAGGTGCGCGTGCGGTCACGGCTGTCCTGGCGGGTCCAGTGGACCTGGGCGATCATGGTCTCCAGATCGAGGATGCGCTGGGCGCGCTCGGCACCGCCATCCATGTCGATAAAGCCGAACACGTCGGCGATGTACTCGACATAAGCGTCGCGATAGCCCTGATAGCGCTCGCTGTCTTCCAGGTAGTAGTCACGCGTCGGCAGGCCGAGGCCGCTCTGGCTGACGCCGACGATATAACGGTCCGGATTGCCCTGGTCGCGGGTTACGCCGGCACCGAAGATGGAGGAGGTGCCCGGACGGCCCATCAGGTCAGCAATGTCGTCATGGCTGGACGCGCCGGCAATGGTGTCGAGCATCGGGCGGACCGGATCGAAACCGCGCGCGGTCAGCGTTTCCCGGTCGAGGAAGGACGCGTGCAGATCACCGATCTGCTGCAGCGGTGTGCCGGCTTCAGCGTCTGCCGAAGCAGCTTCCGCGATGATGGCATCAATGCGTTCTTCCGAGAGCAAAAACAGCTCGGTGAAAGCGCCGAAACGGGAGAAGCCCTGCGGCAGTTCGGAGCCGTCAAGCCAGCCGGCATTGACGTAGCGGTTGAAGTCGTCGCCCGGATGGACGCTGTTATCGATATGCTGGGTTTCAATACCCCAGTTGCCGAGGCGCGGTTGGCCGGCGGACGGATCGCCAACGCTGACTTGTGCAACCTCTTGCGGTGCCGGTGCTTCGGTGGCCGGCGTACAGGCGGCCAAGAGGGCCAGGCTCGCGCCGGCCAGAAGGAACTTACGCATGGTTATCTCCCCATTATAAGATAAGCCCAGACAGGATTGCGCTAGACACTAGTCGCCTAAGCCGACTTGGCAACTTAAGCCTCTGTCAGAATAGGCACGCATTGCAGTAATCGCGTAAGCAAAACGGCCCGGCGATTGTGCGCCGGGCCGTCTTCTTCGCGATCGGTTTTCGATCTACCAGATCTTCACTCGCTCTTCCGGCGGAAGGTAGAGGGCATGATCTTCGGTGATACCGAAGGCCTCATACCAAGCGTCCAGATTGCGCACGACACCATTGGTCCGGTACTGCGACGGGCTATGCGGATCCGTCGACAGGCGCGCGATGAGATTGTCTTCGCGATACAGCCGGCGCCAGACCTGGGCCCAGGCCAGGAAGAAGCGCTGATCACCGGTGAAGCCGTCAATGACCGGCGCTTCACCGCTCTCATAGGTTTCGGCAACATAGTTGCGATAGGCGGTATAGGCCATTTGCACACCACCGAGATCGCCGATGTTCTCGCCCATGGTGAACTCGCCATTCACATACATGCCTTCAATCGGCGAATAGGAGCTGTACTGGGCACCGAGACGTTCAGCGCGCTCGAGGAAGCGGGCATTAGTCTCGTCCGTCCACCAGTCGCGGATGGAGCCGTCATAGTCGAAGCGGCGGCCCTGATCGTCGAAACCATGTCCGATCTCGTGCCCGATGACGGCTCCGATAGCGCCGTAATTGATCGCAGCGTCCGCTGCCGGATCAAAGAAGGGCGCCTGCAGGATGCCAGCCGGGAAGGTGATCTGGTTCATCAGCGGGTTGTAGGAGGCATTCACCGTTTGCGGCGGGTAGGGCCACTGATTGCGGTCGACCGGACCATCCAGGTCTGCAACCTGCTCATTCCACTGGAATTCGGCGATACGCATCATATTGCCGAACAGGTCACCGGCTTCGACCTGCAGGGCCGAATAGTCGCGCCACTCGTCCGGATAGCCGATCCGCGGTTCAAAAGTAGAAAGCTTGCGCAGGGCGTTCTCACGCGTTTCGGCGTCCATCCACTCGAGATTTTGCAGGCGGCCTTCAAAGGCGACCGTCAGATTGGAAACGAGACCTTCCATTGCCGTCTTGGAGGCAGCCGGGAAGTGGCGCTGGACATAGACTTGTCCGACCGCTTCGCCGAGCTGGCCGCCGACGAGGTTGACGCCGCGGCGATCGCGCGGGCGCTGCTCATCGATCCCGTTCAGGGTCTGGCTGAAGAAGCGGAAATTGGCGTCGTCGAATTCCGCTGCCAGCGCGTTGGCGTTGTTACGCAGGAAGTGGAACGTCATGTAGTCACGCCAGGTCTCGACCGGCGTGTCGGCGAAGATTGCGCCCGTGCCCTCGATCGCGCTGGGCTGGGCCACCAGATAGGTGGCGACGCTGTCGAGCGAGAGTTGCGCCATACCGGCGGCAAAGTCGATCTGCGGGGCCAGCTCGGCGAGCTGCTCCAGCGGCATCGGATTGTAGATTTCCTGGATGTTGCGCGAGCGGGCCTGGGTCCAGTGCACCTCGGCGAGGCGGGTTTCCAGGTCCATGATCGCCTGGGCGCTGGCGGCGGCATCGGCTGCCCCGGCCATGGTCAGCATCTCCGCGATAAAGGCAACATAGGCCTCGCGGTAGCGGCCATAGGCCTCGTTTTCCTGGTCGAGATAATATTCCCGATCCGGCAGGCCGAGGCCGCCCTGGCCGACAAAGACCGTATAGCGCGTGGTATCGGCCGGGTCCGGGATAATGCCCACGCCGAACGGCGACTGGTGGTGGATGGTCGCGAAAAGCGCCGTGATGTCGGCATGGCTTTGCGCTGCCGCGATCTCGTCGAGATAGGGCTGGGCCGGGGTGATGCCGAGGCTGTTGACGGTCTCGGTGTCCATCCAGCTGGCATAGAGGTCGCCAACCTGTTGTTCCACCGAGCCGGCCTCGCTGTTCTGGCCGGCCAGATCGAGGATGATCGACTGCACCTGTTCTTCCGCCTCGATCGAGAGTTCGGTGAACATGCCGTAATTGGAGCGGTCGGACGGGATTTCCGTCGTGTCCAGCCAGACGCCATTCGCATAGCGGAAGAAGTCGTCGCCCGGATGGAAGTTGAGGTCCATACCGTCCGTGTCGAATCCCCAGCTGCCGATGCCGGCAGCAACCTGTTCAACGGCGGTGTCATTGCCACCGGAGGGCAGTTCGATCTGGTCACAGGCGGCCAGCAGCAAAAGGGCTGCCGAACTCATCAGAAGTTTTCTCATAATTGTCCCCTTTGTAAATGCGAACCCCCGCGCCGGGTATGGCGCGGGGGTTTGTTTGTATTCCGGTTGTTACTCGGCCGGAGCCTTGTCCAGGTGACCCGGCAGTTCGCCATGGGCGAAGTCGGTGTCGGAATAGTCATGGCCCAGTGACGGCTGCTTCTTGCCCGAGACGACCGTCCGAGCGAAGCGGGCTATGTCGACGCCGATGCCATACATCGCCGGAACCAGGATCAGGGTCAGGAACAGGGCGAAGATCACCGCGAACCCGAGCGCTACAACCATTGGCTTGAGGAACTGAGCCTGGGTCGACTGCTCCGCCATCATCGGGAAGATACCGAGGAAGGTGGTGACCGAGGTCAGCAGGATCGGACGGAAACGCTGCACACCGGCATCAACCAGGGCCTGGAAGGCACCGACGCCATTGGCACGCAAACGGTTCACGAAGTCGATCAGGACCAGGTTGTCATTGATCACAACTCCCGCAGCCGCACCCACACCGAAGTAGGAGAAGAGTGCGATCGGCATGCCGAAGATAGCGTGTCCGAACACGGCCCCTGCGAAGGCGAAGGGAATGGCGACCATGATGAGGAGCGGCTGGAAGTAGGAGCCAAAGGCAACCGCCAGCAGGATATACATGGCGCCCAGGGCGATCAGGGTGAGGATCAGAACCTCGTTCATGAACTCCTGCTCGCCCTCGGCCTGGCCAACCTCATCGCGGCTGATGCCGGGGAAACGGTCTTCCCAGCTCTCCCAATACTCCTCTTCGAGGCTGGTATTGATCTCGGCGCGTGCGGCCGGGTCAGACAGTTCGGCGCTGACCGTGGTCGTCCGCATGCCATTGCGGCGACGGATCTGGTTCAGGCCCGGAGCGAACTCCACCTCGGCGACAGCGGAGAGCGGCACTTCGCGGCCATCGGCGGTACGGATGCGCAGGTCGCGCAGCGTATCGAGAGACCGGCGGCTGTCCTCCGGCAGGCGCAGCATGACGCGGACATCCTGGCCGTCACGCGGAAGGCGCTGGATTTCCTCGCCATAGAAGGCCTGGCGGACCTGGCGGGTGACATCCTGAAGCGTCAGGCCGAGAGCCTGGGCATCGGGACGCAGGTTGAAGCGAAGCTCCTCGGTCGAGGTCTGCAGGCTATCAACGACATCGTAAGTGTCATAGCTGCGCAGCTGCGTCTTCAGATCGTCCGCGGCGGCGCGCAGGACGTCGAGGTCCGGATGGCTGATGGCAAAGCTGATACCGCTGCCACCATTGTTGATGGTGCTGTCGAAGCGCACTTCCTCGGCATCAGGGACCGGGCCCATGAAGCCACGGATTGTCTGAGCGACCTCGGCCGTCGACAGATTGCCCGGGCGTTCTTCCGGATCCGCAATGGTGATCCAGGCACGGATCCGGCCATCGGTTGCGAGTGTCGAGCGGCTCTCGATCATGTCGATCTGTCCCGGATACTCGCGGCGATAGTGCTGCATGGCTTCGTCCTGGGCCGTTTCCAGCTGCATGCGAACCTGCTCGGTGCGCGTCCAAGGCGTGCCCTGGGCCAGGGTGATGCTGACCTGGACCGTGTCATTCTCGATATTCGGCATGAAGACATTGCCGACACGGTTGGAGGCCTGCAGCGAGACCGCGATCGCGAAGATTCCCATGAAGGCGACCAGGGTGGCGTAGCGGTTGCGGATCGCCGTCTTTACTAACGGGCGATAGACATAGCGTGCCACGGCCACCAGCGTGAAGGCGATGCCGCGCTGGACGGCAATGAGCGGACCAAACCGACCCTTGTTCGACTGCGGCTTCAGGTGCGACAGGTGCGCCGGCAGGATGAGCAGGGACTCGATCAGCGAGAAGGTCAGCGTAGCGACCACGACGAGCGAGATCTGCTTGGTGAACTGAACTTCCGGGCCGGTCAGCAACATCCAGGGTGAGAACATCATGATGGTGGTGATGACCGCGAAGATCACCGGCTTGGCGACCATTTGCGTACCCACAACAGCCGCCGTCAGTCCGCGTTCGCCGCGTTCCACCCTGTCGTGAATATTCTCCCCCACCACAATGGCATCGTCGACCACGATGCCGATCACGAGCAGGAAGGCGAACAGCGACAGCATGTTCAGGGTGACGCCCATCATCGGCAGCAGCAGGAAAGCCCCGCCAAAGGCGATGAAAATGCCGATCGTGACCCAGAAGGCGACGGCCGGACGCAGGAAGAGGAAGAGAACGATCAGAACCAGAGCGCCGCCAACGAGGGCAGAGTTCAGGATCGTGTTCATCCGGCCCTCATAGAGCTCGGAATTGTCCCACCACAGCGACAGGGTCACGCCGTCCGGCAGTTCCAGTTGTTTCTCGTCGATATACTGACGCACAACGCTGGACACGTTGACGACGTCGATATTCGGCGTGGTCAGGACGACCACCAGGGCCATCGGTTCGCCATTGAAGGTCGCGGCCAGATTGGCATCGACAAAACCGTCATTGACCCGGGCGATGTCGCGCAGGCGCAAGGTTCCGCCGTCAGCGGTCTGGCGGACGATGATGTCCTCGAACTCGGCCTGGGTATCGGCCAGCTGACGCGCGGTGAAATTGATGTCGCCAAGCGCGGTGCGGGCGCTACCTGCAGACGCGTTGAGAGAGCTGGCCCGCACGGCACGGGCGATCTCGTCAAACGTCATGTTGTAGCGCTGGAGGTTTTCCTCGGAGAGTTCGATGGAAACTTCCTCATTCAGCGTCGCCCACAGGTCGACAACCGAGGCGCCCGGCAGCTGGGCCACCTCGTCACGGATCTCGCGTGCAATCTGCTGCAGGCCGCGGCGATCGACATTGCCATGCACGGCGAAGCCGATGACCTGGTCCTGGGAGCGCCACTGGCTCACCACGGGCCGGAAGGCTGAGGGCGGCAGGTTGTTGACCGAGTCGACCTCGAGTTTGATCTGGTCAATGAACTCGCCGATATCGACCGTGCGCTGGCCTTCGACATTGACGAAGCCGGAGCCTTCACGGGCGGTCGAGGTAATGGTCTCGATCCCGTCCATGTCGGAAAGGGCTTCCTCGATGCGGACGATGATCTGCTCCTCGACCTCCTGCGGAGAGGCGCCGGGCCAGGCGACCGACACGGTCGCGCCATTCACGGCGATGGTCGGGAAAACCTCGCGGTTGAGCTGGTTGTAGCCGACAAACCCGCCAATCACGGCGACCAGCATGAGCAGGTTGGCTGCGACCGAATTGCGGGCCCACCAGCCAATGATGCCTTTGGGCGCGTCTTCGTGTGTTTCGTTCGGATCGGTCATAACCGCCTCCTCGTTAGCGGTAGCTATGATTAGCCGGCGTTGGCGCCGGTGGTTTCAGCTTCGGCGTCGCCGGTCTCGGTCTCCGCCATACCTTCTTCGGCTTCCTCGGGAGCTTCGATGGTCGCGGAATAGGCGGTCAAAACCTCTCCGGCTTCATCCAGCGACTGGATGCGCATGCCGTCAGAGGCACCGCGAACCGGGGAGATCACGACCATGTCGCCGGCAGAGACGCCGGAGGACACGACCAGGCGTTCGGTCGAAGACGTCACAACATCAACGGTACGGATCGAGAGAATGCCACCGGGCTCGGCGACATAGACACTGTCCTCACCGCGCAGCGCGGCGCGCGGCAGGATGTAGGCGTTCTCGACTTCGCGGCCTTCAATCTGCGCATTGACGAACAGGCCGACGGCCAGCGGAGCGCCGCCTTCAGCAGCTGCACCATAGGGGTCATTGACCTCGGCAATGGCGTAGAGGACGCGGGTCTGGGGATCGATAGCACTGTCGGTGCGGGTGATGCGGCCCATCCAGGTTTGCGGTTGGCCGGCCAGGGTTGCGGTCAGCGTCACCGGGATGCCCGGCTCATCGCCAGCGCTGTAGGCGACCGGGATACCCAGAATGCCCAGTTCAAAGTCGGTCAGCGGCAGGCGGATCAGAACCGTATCGGTGGAGAAGACCTCGCCCAGCGGCGTGCCGGCATTGACGAACTGCCCCAGGCCAGCGGCTTTCGAGCGGACACGGCCGGTGAAGGGGGCGGAGACGCGGGTGCGTTGCAGGTCCAAACGGGCGTCCTGCAGGGTCGCGCGGGCGGCGGCCAGCTGAGCCCGGGCCTCGGCCAGTTGCGGTTCGCGCAGGGTCAGGGACGAGGCCTCTCCTTCACCAAGCTCTTCCCATTCCGAGCGGGCCAGGTCGCTTTCTGCCTGTTCACGGGCCAGGGCCTGCGTGGCCTGGGCCACCTGGGCCTCGGCGCGGGTCACGGCGAGACGGTAGTCAGCGTCTTCGATGCGGACCAGGGTTTCGCCGGCCTCGAAGAAGCCGCCTTCGATAAAGTCCGGATTCACATAGGTAATGCGGCCGGAAACCTGCGGTACCAGATTGATCTGCGTGCGCGGACGGGCCTGGCCTTGCGAGCTGACCGTCAGGGCGATGGTTTCGCGTTGCGCTTCTTCAACAAAGACAGCAATCGGGCGCGGTGTCGGATTGGCGCGCTCGGGCTGCGGTCCTGTGCCCATGATTGCCATTACCACCAAGCCGAACAGCACGGCGACGATAACGATGACAACAATTCGTGCGACGAGGGGTCCCATGACTATTCTCCTGCCCGCATGGCCGGCTCAGACGAACCGGCGACTGCAAAATCGCCAGCAATGGCGAGATAAAGATCGATACGATTGGTGACGCGCTCGCGCTGCGCCGAGATGTACTGGCTTTCCGCACTGATGCGACGGCTATTGGCGTCGAGCAGCGCGAATATGGTTGATACGCCGCGAGCGTACTGGCGGATGACCAGTTCTTCCGCTGCGGCGGCTTCCTCGTAGGCCTGACGCAGGCTTTCCACACGTTCGGTGAGGAGGGTGTCGGCATAGATCGCGTTCTCTGCTTCCTGCCAGGCACCCAGAACCGTCTGTGCGTAGGAGGCGACGGCGAGCTCGGCATTGGCCTGGGCCTGGTCGCGCTGGGCCCGCAATTGGCCGCCGCGGAAAATCGGAGCGGTCAGCGAAGCAGCCAGGTTGGAGACGAAATCATCGACATCAAGCGCGTCTTCCAGCGACGCGCCGCCACCACCGGTGGAAGCGGACAGCGACAGGCTCGGGAACAGCGCAGCCCGGGCGGCGTCGGCGCGCAGGCCGGCGGAGAGCAGGCGGCGTTCTGCCGCCAGCACATCGGGTCGGCGGGTCAGCAGGTCCTGCGGCGAGCCAATTCCGCTCGGTACATCAAGCACCGGGAAGTCGCCATCATGGGCAATGCGCGCGGCCGGATAGCGGCCCAGCAGGGTTTCCAGGGTGCGGGCCGAGGCCGCTTCCGAGCGCCGGCGCGAAGCGACGGCAGCTTCCGAAGAAGCCACCGAGCTCCGTGCGGTGCGGACATCGGAGCTGCGGACCAGGCCGCGGGCAAAACGCCGCTCGGTCAGCGCCAGCGTGTCGCGGCGGGTCTGCAGATCACGTTCTGCAAGTTCGGTTTGCTGGCGCGCCTCGATCAGCGCGTACCAGGATTTGGCGACCTGGCCGGCGACCGAAAGCTGCGCCGCGCGCAGGTCTTCTGCGGCGGCTTCGGCATCCAGTGTGCCGGCATTGGCGGTGTTGCGAACGCGGCCCCACAGGTCAACTTCCCAGGACGACGACAGTCCGAATGAATAGCTGTCCAAGCCGGCAGGTTCTGTACGATCGACACCCAGTGACCCATTCAGCGTCGGCAGGCGTCCGGCACCGGCAACCCGTGCGGAGGCGCGGGCCGCGTCAAAGCGCGCCAGCGACTGGGCGAGGGAGGGATTGGCACCGAAGGCTTCTTCAACCAGCCCTGTCAGGGCCGGGTCACCCAACGCTGCGATCCAGTTGGATGCCGCCGTCTGGCCCAGGACGGCCGGTTCCGACGCAAAGCGCGCCGGTGCATCCGGAAGCACCGTCTCGGGCTGGAAAGCCGGTGTGCTGGCACAGGAGACCGTCGTGAGGGCGGTTGCCAGAACTAACAATGATTTACGCATGCGTTGTCCCCGCACGTCTTGAGCTCTACCGAAAGCGCATCCTACGAGCGCTTTAGCGAAAGTCAACATATATTTATCGAAAAACACTAAATCACTATCGATTTACATGAAAAGGTTGTCGAAATTCGAGATGGCAGTCCCGCAAGCGCCCTGCCTGCCGCCGTTTCACCTTATCGCGGGTATGTGCCATAGAGACGACAGTCCGTAGGCGGGATAAGCCCCGCCATAACGCGCCGAGGCCTTCTATGCCTCGCTTGCGCTAACAAGGCGAGTGAACTTTGAGAAAGGTGGCGAGCGACACACAGCCCTCCATTCGGATCCGCCGCCGCGATACCGCCGCGGTGGCCGCACTGGGTAGTACGGTCCTGTTACTTCTTTGGATTTTCGGTGAGCTCGGTTTTGTGCAGACAATTGTTGCGGTTGCCACCGTCGGGGCTCTGTCAGTCTTCTACTATCTGACCGTATCCACCACGCTCAATCCGCGGGTGATGACCCCGGCCGCGGCGGAGACGGCAACCGCTCAGCCGGATAGCGTGACCGCTGACGCCATGCTGTTCAGCCTGCCCATTCCCGTCCTGCTGATCGGGGCAGGCGGGCGTATTGAACGGGCCAATCCGGCCGCCAGGGAATTCCTCGGCCTGGGCTCGACCAGTGGCAATCTCTCTGCCGTGCTGCGCCAGCCTCAGGTGCTTGAGGCTGTCAGCTCGGCCCTGCGCGGTAAGGCTGTCGACCCGGTCGAGTATTCCAACCTGGCGCCTGTCGAGAGCCATGTTCGCGCTTTTGTGGCTCCCTTGCGAATTGAGAGCGACAGCGTCCTGCCCTGGCGGGCTATGCTGGTGCTGACCGACGAGACATCGATCAAGCGTGCCGATCGCATGCGAGCCGACTTCCTGGCCAATGCGAGCCATGAGTTGAGGACACCGCTGGCGTCCCTGGCCGGTTTTATCGAAACCTTGCGCGGTCATGCGCGCGAGGATGTAGAGGCGCGCGAGCGGTTTCTCGGCATCATGTTTGACCAGACCGAGCGCATGCAACGGCTGATCAATGACCTCCTCTCCCTGTCGCGCATCGAGATGGATGAACATGTCCTGCCCAGCGGCGAGGCCGATATATCGGCTGTGACCGAGGACGTGATTGACGTCCTGCGGCCGCAGCTTGCGCGCAAGTCGATCGAGCTGACAGCCGAGATCGTCCCCGATGCTGTCGCCACCGGTGACCGCGACCAGATCACCGAGGTGCTGGTCAACCTGATCGAGAACGCTATCAAGTATTCGCCGTCGGACAGCGCCATCGAGGTCGAGGTCCTGTCCGATACCCCGCGCGAGGTGGCCGAGAAGCGTGAACTGACGCTGGAGGGGGAGAGTAGTCGCCTGTCCCTCGCCATGCCGCCCTCCGACCCGGGTGAGCGTTATGTCGTGGTACGGGTCCGCGACCACGGCAAAGGAATCGAGCGCACCAACCTGCCTCGCTTGTCGGAGCGCTTCTACCGCGTCGATGGACAGAAGAGCGGCCCAAAGGAAGGCACGGGTCTAGGCCTGGCGATTGTGAAGCACATCATCAACCGGCACCGTGGTGGCTTTACCGTCGAGAGTTCGCCCGGACATGGTTCGGTTTTCTCGTTTTTCCTGCCCGTGGCCCGCGAACGCAAGGCTGAGCTGGGCGATGAAACGGTCGATCAGGACGGTTGATCGCTGCCACTCGCTTGAGCGCCGTCACAAAACTGTAGCGCTAATGTCATAAATGGGCCGACCACACCCGCTAGGGAGGGTGATTAAACCCAGTCGCGCCGGTACGTCCGGCCTGACGCAAGGCGAGCCCGAATGTCGGTCATATCCTTCATTGCTCTGATACTTTTGGTGCTGGTTGCTGGCGGGTTCTACTATGGGCGGATCCGGTCGATCCGGCTTGTCCAGGGCGATACGGTGCTGCTGCACTCGCTGCCAAACTATCACGGCTATTACGCGGCCATCTGGGCGGGCCTGCCGGCCTTTCTTCTCCTGGCCGCCTATGGCCTGTTTTCCGGCTTCATCGTTGACCGCCTGGCCGCGATCGAACTCCACACCCAGGCGTCTGGCCTCAACGCGCGCTATGAACAACTGGTCGATACTGACGATCGGTTTCGTGACCTTGAGCAGAACGTCATCTTGCTGGGCGCGCGAGTCGAGACCATCAATGCCGAGATCGACACCGCTCGCAGTGGCGTCGTGCAACCGGCAGAGCAGGTCGCGCTCCTGCGCCAGCAGGCGCTTGACTTGCTCAACCAGTCCACCCGGGCAGAAGAAGAACTGCGCCTTTACAGCCAACAGCTCGCCGCCCAGGTCAGTGAATCCGCGCGATCCGAGGGTGTTAGCCTGGTCTCACTGGCCGGTTTCGAATTGGAGCAGACCCCGCGCGAGCGTCGCACCCTTTTCTTGTCCGATGCGCGCCGCCTTACCGAGGGCGAATTGGCCAGCCGGGATACGCCTGAGCTTCGGGCCGCCGGTGCCGTGATCAGTGCTTACCAGGCCAATTTTCGAAATTTTGTTGCCGTTTCGGCCCTTGTGCTGGGTTTTGTGGGCCTGATCCGGGCACATCTAAAAGTGGGGCCGGGCTTCCGTGCCCGGAACAGCGTTGAGCGTTTGATCACCACCGTGCTCTTCATCTCTTCCGGACTGGCTGTACTCACCACGGTGGGCATTGTCGCTTCCCTGTTGTTTGAAAGCATGCGCTTTTTCGGCGAGGTGCCGCTGCACGAATTCCTCTTCGGCCTGCAGTGGTCACCACAAATTGCCATTCGCGAGGACCAGATCGGGCAAACTGGTGTCTTCGGCGCTGTTCCGCTCTTTGCCGGCACGGCCCTGATCACGGTGATTGCCATGTTGGTGGCGGTTCCGATCGGCTTGTTCTCGGCGATCTATTTGTCGGAATATGCCGGATCGCGTTTCCGTCTGACGGCCAAGCCGGTTCTGGAAATTCTCGCCGGCATTCCGACTGTGGTCTACGGCTATTTCGCGCTGTTGACGGTAGGCCCGGCCTTGCGGGCCCTGTTTGGGGCGATCGGTATCGAGGATGTCGATCTGAAGAGCGCGCTGTCGGCGGGCCTTGTCATGGGGGTGATGATCATCCCCTTCATTTCCTCGCTGGCCGACGACGTCATCAATGCGGTGCCGCAATCCCTGCGCGACGGTTCCTATGCGATGGGCGCGACCAAGTCGGAAACCATCTCCAAGGTCATCATGCCGGCGGCATTGCCGGGGCTTGTCGGTGCCGTACTGCTGGCAGTGAGCCGGGCAATCGGCGAGACCATGATCGTCGTGATGGCGGCAGGCCAGGGCGCCAACCTGACCGCCAACCCGCTGGAATCGGTCACGACGATTACCGTTCAGATCGTCACGCTTTTGACCGGCGACCAGAATTTCGACAGCGCCAAGACCCTATCGGCCTTTGCCCTCGGCCTCGTTCTCTTCGTGCTGACCCTAATAATGAATATGATGGCGCTGCGCGTGGTTCAGCGTTACCGGGAAAAGTATGACTGATCCAACGCCGCAAAACTCGCTTCGCGACACGCTCGCCGAGCGCCTGCCCCGGCGCTACCGGGCCGAGCTGCGCTTCCGTGCGGCCGGGTTGGGGGCCGTAATGTCGGCCATGGCGATCCTGCTGGTCCTGATCCTTTCCATCCTCAATGAGGGCTTGCCGGCCTTCAGCGTCCACAATCTGGTCCTGCCCGTATCGCTCGAGCGAGAGCTGGTTGATCAGGAGGGCGATGCAAGCGAGGCCTCCTTGCGCCGTGGCCGCTATGGCGCCGTGCTTCAGAACGCCATGCGGGAAGAGTTCCCGGCGGTCACCGACCGGCGTGAGCTGCGCGCCCTGTTCGGGCTCTATACGCCGCTCAATTCCACGCGCTTGATGGATGAGGTGCTCGCCGATCCCGGTCTGGTCGGAACGACCCATGTCTTCCGCATGCCCATTTCCGATGAGCTCGACCTCTATCTCAAGGGGCAGCTGGTTCAGGACCGGGTCCTGCCGACCACCGGCCGGCTCGAACTGTCCGAACAGGACGGCAGCGGGGTCGCCATCAGCGCCAGCGCGGGGTTTGCGGACCTTGCCGGAGAGATGCGTCGCAGCATCCAGCTCGAGGCCGACCGGCTTGAAGTGCGGGCGCAAAGCTCCCGCCAGGCCATGCAGATTGCTGACGCAGACGAGCGCGACAGGCTGGAGGCTGGCGCCGCGCGGGCCCAGCGCCAGGCGGACAGCCTGATCGCGGCGATCAATGCCGAGCCGGGCTGGATCGCGCTGCAAGGCGAGCTGCCCAGTATTCTGGTGCAAGCCGACGGGCGCATCCTGAAAGTCTCGGCCCTGTCCACGGATGGCCGAATGGCCCGGGGCGAGTATCTCGTCGGTGAAGGGGATGCTGAGCCGGTTGCGGTATGGTCGCTCTATGTCATCGATACACCGGAGACCCGTCGTCGCGTCTCGGACCAGGTCATTGCCTGGACCCGGGCGCTGGAAAGCCGCGGGCGGATTGAGCGCGGCTTCAACCACTACCTCTTCTCCAATGCCGACAGCCGCGAGCCCGAGCTGGCCGGAGTAAGGGGGGCTTTGTTCGGATCCATCCTGACCATGATCATCACCATGGTCCTGTCGGTACCGATCGGCGTGTTCACGGCCCTCTATCTGGAAGAGTACGCGCCGAAGAACCGTTTTACCGATCTGATCGAGGTCAATATCAACAACCTGGCAGCAGTGCCCTCGATCGTCTTTGGCCTGCTGGGACTGGCGGTCTTCATCAACGCTTTCGGCTTGCCGCGGTCGACACCGATCGTCGGCGGGCTGGTCTTGTCGCTGATGACCTTGCCGACGGTGATCATCTCGACGCGCGCCGCGCTGAAGGCGGTGCCGCCCTCCATTCGCCAGGCTGCGCTGGCGGTGGGCGCATCGAAAACACAAACCGTCTTCCACCATGTTCTGCCGCTGGCGGCGCCGGGAATTCTGACCGGCTCGATCATCGGCCTCGCCCAGGCCCTCGGCGAGACCGCTCCCCTGTTGATGATCGGCATGGTCGCCTTCATCGCCGATGCGCCGTCGCTGGGGCTGGAAGGCTTCTCCCAGCCGGCGACGGTAATGCCGGTACAGATTTTCCTGTGGTCCGACGCCGCCGAGCGGGCCTTCGAGGCGCGGACGGCCGCCGCCATTCTTGTCCTGCTTGCGCTGATGATCGGTTTCAATGCCCTGGCCATCTATCTGCGCCGCCGTTTCGAACGGAGATGGTAAGTCCATGACTGACGCCTTGCCGCACAGCCTGGCTACTGAGCCAACCACTGCGAGCCCGACCAAGGTCGTAGCGCGTGATATCAACGTCTTCTACGGTGATAATCATGCCCTGCGGAATGTCTCCATCGACATTCCCGACCGCAATGTCATGGCCTTCATCGGCCCGTCCGGCTGCGGCAAGTCGACCTTCCTGCGCTGTCTCAATCGCATGAATGACACGATTGAAGAGGCCCGGGTGAGCGGCTCGTTGTGCATTGACGGGCGTGAAGTCTATGACAAGTCCGTCGATCCGGTCGTGCTGCGAGCACGGGTCGGCATGGTGTTCCAGAAGCCCAATCCCTTCCCCAAGAGCATTTACGACAATGTCGCCTACGGGCCTCGCATTCACGGCCTGGCGCGGACGCGGGAAGAGCTCGATGCGATTGTTGAGGAGAGCCTCAACAAGGCCGGGCTGTGGAATGAGGTCAAGGACCGCCTGCTGGAGCCGGGCACCAGCCTGTCCGGCGGCCAGCAGCAGCGCTTGGTCATCGCCCGCGCCATTGCTGTGCAGCCCGAAGTCATCCTCATGGATGAACCCTGTTCTGCGCTAGATCCGATCGCTACGGCCCGGATCGAGGAGCTGATCGACGAATTGCGCAAGAACTACTGCATTATCATCGTGACCCATTCGATGCAGCAGGCCGCTCGTGTCTCGCAGAAAACAGCCTTCTTCCATCTCGGCTCGCTGGTCGAGGTCGGCCCGACCGAAGAGATCTTCACCAACCCCCGTGATCCGCGTACCCAGGATTACATTACCGGCCGTTTCGGCTAGACCGGAACAGGAGCGCACAATGACCTTGTCGCAACGCGCGCATATTGTATCTGCCTACGGTACCGAGCTGGACCAGCTCGCCGACGATATCGCCCGCATGGGCGGTCTGGTGGAAACCCAGCTCACCGAGGCCCTGTCCGCCTTCGTTCGGCGCAATGCTGCCTATGCCGCCGGGGTGCGGGCCCGCGAGAAGCAGGTCAACGCCATGTATGGCGATATCGAGAAGAGCATTATCCGCTTGTTCGCCCTGCGCCAGCCGATGGCGACGGATCTTCGCATGACCATTTCGGCGCTCAAGATCGCCAGCGATCTCGAGCGAGTTGGTGATCTGGCCAAGAATATCGCCTACCGCGGTGAAGACATGGCCGAGTTTGCGCCGCCGCCGGTACTGGGCCAGGTCGAACGCCTCGGCGCCATCGTCACGCAGCAATTGCAGGAAGTTCTCGATGCCCTGGGGTCCTTCCAGGTCGAGCCGGCCCTGCGCGTCTGGCACAGTGATGACGAGGTCGACGAGCATTACAACTCGCTGATCGCCGACGTGCTGACCTCGATGAAGGTCGACAGCAATTTTGTCGGACCGGGCCACCATGTGCTCTTCGTGGCAAAGAACCTGGAACGGATCGGCGACCACGCCACCAATATTGCCGAGGCCGTGCACTTCATGGTCACCGGCCAGCATCTCGAACAGATTGACACCACCGTCACGTCCGCTGGGAAATAGGAGTGAGGCGATGAACCCGCATGTACTTGTAGTCGAAGACGAAGACGCGCTCGCGACCTTGCTTCAGTACAATCTGGAGAAGGAAGGCTATCAGGTTTCCGCAGCCGGCGATGGCGAGGAAGCCTTGATCATGGCGGAAGAAGAGACGCCGGACCTAGTCCTGGTGGACTGGATGCTGCCGAAGGTTTCCGGCATCGAGGTGTGTCGCCGTCTGCGTTCGCGCCAGGAGACAGCCAATGTGCCGATCATCATGCTGACGGCGCGCGGCGAGGAAACCGACCGCGTGCGCGGGCTCGATACCGGGGCCGATGACTATATCGTCAAACCCTTCTCCATGACCGAGCTCTTCGCGCGCATCCGCGCCGTCTTGCGCCGTATCCGTCCCGGCCTGGCCGAGGATGTTATCAAGGCGGGCGACATCACCATGGACCGGGTGGCGCACCGCGTGAAACGGGCTGAACGCGAGATCCATCTTGGACCGACCGAGTTCCGCCTGCTCGATTATCTCATGCAGCACCCGGGCCGGGTCTTCTCGCGCGAGCAATTGCTCGACGCGGTCTGGGGCTCGGATGTCTATGTCGAGGCCCGGACCGTCGACGTTCATGTCGGCCGCTTGCGCAAGGCGCTCAATACCAAGGAAGAGCGCGATCCGATCCGCACCGTGCGCTCGGCGGGCTATTCCTTTGATGTGAGTGGGGGTTAGCCCGCCTCCGCCCAACATTCATTGTCCGCAATAAAGAACGGCCGCCTCGGGGGAGAGGCGGCCGTTAATCTACCGGACGGGGGGTGAGAGGGGGGTGCCCGGTTAGAAATTGTAGCGGCGAGTGGCCGCAATTGCGTCGAGAGCGGCGGCCGCATCGGAGTTGCGGCGGCGGCGTTTCTGGCTCGGCTGGTAAGCCATGTCAGCGTGGGCTTCACAATAGGTGTGGTCGGTACCGGTCTTGCGGCCGCAGAAGCGGAAGCTGGACGAGGCCGGGTCACCGATCGGCCATTTGCACATGCTGTCCCGGAGGGTGAGGACGGTGGCAAACTCGCCGGACGGGAGGACGGCAGGCTCCACCGGGGCCGGCGTCGGTGCAGCAGAAGGCGCGGAGGGAGAGGGGCGTGGTGCACGCGCCGCTGGCGCGGTCGTCGCCGTCGTTGTGCGCGGCCGGGCTGGCTTGACGGTCCGGCGAGCCGGGCGGGACGGGGTGGCGCGGCCAGACAATCCCAGACGATGCACCTTGCCAATCACGGCATTTCGGGTGACACCGCCAAGCTGTTTGGCGATCTGACTCGCGCTCAGGCCTTCCGACCAGAGCTTCTTGAGTTGTTCTACGCGTTCGTCCGTCCAAGCCATCTCACTCGATCTCCCGGTGGTGCGCTGTTAACTTTGATGGAGCTAATCAGCGCATATATCCATTCATGTTTAATTACACTAGATATTGTATCTAACGGAGCGCTTGCCACAAGATGTCTGCATGACACTGCCTGTGGAAAGCTCTCTTGCCACCGCAATCGTTAACGGGGATGGTTACCCAGAGGTTAAAGGTAATTCGATATGAGTAACTTAGACTTAAGACAGGTTACCGCGCCCCGGCAGTTCGGTTTCATCAACTGGCTCGGACTGTGGACACTGTACAAGAAGGAAGTCCGCCGCTTCATGAAAGTGGTCTTCCAGACGGTCCTGGCGCCGGTGGTTACGGTGCTGCTTTTCATGGTGATTTTCGCCATGGTCCTGTCTGAGGCGCGGCCGGATATTGCCGGTATTCCCTTCGCCCAGTTCATTGCCCCGGGCCTCATCCTGATGGGCGTGCTGAACAACGCGTTTGCCAATTCCTCTTCGACCCTGCTGGTGTCAAAGGTGCAGGGCAATACGGTCGACTTCCTGATGCCGCCCTTGAGCCCGCTCGAGCTGTTTTTGGCCTTTGTCGGCGGGGCGATGACGCGTGGTTTCATCGTCGCCCTGGCCAGCGGTACCGCCATGGCCTTCTTCGTGCCACTCTGGCCGGAACATGTCTGGGCGGTCGTGTTTTATGGCCTGTCAGCCGCGGCCATGCTCGCCATGGTCGGGGTCATTGCCGGGATCTGGGCCGAGAAATTCGACCACCTCGCCGTGGTGACCAATTTCATCATCATGCCGCTGACCTTCCTGTCGGGAACCTTCTACTCGGTCGCCGGCCGCGGCGTTATTGAGACGATCAGCCATTTCAACCCCTTCTTCTATATGATTGACGGCTTCCGCTATGGTTTCACCGGCCATGCCGACGGCTCGCTGACCATCGGGATTTTGATGACGCTGGGGATCAATATCGCCCTCGCCATCTGCTGCTATGGTGTGCTTCGTGCAGGCTGGCGCTTGAAGAGCTGAGCCGGTCATCCTAGAGGGTGTGGGGTCTTTGCGCCGTCCCGGCGCGCCCCTTGTTCGAGGAGATGTCCCATGCCCGCACCGATGATGGATACCTATGCCCCGCCCAATCTGGTTTTTGACCGGGGAGAGGGCGTCCGCCTCTATACCGAGGATGGCGACAAGTATCTCGACTTCATCTCGGGCATTGCGGTGAACTGCCTGGGCCATGCTCATCCGAAGGCCGTTGCGGCCCTGACCGAGCAGGCTGGCAAGCTCTGGCACCTCTCCAACATGTTCAAGGTCCCCAAGGGCATTGAACTGGCCAACAAGCTGACCGAGGCGAGCTTTGCCGATCGCGTCTTCTTCACCAATTCCGGTGCCGAGGCGATCGAATGCGCGCTGAAAACGGCCCGCCGCTATCACTATGTGAACGGCAATCCGCAGCGCTATCGCATCATCACCTTCACCGGCGCATTTCACGGCCGCACCTATGGTGCCATCAATGCCGGCGGCAACCCGAAATACCTCGAGGGCTTCGGCCCCGCCATGGAAGGCTTCGACCAGGTCGAGTTTGGTGATCACGACGCGCTTAAGGCCGCGATCAACGAGGAGACCGCGGCCATTCTCGTCGAGCCGGTTCAGGGCGAAGGCGGTGTGCGTGCGCTTCCGGATGCTTGTTTGCGCGGCCTGCGCGAGCTCTGCGACGAGCACGGCCTGCTCTTGATGTATGACGAGGTCCAGTGTGGCGCCGGCCGGACCGGCAAGCTCTTCGCCTATCAGTGGGTCGATGGCGCCGAGCCCGACATCATGGCCACCGCCAAGGGGATTGGCGGCGGTTTCCCGATGGGCGCTTGCCTCGCGACCGAGAAAGCGGCGGCCGGCATGGTCGTCGGGACTCACGGTTCGACCTATGGCGGCGGTCCGCTGGCCATGGCGGTCGGCAATGTCGTATTCGACGAGCTGACGGCTGACGGCTTCATGGATCACGTCGTCGACGTCTCCAACTTCCTGCGCCAGCAATTGCACGGTCTGGCGGATCGCCATGCTGACAAAGTGGTGGAAGTGCGCGGCAAGGGGCTGTTGATCGGCATCAAGCTGAAAGACGGTTTCGATCCGAAAAAACTCGCGGGTCTGTGCCGCGAGCGCCACCTTCTCGTCGGCGCGGCCGGGGACAATGTCTCGCGCATGGCGCCGCCGCTCATCATCACCCGTGATGATGCCAGCGAGGCGGTCAAGGTGCTCGATGAGGCGCTCGGCCTCCTGGAAGCTGCAGGCTAGACAATGAGCGAGACCGCGCGCGATCCCCTCGGGGAGCACGACAATATTGTTGCCGGCTTCCAGGTCGAGGACCGGGCCGTGCGCGGCCGCATTACGCGGCTCGGTGAGACCCTGGACCTCATCCTCGGGGCCCATGACTATCCTGAGCCCGTCGCCCGCATGCTGGGTGAGGCGGTGCTGGTCGCCGGTCTCATCGGCAATGCGCTGAAATTCAATGGGCGTCTGATCGTCCAGGCCCAGGGCCAAGGCCCGGTTGCGTTTGTCGTTGCCGAATACACCGCCGGCGAAGGCGTGCGCGGGTATGCGAAGGTTGATGCAGACGCCGTCGCCCAGGCCATCGCGCAACGACGGGACGATGAGGGCTGGGTCAAGACGCTGATCGGCGAGGGCGTCATGGGCCTGACCATCGACCACGGGCCCAATATGGAACCCTATCAGGGCGTCGTGCCGCTCGAGGGTGACAGCTTGGTCGACAGTGCCGAAACCTACTTCGCCCAGTCGGAACAATTGCCCACCCGTATCCGTGTCGCTGTAGGTGAACACTGGGATGGTGACGGCGAACGCCACTGGCGCGGCGGCGGCGCCATGCTGCAGTCCTTCGCGGGCGATGAAACCCGTGGTGACCCGGCCGCCGACTGGGAGCATTGCCTCGCTCTGTTCAACACGGTCGAGGATGCCGAGCTGCTGGATCCGGAGTTGTCTGCCGGCGGACTGCTCTATCGCCTCTTCAACGAGGACGGCGTGCGCCTGTTCGAACCGGTCGATTTGCCGCGTCGCTGTTCCTGCGACCGCGAGCGCCTCGCCAGCATCATCGCCCGCTTTTCCCAGGACGATCAGGACCATATGCTGGTCGATGGCAAGATCGTGATGACGTGCGAATACTGCAACAAGAACTGGGACTTCAGACCGGCCGATATCGAGGCTGCTAAGTCCTAGCCTCGCCAGAAGCGCGGGCTGAGGAAGACGAGCACAGCGAGAACTTCCAGCCGGCCAATCAGCATATTCGCTGTCAGCACCCATTTGGCGCGTTCGGGCAGGGCTTCGAACGTGCCGGCCGGACCGATCGTGTCGCCCAGACCGGGGCCGACATTGGCCAGGCTGGTGGCCGCACCGGAAAGGGCGGTGGTGGTGTCGAGGCCGATGGACGACAACAGCGCCGCACTGATCACATAGACGGCAAAGAAGACGAAGAAGAAGCCGAAAACCGAGTGCAGCGCGCTGTCCGGAACGGCGCGGCCATTATAGCGCAGCGGGATGATGGCGTTCGGGCGCAGCAGGTTTTCCATGTAGCGGCGCAAGGCAATGCCGGCGATCTGATAGCGGAAGATCTTCACCGAGCAGGTCGTCGAGCCGGCACAGCCGCCGATGAACATGAACAGGAAGAAGGCTGCCGTGGCGGGCGGACCCCAGCTGGTATAATCCGTGGTCGCATAGCCGGTACCGGTAATGATCGAGATCACGTTGAAACTGGCCAGACGCCAGGCGGCCACCTCCTGATGCGGGTCCCTCATCGCCAGCAGCACGGTCAGCGCCACACAGGCGACCAGGACCACGCCGATAAAGCCGCGCACCTGGGCATCGCCCCAGACCGCGCCCGGCTTGCCGCGCAGGGCGAGGAGGAACATGCCGAAGGGCAGGGCTGCCAGCAGCATGAAGACCATGGCGACGATGTCGGCGCCATTGGCTTGGAAGGCGCCGAGACTGTTGTCGGAGGTGGAATACCCGCCCGTTGCGATCGTGGTCATGGCGTGAGCGATGCTGTCGATCCAGCCCATTCCAGTCAGCCCGTAGGCGATGGCGCAGGCCGTGGTCAGGGCCAGGTAGATCAGCGAGATAGCGGCTGCGATTTCCGTGGCCCGCGGCAGGACCTTGTCAGAGGCATCCGAGCTCTCCATGCGGAAAAGCTGCATGCCGCCAATACCCAGCATGGGCCAGAAAGCCATGGCCGTCACGATTATGCCGATACCGCCAATCCATTGCAGGATGGCCCGCCACATCAAGAAGCCGGGCGGCCGCTCGTCCAGACCGGTCAGCACGGTTGAGCCGGTGGTCGTCAGGCCCGAAACGCTTTCAAAAATCGCATCAGTCCAGCCCATGCCCTGTTCTGCCAGGCGTAAGGGAATGGAGGCGGCGGCAGCCAGGGCCAGCCAGGAGCCTACGGTGAGGATAAAGGCCGCGCGCGGCGATAGCGACGTCGCCTGGCTGCGTGTGGCCAGCGCCACCGCACCACCGAAGAAGAAGCAGACAATGGCCGACAGGAAGAAGGCGCTGGCGCTTTCACGCTCACCGGCGGCCGTATCAATCGTGGCCGGGATCAGCATGGCGAGAGCCAGGACGGCCACCATCATGCCGATGGCAAAGAAAACCGGACGCAGCGAGCCGGTCACGGGCATATTCCGCCTCGTTTATGTGTGGATCTAGTGCAGGCTGGCACGGTCATCAGGCCGGTCGAGTGAGAAGCCGGGGATGCGGGCGGCAAAGACTTCGCCGCTTTGGCGGCGCATTTCAAAACTGCCCTGCATGAAACCGGACGGGGTCCGCAACGGGGCGCCGGAGGTGTAACGAAAACGCTCTCCGGGATGGATGACGGGCTGTTCGCCGACTACACCGCGGCCCTGGACATGTTCGGTCCGGCCCATCATGTCGGTGATGGCCCATTTGCGGGACACCAGCTGTACCGGTTGATCGGTGTGGTTTTCGATCTCAATCGTATAGGACCAGACGAACCGGCTCTCATCCGGAGAGGATTCATCCTCCAGATAGTCCGGCTCGACGCGCACCATGACGCCGTCTGTGTCGTGTTCATACATGGCCTGAGCCTCACCCCTCGCCCCGGCTTGGGTGCCCGGACCCCGACATATTCTCTTTCATCCCTGCGCGGCTCAAGCCCTGCCGACAGCTTTGCTGGACATAGCCGTCCCGATAGGAGAGATGTGGGAGGCCAATCCCTCAAGTTTAAGCCGTTTCATGACCGCACACGGAATTCTACCCGACCACGAGCTCGAAGGCCTGTTTCGCAACGGCACTGTCAGTGCTGAGCGACCGCCGGCAGAGGGCCAGATCCAGCCGGCCAGTATCGATTTGCGCCTGGGCAGCAAGGCCTTCCGGTTGCGGGCCAGCTTCCTGCCTGGCGCGACACGCAGCGTGATCTCCCGGCTCGATGATGACCTGGTCATGCATACGGTCGACCTCAGTTCCGGTGCGGTGCTGGAAACGGGTTGTGTTTACCTCGTTCCGCTGCAGGAAAGTCTCAACTTGCCCGCCGGTATCAGCGCGGCGATGAACCCGAAAAGCTCGACCGGCCGGATCGATGTCTTCACCCGAGTCATCACCGACCAGGGCGTGGCATTCGACCAGGCTCCGGAGGGTTATTCCGGTCCGCTCTACGCCGAAGTGTCGCCGCGGACCTTTTCCATACTCGCCCGTGAAGGTGACAGGCTCAGCCAGATCCGGTTCCGCATGGGCACCCATCAGCCGGTGCGTGACGTCACGGTCAGTGTCGACCTGCAGGGTTTTGAAGGCGGTATTGTCGGTTACCGGGCCCGCCGTCATGCCGGGCTGGTCGACCTGGCGCGCATTGGCGAGCACAAGCGCGACCGGTATTGGGAGCCACTGCAGGCGCCGGACGGGCAGCTCGTCCTCGACCCGGGCGAGTTCTATATTCTTGCCTCGCAGGAGGCGGTGTCCATCGGTTTGGGCGAAGCGGCCGAGATGGCGCCGATTGCTACCGAGATTGGCGAGTTCCGGGCGCATTATGCCGGCTTCTTCGATCCGGGTTTCGGCGTCTCCGAAACCGGCGGGTCGGGGTCTCGTGCGGTGCTGGAAGTGCGCGGCCGGGACGTGCCCTTCATTCTCGAGCATGGTCAGCCGATTGCACGGCTCGTCTATGAGCCGATGCTGGAAGCCCCCTCTAAAGCCTATGGTGCCGTCGCGTCCAACTACCAGGCCCAGGGCCTGAAACTGTCGAAATTCTTTACCTCATAGTCAGCGCGGCCGTGTGTTGTCTGCGTGCAGCGATGACCACTGACTCATCTGTATGGACAGGAGCTACAGGCCCCGCCTATCGTCGGGCACAGGCGCGCTTCGCGAGCCGCCGGGATGCGGGTGTAGCTCAATGGTAGAGCAGGAGCTTCCCAAGCTTAAGACGAGGGTTCGATTCCCTTCACCCGCTCCACTTGATCCTGTGCCACCGCATTGTGAGGTGCGCCGTGTGCGCGCCGTATTTACTGCGGCGCCCGTAGAAAGGATAAGGGGCTGGTATTCGACCGTCGTCCCGAAGATGGGCGGCAACAACGCCTGAAAAATAGCCGGATCGAGCCATTCGATGCATGCAATCCAGTTCAACCAGCTCGACGAAAAAGGCGCATTCCTCGCGATATGGGATGATCAGGTCGGCCGCACTGACCTCGCGGCTGCTGTGGTGGCCGGCCGGGAAATGATCGAACGCGGTGTTTTGCGGGGCGTCATAATCGATGCCAGCCAAGCTGGGCTTTACGACAGCCAGGAGTTGGCGGAGGAGCTTTGGGTCGACGGCCTTGCAGCCCTGCCGGAAGGGTTTCCGATCGCCTATGTCGGTCCGCCCGGATTTCGGGCGCTCCGCGAGAAAGCCATTCGGTCCGCTGCAGTCGATTGGGGCCAGGATGTCGAGATTTTTGACGACCGCCAAAGTGCGGTCAGCTGGCTCGACACCCGGCTATCCTGAGCCGGGCGTCGAAGCCATGGGCTGAACCGCGTTATTTCGGGCTTGGATTATAGCCCAGCTGGATTTCCGAGAACATCAATGTCGTCGCCGCCCGGCTCGACCCATAGGTGCCGACATAGACGTCATAGACGCCGTTCCCGCTGAGGCTGAGGCCGGCATTGACGCCGCTGCCGCCATCATCATTGCAATACCAGCGACCATCGGGGCCGTTCACAGCCAGAGTCGTGTCGCTATTGCCTTCGGTATAGATGTGCATGCTGCCATAGCCGTTATAGGTCAGCTGAATGCTCGGCGCGCTGGTGACATAGCCGCGGCAGCTGGAGCTGATCGAGCTCGCTTGCAGCGGCCCGCCTGCGGTCAGCGGCACGCGATGCGGATCCGGCAGGAAACCGCCATTCAGCGTGACATTGCCGAACACGGCCGGGCGGGAAATATCCACCTGGGTATAATTGCGGCGGACGACGCCGGCGCTCTCCACCGTGTGCTCGCCGAGTTCTGAAATGAACAGGGTCGCTGGCACGCCGGCGCCCTGGCTGTAGGTTCCGACCCAGATATCGTATCGGCCCGATTGCGGGGCGCCCCAATAGAGCAGCGGATTCAGGGCATGATCGGCGCCGTCATCATCGCAATACCAGCGGCCGTCTGGGCCATTGATGACCAGCGTCGTGTCGCGCTCGCTATCGACATTGATGAACAGGTCCTGGGAGCCAGCCGTGTAATAGAGCGAATAGTCCGGCGCATTGGCGATATAGCCGCGGCAGTTGGAGAACCGGTCCTGGGCGCGCAGCGAGCCGCCTGCGGTCAGGTTGCGATAATGCGGATCCGGGATGAAACCAGAGCGTAGCTGGATCGAGCCGAAGGCTGGCGGCAGTGAGTAATTCTGCGCCAGGGCTGTGCCGCCCAGCGCGGCCGTCAGGGCCAGAGCGGCCAATCCGGTTTGAAGATGTTGGCGAATAGACATGGAAATTCCCCCCTTCCGGGCATTGCGATGAATCACGAGGTCCCTCGTGTGAACGGTAACCATGTTGCCTTGGGCTTCCAAACGAAAACCAAGACTTGCGCCGGTTTTCTGCTGGGCCTGGGGGCAGCCTGCCTCAGAGCCGGGGGCGGCCTTCGCTGAAATCAAGCCCGCCCAGAACAGCCAGATTGATCAGCATCAACATGGCCAGAGTGCCGGACAACACGGCCACCAATGTCCAGGGGATCATGCGCGGGCCGAGTTCGGGGCGGGCCGGTTGCGCTGATTTCCAGCGGGCCAGGACAAACAGGCCAATGCCCAGAGCGAGCAGGATCAGGGTGGGCGTGAGGTCGAGATGCATGCTTTTGCGTCCGTTTGGCCGTGCTCCGTCTTATCCCAGTAAAACGGCCGTACGATCAATTCCCACACTGCGCGAAGGGCTGCTATCGTTTGCAGGGGCCAGTAAAGCGGCATGCTGAGGAGGTCGATGAGCCGAAACGGCAGGCCGGCCCGCCGCATTCCTAGGCCAGCACAGGCGATTGCGGCGCCATAACTGGCGATCAGAAATCCGAGTATGGCGATCTCTGCAAGATCTGGCGTGCCCGCGCTGGCGATGCGGCCAAGGGTGAAGAGGGCGAGGGGCAGGTGCAAAAGCGCCGAGGCGACCGCCGCTCCCAAGGTCAGAGCCAGGGCGAGCCAGGGAACGGACCGGATGTGCGTGCCGGACATGCGTGTTTGAACAGCCAGGGTCTGGGCGTAACCCTTGAGCCACCGGGTGCGTTGCTTGATCCAGGGCCAACACCGTTCCGGCGCTTCTTCAAGCGTGGGGCATGTTATCAGCCCGAACCGATAACCGCCCCGGTAGAGGCGGAAGCCGAGATCGGCGTCCTCGGTGACATTGAACGCGTCCCAGGCACCGACCTTGCGCAGAGCGTCCCGGCGAAAGTAGTTGCTCGTGCCGCCTAGCGGGATCGGCCAGCCGAGGCGGATATAGGCCGGGAGCAGGACCAGGAAGTGCGCGGCATATTCCAGCGCGAACTGCCGGGCGAGCCAGCAGGAGCTGTGATTATACCAGTTGAGCGGGGCCTGCAGGCAGGCCAGGCTCGGATCCGCGGCGGCGAAATATTCCGCCGCTTCGCGCAATTGTCCGGGATGCGGGTGGTCTTCAGCGTCGAGTATGGTGATGATCTCGCCACGACTGCGCCGAAGCCCGAAATTGAGCGCCCTGGGCTTGGTTTGCGGAGCGCCGGCCGGGACGCGAACCAGCTCAAAGCGAGGATCGAGCCCGGCGGCGAGGGCTGCAAGCCAGGTTTCCGTATCGTCGGCCTCGAGCAGGATTTTGATCTCCAGCTGATCGCGTGGATAGTCGATGCGTTTCAAGGCCTCGATCAGCCCCCCGATCACACCGGCTTCGCGATAAGCGGCGACCAGGATGGTGGCGCGCGGCAGGGTGTGTCCGGCCCGTTTCGGGAACTGCTGCGGCCCGGCGTTCAGGCAGCAGGCGTAGAGGCGCAGCGCGATGATGCTGGCAAAGCCAAGCCCGAGCCCGAAACCCCAGGCGGGCACATTGTTGGACATAAGCAAGACGACAAGGCCCAGGCCCAGGACCAGAAGCGCCCAGACCTGTCCCGGGTTGAGCCCGAGCCGGGCGCTGGCCTGCGGCTGCTTGCGACTAAGTCCGTTGGCGGCCTCCCGCGTCCACAAGCGGTCGCGCAAAGAGCGGGCCGACATATTGTGGCCGTAAGCCGGTATGCTTGCACTGGCGCATGGTTGCGACGCGCCGCTCGCTCTATGAGTTCTCGCCTTCATCGGGCGAGTTTAGAATAATTGCAACCTTAAGGCGAATCATTTTCCCGGGTTGGTGGGCATTGTGGCGAGGGCTCGCCGCGGTCGGTGAAGTGCCAGTACACCGCCTCCTCCGTGTCGGTGGTCGGTGACATGCCGGAATGCCGCGTATCCGGAGCGCTGGCGCCGAAGCGAAGGATACAGCTCATGTCCTCGATGATTGGTGTGCGCTCCATATAGTCGGAATGCCCGAGGCGGGCGCGGCGCAGAAGGTACCGGGTCGCGAAGCCGAGGAAGGAGAAATGGCTGCGCGTCATGTCGATGGTCTGCGGCTGCAGGCCACCCGGGCCCACGCCGAAGCCGAATACCGGCGGGTGCGCATTCTCCGGGTAGAAGCCGATGCGCGATTTGCGGTCGAGGTCTTCGCCGCGGGCCGGAAACAGATTGCGCAATAGCTGGGAGCTCGCGACCGCGACGTCAGACCCTGAGGTGTACAGAGTCAGACTGTTCATCATCGGCGCTGCGGGTTGAACCCACTCGACGAAGAGATTGCGGTCGAGGTCGCCGGACGCGAAGAAAACATGGTTCATCTCGAACTCGGGATCGACCATCGCAAGCCGGTTCAGCGCCTGGGCGAAGACCCGTGTACCCATGGAATGGGCCACGATATTCAATTCGGCATCGGGCAAGGAGCGGCGGGCGAGACGCAGGAAGTCTACCAGACCGTCAACGCTGAGATCGGCATCGTCCATGTCCGAGAGATAGTGCATGACCGAGCCATTGGCCGGCCACGAGTAGAACAGGACCGGCCCCGGAAAATCGAGGTCATACTTCATCTGCGCGGCGCGGAAGGCGGCATCGCGGAAGCGAACATTGAAGCCGTGAATGAAGATGATGGCCTGGTTGTCATACTCGCCATTCATCTCGCCAACAGCGTCATCGAGCATTTGCGTGGCGAGATCGGAAAAGGCGTCGGCGTTGAGCTCTTCATAATCCCAGACCGAGAAGAGACGGCGTCGCTGTCGGTCGCTGACCTCGCGGGCATCCCGCGGCACCGCATTGATCCGGTCGCCGCGCTGCCGGCTGTCCGGTACGGTGATGGTCATCAGGCCGAGATGGCAGTAGCGCTCTCCCGCTTCAACCAGGCCGGGCTCGCATTTCGGGTCTGGCCGTACGCTGTAGGCCTCCTGCTCGTCGAGCCTTGCTCCGAAGTCACTGAGCGGAGCGCGATTGGTCCCGTAGAGCAGGGTTATGCAGGTGTAGCCTTCACCGGAAGCGGTATCGCCAGAGGCCCGGGAGTAACAATCATCGGAGAGATATTGCGTCCCGTCGAAGCCGGCAGCAGAGCCCCTGCCGCCACTTCCAATGGACCCGATCGAGCCGAAAGTGGGGCTAATGCCACTGCCCCCACCGCCCTGGCCGGAACCGGTCATGCCGAGGCCGCTATCGCCCGCAGCACCGGTCGTGTCGGACAAGATCTCATCCCAGTCGACCACGTCATCATCCGGCGGTTGCGCCGCTTCCACCGGAAGGTCCGGCTCGGGCGGCGGCGGCGGCGGCGGAGGAGGAGGAGGAGGAGGAGGGGGAGGAGGTGCTGACGATGCACCGCCATCACCGGTTATGGGCAAGGACGCGCAGCCGGTGAGACCCAGACCCAGTGCCAGAATGGCGGTAGACAATAATCCACGCATGAACGATCCCCCCGGTTCGAGAACGGGAGCTTAGCGTTGCAGAGGAAAAGATGGAATGGCGCTCAATCTTTGGGATTGAAGAGCGCGACCAGCCTGGGCTCATCCAGCCCCTCGCCGCTGAGCGAGAAGGCTGCAGCGGCAGCGGTGGGGTAACCGCCAGGAAGCTGGCCTGCGGCACCGGCCTTGGCGGCGAGGGCATGGGCCAGCGCGCCGATACCCGGGTTGTGACCGACAACGGCTATCCGGCTGACCTGCTCGAAAGCGGTTTTGACGGCACGTTCGATCATGGTGTCGCTGGCATGGTAGAGCGCCATTGGATCCTCGATCGCGGGTGCGCCGAGTGCCGGCGCGATCAGGTCGAAGGTTTGGCGCGTACGCCAGGCCGGTGAAACCAGGGCCAGATCAACTTCCAGGCCCTGTTCGGCAAACAGCCGACCGGCATCTTCACTGTCGGAACGGCCACGTGCTGTCAGGCCGCGCTGAAAGTCGTCCTCGGCTTCGAGTCGGTCCACGGCCTTGGCATGACGCATCAATATGAGAAGTCGATCCATGATCCTCGCCGGGCCAGAGGCCGTCATTACCCCAGTCAATTGGGTCGCTATACCGCTTCGCCCCTTGCAAACGCGCTGCAGGAGGCTCACCTAGGTCTACGCTGTTTTTCCCCGCTGTAAAACTTCAAGGAGCGCACCATGGGTCTCTTGCTAGGCGATATCGCACCGGACTTCGACATCGAAACCAATGAAGGTCCGATCAATTTTCACAACTGGATCGGCGATAATTGGGTCGTCTTCTTCTCCCACCCGGCCGATTACACCCCGGTGTGCACGACCGAGCTGGGCTTCACCGCCAAGCTGAAAGACGAGTTCGCCAAGCGTAATGCCAAGGCCATCGCCCTTTCCGTCGACAGCGTCGAGGACCACAAGGGCTGGATCAAGGACATCGAGGAAACCCAGAATGTCCAGATGAACTTCCCGATCATCGCCGACCCGGACCGTGTGGTCTCTGATCTCTATCAGATGATCCATCCGAACGCTGATCCGAAGCTGACCGTGCGCTCCGTCTACATCATCGACAACAACAAGAAGATCCGCGCCACCTTCACTTATCCGCCCAGCGCCGGCCGGAACTTCAACGAAGTCCTGCGGCTGATCGACAGCCTGCAGCTGACCGATGAATACAAGGTGGCAACGCCGGTGAACTGGGTCGATGGCGATGACGTCATCGTCGTGCCGTCCATTTCCGATGCCGAGGCCGACAAGCTCTTCCCGGCCGGCTATGAGCGCATCAAGCCCTATCTGCGCGTCACCAAGCAGCCGAACAAGTAGTCCAAGCCGGCTGAATAACAGCGGCTCATGCCGTAAAATGGGCGGGCCCGCCGGGGTCCGCCCCGTCTATTCCAGCTCTTGGCGAGCCTAGTGGTTCGTCACCGGCGGATCGTCCCGCAGCCAGCCGGTAATCGACACCCGCCCGCCACCGGCAAAGCCGGCCACCTGGCTGACCGAGTGGATGCGCGTCCCGTCAAACAGGGTCAGAACGTTGAAGCGCGGCATGTAGGCGCGCTCGATATCCTGGTTGTCGTCGAGGAACATCAGCAGGCCGCCCCAATCAGTCTGCCAGCCCGGCGTCATGCCAAGCGTGTAGGCGGCGCGGCGCTCTCGGTCATAGCCTTCATCGATATGGCGGGTCAGGAAATGGCCGGGCGCGAACTGGGTTGCCGAGGCGTCGGCCTTGGTGATGCGATCCGCACCGATAACGGTCCGGCCAAACTCCAGGAAGCCGCGCGAATTGAGGAATTCCGTGACCGTGTGGAGCGGGTGGCCTTGGTCCCAGCCATTCGTATAGGCCTCGACCATCGGATAGACATTGTACATGTAGCCATAGTTCTGGCGCGCCCGCAGCAGGACCCCGTCGATCTCCGCCTTGGCCGCTTCCATGCCCATTTTGTCGATCTCGTCCCGGTTGAGATAGACGATTTCGTCACGGCCGCCGGGCGTCGCCGACGGCTTGGGGAAGGCCAGACGCCAGGGGGTGCCGTTGACGAGCACGTCGAGCAGCCCCTTGGCCGTATCTTCAGCGAGAATATTGGGGATCTGCACGATCCCGTCCCGCTTGTAGATTGCGGCAAACTGAGCCGGATCGAGATCCGGATTAAGCTTCAGCTCGTACGTCGGCGTGGTGTTCATGGTCGGCGTGCCCCTCTCTTGCGGAGCACAGCCTAAGGAGCGCACGCCCGGCGTCAAAGCGCGGTTGCAGTGCGACATCTCTGCTCAAGCCACCGACGGCGGGTTTCGCGCGCCGGGCAAAGCAAGCCTCGTGTGCAACATGATGCGTTCGTGCATGAGGCGATGTTATCTGCTCATGCCTGGTCTTGTAGCGGTTCAGCCCGGCCCGAAAATTTAAGTACATGAATAAAAACTCAAAATTGACCCTTCGCAGTAAAGTGTAAAGGGGCCTTGACGGAAAGCGAGCTTTCCACATAATGGAAAGTGAGTTTTACATAGGGGTGGCGTGAGCCGGTTCAGAGTGTGTGCTGCGGCCGATGCCCGATGCCCGGTGCCCGATCGACCGCGTGGCCAGCAATGCGCGTAGCGACACCCGCACTGAATCGACCATCTCATCGAAGAGGAGATCAACTGATGGGCAAACAAGTCCGAAAACTCGTGCTCAGCCTAGCCGTTCTGGTCTGTATCGGCGCCTGGGTCGGTGTCGTGGCGACCTTCCAGTCCACCGATGATATCGCCACCAAGACCATCGCCGTGACCATCGCCGCGCTGGCCACCGAAGGCCTGATCTGGGTGCTGGCCATTATCGGCGGCTGGTCCGTCTTCGCCAATCGCAAAGCCCTGTTTGCCCGCCTGTTCGGGCGCAAGAAAGCCATCAAGGAGGCCTGATATGGAAAAGTATGATGATATCCCGACCCTGAAATCCCTGGCCGTGTTCGCGGTCGTCTTCCTCGGCATCTGGGCCTTCGTGTCCGGCGAGATTGCCTGGCTCGGCCCGCTGCGGGACTTCGTCGCTGGGCTCAGCTTTGAGCTGAAAGGTCTGGTCCTGGCCAGTTTCATTATTGCCGTTCTCGCGGCAGCGCGGATTATGGTGTTGATCACCAAGGGATTCGGCAAAGAGACACGTGAATGACCTGGACCCAGCTCAACCCCGCCAGCCGACGTTACCATTGGCGGGCCGCTGTGCTCATTTTGATCTTTACTGGCCTGGTGGTCGGTATCGACAAAATCCTCGACCCGTCGATCAATAATTGGTCGGCGGGGGCGACATGGCCGCTGGTTGGGTTGACCTGCCTGCCGCTTGCCCTGTGGGGCTATGAAACGGTTCGCTATGTGCGCCATCTCGACGAGATGGTGGCCCAGATGCAGGTCCGGGCGGCAGCCATTGCGGCGCTTGCGGTCCTCTTCTTCGGTGCGGTCACCGGCGTGGCCGAGATCTACGGCCAGATGGAACCGCTCAATACGGCCCTGATGCTGCCTTTCGCCGCGGTCGTCCACAGCGCCGCCTCGCTCTGGCAGGAATGGCGCATGCGATGAATAACCGGCTCAAGGAATTGCGCGGCGAGCGCGGCTGGAGCCAGCAGGCCCTGGCGGAAAAGCTCGACGTCTCACGCCAGACCATCAACGCCCTGGAAAAGGGCCGCTACGACCCGTCCCTGCCGCTCGCCTTCAAGATCGGCCGCCTCTTCGAGTTGAAGATCGAGGAGATTTTTGACGATGAGGAGGCGGGCTAGTGATGGCCTAGTCTTCCGCTGCACCCAGCCTTGCCAAAATCGTTGTCTTGATGCTGATACCGGCGCCGAGCGGTTGGTGTGCAGCAGGCTGTTGGCGCCAGATCGATAACGCGATCTGCAACATCTCCTCCGCCAGATCCGTCCGGCCATGGCGGGCGGCGGCGCCGGCGAGATGAAGTGCGGCTTCGGCAGCCCGGAAAGGGCCGCTCTGCCGACGCGGCGGATCCAGCGGGTCGATGGAGACGAGGTAGTCTTCATGCGCGCTCAATGCGCGGTTTCCCGATACCGCAATGAGGCGCCGTGCGCAGGTTTCGGCCAGGTCGAGGTCGAGCGTGCGCGGGCGGGTGTAATCACTGACACAGCTGCTAAGAGCGATATCGATCTCGCCCTGGCTGCGGGCGAACGGGGTGTAGCGCTCCAGATTGCGCAGGCCCCGCCCGGCGGCCAGATCGTAACGCAGCGCTGTCGATACTTGATAATGCCCGACGTCGAAGGCTTCGACCTGTCGGTCACGCTGCGCCAGCATGGCTTGATACACTGTGATCGCACAGCGCGCCGGTATGGCGGCGCGACCATTCCGGCCCGCGGGATAACCGGTCTGTCCCGGGCACGCCTCGCCGTTGGCTTCCCGCTGGGCATAACCCTGCCAGCGGTTCATCAGGGCATCGGCTTCGGCGACGGCTCCAAGGCGGTCGAGCATGTCGAGGGCGCTGGCGACAAACCGGGTGCTGTCGCGGTGATGATCTTGCGCCTGATGGGTGTAGCAAAGCGCCAGGGCGCGCAGAGTTGTGTCATCGCCCGCCGGCCCGAGCGCGTCGAACGCCTCAAGGCTGAGTGCCGGCAAGGTCTCGCAATCGTCTATAGAGACCTCGAGCGCCCACTGTTTGAGAGCGGTGTTGCCGGAGCGGATGGCCCGCTGACGCAATCTGATCATCGCATCCAGCCGTTCGAGACCCCGGGCACCGGAGGCATTGAAAATCTCCAGTGCCGCCAAAGGCCGGCCCAGGGCAAACTCGATTGCCATTTCATCACTCAGGTCCAGCCGCGGCCCGTTGGCGATACGGAACATCCGCCGGGCGCCGTCCTCCTCGCCCAGCTGGGTGTAGCGATGGAACAGGCTGGTCGGCGACAGGTCAGGATTGTGAAGCGGGCTGATGTCGCGGCTATGGCGAAGCTCGTTTTCCCAGCCTGCCAGGGCGGCAAGGGCGAGGGGCCGGGATGGGCGCGTATAAGCGGCATCCTCGTCATAGTGGCTATGCCGCATGGCCAGAGCCCTGAAGGCGCTGGCCCGGATCTCGGCGCCGGAGTTCAGGTGGACCTGGCCGAGCATCAGGCTCTGCGAGCTGCGCCCCCGGGCTGTTTGCCGCACTGGTTCAAGCGCTGTTTCAGGGTCGGCGCCGCTATCGATCAGCTGCTGGGCGGCATCAATGGCGGCATATTCCAGGCGTAAGGGTTCGCCGAGGGCTTCGGCTGCCGGGTCAGGTGCGAGCTCCGGTACCGTGCCGCGGCGTTCATGGATATCCGCGATGATGTCGGGATGGCGGGCCAGATCGGCATCCTGGGTCAGCGCTCTGATGCTGCCGCGGGTTGCGAGCTCCAGCAGGCAAACACTCTCGTCCGGATCATCGCTGCAGGCGACATAGTCATGCGTGGTTGGCGTTGGCAGGTCCGACTGCGCCCAAACCGGTGACGCAGAAGCGATTGCTGCCATTAAACCCAAAACGACAACGCGCTGCATGAGACAAAACCCTCGATCCGGTTCGACAAACGAGCCGCGTCGATAAAACCGTGCCCAGGCGCAGTGTTCAATGTTTAGTTGATTCACGATCGCGAAAAGCCGGACCAGGAAGGTGCGGGGAGGCCGGGTTCGGGAGGAGTTGGGCCTCCCCGCTGTGTCGGCCTGTCCTGGGGAAAGGGGGGACGATCAGGCCGGTGCTTCTGGACACTCAAGTGAAGGCGGTTCGGGGCGCCTTCTCTGTTTCAACGGGCCTCCGCAGTATCTCCGTCGCCAGCGAATGCGGAAAACGCAGCGGCACCGTTTGCAGTGCTTCAACATCGCGCCGGCCGGGCCCATGCCCCAGCTTTCCTGCCATGCTCGAGAGTGTGTCGTGTCCGGTCACATCTCGCCATTGTGTCCGCTCGGGAGAGATCGCGCTTGGGGGGATCACGATCTCTCCCGCTCGGTGTTCCGGCCGTCCGTAAGGGGGAGAGGGTCGGCGGCGGGAACAAAAAAAACCCTCCGGAGCTGGGGCTCGGGAGGGCGGTTCAACCGGGGCTGTGTCGGCAGCTTTACCGGATGAAGACGGAACCCTCCGCAGGCGCGAAGCCAGTCAGCCAAATGGCTGCCGGGTAGAGGTCGAATGTGCACGGCAGTACGCGCATCGGTTTCACTCACAGGTTCGCACCCAAGCGGGCGGGTTAAACAGAAACCCCACGATGACAGGGGTCGTATTCCCCCGCAAGGCGAAAACGACACGCTGTGGTTCTATCGCGCATCAGTGTGGTTTTTGGGTAACGGCTATGTGCTTGACGCCCCGGCCCATCCCCTCTACCTGCCAGATCATTATTCTCCCTTTAGAAGAAAGCCTCTGTCCATGTCTGCCGAGATTGCCCAAAACGCGAAAGCCTGGCCGTTCGAACAAGCGCGCCTGCTGAAAAAGCGTCTGGATAAGCTCGGCCGCAAGGATGGCCCGGTTGTTTTCGAGACCGGCTATGGTCCGTCCGGCCTGCCGCACATGGGTACGTTCGGCGAGGTTGTGCGCACCTCCATGGTGCTGCGGGCGTTCGAAGAGCTCACTGGCGGCGTCTATGAAACGCATCTGATCTGCGTCTCTGACGATATGGACGGCATGCGCAAAGTCCCCGAAAACCTGCCGCAACAGGAGATGCTCCAGGGCTATCTGCAAAAGCCGCTGACCCAGGTGCCGGACCCGTTCGGCACGCATGACAGCTTCGCCGCGCATAATAATGCGCGCCTGTGTGCCTTCCTGGACAGTTTTGGCTTCTCCTACGAGTTCAAGTCGGCGACCGAGCTCTACAAGTCCGGGGCCTTCGACGAGATGCTGCTGAAAGCGGCGGAGAAGTTCGACGACATCATGAAGGTGATGCTGCCCACCCTGGGCGAGGAACGCCAGGCGACCTATTCGCCCTTCCTGCCGATCTCGCCCAAGACCGGTCACGTGCTGTACGTGCCGATGAAGTCTGTCGACGCCAAGGCGGGCACGATCACTTTTGACGATGCTGATGGCACCGAGACGACCCTGCCGGTGACAGGCGGCAATGTGAAACTGCAGTGGAAGCCGGATTTCGGCATGCGCTGGGCCGCGCTGGGCGTTGATTTTGAAATGTTCGGCAAGGACCACCAGGCCAATGCGCCGATCTATTCGCGCATCTGCCGCATTCTCGGCATGGAGCCGCCCACCCAGTTCGTCTACGAGCTCTTCCTCGACGAAAAGGGCGAGAAGATCTCCAAGTCCAAGGGCAATGGCCTGTCCGTCGAGGACTGGCTGAAATATGCCCCGCAGGAGAGCCTGAGCTATTATAATTTCGTCAAGCCGCGGCAGGCCAAGAAACTCTATTTCGACGTCATTCCGCGCGCCGTGGACGAGTATCTGCAGCATCTCGGGGCCTATGCCGGTCAGGACGAAGCCAAGCAGCTGGAAAACCCGGCCTGGCACATTCACGGCGGCAATCCGCCAGAGACGGCCTCGCCGATCTCCTTCGCGCTGATGCTCAACCTGGCCTCCGCAGCGAGCGCCCACAATACCGACGTGATGTGGGGCTTTATTGGACGCTATGTCGATGGCGCGACGCCTGAGACGCACCCGGTGCTGGACCATTTGGCGCAGTTCGCGGTGCAGTATTTCACGGATTTCGTTGAGCCGACAAAGGCCTTCCGTGCGCCAACCGATATGGAACGTGCGGCGATGGAGGACTTGGTCACCCGGCTGAAGGCGCTGGACCCCGGCGAGCGTGACCCGGAAGTCATCCAGACCGAGGTCTTCTCGGCCGGCAAGTCGCAGGCGTTTGAAAACCTGCGCGACTGGTTCAAGGCGCTCTATGAGGTCCTGCTTGGCCAGAGCCAGGGCCCGCGTTTCGGCTCTTTCGCGGCGATCTATGGCCTGCCTGAAACCATCGCCCTGGTGGAAAAGGGACTGTCAGGCGAACTGCTCGATTGAGGCCTGTCGGCGCTGGGGCGTTCACGCCTTTCTGAACCCCCTTCCGGGTTCTGCTGACCTAAATCACCGCATGCTGATCCGTTGGCTTTCCCTTCGCGTAATGTATCAGTAACTGGCGGAGCGTAAGAGGGCGCCCCTCGGACATGTTTAGGAGTTGCGTTTCCATGGCACGATCCCGCGCACGCGCGGGCGTCGCGATTTCCTTTATCGCGTCGTCCCTGATTGGTCTGTGTTCGCCGGCCTTGGGTCAGTCCGAGGAAACCGGTGTCGAAGTCTATCTTCCTGAGGCTTTCGCCGAATTCCTGCCGCAAAACGCCAATGACCTCGTTCGCCGTTTGCCAGGGTTTCAGGTCAATGAAGGCGACCAGGTGCGTGGCCTGTCCGGTGCCCAGGGCAATGTCCTGATCAATGGCCGCCGCCCGCCGCCGCGCTCCGGGTCTCTCGGCTCGCGCCTGAGCACGATCCGGGTTGAGGATGTCGTTCGGCTCGAGCTGATCGAGGCCGGCGCCCGCGACGTCGACATGCAGGGCTATCCATTGCTTCTGAATATCGTGCTGCGCGATGAGACCGCGCGCCGGATCAATGGCCGCCTCGAGGTCGAGCCGCGTGAAAATGGTGGTGACGAGACCCAGCTGGCCCTCGGCGGATCCATTACCAATGCCCGTTTTGCTCTGGAAGGTAATCTGGAGACCTATGACGAGGCGCTGATCGACTATGAAGATGTCCGGGCCGCGACCGCTGACACCCCGACCGCGCGCCTGACACCGGATCGCAATACCACGCAATCGCGTCGTGACGCCCAGGGTTCGGCAACCCTGCCACTCAGCGGCGGGCGCACCCTGATCCTGTCCGGTGCCTATGATGGCTATGAGGAAACCCAGCGTCCGACCGCCGAGGAAGTCGAGAGTGGCGCGGCGTTGCAGGAAACCAATGCCTTCGAGAATGCCGATACCAGTTTCGGCCTGGAATACAGTAGCCCCCTGGGTGAGGCGCTGGACTTGCGTGCGATGATCACGCGCCGTGATGGCGAGCAGGAGAGTTCGGCCAGCCTGCGTGAGGACGGCTCCCTGAGCCAATCGTCCTCCGGCGAGGAGACGAGCGAGACCGCAACCCGAGCCACTCTGCGCTGGCGTCTCAATGAGGCCTGGACCATCGAAGGCGGCGGAACCTGGGCTCTCAATACGCTCGACGGTACCTCTACGGCGACGATCGATGGCGTCGTGCAGGATATCGAAGGTTCGACCGCATCGGTCGAGGAGACCCGGACTGCGGCCCTTGCCGTGGTGACCTGGACGCCGCGCCCGGCCATTTCCGCGCATTTCGGCGGTCGTATCGAACAATTCAGTCTGAATTCGTCCAATGCGGCTGGTGAGCTGTCGCTGACCGATGTGGTGCCGCGCGCGGACCTGACCTGGACCATGCCGATGGACTGGGTCTTGCGCCTGTCGGCTGAACGTCAGGTGGGCCAGCTCAATCTCGACCTCTTCCTGGCCGAGACCAATCTGGACAATTCGCTCAACACGGCTGGCGCATCGACGCTGGAGCCTGAACGCGACACGACCTATCGCGCAGAGCTGGAACACCGCTTCGGTGAGCGTGGCCTGATCCGTTTGGCGGCTCAGCGCCGCGAGGTGGACAACTCCATCGTTCGCATCCTGACCGATCAGGGTGATGTGACCCGGACCAATCTCGGCCCGGAAACCTATGACCAGGTCGAGGGCTTCTTCGAGTTTGATCTCGGCCGCCTCGGCATGCCGGGCCTGTTCATCGATGGTTTTGCCATCGGCCGCCAGTCCGAGCGCATCGACCAGCTGCAAGGCTTCAAGCGCGAAACCTCCGGCCATAGTGATTACACGGTGGAGATCGGTCTTCGCCAGGAGTTCGCCGGTGGTAAATACGTCCTCGGCATGGAGCTCGAACAGGATGCGCCGGCCACGGATTATCGTTTGACCTTCATCCGCACCCAGGACCGGGGTCTGGAAGCGCGCATCAATGGCGAATGGCGGCACACCGACGGCTGGCGCACCGGCTTCTGGTGGCGCCTGCCGGAGACCGTCACGGAAGACAGCCTCGTCTTTGATGATGTGCGCCAACCCGGTCTCGAACCGGTCTTGCGCAACACGATCGAACGCGAGTTTGGTTCCTTCTTCTCCTTGTGGACGGAATATGAGCTGCGCGATGAGGTCCATCTGCGTCTCAATGTTCGCACCGGCCGTGCGCGCGAGGGCTTTACCGAGGTCTTTGATATCGACGGAACCTCGCTGGACTATGCCGATATCGATGTCGACAATGTGCCGAGCTTCAATATCCGCCTGAGATGGAACCGCTAGGGCGAGAATTCCCCGTAAAAAATATTTGACACCGGGTCGATGATTTCCTACATCATGTCATGTCAAAAATAACATACATGGTGACAAGGAATATAGACATGAGCTTTCTCGAACGGATCAACCTTGTAGTTCTGGCCGCCCTGGTGGGGGTCTATGGCTGGTATTTCAGCACGGTCGGCGGTGAGCTGATTGGCGGGCTCGAGCCAGGCGCCGCGCTGTCATCGATCAATGACAAGATGTTTCTCGCGGTCGGCGCCTTCATCGTCTTGATGATCATTTCCTCGATCGTCACGGCGATCTTCATGGGGCGCGAAAGCGAAGAGCAGGATGAACGCGACAAGATGATCGACATGCGCGGTGATCAGCGCGGCGGTTTCGCCCTGGCAGTGTTCGCTCTGTTGGGCATGGCACTGGCCATGGCGGACTATCCCAATGTCCTGGTCGCCAATGCGATCCTGGCCGGTCTGGTGGTCAGCGAAATGGTGAAAAGTGTCTCCAAGCTGATCGATTATCGCCGGGGCGTGTAGGTCATGGCCAAACCAACCGCGATTACCAACGATCTGCGCCGTCTGCGCTTTGAGGCGGACGAGATGACCCAGGCCGAGCTGGCCAAGCGTGTCGGTGTAACCCGCCAGACCATTCTGGCCATCGAGCAGGGCAAGTACTCGCCCTCCCTCGAGGTTGCCTTCAAGATCGCCCAGGTCTTCGGCGTACCACTGGAACAGGCTTTCCAGTATCCCGGCGAGGGCTAGGACAACCAACAAGCGCGCCCTTACTTGTCTGGCCAGGGGTGAAATCTGGCCAGACAGCCTAGGCGCGCCAAAATTCTTGCCCTAGATTGAAACCATGCGCTTTCTCGGGTTTCTCCTGTTCCTTTTCTTTGCGGCACCGGCTTACGCGGATATGGCGGAGGCCCGGTCAGCCTATGAGCAGGGACACTGGCAAGCGGCTGCAGCCTATGCCCAGCGGGCCGGCGGAGCGGACGGTTATGCCTTTGCTGCGGGCTCGCTTATCGCGCAGCTCATGGTCGAGCCGGACCACCCGGATCGTGAGGCCCTGGCCCGGCGGGCGCTGGAATTGGCCGAATATGCCTACGAGCTCGACGGGGAACATGTTGAGGCCCGCCTCCGGCTGGCCGGCGCGCTCGGCTTCCGCGGTCGCTATATGAGCGCGTTCCGGGCCTATGTGCAGCGCATGCCGCATCGGGGCAAGCGTCTGATCGAAGATGCCGTTGAAGCGGACCCGGACAATGCCTGGGCGGTCGGCATGCTCGGCGCCTGGCACCTGGAAGTGGCCCGCCGTGGCGGTCAGCGCGGTCTCAATGCGCTCGATGCCTCGGTTGAAGCTGGGATCGGATTTTATACCCACGCCATCGCCATGGAGCCGGAAAACCCGGCACCGCGTTTCTTCCTCGCCGTGGCGCTGCTCGCGCTTGATGAACCGGCCTATTACGACATGGCCCGGGAGCAGGTGGAGATCTGTCTGCAGATCGAGGCAGGCGATGCGTTCGAGCAAGGTATCCAGAGCGAAGCGGATGTATTGCGCAGCATGATCGATGATCGCCGCCGGGCCACGGCCTGGGCCGACGACCGCATGCGTCGCTAGCCTATTGGCTGGCCCAGATAATCCGCGCCATCCAGACAATGCTCTGCAGTGAAATCCGCTGCAAAGGGCCGTTGCCCGGCAGCGGTTTCAGGCAGATTTGCTGTACCCCTTGCTCGTGCAAGATGTGGGCGCTGAGCTGGGCATTGCGGACCTGGATCATGACCCGGTCGCCGCACCGTACGGCCTGCGTTCTATCGATGATCAGGCGGTCGCCGGCCCGGTAGACCGGTTCGAGCCGGTCATCGGGCACTTTCAGGGCAAAAGCCGTTTTCAGCGGGAAGTCCGGGAAGGGGACATGGGTCCAGCCTGAGCCCTCCGGCAGACCGTCGCGACCGAACGCGTTGCTGCAGACGGGGTCGGCCAGATCCATTGAGCGCAGCGCGCTGGCCCTGGGCAAGCGGTCCCGGACCAGGGCGGCAAAACCGAGAAAGTCCAGATTGGCCGCGGCGAGCGCCTTGGAAAGGCTTTCCGTTGAAGGCCAGCGCGGTTTGCTGCCATCGGCAGATGTGCGTTTGGACGGGTTGAACGTGGTCGCATCCAGCCCGGCCCGGCGCGCCAACCCGGACGGGCTGGTCTCGGCATAGGCGGCGAGACGATCGATGCCCCGCCAAATTTCGGCGTGTGTAAACATCAAGCAAACCCTCAGCGTGTGTGAGGCTATCGGAAATTGCAGCGCAGCGCGAGTCGGGCTTGCGCCGCGGGCTGGAGCCAGATAGGCCGCTGCTCATGACCGATACGACTGCATACCGACTCGCAACGCCGGAACGCTGGGCCGAGGTGATGACCGCCGGTGTCTTCAAGGGCGACCCGCATGATATTGCCGACGGCTTTATCCATCTCTCCGCCACGGCCCAGGTGGAAGGCACGCTGCTCAAGCATTACGGCGAGCATCCGCGCCTTGTCCTGGCGGAGATTGATCTCACCGTCCTGGGCGACACGGTAAAATGGGAAGTCTCCCGGGGCGGCGCGCTGTTCCCGCATGTCTATGGTGATATCCCGGCCAGTGCCGTCCGCGGTGTGCGCCATATCCTGCGCGACGAGAATGGTGACTGGGTGCTGCCCGATGACATTGCACGCGCGTCGGAGGAGCGGCCATGATCCATGATACTGCGGCGCGCTGGTTGCACCGGATGGAACCGGAAGCGGCCCATCGCTGGACCATTCGCGGCCTGAAATGGGGCCTTGGTCCGCGCCAGTTCGGCGCCGATCACGCCATGTTGGCAACGTCGCTGGCTGGTATCGAATTGACCAACCCGGTCGGCCTTGCTGCCGGGTTCGACAAGAATGCCGAGGCGCCGGACGCCATGCTGGCGGCCGGGTTTGGCTTCGTGGAATGCGGTGCCGTAACGCCGCGCGCCCAGGACGGCAAGCCTCGGCCGCGTGTTTTTCGTCTCTCTGAGGACCGGGCGATCATCAATCGTATGGGTTTCCCAAATCAGGGGCTCGACCTGTTCGAGCGCCGGCTGGCAGCGCGCCAGCGGCGAGGTGGTGTGGTCGGGGTCAATCTCGGTGCCAATCTCGATAGTGAGGACCGGGTCGCGGACTATGTGGCCTGCCTCGACAGGCTGAAAGATCTGGCCCAGTTCTTCACCGTCAATATCTCTTCGCCCAATACCCCCGGCCTGCGTCAACTGCAGGGCTCGGGTGCGCTCGACGGCCTGCTTGAAGCGGTCAGCGCTGTACGCTCCAAAGCGCCCCTTTTCCTGAAGGTCGCGCCGGATATTGCCGATGAAGATGTGGCCGATATCAGTGCCGCAATCACGCGTTTCAAGCTCGACGGGATCATCGTCAGTAACACTACGATCCAGCGGCCGCAAAGCCTGAAAAGCGAGCATATGGGTGAGGGCGGTGGCCTGTCCGGCCCGCCCGTCTTCGAGCGTTCCACCGAATTGATCCGCCACTTCCGCGCGGCTGGTCCGGACCTTGCCATTATCGGTGTCGGTGGTGTCAGCGATGCCGAGACCGCCTATTGGAAAATCCGCGCCGGGGCCAATGCCATCCAGCTCTACACCGCCCTCGTCTATGAAGGGCCGGGCGTTGTCCAGCGCATCAAGGCCGGGCTGGTCGAGCGGCTCACAGCGGACGGGTTCGCCAATATCGCGGAGGCTGTGGGCGCCGGTTAACCGGTCGCGGCGGCCCGGCGCTCCAGCGCCGGATAGCCCACCGCCAGAGCGGCGCCGCGGGCAATATAATAGATCAGGAAGGCCGCCCAGACGCCGTGATTGGCGAAGCTGGGGGTCAAGAGCGTGTCTGCGGCGAGATAGACGATCAGCGAGGCGATACCCGCATTGCGCAGGATCTTGCCCGAGGTGGCGCCGATGAAGACGCCGTCGAGGAGCCAGGCGCCGGCTCCCAGCAGCGGCACCAGGGCACACCAGGGCAGATACGTTATCGCGGCTGTCCGCGCGCTCTCATCCGCGATCACCACGGTCAGGGCCGCCTCGCCGAACAGGAAGGTCAGCACCGCAAAGATCGCACCGGCTGCCAGCATGGGCTCGCCCGTCATGCGGACCGTTCGGCGTAGAGCGGCGAGAGATTTGCGCCCGACTGCGCGGCCGGCCTCGGTTTCCGCGACAAAGGCGAAAGCATCGAGCACGAAGGCCCAGAGTGTAATCACCTGAAGCAGGACATGATTGCCGGCCAGGGCCGTCGTGCCTTGCCGCGCTCCGGCGTTGGCGAACCAGGTGAAGCCGATCACCAGTGTCCAGGTCCGGATCATCAAGTTGAAATTGACGTGGAACATCTCGGCCAGGGCATGCGGATCCAGCAGGCGCTGGCGGTCCAGCGCCCCCTCGGCCAGCCCGTCCTGCCGCTTGAGCTGGTGCATGGCGAAGCCTATGCCGATCAGCAGCGCCCCCCATTCCGCGATCGCGGTGGCTGCCCCCACTCCGCCGGGGCCCATGCCCAGGCCGAGAACAAACCAGAGATCGAGAATGATATTGATGGCCGAAAAGCCGGCATACATGGCCAGCGTTGCCCCATTGCGCCCCAGCCCGATCAGCCAGCCGGAAATGGCAAAGGCGGCGAGGGCACCGGGGGCACCCCAGACGCGGGCAAGGAGATAGTCAGCCCCCTTGCTCTCGACATCCGCCTCGCCCTGCAGAATGGCGAACCCGCCCCAGGCGATCAGGTCGCGCAGCAGGAAAACGGCAAAACCCAGCACGGCGGCGACGGCCATGGCGCGCATCAGGATGCGCTGGGTCTCGGCCAGTTTGCCGGCGCCGTCGGCCTGAGCCGTCAGCCCTGTGGTGCCCATGCGCAGGAAGTAGAAGCTCCAGTAGAAGACCGCGAAGATCGTACCGCCCAGCGCAACCCCGCCGAGATCACTGGCATCGCCGGACAGGCCCAGCACAAAGGTGTCGATGACACCGGCGAGGGGAACACTGGCATTGGCGAAGATCAGCGGCCAGGCTCGGGTGAGCACTTCCAGCCGGGTCAGGGGCTTGTCCATCTCCTGCTGCTAGCGCGTAAGCGCTTGGGCGTGCAAGCGCCTTAGTCGACGCGGCAGACACCGTCCCGGCAGTTGTCGCGCGGACGCAACGGCGCCAGCTTGCGATAAATGAAGTCGAGCGGGATGCGGATGATGGCCGGGCGCGTCAGCATGGCCAGATATTTCCAGCCGGGAAGCCGTTCCCAGATGGCGATGAATGCAGCCACTCCGGTCACCACCTCACCGGAGGGCAGCCGCACATGCATCGCGGCAAGCGCCTGATCCCGGTCGACATCATCGGGGAGGTCAGGCGCATTGCAGTCTTCCAGCCGGATATAGTCGTCACCGAATTTGGAATAATGCGCCATTTCGCGCCGGCACATGGGGCAGAGCGCGTCATAGTAAGCGATAACGGGACCGAGCGTGTTCATGCCTAACAAACTAGTACACCAGCAGGTCCGGACCAGTGACAGAGCGCCGCAGGTCTAGCGCGTCCTCTCGCTGGCCGGTGTAATCATGAAATGGCCGTGCAGGGTCGCGACCGGAGCGCCGCGGCGTCCCTGCCAGGCCTCGACCCGGACATTGGCGACCCGGCGGCCGCTGCGGGCGACCTGGGCGCGGGCATAGACATCAGCAGCGCGGGCCGGACGCAGATAGTCGATAGCGACATCAATGACCTTGGGCAGGCGATCGAGTGGCTGGCTGACGATGAGCGAGGCCGAGGCCGTGATCTCAAGAAACGCCCCGACAGCACCGCCATGAAGCGCCGGAATGAGCGGGTTGCCGACCAGGTTTTCCTCGTAGGGCAGAAGACCCGTCAGCTCGTCGCCGCGGTAATCAAAGCTGACCCCGAACTTGGAGACATAGGGGGTGTTGAGCAGGGTCTGCAGCAGGGTCTCGCTCATGTCGTCTCTCCCTGGCCAAAGGCTTTCTTGGCGCGTTCGGTCGCCGCTTGCGAGGCCTTGGTGACCATGAAGGCGGCCTGGGCGATGGCGACGGGGTCGTCCCGGTCGCCGTCATGTGCCGTGGCCCGAACGAAGACGACCAGTCCATGCGCGCGCACCGTGCTGGCTTCGGCAATCACATCCAGCCCCGGCTCGGCCGGGCGCATATAGTCAATGCGAAGGTCCAGCGTTGCAGGGGTGTCCTGGGCTCCGAGGCCGGCAAAGGCCGCCAGACCACAGGCGTGGTCCAAAAGTGCCGTGACGACACCCCCATGCAAGATGCCGGTCTCCGGATCACCGACCAGGTCAGGCGAATAGGGCGCGCGCATGATGATATGGTCGGGTTCGAGCTGATCGATCTTCAGCCCGAGGGCAACGGCATGGGGTGAGCCATCGACCAGGAGCGGGGCAACGCTTTCGAGCACTTCGCGGATTTTTTCCTCGGACATGAGCCGGTCTCCGTGACTGGGAGACCAGACATAGGCCTGCTCGCCTCCGGGCGCAAAGGAGCGGCGCTGCCGAATGGCACCGGAAGGGCGGGTTCAACCGACCTGGAAAGTATCGCCGGCGTCGCTGGTGCGCCGGGCCACGACTTGCTCCAGACCCGTCACCACAGGTTCGCGCAGCGGATTGCCCTCATCGGCCAGACGGGCCAGCTGGGCGATGGCGGCGCGGTGCATCTCGACGATCTCCGCTTCCTTGTCGCCGTATTGCTCGACGCCATTGATGAAGCGCTGCTGCGAGCGGGCCACACGGATCGCCAGGGCATCACTGGTGCGGATCATCTCGTCCGCCATGGCCACAGAGGCGGCGCGGGCCGCTGCCATGGGCGTGTTCAGGCCAGCATCGACATCGGCGGTGCGTTTGAGCGCCGGTCCCTGCTCATGGAGTGGGCGGCGACGCCGGTCCGGCCCGGTGAAGCGGGCAGCCTGGACGAAGGCGCGCGGGCGCTCATTCAGCGAGGTCAGGCGCTGGCGCAGGATGGCGGGTGACAAGGGCGTGACCAGAAATTCCGTGACGCCGGCATCGGGGGCCTGTTCGACCTCGCTTCGGCTTTTCGGAGCGGTGATCATGACCACTGGTGCTGCCCGGTAGCGGGCCTGCTGGTCGTCGCGGATCGACCGGATCAGACGCAAACGGTCCTCCTCACGCTCTGCCGCGCGATTCCAGTCGGTCAGGATCAGGCCGGGATTGTGTTGGCGCATGAAATGGCGCGCGTTGTGAACGCTGCTGACGACCAGCACATTGCGAAAACCGGCATCACGCAAAAGCCCGCCCGTCAGCGAACGCATATAGCCATTGCTTTCCAGCAGCAGGGCCGGGCTGCGTTGCAGGGACGGGCGATCCTTGGGTGTCGTCATTGCATTCATAACGGTTTCAGTACACGAACCGGATTGAGATCGCGCAAAGAAACACGGTTAAGGATGACGGAATTTCAGTTCTGGTAGAGCGGCTTAGTCGCGCTTGAAGGCACCAAGCAGGCGCATGAACAGCCAGATCGGCAGAACGATGATCGCGCCCATCAGGAAGTACTGTATCGCCCGGTCGGCGCTTCCCAGAACCGCCTCGACGATGCGCTCGATCGCTTCGCCCAAGGTTCCGAAGAAGTCCACCCAGAGCTGGGCCGGGTCGACCTGGAAGGCGACCAGGACCAGACCGACAATGACCGAGATCAGAACCAGGCGCAGGATCTCATTGAGCCGGATCGAGAACACCCGGGCGAGGAAACCGCGCGGCGCCTCGTCCGACTTGTTGGCCCGTGCGGGGCTGGTGGAGATATCGTCACTCATGACACTCACTCTAACATCAATTGCGGCACAATCGCGACCAGCCCCGAACTATTTCCCTAGTCCTTGCGCTCGACATTGACCTGGTGCGGATAGGGGATGGAGATGCCCGACGCGTCGAAGGCGTTTTTCACGTTCTTCATGGCGTCGAAATAAATGCCCCAGTAATCCCCGCTATCGCACCAGACGCGGGTGACGATATCGACCGAGGAGCCGCCATGGGCGGTCACGGCGGTAAAGATATCGGGGTCCTTGTGAATGCGCTCGTCAGCACCCAGCGTGTCGTGGATCACCTTCATTGCCTTGTCGATATCGTCGCCATAATCGATCGAGAAAACGAAATCGACACGACGGGTATCATTGGCGGAATAGTTGGTGATCACCGATCCCCAGGCGGCACCATTGGGTACGATGACTTTCTTGTTGTCGCCTGTGGCCAGCTCGGTGGTGAAAAGATTGATGTCCTTGACCGAACCGGACTGCCCCGCAACCTCGACGAAGTCACCGAGCTGATAAGGCCGGAAAAAGATGATCATTACGCCGGCGGCCAGGTTGGACAGCGTGCCCTGCAGGGCCAGGCCAATCGCCAGGGTGGCGGCACCCAGGGCGGCCACAAGGCTAGTCGTTTCAACGCCGAAGCGGGCCAGAACCGCGATCAGCACGACCGCCATGATCGCGTAGTAGATCAGCGAGGAGAAGAACCCGCCCAGCGTATCATCGATGCGGTCACTCTTGACTGCGGCTGCGCGCACGCCCTTGCGGACAGCACCGGCGACCATCATGCCGACGATCAGGATAGCGGCTGCAAGCAGGACGCTTGTGCCTGCGCCGATAACGCGCTCGGTCAGCGCCGAGATGGTTTCCGGCGAGATCAGGTTTTCCGGGTCCATATTTCCCCCCTCGTGAAATGTTCAAGCAGTTTTGTATCACCACTCTCGCAGTGGGGGAAAGCGTTTCAGCTAAGTCTTGCTGTATTAGATCTGCTCGGCTTCACCCTCGAGTTCACCCGCCCGTCCGGACCGGATGATCATGATTTTCTGCCAGATTTTAGACGCCATGTTGGAGGTCAGCGTTTCAATGTCATTGACCGAGGCAATGACTACCGGGTCGCGCGAATTCTGGGCGTAGAGCGCCGCGATCTTGCCAGCGAGTGAGAGCATTTCCGCGCAATAATCGAGGTAGCGCGAGAGTTCGAACTCGGTCATTTCCCGATCCGGTGAGGACACGGTGCGCGGTCCAAGGCGCAAAAGCGCGGTCGGGTCCTTGGTCAGCTGGTGCATGTCGACGACGTGGGCCACCGAGCGCAACTCGTGCAGGTCATCCAGCGCCAGCGATCGTTTCAGACGCTCCTCGATCCGCGACAGGGTGAAAATGGCAACCGCTGCAAGGATGACGATATTCAGCCCAGCCTCCACCCCCGCGAAAACCGAGAAGATGTCCAGGCGGCCGTTCTCCATCTCCATCGTGTTGATCAGGCGATAGCCCATATATATCAGGGCGCCGATCGCCGCGACGATGGCGGTCAGAGTTCCGGCCCGCAGGGCGAAATAGGGGCGGGCGAGGCGCTGGGTCCTCAACTCGTCACGATTGGCCAGCTCGATCAGCTCCTCAATAACATTATTGAGGCTCGCATCGGGGAAGCGTTCCCTGATTCGCGTGGCCAAGAGCTCGAGCGTCTCGGCTATACGTCTTGAATTGAGTGTGCGAAACGGCACGGCATTCCCCCAGCTACGGGCGCAACATGCCGTGCCGGACCGGAGCTGTCACCCGCCTAGCTGGTGGCGGCCGGAACAACCGCTGCGGTGGTGACGGCGGCGATCATGGCAGCCTGGGCGGCCAGAATGGCAGCCAGATCGCTGGCGGCGCGGACTGAAGAGCCATCGCCGAGCTGGGCCAGGGTCAGGCGCATGGCCAGCTTCGCCGTTGTCTGCTGGGGCAGGCGCGGCTTGAGCGGCAGGAGCGCTTCGAAGCTGCGAACCAGCGCCTCTGCCGTATCCTGGCCATTGCCATGGGCTGCCAGTACGGCCAGGCCGGCCCGGCCAATGCCAGAACGCAAGCTGGAGCGGCCCCGTACCGCAAGGTTCAGCGATGTCCAGGCCGAGGCAATTTCTCCGCCCTTCAGGTCGAGCAGGGCGACTTCATAGGCTGCGGCCTCAACGGCACTGCCCGGGACGCCGCCATCGCGCAAAGCCTGCCGGGCCGCGCTGAGACGACCGGCGAGTTCGTCGGGCAGGAAGCCCGCGGCGGTACCGGCCGCAGCGAGGACTTCCTCGCGACCCGCTTCGCGGCGCCACCAGGGCGCGGCAATGGCTTCGAGCGTATCGAAATAGGTGTCGGCCTGGTGCACATCCGCGCCGGCGCTGCACAAGGCCAGCGCCGCCGGAGCGCCACCATGAGACAGACCACGGCCACCGCGCCGGGCCCTTTCATCCTGCAGCGCCTTGCGCAGAATGAAGAACTGGCTCGGCCGACGCTTGGATGCGGCCAGCACCGTGGCATAGACGAGGCGCATGGGTTTGTCCGGCGCGCGCCAGTGGCCCAGGCGTGAATTCAGCTCGCTGCGGATATCGAACACGTTTTCGATCAGGGTTTCGACATCCGGCTCGGCCGTCAGCGCCGCCAGCGCGGCAAAGCGGGCCTGCAATTTCTCTCCGCGTCCTGCGCGCGCCTGAAACGCGGCGTCCAGCGCCTTGAAGCGGTCGATCACAGCATGGGTCATGTAAATCCTCCGAGCCTTGATCATGCCCGTTCCCAGTTTCGCGTGGCAGGGGGACGGTCTTTTCCATTGTCCCTCTTCATCTTGTGGCTTTGATGCCTGCCGCCCGGCTTGTATGTCAGTTGGGATGAGTGATACGAGCGCGCGCCTGCCGGAACGGTTTGATGCCTGGTTTGCCAGCCGTGGCTGGCGTCCGCGCGCGCATCAGCTGGAGATGATCGAAGCGGCGCGAGCCGGTGAAGACACACTGCTCATTGCCCCGACCGGTGGCGGCAAGACGCTGGGCGGCTTTCTGCCCAGCCTGATCGATCTGGAAGCGGTCCTTCGCGCTGCGCCGGCGCAGCGTCCGCATCGTCTGCACACGCTTTACATCTCACCGCTCAAGGCTCTGTCCGTGGATGTCGCCCGCAATCTGATGATCCCGGTCGAGGAAATGGGGCTGGATGTGCGCATCGAGACCCGGACCGGTGATACTTCAACGTCCAAGCGCCAGCGACAAAGGGCACACCCGCCCGACATCCTACTGACAACACCGGAACAGCTGGCGCTGTTCTGCGCAACGGCCAATGCCGAGGCGTTTTTCCGCGATCTGAAACGGGTCATCATCGATGAAGTCCACGCTATCGCGCCGCAAAAGCGAGGTGATCTTCTCAGCCTCGGTCTGGCTGCGATTTCGCGCTGGGCTCCCGCCGCGCGTCGAGCGGGCTTGTCGGCCACCGTGGCGGACGAGCAGGGCCTGGCGCGCTGGCTGGCCGGTCAATCCGGCGACGAGGATGCGTTTGCCCGCATCGTCCGCGGCAATGCCGGCGCCCGGCCCGAGGTGGATATTCTTGATCCGGAGGAGCGTATTCCCTGGGCCGGTCATTCCGGGCGCCATGCGCTCGGCGAGATCTATGAAAAGATCAAATCGGCACGGATGACGCTGGTCTTCGTCAATACCCGCTCCCAGGCCGAAACTACGTTCCAGGATCTCTGGCATCTCAATTCCGATAATCTGCCCATCGCCCTGCATCACGGCTCCCTGGCCCCGGAGCAGCGGCGAAAGGTCGAGGCGGCCATGGCCAAGGGCGCGCTTAAGGCGGTGGTGTGCACCTCCACGCTCGACCTTGGCATCGACTGGGGCGATGTCGATCTGGTCATCCAGATGGGCGCGCCGAAAGGCTCCTCGCGCCTGATCCAGCGCCTTGGGCGCGCCAATCACCGGCTCGATGCGCCTTCGCGGGCCTTGCTGGCTCCGACCAACCGGTTCGAACATCTTGAGTGCGAGGCGGCCCGTGACGCCGTGGCGCTCAACGCCCTGGACGGCGAGCCCTTGAGTGCCGGGGCCCTCGACGTCTTGGCTCAGCATTTGATGGGGCGCGCTTGTGGCGAGCCGGTCGCCGCCGACACCCTCTACCAGGAGGCCCGGGCCGCCGCCCCCTATGCGCATATCGAGCGTGAGCTGTTCGACAAGGTCATGGCTTTCGCCTCGACGGGTGGATATGCGCTGCAGAGCTATGACCGCTTCCGCCGCATGGTGCAGGGCAAGGACGGGCTATGGCGGGCCCGCTCGCCGCAGATCGCCCAGCGTCATCGCATGAATGTGGGCACCATCGTGGAAGCGCCGATGCTCAACGTGGTTGTCTCCTCGCGCGGTCGCGGCGGACGGCGGCTGGGACAGATCGAGGAATGGTTCGTGGAACAGCTGGTTCCGGGCGACACTTTCCTGTTCGCCGGTCAGGTCCTCAAATTCGAGGGTATCGAGGAAATGACGGCCCGGGTCACCCGCTCAAGCGATCCGGAGCCGAAAATCCCGTCCTACCAGGGCGGCAAGTTTCCGCTCTCAACCTATTTGGCCCAACGTGTCCGTGCTATGGTGCAGAATCCAGGCGAATGGTCGAAACTCCCGCAGCAGGTGCAGGACTGGCTCAGCCTGCAGCAGGAAAAATCCATGCTGCCGCCGGCCAATGGCCTGCTGGTGGAGACCTATCCGCGGTCGGGCAAATTCTATCTCTGTTGCTATCCGTTCGAGGGACGGCTGGCGCATCAGACGCTGGGCATGCTGATCACGCGACGGCTGGAACGTATGCGGATGCGGCCGATGGGGTTTGTCGCCAATGAATATGCCCTTGCCGTCTGGGGGCTGCGGGACATGTCGGGTCTCGATTTTGACGCGCTGTTCGGCGAGGACATGATGGGCGATGATCTCGAAGCCTGGCTGGCCGAGAGCGATCTGATGAAGCGAACCTTCCGCAATTGCGCCCTGATCGCCGGGCTGATCGAGCGGCGTTTCCCGGGCCAGGAGAAGACCGGTCGCCAGGTCACCTTCTCGACCGACCTGATCTACAATGTCCTGCGCGAACATGAGCCCGACCATGTTTTGTTGCAGGCGGCCTGGGCCGACGCGGCGACCGGCCTGCTGGATGTGCGCCGCCTTGGCCAGGCCTTGTCTCGCGTGAAAGGCGGCATCATCCACAGGCCCTTGCAGCGAATTTCCCCACTGGCAGTGCCGGTCATGCTCGAAGTGGGCAAGGAGCCGGTCTATGGTGAGGCGCAGGAGAGTATTCTCGAAGACGCTTCCGAAGCCCTGATCGCGGAAGCCCTGATCTGAGGCCGCAGCTTTGACCGATCGCCCGGAAATCCTCAGCTTTGATCTTTCCGGCACACGGGTACTGGCGGATGCAGAGGGTGTTCTCATCGTGCCGGGCGAGGCGACCTTGATTGTCTCGGATCTGCACTTTGAAAAAGGTTCGGCCTATGCCGCCGGCGGCCAGTTACTGCCGCCCTACGATACCCGTGCGACCCTGAAGCGCCTGGCCTCTGCCATTGAGCGGCACGCGCCGGAGCGGGTCATTGCCCTCGGCGACAGTTTCCATGATCTCGGCGCGGCGGGCCGTATGGCCGGCGATGATATCGCGGCGATCAAGGCCTTGGTGGCGGGTCTTGATGACTGGGTCTGGATCGAGGGTAATCACGACCCCCAGCCGCCCGAAGAGCTGGGCGGCCGCACGGCTCATACGCTGCAGCTGGGCGCTCTGGTGCTGCGCCACGAGCCGCTCGAGGCGCTGGCCCCCGGCGAGATCGCCGGTCATTTACATCCCTGCGCCAAGGTGCGCGGACGGGGCCGAGCGGTGCGTCGGCGGTGTTTTGCCACCGATGGACGGCGCCTGATCATGCCCGCCTTCGGGGCCTATACGGGCGGGCTCAATATCTGTGATGCGGCCTTCCAGGCGTGTTTCGGACGGGTGCCGGATGCGCTGGTCATGGGACGCGATGCGGTTCACGCCATTGCCGCCCGCCAGTGTGTGCCGGACAGGGCTCAGCTGCGCGCCAGCAGGTAGAGCAGGGTCATGGCGATCGCCGATCCGACCGCGCCGAGGGTCAAGATCAGGCGCAACCGCCCGAACCAGGCAGGCAGTTCACCATGCGCAGCCGCCTGGCGGTCCCAGGCCATCATCACCAGGAGGCTCACCGCCAGCAGCAGCCAGGCGAGATGCGGATTGGACGCCCAGTGCAGCAATGCGGCCATCAGGCCCAGAATGCTCGGAGCGACCGATGCCGACAGGACGGCGAGGTCCGGCGTTTCGCGGCTGACGATTTCGCGGCCCCATCTCACACCCCCGAGAAAACTCAGGATCAGACCAGCATAGACTGTATAGAGCCATTCCTCGGCAGCGGCGCTACGGCCTGCCAGCAGCGCATGCGTGGACAGGGCGACCGGGATCCAGAACGGAATCCAGCCGGCAAGGCCGAGAAAAAGGGCGGAGGCGGGTAGGGTTTTCGTGCTCATCGACGAGCGAATATGGCAGCCCCGGCCCATCCGGCAAGCATGGCGAGGACAACACAGAACAGTCCGTACACCATGGGCAGGCCATGTGCGAACTCGTAGATGAGGCGTTCCAGCCCCGCTTTTTCCACGCGCAGGCTGGTCGATCGGCTGGCGACCGGGCGGCCGTCGCGGAACAGGTAGACCTCCGCGGTGTAATTGCCGACCGGCGTTGACGGCGGCAGGGCGAGGGTTGCGCGGAACAGGCCGCCATCGAGCACTTCGACCCCGCGCGGCGCACTCGCATACAAGGCCTCACGCGCTCCAGCGCGTTCAACCGCCTTGCGGTATTCCAGCATTTCCGCGATCGGTGTCTCGCCTGGCCGGGTCAGCAAATGGTCCAGCCCGATCCGGTTGCGCACGAGGGCCGCCTCATTGGCGATCTCCTCCAGTGGCCGGCTCGAGGCGATGGCGTAATAGCGCGGTACGGCCTGGAATTCGCGCGCCGAGCCATTGATCCAGATACCGAAACTGCGGGTCTTGCGCATCACGCGCAGGTCCTGCTCGGGGCCGCGCAGAACGACCACGATTTCATCCTGGATGGTGAGCCCGCGTGTGGCGCCGTAAAGGACCAGCTCGGTGCCGGCGAAATCCTCGCGGATCTCCACGGTTTCCTGGGTCAATGCCCCCATAATGCTTGGCGCTTCCGAGGTGATCGGCTGTTGCAGGGCGAGGGCAAGCAAGGCGGCCAGCAGCATTATTCGCCCTCCATCCCAACCGGCAGGACCTCGAACATGTCCGCTGGAGTGACGACGAGATCCCAGCCCAGCTTGAGACAGACCGCGAGTACCATCGCCGCCAGCAGGGCACGCAGCTCTTCCGCTTTCACATGCCGTCCTGCCCGGGCGCCGAACTGGGCGCCGATCACGCCGCCAACAGTCAGCAGCATGGCCAGCACGATGTCGACGGTCTGGTTCTGTGTCGCCTGCAGGAAGGTCGTCAAGGCGGTGACGAAGAGGATCTGGAACAGCGATGTGCCGACCACGACATTGGTCGGCATGCGCAGGATGTAGATCATCGCCGGAACCATGACGAAACCGCCGCCCACACCCATGATCGCGGCCAGCGTTCCGACGAAGAAACCGATGGCGATTGGGGGAATAACGGAGATGTAGAGGCCGGACCGCGGGAAGCGCATTTTGAACGGCAGGGTGTCGATCCAGCCGCGCTTCTTACGCTTGCCCATTCCGCCTTCACGGCGGGCTTCCGGCTGGCGGCTGCGCATGATGGTGCGTGCGCTCTCATACATCATCAGCCCGCCAATCGTGCCGAGAAAGCCGACATAGCAAAGCGAGATTATGAGATCGATCTGACCCAGACCGCGCAGGAAGGTGAAAAGCTGGACGCCGAATATCGAGCCGGCCGAACCGCCGGCGAGCAGGAGCAGCCCCATTTTCGGATCGAGCGACCGCCTGCGCCAGTGCGCCAATGCGCCGGAGGCTGAGGACGCGACGATCTGGTTGGCTTCGGTGGACACGGCCACGGCGGGCGGGACGCCGATGAAGATCAGCAGCGGGGTCATCAGGAAGCCGCCGCCGACACCGAACATGCCGGACAGGAAGCCAACCCCGGCGCCAAGTCCAAGCAACAAAAAGATGTTCACCGAGAGTTCGGCGATCGGTAGGTAGATCTGCACCGGCCCCTAGCCCGACACGGCGCGTTCGAGCCGGTCCAGAAGAACCGCATCGACACGCCCGGTTCGGGGAAGACCCTGAGCGGCTTCAAATGCCATGATGGCCTCACGCGTTTGCGCGCCGATCATGCCATCGATCGGGCCTGGTGTGTAACCCAGAACTGAAAGAAATCCCTGAGCGCGCTCAACATCTTCGCTTGCGGCACTGGCAGTGCGGTCCCAGGGCTGGTTCTGATACAGGCCATTGGCCTCGGCATCGATGGGGCGCGGGGCGAAGCCGGCGGCGATGCTGCGCGCCTCGCTGACCGCCTCCGGCGGCAGCTGGGCTTGCAGCAAACGTGCGCGCTCTGCGGCGGTGGGGTCATTCTCATTGGCGGAGATGAGGAACCAGGTATAGGCGTCGGCGAGCGAGAGCGGGACGCCCTGGCCGCTTTCGAACAGCAGGGCCAGATTGAACTGGCTGTCGCGCAGACCCAGCAGGGCCGCTTCCTGGAACCAGCGAGCCGCAGTCTCGAAATCCCTTGCTGTACCCGTGCCATAGTAATGCATCACGGCGAGGTTATGCATGGCGCGGCGATGGCCGGCATTGGCAGCGCGTTCGGTCCAGCGGCGGGCGGCTTCGAGGTCGATCTCGACGCCCTCTCCGCTCTCAAGCAGCTTGGCATACCGGTATTGCGCGGCCGGAACGCCCTGTTCGGCGGAGGCCAGCAGCAGGGCCGCGGCCGATGCGGCATCGCCGCCCTCGAGCATTTGCAGGCCGAGCTGGTAGCGGGCGACGGCATTGCCATCGAGCGCTGCGCTTTCCAGCGTGGTCCGGGATGAGCGCGGTGCCGGAGCGCTGCTGCGGGTCGTCGCCGGAGCCGGCGCCTCGCGGTTCGCCCCGGTGGTGGTGTCTGTGGCCGACGGGACCAGATTGGCACCGGCATCGGCGACCATATTGCGCGGCGCTTGCGCTTGCGCGGTGTCCGCAGCGTCTGTTCTGGTCGGCGCTTCCTCCTGCGCCGCCGCCGGTGTCCCGGCCGGAGCTTGTGCCTCCGGAGACGGGGGCGCGGCGGGCTGCGTCGACGGGGCGGCCGGGTCGGCGAGACCGGCCTCGATCTGGGCCGCGAAATCGCGACCTCCGCTCTCGGCGATGGTGGGCTGCGGATTGCCCTGGATGGCATCCCAGACCAGGATCGCACCGGCACCGGCGAGCATGGTCAGCGCAACCAGCGGGATCGCGATCAGGGTGGCGCGGCTGAACCGGCCGGACCGGTTTTCACGCTCATAGGGAGAGGGCTGGGCCGTGCGGGTGCGTTCACGGGCCGCTGCCAGGAAGTCGCCATCAGCACGGGCATCCTGCAGCGGCGCTGCGGCGGGAGCGACGTGTGCCGGCGCCGGTTGGCGCAGGCGCGGTGCAGCGGCCGGGGCCTGAACCGGAGCCCGCGCTTGAGCGGCCGGGCCGGGAGCCGACAGGAACGGGTCGGTCTTGCCGGCGTCGAACTGGCTGGTCGGCACTTCTGCACTGGGCGGTGGGCCGAGCGGGCGCGAAATTTCCTCGGCGGCGACCTGGGTCGCGCCTTGCGGCTTGCGGCCAGCGGGGCGGTCAGGCGCAGCGCCGCGCTGTTCGATCTTTTCCAGACGGTCGGCGAGGGCGGTCATTGCACGCTGCACCGGGCTCAGGGCCTCTTCGGTATCGGCTTTGACCGCTTCGAGCTTGTCCTGGACGCCGCCCAGAGCCGTCTCGATGCGCTGGACCGTCCGTTCCTCGCTGTCGCGCAGGCGCTGGTCGAGTTCGGCTTCGCGGTCCGGCTGGGTCTTCTCGAAGCGCTCGAGCGCCTCGGTCATCTTCGACGTCGCCGCCGCAACCGCATGGGCCGATTGTTCCTCGGACCGGGAAATCCGCTCCGCCAGTGAGCGGCCCAGACGGGTCACTTCCTCGCCCATGCGGCGCATGTTTTCGCGATTTTCCTGCCGCACGGTGTCGATGCGCGAGTTCAGCGCTTCCTCCGAGCTGCGATCGCGACGCGCGGTCTCGGCGCGCTGCTCGCTTTCGCTCAGGCGTTGGTCAATGGCCTGGGCAAGGCGGGAAATCTCGTCACCGAGCCGGGACAGGTTGTCCGCCTGGCGGCGCTCGGTTTCGTCGATCCGGCCAGCGCTGGCGGTTTGCTGGGATTTGATGTCGCCGATAATGCGGGCGACGTCATCGCTCATGCGGTCGAAGCGGCGTTCCAGCTCGACCGTATCGGAGGAATTGCGGGTTTCCAGGGCGCGCAGGCGCTCATCGAGACGGGCAAAGGCCGTTTCGAGCGTGCGGGTGGTGTCGTTGGTGCCGCGCTCGGAATTCTCCACGCGCTGCGCGAACTCGGCGAGGCCATTGGCCCGGTGTTCCAGGGTCTCGAGCCGCTGGCGCTGATGCTCGGCCTCGGCGCGGGCCTCGTCCTGCTCGTGCAGACGGGCCGCGATATCGTTTTCGTGTTCGTAGAGCCGGCGGGCGAGCTTCATCACCGCGGCCTCTACAGCCTTGGTATTGCCACCGCTTCCGCTTTCCAGCTTGGCTTCCAGGCTACGCAGGCGATCGGCAATGGCCGCCTGCTGGCCGGCCAGGGATTTGGCGGTCTCGTCACGCTCGGCGATCTTGGCGCTCTGCTTTTCCGTTGAACGCATCACCGTGCTGGCGAGCTGATTGATGGTGCGATCGAGGTCGGACAGCGTCTTGGACGAGGCGGTTTCATTGTCCTGGATGCGCTGGGCCAGGCGATTGATCATCGCCCGCAGGAGCCGGTCCTCTTCATCATTGGACGCATCGCCGCCGAAGCCCGGGAAACCTTCCAGCGCATCATCCCAGACCGGCTGGCCGGGATTGCTGTCATCCATGATCACGCGATTGAGCCATTCGCCGAGGGTGACGCCTTCCTTGCGCGCAGCCGTCTTCGCCCGCGCACGTGCGCGGGGGTCGATTCCTTTAACGCTCCAAGGCCCTCCAGCCGACATGCGAATCGCTCGCTCTGCTTATCCGTCCGACGCTATCGGGCGGTTAATTTAGTGTAAACCAAGCGCCCACGCACAAGATGTGGTGTTTCCACACCCAAATTCAGGAAAGCGGCGCCGATGGTCGAAATCCTGAGTCTAGACAGGGCATCGACTCGGTTAATGCGCCGTAAAATCTGTTGATAACTTCGTTAACCGTCTGCGTCCGGCGCGAAGTAATCCGGCGAGATCGCGCGCAAGCGGGTTACCAGGGCCGCGGTGTCCCGCAGCGCCGTGTTGGCGGTCTCGGCATTGAGCGACTGGGCGATGTCGAACAACAGCCAGGCCGTCTCGATATCCCCCCGGCTGGCCGCAAAACGGCCGGCATGCCAGTAGGTCAGGGGAGCATAGGGGTCGAGTTCGGCGGCGCGGGCGAAGGCGTCAAGCGCGTCGAGATCAAAGCTAGGCCCCTTGACCGCAAAGGCCTGTGCCCGGAGCAGGTGGGCCCCCGCGCCGGCCGTGTCGCCACGCTCTGCATACGGGGCCAGAGCTTCGATCAACCCGTCAGCATTGGACAGGCCGCCATTGACGGCAGAGGCCAGGCTTTCAAAGGCCCGGTTACCAAGCCCGGATGCCAGCGTGCTGCTGGTCGCGGCGCAGACTTGCGAGGCCGCTTCTCCCGGCGTGCAGGTGCCAAAGTGATTGGCCGCGTGGATCAGGGTGAGATAGCGCCCGTTGAGATCGCCGGCCTGGGAAAGGGCCTGCGCTCGGTCGAGGAAATCGGCTTCTCCGGGCGCTTCGCTTGCGGTCTGGGCAGCCTCGATACCGGTTTCCAGGATAGCGCTCATGGCCTCCGCGGACGGTGCGTAGGCTGACACCGGTGCGCGCGGCTGGTCTGTCCAGGCGAAACCCCGTTCGACGGGCGTGCTCTCTTGCAGGGTCCAGCGCTCACGGCGGCCGTCCGGGCTGGAGGGGCTGAAGACCAGGAATTCGAAGCTCGCTGGCAAGGTCGACGCGCCGGCCATCGGATCAAGCACGTCCTGATGGATGGGCAGGGTGTGGCGCATCCAGCGGCGAAGCAGATCGCTCTGGACCGCATTGCCATCTTCTGATGGGGTCCAGCTGAACACGGCCGGCCCGTCCGGTGTGCGCGGCGCCTCCATACGTCCACTCTCCAGCTGGCGAGGCTGCAATATGGCCGGGTTGATGCGGATGCCCATGGCGCTTTCGATCCAGAAGCGTTCGAAAACCGCGCCGCCGGGGCCGGCAATCTCGTCCCGCGTCCCGCCCGCCGTGAAGCGGTTGAAGGTATCCATCTGCCGGTGGACATGCGCGGCGATCGGCCGGTTCAGAACGCCATCAGCTGTGAAGCTCAAAATGCGACCGGTGGCGAAGTCATAGACGGTGCTGGTGCCGTCTTCGCGATCATGCACGTAGCGGTCGCCGAGGACGAGGCTTTGGGTTTGCGCACCAAGGCGGGTGCCGCCCAGATCAAATTGTTCGACGCGCCAGCGGGTGACGAGCGCGTCACGTGTGCGGGTTGCGCGGTAAGCGTTATAGGCTTCGGCATCCAGATGCAGTCCGGCCGGACGCGTCAGCGCCGGCTCCGGTTCGGGCTCGGGTTCCGCCTGCGTCGGCAAAGGCTGTGGAGCGAAGATCGAAAATGGATCGGGATCGCTGGTCTGGGCTGCTGCCACAGGGGTGAGCAGGGCCAGGACGGCAATCAGGAATACGCGCAATGAACCGGTCATGGGGCTGAGTTTGCCGCCTTCAGCGGGCTGAGAAAAGAGGGTGAAAACAATTTCACCGGAGAAGAGCTGAACCGGGGCTGAAATGGCATTTTTTACGTTGACGTTCGCGTAAAGATGTGAACACAGTTCACCCATGGTCAAGCCTGTGCCTCCAGACGCTGAATTTTCCATTCGCGAGCTCTCTCAGGAGTTCGATATTACGCCGCGTACGCTCCGTTTCTACGAGCAGAAGGGGATGATCAATCCGACCCGCCGCGGTGCGGCCCGGGTGTATTCCGCGGTCGATCGAGCCCGTATCGAGCTGATCCTGCGTGGCAAGCGCGTCGGCTTTGCGCTCGACGAGATCAAGGAAATGCTCGACCTGCGTTTCATCGATGCCGGCAATCCGACGACTTTGCATGCCGCGCTCGAGCGTTTTGAAAACCGCAAGCGTGTCCTCGAACAGCAACGCGAAGACGTCGAGCGTGCGCTGGCGGAAATCCAGTCCGGGCTCGACTGGCTCAATGCCCGCGTGACCGAAAACGAACCGTCCGAAGATGTTAAACGGCGCGCCCGGGCTTTTGAGGCCCTGGCCGCTGCTCGCCTCGAAGACTGGACCGGCCTGCCGTCCAGCTGACCTCATTAAACGGGGCGGCGTTCGCCGTGCCCGATCTGATTTGGAGACTTGAACATGGCCGCATATCGCGCCCCCGTCCGTGACCAGCAATTCGTCCTGCACGATGTGTTGGACCTCGCCCAGTATTCCAACCTGCCCGGTTTCTCCGACGCCGATCGTGACACGATTGACGCCATCCTCGATGAGAGCGCGAAATTCTGCGAGGGCGTGCTGGCGCCGATCTCCAAAGTAGGTGATGTTGAGGGTTGTACCCGCGACGCCGACGGCAACGTGAAAACCCCGACGGGCTGGAAGGAGGCGTTCCAGCAGATGTCCGAAGCCGGCTGGACGGCGCTGTCCTCCGATCCGGCCTATGGCGGTCAGGGCCTGCCGCACGTGCTCAACCTGGCCGTCAATGAGATGGTCTCCTCCGCCAATATGGCGTTTGGCATGTATCCGGGCCTGACCCTGGGTGCCGCCGCCGCGCTGCACACCGGCGGTTCGGACGAGCAGAAAGAACTCTACCTGCCGAAGATGATTTCCTGCCAGTGGGGCGGGACGATGAACCTGACCGAGCCGCATTGCGGGACCGATCTGGGTCTGCTGCGCACCAAGGCCGTGCCGCAGCCGGACGGGTCTTACAAGATCACCGGCCAGAAGATCTGGATCTCTTCCGGTGAGCACGACATGGCGGAGAATATCGTCCACCTCGTGCTCGCCCGCATCGAGGGCGCGCCGGAAGGCGTGAAGGGTATCTCGCTCTTCGTGGTGCCGAAATTCATCCCCGATGCCGACGGCAATCCGGGTGAGCGCAACTCGCTCAAGTGCGGCGGCCTGGAGCACAAGATGGGCATCCACGGCAATGCAACCTGCGTCATGGACTATGACGACGCCACCGGCTGGCTTGTGGGCGAGGAAAACAAGGGCCTCAAAATCATGTTTATCATGATGAATGAAGCCCGCCTCGGCGTTGGCCTTCAGGGTTATGCCCTGGCGGAAGCCGCCTACCAGCAGTCCGTTGATTTCGCCAAGGATCGCCTCCAGGGTCGTTCCCTGACCGGTCCGAAGAACGCCAATGGCCCGGCTGACCCGATCATTGTGCACCCGGATGTGCGTCGCATGCTGATGGACCAGAAAGCCTTCGTCGAAGGCGCGCGCTGCTTCGCGCTGTGGACCGCACTGCACGGCGACCTGGAAGAGAAGTCCGATGATGCCGCGGCCCGCGAAAAGGGCGGCGATTACATGGCGCTGCTCACCCCGATCGTGAAGTCCTACCTGACCGGCAAGGGCTATGACATGGTCTCCAACGGCCTGCAGGTGCATGGCGGTTCCGGCTTCACCGAGGAGTGGGGTGCGTCCCAGCTGCTGCGCGATGCCCGCATCACCCTGATCTATGAAGGCACCAATGGCGTGCAGGCGCTTGACCTTGTTGGCCGCAAACTGGCCATGAACGGCATGCGTCCGATCACCTCCTTCTTCAACGAGCTCGATGCCTTTGTCGCCGAAGGCGGCGATGAGAGCGTCAAACCTTTCATCGAGGCGGTTGCCGAGACCAAGGGCAAGCTCAAGGAAGGCACCGACTGGCTGATGAATAACGCGCTGGAGAATTTCGACCACGCCGGCGCCGCCAGCCACGACTATCTCAACCTCTTCGGTCTGACCTGCCTGACCTATATGTGGGCTGTCATGGCCAAGACCTCCGCTGCCAAGATCGCCGCGGGCGATAGCGACCCGTTCTACAAAACAAAACTCGCAACGGGTCGTTACTTCCTCGATCGCTGGGTGCCGGAAGCCGACATGCACCTGGCCAAGGTCCAGGCCGGCGCCGACACCATGATGGCGCTCGACGCGGAGGCCTTCTAAGCCAATCTGTATCAACGACCACCTGGGGAGGAAGGTCATGTTTGAAGATCCGCTCAACGTACCGCGACCGGCCTTTTTGGCCCGCGAAGACGTCGTCATTTTCGAGGACAGCGTCCGCGGTTTCATGGAGAAGGAATGCGTTCCCAATGCCGAGCGTTGGGAAGAGCAGGGCATGGTCGATCGCGAGATCTGGACCAAGGCGGGCGAGGCGGGAATTCTCTGCCCGTCCGTGCCGGAGGAATATGGCGGAGCCGGCGGCGACTGGGGGCATGAATACGTCTTCCACACCGCCGGTGCCGAAGTGGGTGCGGCTGGCTGGGGTGTCGGCCTGCACAACTCCATCATCGCGCCCTACGTGGTCCATTACGGCTCGGAAGAGCAGAAGAAATCCATCCTCCCGCGCATGATCTCCGGTGAGCTGATCGGCGCCATCGCCATGTCGGAGCCGGGCACGGGCTCGGACCTGCAAAGCGTCAAGACGACGGCTCTGAAGGACGGTAATGGCTATCGCATCAACGGCCAGAAGACCTTCATCACCAATGGCGGTTCGGCCAATTTCATCATCGTCGTGTGCAAGACCGATCCGGAAAAGGGCTATGACGGGGTCTCGCTCCTGATGGTCGAGACGGACAAGGTGGAAGGTTTCCGCCGCGGCCGCCTGCTGGAAAAAGTCGGCATGAAGGCGCAGGACACGGCCGAGCTCTTCTTTGAAGATGTCTGGGTGCCCGCGGATGCGCTGCTCGGTCCGGAAGAGGGCCAGGGCTTCATCCAGCTGATGCAGCAATTGCCCCAGGAGCGCCTTCAGATCGGCGTCCAGGGCGTCGGTGCCATGAAACGTGCCCTGCACGAGACGATCAAATACACCAAGGAACGCGAGGCTTTCGGCCGCCCTGTGTTCAAGTTCCAGAACACCCAGTTCAAGCTCGCCGAGTGCAAGACCAAGGCGACCCTGGCCGAGGTCTTCGTTCATCACTGTTCGGAGCGCCTGATGAAGGGCGAACTCGACCCGGCCACTGCCTCGATGGCGAAATACTGGGTCTCCGACACTCAAAACGAAGTGATCGACGAGTGCGTGCAGCTGCATGGCGGGTATGGCTATATGAAGGAATACCCGATCGCCAAAATGTGGACCGACAGCCGCGTCCAGCGCATTTACGGCGGCACCAATGAGATCATGAAACTCCTGATCGGACGGACGCTTTAGGGCTATGTATATTCCGCCGCACTTCATGATGCAGGACGAAGCGGAGATGCGATCGCTGATGCGGTCGTATGATTTCGCTCTCGTCCTGGTCCCGGGTGCGCCGGATCTGGCGGCGACGCATATCCCGCTGAAACTGTCGGACGAGCGTCATGTGTTGATCGGCCATGTCGCGCGCAACAATCCGATCGCCGAGCAGATCCAGGCCGGTGTCGAGGCGATGGCGGTGTTTACCGGGCCGCATGCCTATGTCTCGCCGAGCTGGTATTCCGATCCGGCTCGCGAAGTGCCGACCTGGAATTATGTCGCCGTACACGCCTTTGGCCGCTTCATTCCGCTCGAGGGTGAGGAAGCCGAGCGCTCGCTGTCCTCGCAGATCGCTGATTTCGAGGCCGAGTGGCGTATTACCGATATCCCCGAGCGAAAACGGGCCGGGCTTGAAGCCGGCCTGCAGGCCTTCGAGCTGGAGATCCATCGTCTCCAGGGCAAGGCCAAGCTGTCCCAGGACAAGTCCGTGTCCGAGCGATTGAAGCTCGCCGAAGCGCTCAATGAGCGCGGCGAGCACGCCATCGCCTACCATATGGTCGAGGACCGGGAGTGAGTTTGCGTTTTTGAACAAGACCTGCGGCCCAGGCCGCCAACAAGAAAGTCGATAAGGATCTAGACCCGCGAAGCGGAAAGGACTGAACATGACCGAGGCTTATATTTACGACGCCGTGCGGACGCCGCGCGGCAAGAAAAAGGGTGGTGCCCTCAACGAGATCACCGCTCTGCAGCTGGCCACGCAGCAGCTCGAGGCGATCCGCGATCGCAATGAGCTCGACACGGCGATGGTCGATGATGTGATCATGGGTGTGGTGTCGCCGGTTGGCGAGCAGGGCTCGAACATTTCCCGTTCGGCCGTGATGAACGCCAAATATGCCGAAACCACTGCCGGCTACCAACTCAACCGTTTCTGCGCCTCCGGCCTGGAAGCCGTGAACGTGGCTGCGGCCAAGGTCATGTCCGGCGAGGCCGACATGGCTATCGGTGGCGGTGTGGAAGCCATGTCGCGCGTGCCGATGGGTTCTGACGGCGGGGCCATGGGTTCCGACCCGGAGATTTCCTTCGACCACTATATCGTGCCGCAGGGTGTCTCCGCTGACCTGATCGCGACCAAGTATGGTTTCTCCCGCGATGATGTCGACGCCTATGCCATGGAAAGCCAGAAGCGCGCCGCGCGTGCCTGGGCTGAAGGCCGGTTCAAGAACACCGTCGTGCCGGTCAAGGACCAGCTCGGCCTCAACATCCTCGACCATGACGAGCACATGCGTCCGGAAACCGACATGCAGGGCCTCGGCTCGCTGAAGTCGGCGTTCAAGGACCTGTCCGATTTCGTCGGTTTCGAAGCGGTGGCCACCCAGCGCTATCCGGAAGTGGAATATATCAACTGGGTCCACACCGGTGGTAACTCCTCCGGTATCGTCGACGGGTCCGGCATGGTCCTTGTCGGGTCCAAGGAAGCTGGCGAGCGCGCCGGCCTCAAGCCGCGTGCCCGTATCCGCGCCATGGCGTCTGTCGGATCCGAGCCGACCATCATGCTGACCGGCCCGGTTCCGGTGACGGAGAAAGTGCTCAAGAAAGCCGGCATGTCAGCCAAGGACATCGACGTCTGGGAGCTGAACGAAGCCTTCGCGGCCGTGGTTCTGCGCCTGATGCAGGCCTATGACATCGACCACGACATCATGAACGTGAACGGCGGTTCCATCGCCATGGGTCACCCGCTGGGTGCGACCGGTGCGATCATCCTCGGCACGGTGCTCGACGAGCTCGAGCGGTCCGGCAAGGAAACCGCCCTGGCCACGCTTTGCGTCGGCGGCGGCATGGGTACGGCGACGATCATCGAGCGGGTCTAAGCGATGAGCACCGAACCGAAGGACGAGAAACCTGCCGGTGGCCAAACGCTGGCAGCTGGTCTGCCATTGGGCCTGCCGACCGGCATGGTGTTCGGGATGCTGTTTGGGCTGTTGCTCGACAATCTCGCTATCGGCCTTTCACTCGGTGTCGCTTTCGGAATGTCCATGTCGCTGCTCTTTGGAGTCGCGATCATGAAACAAAAGCAAAAACGGGAAGGCCAGGACGACGCGCCTTCCGATGAGGAGAAATCCTGATGAAAAACTTCACATTTGAAATCGACGGCGACGGCATTGCCCTCGTCACTTTCGACAGCCCCGGCAAGTCGATGAATGTCATCTCCGCGGACGTCATGGCTGACTTCGCGGAACTCAGCGAAAAGATCAAAACCGACGATGCGGTCAAGGGCGTGGTCCTGACCTCCGGCAAGTCGGCCTTCTGTGCCGGCGCGGACCTGTCCGAGCTCGGCGGCGGTTCCGGCGAGCTGGAAAAGCTCTCCGAGGACGAGCGCAAGGCGAAACTGTTCGAGCAGTGCTATCGCCTCAACAAGACGCTGCGCGAGCTGGAAACCTGCGGCAAGCCGATCGCGGCTGCGATCAATGGCCTCGCCCTCGGCGGTGGTTTCGAGATCACCATGGCCTGCCACTACCGTGTCATGCCGTCGGATAATCCCAAGGCCAAGGTTGGCCTGCCGGAAGCCATGGTCGGTGTTCTGCCGGGCGGTGGCGGCACCCAGCGCCTGCCGCGCCTCGTCGGCGTCATGAATGCCGCGCCGATCCTCCTGCAGGGCAAGCAGCATGACGGTCCGTCCGCACAGCAGCTGGGCATCGCCCACGCCGTCGTGCCGATGGCCGAGCTGGTCTCCAAGGCGAAGGAACTCGTCAAGGAAGACCCGATGAATGCGACCCAGCCCTGGGATGGCGACAAGTTCAAATTCCCGGGCGGTGGCCCCTACCATCCCGCGGGCGCCCAGGTCTTCGGTGCCGCATCCCCGATGCTGCGCAAGAACACCTATGGCAACTACCCGGCCCAGCGTTACATCCTGTCCTGCGTCTATGAAGGCGCCCAGGTCTCCATCGACCAGGGCCTGCGCATTGAGAGCCGCTATTTCACCAAGCTGCTGATGCGTCCGGAAAGCCGCAACATGATCCGTTCACTCTTCCTCTCCAAGCAGGCGCTGGAGAAGGGCGGCCGTCGTCCGGCCAGCCAGAAGAAAGGCGAGGTCAACAAGATCGCGGTCATCGGTGCCGGCTTCATGGGGGCTGGTATCGCCACGGTTTCCGCCCAGGCGGGTATCGATGTTGTTCTCATCGACGCCAACCAGGAAGGTGCCGACAAGGGCAAGCAGCACGCGGTGGATCACTTCAACAAGGGTGTGAAGCGCGGCAAGCTCTCCCAGGAGAAGGCTGACGCCATCGCTGGCCGGATCGTTGCGACGACCGACTATGCCCTGCTCTCCGACGTCGATCTCGTCATCGAGGCCGTGTTCGAGAATTCCGAGCTGAAGAACAAGATCACCAAGATGGCCGAAGACGTCATCCCGGCGGACGCGGTCTTTGCCTCCAACACCTCCTCGATTCCGATCACCGGTCTGGCCAAGGCGTCGTCGCGTGAAGACCAGTTCATCGGCATCCACTTCTTCTCGCCGGTCGAGAAGATGATGCTGGTCGAGATCATCATGGGCGACAATACCGGTGATTACGCCCTGTCGCGGGCCATCGACTATGTCACCAAGATCAAGAAGACCCCGATCGTGGTGTCCGATACGCGCGGCTTCTACGCCAACCGTTGCGTGATGCGCTTCATCGGCGAAGGCATGAACATGCTGGCCGAAGGCATCAAGCCG
>NZ_JASBRW010000053.1 GCF_030149235.1 Maricaulis sp. | reverse complement strand
CAGGATGATCGCCTTGGGATCATAGCCGTCGATAAAGGCCTTGTCGGCGCGGTTATAGGGATGGACTTCGCAGTAAACGCCGCTCTCGCGGACGCGCCGGGCGATGAGCTGGGTCACCTGGCTGCCGAAGTCGATGATGAGAAGTTTTTCGTGGATTGGCGTCGTCATGGGGCCCGATAGCGCGAGTCAGGCCGGATTTCCAGTGCTGTTTGCGCCTGACGACCGCTTGCCGTTTTTTGAAAGCGTGAGCAGTGGAAATATCCAGCGCCCGGCTTATTGTCCTTCGCGACAACCGGAGAGACTTCATGCGCACGCTTTTGATCCCAGTTCTCGCTTCCCTGAGCCTTGTGGCCGCCTGTTCCCAGGCTGCCGATGACGCACCGGCATCGGACTGGAGCGTCAATACCGAAGCCTCGATGCTGAGCTTCGTTTCGACCAAGCTGGGCGATATCGATGAAGAGCACGAAATACCGGGCCTCTCCGGCGAGATCGCCGCCGACGGGGCCTTCAGCATCGAGATCGCGCTCGACACCCATGAGAGCTTCATCGACATCCGCAATGAGCGCATGGCCGAACATCTTTTCCAGACCGCCCAATACCCGGTCGCGACCGCCTCGGGTCAGCTGGAGATGCGCCAGTTCATGAGCCTCGCCCTTGGCGCCAGCCGCACCATCAGCCTGCCCTTCCAACTCGGGATGGTCGGCCAGAGTATCGAGCTGCGTGCACAGGTCGAGGTCATGCGGGTAAGTGAGAATCTGGTCCGGGTGACCACGGTCGAGCCGGTCACGGTTGAAGCGGCCGATCTTGGCCTTGTCGACGGCATCAACACGCTGCGCGAACTGGCCGGTCTGGACAGTATCGACACGGACGTGCCTGTGAGCTTCACGCTGGAGTTTGCGCGCTAGGCGGAACGCTCCAGCACGCAGATATAGAACCCGTCCGTATCCGTGCGCCCCGGTGAAAGCTGCAGCGCGCCGAGATCGGTGGCGCAGGCTTCGAGCTTGTCTTCCGCACCCTCGGCCAGACCGCCCGACGCCTTGAGCACGTCCAGAGCCGGCACCGGTTTGAACGCCTCGGTCGTCTCCAGGAAGGCCGCGACGCGGTCACCGTTCTCTTCCGGCAGAACCGAGCAGGTGACATAGACGAGACGACCACCGGGCTTCACGTAACGCTGGGCGCGCTCCAGCACCGTATCCTGCTCCGACATGCGCTTTTCCAGCGCCGACGGCTTGAGGCGCCACTTGGCGTCCGGACGCCGGCGCCAGGTGCCGGTTCCGGTGCAGGGCGCGTCGCAAAAGACTACATCCATTGCATCAACTAGCGCACCTAACGCCTCGTTTTCCTTGCCATCATGGACCTGCACGTTTCGCGTATCAGCACGCTTCAGGCGCGGCCAGATGGCGCGCAGGCGGCGCCAGTCCAGGTCCCAGGCATGGACCTGTCCAGTATTGTGAAGCAGGGCCGAGAGCGCCAGCGTCTTGCCGCCCGCTCCGGCGCAATAATCGAGCACCTGGGAGCCCATTTTCGGGGCCGCGGCCAGGGCGGCGAGCTGGGAGCCGATATCCTGGACCTCGACCCAGCCCTTGCCATAGGCCGGAATACTCTCGGCAGCGGCCGACTTGGCGCGCGGATCACGCAGCGGAATTCGCAGGCCGAGCTTGGTCAAATCAGATTCATGTACCGCTTTAAGTTTGGACTTCATCTCTTTGGTGGCACGCTCAAACTCGGTCTTGACTTCATTTACCCGCAGATCGACCGGCGCGCGCGAAGAGAGCAGCCGCCCCTCTTCTGCGGCGGCCTCACCGAAGGCCCGGACCAGGCTCTCTTCCAGCCATTCCGGGAAGTCGCCGCGGACATGCATGGGGGCGTCGGAAATGTCCCGGTCCAGGCCCTCGCGCTCAGCCTCGCTCAGCTTTTCCGGTGCATGCTCGTCACCGTCGAAAATCTCGTCGAGTTCGTCCGCGCTCATGCCCCAGACACGGCCGGCCGTACCCAGCGCCAGCGAACGGGCACTGCCATCCTGCATGGCATGGGAGACGGAGAGTTTGTGGCGCAGGGCGTCGAGCACCAGACCGCCAATCCAGGCGCGGTCACCGGACCCGGCAAAGCGATGCGCCTTGCCCCAGTCCCGCACGGCATCCTTGACCGGCTGATGCTGTGTTTCCAGCGTCTCCAGGATCTCGATCGCTGCTGCGATACGTCCGCCATCTCTCATATGCTCAACCTCTATCTTCCCCCGTTCACGGGGAAGTCCCGGGAATGCGAGGGGATGGGGGCAAATCAGTTACCCCCTTCGACCGCTTCGCGGCCACTTCCCCCGCTAGCAGGGGAAGATAATTACTGTCGTTACGCCGGCGCCGCGCCACCATAAACCGCCGCCAGCTGGCGGCAGATCGCTTCCGGATCGGTCATGATGCGCTTGCTATTGACCGTTTCGACCGGCTGATGCGCCTGCGTTGCGGCAGCCAGGATCAGGGTCGGCGCATTCTGGTTATCTTCGTCCAGCAGGGCGATGATCTCCGGCCGCGGGCGCGGATAATCGACACGTACCAGGCTGATCGCCTCGGCCCAGTGCGGATTGACCTGCAGCGCCCCTTCCAGCGTGCAGCAATCGGCACACAGTCGGTGGTCGCCCGCCTCATTGACCCAGGGGCCGGTGAGCAGAAACAACAGGTCCTTGCCGGTTTCGATGGCGGGTTGTTCTGGCATCATGCGCTAAACGTCTCCAGAGCGATCACAACCCACATCCCGGCCATGGCCACCAGGCTGACGCCGAAGCTCAAAAAGCGCGCGAGGATGTGGTTGACGCTGATATAGATCGCCGCGTGGAGCATGCGAGCGACCACGAACAGCCAGGCAAAGCCCATCAGGAGCGGCGTCTGGACGTCCAGGATCAGGGCCAGCGCGGCTGCGGCCCAGAACAGGACCGGGGTTTCCCACTGGTTCTGCGCCACATTGGAGATCCGCTGGACGCGCTCGGGCCAGTTTCGTTCACCCAGCTTGATCTTGCGCCCCTTCAGCTCGCCCGAAGCGATCGCGCGCACTCGCGCAACCGCCATCAGGACGATGATGAGAAAGCAAAAGGCGACATAGACGGAAACCGGAGTCAAAAGCGCGTGGGTCATGGATCTGGCTCCAAAACTGATGTGAGAGCACGGACGCTAATCCGCACGGCAATCCGCAGCCAGACACATCGGCGTCTGGCTGCGATACGCCGATTTAGCTCGTCGTCGGATAGTTCGGCGCTTCGCGCGTGATCTTGACGTCGTGCACATGGCTTTCGCGCAGACCGGCATTGGTGATGCGCACAAACTGCGCCCGCTCGTGCAGGTCGGCGATGGTTTCCGAGCCAGTATAGCCCATGGCCGCGCGCAGACCGCCGACCATCTGGTGGAGGATCGGGCCGACCGGGCCCTTGAACGGCACCTGGCCTTCAATGCCTTCCGGCACCAGCTTCATGCGCTCGGTATCCTTCTGGAAGTAACGGTCCGCAGATCCGGCCGCCATGGCACCCAGCGAGCCCATGCCGCGATAGGATTTGTAGGACCGGCCCTGGTAGAGGAAGACCTCGCCCGGCGCTTCTTCCGTGCCCGCCAGCAGAGAGCCGACCATGACCGCGTGGGCGCCGGCCGCCATCGCCTTGGCCATGTCACCGGAGAATTTGATACCGCCATCAGCGATGATGTGAGCGTCCGTGCCTTCAGCGGCGCGACGCGCTTCCATGATCGCGGTCAATTGCGGCACACCGACACCGGCGACGATACGCGTGGTACAGATCGAGCCCGGCCCGATGCCGACCTTGACGCAATCCGCGCCCGCCTCGATCAGCGCCTTGGCGCCGTCATAGGTGGCGACATTGCCGGCCACGATACGGGCCGCATTGGTCGACTTCTTCACCCGCGTGACCTGGTCGAGCACGGACTGGCTCTGACCGTGCGCGGTATCGATGACCACCACGTCGACACCGGCATCGATCAGCGCTTCCGCGCGCTCGAAACCGCTATCGCCCACTGTGGTCGCCGCGGCGCAGCGTAGACGGCCCTGACTGTCCTTGGCGGCGCTGGGATATTGCTGGGACTTGTCCATATCCTTGACGGTGATCAGGCCGATACAGCGATCCTGCTTGTCGACCACCAGTACGCGCTCGATGCGGTGTTTGTGCAGCTTGGCGCGGGCTTCGTCCTGGGTCGCGCCCTCGGGCACGGTGACAACCTCGCGCGTCATCAGATTGCCGACCTTCTCATTGGGATCGTCGGCAAAGCGGACATCGCGGTTGGTAATGATGCCGACCAGCTTGCCCGGTTTGGCATTGGTCGCGCCCTCAACCACCGGAATACCGGAAATCCGGTGCTCGGCCATCAATGCCTTGAGCTCGGCCAGCGTCGCCGTCGGGGCGATGGTGACCGGATTGACCACCATGCCGCTCTCGAAGCGCTTGACGCGGCGTACTTCCTCGGCCTGTTCGGCAATGGTCAGATTGCGGTGGATCACCGCCATCCCGCCCGCCTGGGCCATGGCAATCGCCATGTGCGCCTCGGACACGGTGTCCATGGCGGCGGCGAGCATGGGAATGTTGAGCGACACATCTTCAGCGATGCGCGTCGACACATTGGCAGTAGCGGGAAGAACTTCGGACGGGCCGGGCTGCAAGAGCACGTCGTCGAAGGTCAGACCTTCACGAATCTCCATCGGAGACCTCCTTCTCTCTTGCGGGGCCGCTATATCAGACGGGCAGCGCAGGTCAATCGGGGATGTGGGGATGGTGCGTAAATCGCCCTCGAAACGTCTCGTGTCGGCCGCAATCCAACCCCGACTTGGCCATTCTCCTCGCTTGTAGTTTCCCCGTTAGCAATCGTGGGGAATTGTAATGTTCAACCGCAATCAACGGCGCACGGACAACGCCAGCGCAAACATGACGCCGATGCTCGACATCGTCTTCATCCTGCTCATCTTCTTCATCGTCAGCGCGACCTTCCTGAGGGAGGAAGGCATCGACATGCAGCCACCGCCGGACGGGCCAGTCTGTGATGGCTGCCCGGCGCCGATACTGGTTCAGGTGACGGCCAATAGCCGGATCTATGTGAACACCGTGCCGACCGATATCGAGCGCGTGATTTCAGCGGTGAACCGGTTGCGAGCTGAGGAGCCCTATGCGGCCGTTGTGGTCGAAGCGCATGATGAGGCCAATCACGGCGTCATCGTGCGCCTCTGGGACGAGATGCAGACCAATGGCGTCCCGGTGGCCCTCAACCGCACCGATGGCGTGCAGCCCGTGCCCTAACCCTTGAACCCGGTCGCCACCAGGAACGTCTCCGCGCTCTCCGACCGGCTCGCATCGGGCTTGAAGTGGCGGCACTTCGCAAAACGGCCCTTGAGCTGGTCGAGGAGTTCGCCGGAGGTGCCGCCCTGGAAGACCTTGGCGACAAACGTGCCGCCGGGTTTGAGCGTGTCATAGGCAAACTCGGCGGCCATTTCGACCAGGCCGACAATGCGCAGGTGGTCGGTATTCTTGTGCCCGGTGGTCCAGGGCGCGAGATCAGACAGGACGACATCGGCCGGGCCGCCCATGGCGGATTTGACCATGTCCGGGGCGTCGTCCTCGGTGAAGTCCTTTTGAAACAGGGTCGCGCCCTCGATCGGGTCGATCTCCAGAAGGTCGATGCCGACCACTTCGCTGGCGCCCTTTTTCAGCGCTACCTGCACCCAACCGCCCGGCGCGGAGCCGAGATCGACGACGCGCTGGCCCGGCCGCAGGAATTTGAAGCGCTCGTCCAGCTCGATCAGCTTGTAGGCCGCGCGCGAGCGATAGCCCTCCATCTGGGCTTTCCTGACGTAGGGATCGTTGAGCTGGCGATCGAGCCAGCGGGTCGAGGACAGTTTGCGGCCCCGGGCCGTCTTCACCCGGGTGCGGAACTGCTTGGCGGCGCGCTTGTCACCGCCCTTGGTGACAGGCCCGGAGCGACGGCGCCGACGGTCCTCGCCCTTGGGCTCCTCACCCTCGCCGTCCGGCTTATTGTCGTCGTCGCTCATGCCTCTTGGCCCTCAACACCCGTGGAACTGGTCTTGCGCCGATTCCGGCGCCGTTTCGGTTTGCGCATCAGATTGAGCAACATGCCCTCGCGCAGGCCGCGATCGCCGACACGCAGGCGCTCGGCCGGCCATTTCTCCGCCACCGCTTCATAGATGGCGCAGCCCGCCAGCACCAGCTCGGCCCGGTCCGAGCCTATGGTCGGCTCCTTGGCCCGGCCGGCGACATCGAGCGATTTCAGGCGATCACAGGCGGCAATCGCCTCGTCACACCCCATCCACAGCCCGTCGACCTTGGAGCGGTCATAGCGCGGCAGGTTGAGATGCACGCCGGCCATGGAGGTGACCGTGCCCGAGGTGCCGACCAGATGCGCCCGGCCCTCTTCAAACACCTGGCGCATGGAGCGTGCCCCACGTGGCGTTTTCAAAAGCCGCGAGGCGAAGGCCTTCATCTCGTTATACCAGGCTTCGCGGTCCTCGCGCTCCGGGAAGCGTTCGGACAGGGTCACGACCCCGACCGGGGCGGAGGACCAGGATTTCATTGGCGGCCGCCCGCCGCTTTCCGGCCCGCCGCGGCGGCGCCATTCGGCCAGATCCACCCAGGACAGCTCGGTCGAGCCGCCGCCGATATCGATCACCAGCGCCGCATCGCGCTCGTGATCAAGCAGGTCGACACAGCCATGCACGGCCAGGCGCGCCTCTTCTTCCGGGCTGATCAGGTCGAAGACAATACCGGTCTCGGTGCGAACCCGCTCAAGGAATGCCTCGCCATTGGAGGCGTGTCGGCAGGCCTGGGTGGCGATGGCGCGATGCTTGACCACATTCTGGCGACCCAGCTTGTCGGCGCAGACCTTGAGCGCCTCCACGGCACGGTCCATGGCCGAGTCGGACAGGGCGCCGGTCGCGTGCAGCCCCTCACCGAGGCGGACAACGCGGGAGAATGCGTCAACCACACGGAAGCTGGGCCCGCTCTTCTGAGCCAGCAACATCCGGCAGTTATTGGTGCCGAGATCGATCGCGCCGTACACTGGAGGCGGCGCACGCCGCCGCTTCCGTCTGCGTCCGGCGGCTTCCCGGCCCCCGCTATCGCGGGGGGATGGCTCCGCCATGATTTTATCCTCGCTGTCCGGGCGCGGCCTGCACATCAACTGCGGCGCGTCACGGTTCAGCCTGAAAATGGTCTTGAAAGTGAGGATACTCTCCTCAAATCAGTGAGGGAAGAGAGGTGCGGATACAATTGCACCGCGCAGCGCAGCGAACGGGTGTTGCTGCAGTAGAAACAACACCGAACGCCGCACGCAATATTAACAAGGACGTGTCAGAGTATGCTTATGGATATCCGGCAAGCGAAATTCGCCCTCGGCGACGTGGTCCGTCACCGCCTCTTCCCCTTCCGGGGCGTGGTGGTCGATGTCGATCCGGAATTTGCCAATACCGAGGAATGGTACGAGGCCATCCCGGAAGATATCCGTCCGCACAAGGATCAGCCATTCTATCACCTGCTGGCAGAGAATGAGACCAGCTATTATGGCGCTTACGTTTCGGAGCAAAACCTGCTGCCGGATGCGGAGAACGGGCCTGTGAGCCACCCGCAGATCGATGAGACCTTCGAGAGTTTCGACGGCGTGAAATATCCGCTGCGCAGTGATGGCGGCCTGGCGAACTGATTTTAGTCGGCGACCTCGCCGCGTCGCCAGTTTCGCGGACCCGTCGCCGAAGTCCGCACGACCCCATGCCCCCTCCCAGCCGCCCGTGAGGCTACCCTATTGGTGTGGCTGGGAGGGGGCGTGGGGCGGCACGGCTCGCGCGCTCGCAACCGATGACATCAGGTGTCGCCGGCCCGGGCGCGCTCAAATTCAAACCTAATTACTTTTCGTATTTCACGACCGTCTGCTCGATCGCGCCGAAGATCGATTTGCCCGCGCGATCCTTCATCTGGATCTTCACCGTGTCACCGAATTTCATGAAAGACGTCGACGGCTTGCCGTCGGCGATGGTCTCGATCATGCGGATTTCCGCGATGCAGGAATAACCCACGCCGCCTTCGGAGATCGGCTTGCCGGGGCCGCCATCGAGCTTGTTGGAGATGGTGCCGGAGCCGACCACCGTGCCGGCGGTGACCGGGCGGGTCTTGGCCAGGTGGGCGACCAGCTGGGCGAAGTCGAAGGTCATGTCGATGCCGCACTCGGCAGCGCCGAAAGGTTCGTTGTTATAGTGCACGATCAGCGGCAGGTGGACCTTGTTGTCGGCCCAGGCATCACCAAGCTCATCCGGGGTCACCGCGACCGGCGAGAAGGCGCTCGGCGGCTTGGACTGGAAGAAACCGAAGCCCTTGCCCAACTCAGCCGGAATGAGGCCGCGCAGCGAGACATCATTGACCAGCATGATGAGCCGGATGGAGTCACGGGCCTCTTCCACCGTGCAGCCCATCGGCGCGTCACCGGTGATCACCGCGACCTCGCCTTCCATGTCGCAGCCCCAGGCCTCATCGCCGAGCGGGATATCGTCCCGCGGGGCGAGGAAGGCATCGGACCCGCCCTGATACATCAGCGGGTCGGTCCAGAAACTGTCCGGCATTTCCGCATTGCGGGCCTTGCGCACCAGTTCGACGTGATTGACGTAGGCCGAACCATCGGCCCACTGGAAAGCGCGCGGCAGCGGCGACAGGGCGTCGTGCTCGTGGAAACGTTCGCGCGGGATGGTCTCGCGATTGAGCTCTTCATAGAGCGAGCGCAATTCAGGCTCACATCGCTCCCAGTCGTCCAGAGCCGCCTGCATGGTTGCAGCGATGCGCGTGGCATCGGCAAACCAGGCCAGATCCTTGGAAACAACGACGAGACGGCCGTCACGCTGGCCGTTCTTGAGAGATGCGAGTTTCATGTCTGCTAACTTCCTGTTGGCGGGAAGACTTGGCTAACGCCGCTCGCGCCGCGAGGCAAGCTCAGCGTCTGTCGGAAAGCGTTTCGAAGCTGCCGTCCGGGCGCATCCATTCCAGCTCGCCCGTGGCGATACCGAAGCGGGCGCCATGCAATTCAAGGCCATAGCCCTTGATCGCCTCGGCGACGAAGGGGAAGTCCTTCAACCGCTCGACGGAACGATGAATCGAAACCAGTTCGAGGCGCTCACACAGCCGGGCTTCCCGGACGTCATTGATCCCGGCGATCGCTTCCTCGCGCGCCGGCACCATCACCTCGAGCCAAGGGCCGAGGAATTCACTATGCGCCTCATCAAGACCATGAGCGCAGGCCCGCACGCCACCGCATTCACGATGCCCCAGGACCACGACGCTCCTCACCTTGAGAACCTTGACTGCGTATTCCAGCGCCGCCGAGACGCCATGCACGCCTCCGGGGCAGTATTCCGGCGTCAGATTGGCGACATTGCGAACGACGAACAGTTCACCGGGGGCACAGTCGAAAATCACCGCCGGGTCGACGCGGCTGTCGGAACAGGCAATCACTAGCGTGTGCGGCTGCTGGCCCTTGGATAATTGCTCATAGAGATCATGCTCCGCCGGGAAGCGGCGGGACTTGAAGCGCCGATACCCTTCAGTGAGCGTATCGGGTGCCAGATCGGACTCGGTTTCGATCATGCTACCGGAATACCCCCACACGGGGTCCGGTTTCAAGTCCTTAGTCCGAATATGGTTTTCGGCTGCGAGCCGCAGGCACAAAAAAAAGGCCGGGGGGGTTGGGCCCCGGCCTTTTTGGCTGATCGTGCGCGTGAGGGTCAGGACGCGCAGCTGGCCAGCGCCATGTTGGCAGCGACTTCTTCTTCGCCGGACTTGGCTTCTTCAGCGGCCGCAAAGTCAGCGATCGCGGCACCGCGATTGCCCGCAAGCCAGTAAGCAGCGCCACGGTTGTTAAGCGCGTGCCAGTTGCCGGCGCGGCGCTCGAGCGAACCATTACAAGCTGCGATCGCTGCTTCGTACTCACCGCTCTCGGCGTAGGCGATGCAGACATTGTTCAGGGCAACGGCCTTGAGGCGCGGAGAGGCACCGGAATCGACGACTTCACCGCCGAAGTGGATGGCCTGGGCCCACTCACCACGCGACACGGCGCCCAATTGTGCCCGGATGAGGCCACCGGCGCCGCGCTGAGCGGCAAAGGTCGGCTCTGCGTCGCAGGATTGAGCATGAGCAACCGAGGCCGAACCGGCCGCGACGAGGCTTGCGAAAATGATGGAACGGAGCATGACGCCCTCCTGGGGGGATGAATAACAAAAGTGAACAGCGTTTAGTTTTAGAACGAAGTTATGTGAATGGAATTGACGATTTTGCTATTCTCTGTATTCATATTTGCATGGATGATTGGTCTGACTATCTGGTCTGCCTCACGGTGGCCGAAACCGGGAGTTTGACAGCCGCAGCCCAGGAGCTCGGCGTCAGCCAGCCGACGATCTCGAGACGCCTGCAGGCACTGGAGGCCCGGCTGGCCGAACCCTTGTTTGAACGCGAGAACGGCCAGTCCAAGCTGACCCCGCTTGGGCACAAGATCACGGCCCATGCCCAGCGCATGCGCGATGAAGCCTCGGCCATTCACCGCGCGGCCATCGCCCAGGATCAAAGCCTCTCCGGCCTGGTTGTCGTATCGGCCTCGGAAGGGATTGGTGCCGACTGGTTGCCCGGTGCCCTCGCCGGCTTCCAACGCGACAACCCCGGCATCGGCATCGAAATCACCATCAAGAACCATCCAGCCAATCTGGCCGACCGGGAAGCCGATATCGCCCTGCGCTGGAACGGTCCGGGCACCCAGCAAAGCCTGGTCGGGCGCCGCGGCGCCACGGTTGGCGCCGGTCTTTATGCGTCGCAGGACTATATCGACCGTCATGGAACACTGTCACGGGTGGAGGATCTGGCCGATCATGCCTGTGTCGCCTGGAGCCAGGGCGGCTATTTCGGCTGGCCCAGCACCGAGGCCGGCAGTGCGGTTTTGCCCAAGCATATCGCTTTCAAGGCCAATTCACCGGCCAGCCATGCCAAAGGACTCGAGGCCGGATTCGGCATCGGCGTGACCTCACACCGCCTGGCGCTACAGCTCGACAATATGGTGCGGCTTCTGCCCGAGTTCGAAACCTCGCTCGATCTCTGGGTCGTCGCCCACGAGACCGTGCGCAAGAGCGCCCGTATTCGCGGCGCCTTCGATCACATCATTGCCGCAATGAAGCGCGATGCGGCCTTCTTCGAGCGCGGCACCCCGACGGTACTGAGCTAAACCGCCCTGGTTCTACCAGCGCGCCTGCTGTTGCGGAGGAGGCCCGGCCACCGCCAGGATATTCATCGCAATGGAAATCCGGTCCTGCCCGCCCTTGTTGGGGCGGACCGAGTGCAGCAGCCAGGACGGGAAGCAGACCAACTTGCCAGGCGCCGGCGTGATGGCAACCTGGCTCACCATGGGCTGCCGGTCGCCATCGACATACACCAGTGACGGCGCAGCCATCTGTGGAGTCGGAAATCGCGGGTCCTGCAAGATCAGCTGGTTCTCTTCCGGCGCACCGCCATCATCGACATAGAAGACAGCTGACCAGAACGATCCCGGATGGGCATGCAGCTGGTTGGACGCTCCGGGCGGGGACACATTGGCCCACATCTCCATCATCATCTGATAACGCGGACGCCCGCGTTCAGTGCCGGAATCGCTGGTGTGGGAGAGACAAAGCTCCAAAGTCCGCCGCCCCAGATCCTGCGCGGCAGGACCGCCCCAGCGGGTCATCTCCGTATCGGAATGCCAGCCGCCGATATTGGACCGGCCGATACCGGGATCGGCGGCTCGTTTGGCGCTGATCACCTCACGCAAAGCCGCACAAAGCTGATCGGCTCCGGATAAGGTCGCTTCCATCACCGGAGTTGCGAAGAAGGCAGAGTGCTCGAGTCCCTCTACGCCCTGCGGGGCCTGGCCTGCACTAATCTTCATCGCCGTAAATCCCGACTACGTTGAGGCCTTCGGAGTTGGCCTTGGCGCGATACATGCCCGGCGTGTTGAAGCTCCAGGCGATCTGTCCATCCGGAGCCAGAGCCACAATGCCGCCGTCTCCGCCCAGCTCGGTGAGCTCCTCGATGATCACCTGATCAGAGGCTTCCTGCAGGCTCAGTCCCTCGAACTCGACCAGGGCGCAGATCCGGCTGGCAATGGTCAGGCGGATGAAATACTCGCCCGTGCCGGTCGCGGAGACGCCGCAGCTCTCATTATTGGCATAGGTGCCGGCACCGATAATCGGGCTGTCTCCGACCCGGCCCCAGCGTTTCGCTGTCGTGCCGCCGGTCGAGGTGCCCGCAGCGATGTTGCCATCACTGTCCAGTGCGACGACGCCCACGGTTCCGAAACGGTGCTCACGCGCATCGCGGTCGAGCATGCCATGGTCGACCGGCTCGGGATCCGGCGCCCCTTCCGGGCGCGGCGGGATCTCCAGACCCAGCCGGCCGAGCGAGCGTTCCAGTGCCGCCCAACGGCGTTCCGTGAAGAAGTAGGACCCTGGAACCATTTCCAGCTCCTGTTCACTGGCAAAGGTCTCGGCGCCCTCGCCTTGCAGCATGACGTGACGGCTCTCCTCCATCACGGCCCGCGCTAGCGTGATCGGGTGACGGACCTGAGTGACCCCGGCCACGGCACCGGCGTTCAGGGTCGCCCCATCCATGATCGAGGCATCGAGCTCATTGGTTCCGGCGGCCGTAAAAACAGCACCACGCCCAGCATTGTAGAGCGGGTCGTCTTCCATCTCCTGGATAACGGCTTCGATTGCATCAAGCGCGCGGCCACCAGCGGAGAGCACGGCCTCACCCCGATCCAGCGCCGCCTGCATGGAGGCGCGGTAGGCCGCTTCGGTTTCCGGCGTCATCGCCCCGCGTTCGATCACCCCAGCCCCGCCATGCACGACGAGCGCCCATTCGGGACCGTCCTGAGCCTGTGTGGCAGGCGTCGCCAGAAGCGCGGCCGTGGCCGCAGCAAGAAGGAATTTGCGCATATCCGATCTCCCCAAAACTCGACACGGAGTTTGGCGGAGTTCTCGGCAAGAGCAAGGGTGTCGGGCGCTTGCGACTGCCAGCAAACCCGAAACGTGCGCGGACCGAGACTATTCCACCGGGAAGCCGCACAGCGCGGCAATCGCCTTCCAAGGCAGCGCCGCGGAAGCAAAAGCCAGCCCTGCGATCGACAGCCCAACCAGCGTGCGCAGTTTCGGGTCATGCGACCAGGCGAGCAGCTGACGCGCGCCCATCGCGCTGGCAAGCACCGCCGGCAGAGTGCCCAGGCCAAAGCCGGCCATGATCATCCCGCCCGCCAGCGGCGACCCGGAGAGCATGGCGTAGAGCAATGCGGCATAGACCATTCCGCAGGGCAGAAATCCCCAGACAAAGCCGGCGAGAAACGGGCTTGCCGCACTGATGCGGGCACCGCCATGCAGCGGCAGTCGTCGCAGGACGGCACTGCCGGCCCGGTCAAGCCCGGCCAAGGCTGGCGCCCAACCGGCAACGGAAAAGCCGATATAGAGCAGCGTGAAGGCTGCAGCCCAACGCATCAGATCGAACATGATGGCCCGGTCGGCCGCGAAATAGAGTGAACTTCCGGCGCTCGCCAGAACGACCCCGGCCGCGACATAGGCGGCGATCCGCCCAAGCTGGGCCTGAAGGATCACGTGGCGCTGCGCCTGTCGGTCATCGGGAGCCAGGGTGAACATCAGGCTGGCGGAAATACCTGAACACATCCCGGCACAGTGCAGCGAGGACGCGAAACCGGCCAACAGGCCGCCCAGTAATGTGAAAGGCGAAATTTCCATGGCTCTCCCCGTATCCGGAGTGAGACATAACCCGCAAATCACCCTAAAAACTGTGTGGCGTAATGCCGCAAAGCCATCAAAGGCTTGTCAGGTGAATATGCACGGGGAGGAAGATCATGGTTACGCTCAATAAAGTCCGGCGCGATGCGCCCTGGAGCTGGCTCAAGGCCGGCTGGGAAGATTTCGTCCGCGCCCCACAGGTGTCGGTACTCTACGGCTTGATTTTTGTCGGCGCAGGCTTGGCCATCGTGGTCGGTCTATGGGCGATCGGACAGACCTCCAGCATTCCGGTCGCCATGTCCGGGTTTGCCCTGGTCGCCCCGGCTCTGGCCATCGGCATCTACCAGGTCAGCCGGGCCATGGAGCGTGGCGAGAAGCCCCGATTCCGCATCATGATTACGCGCTACCCGGCACGTCTTACCCAGATCGGCTTCATGAGCGTCCTGCTGGCGCTCTTGCTGATGATCTGGTTCCGCTCGGCACAATTCCTCTATATCGGCATTGTCCCGGCAGGGCCCTTCGAGCTGGGCCCCTTCATCGGCTACATGCTGACCGAGCCGGCGGGCCTGACATTGCTGATTGTCGGCACGTTGGTAGGCGCCTTTCTGGCGTCGGTCGCCTTCTCGATCTCAGTGCTGACCTTCCCCATGCTCGTCGATCAGGATGTTGACGCCATCACTGCACTGATCGCCTCGATCCGTGCGGTGTTCAGCCAACCCTTCGTGATGATCACCTGGGCTTGGCTGATTGCCTTCTGGGTTATTGCCGGTAGCGCACTCTTCATTGTCGGCCTCGCGCTGGCCTTTCCCTGGATCGCGCATGCCAGCTGGCATGCCTACAAGGATTTCGATCCGCGACCGTCGAACTAGCCAGGGGCAAGACGGGCCGGCGAAGAAATTGCCGGCCCGGGCAAGGACCGACTAATCGGATCAATTGACCCGAAAAGCGGTGGACGCCGGCTATTCGTCGGCCTGCGGCTTGGCTTCCCCGAGCGGGGCATCATCATCCATCAGGATGCGCTGTGCCGCCCCGTCAAGGTCGTCATACTGGCCTGACTTCAGGCTCCACATGAAACCGACCAGGCCGAGAAATCCCATCATCAGGGCAATCGGGATCATCCACAGCAACATAGACATCAGCGAGCAAGCCTCAGGGCATTGAGCGTCACCAGGATGGACGACGCAGACATGGCAATCGCAGCGATCAGGGGCGTGACAAAGCCCCCCACCGCGAGCGGTACGGCGATCATATTATAGACCACCGCCAGACCGAAATTCTCCATCACCCGGGACTTTGCACCGCGCGAGACGATCGCTGCCGTCACCGCCTTGTCCAGCCGATCGCCCTGCAGGACGAAGTCGGAAGCCGCCTGAGAAATCTCGGCAGCAGACGCCATGGAGATCGATACATCGGCGGCGGCCAGCGCCGGAGCGTCATTAATGCCATCACCGACCATGCAGACCTTGAGGCCATCGGCCTTCATGTCCTGGAGCTTGGCGATCTTGTCCTGTGGCTTGAGCTCGGAGAATGCGAGTTCAATACCCAGCTGTCCGGCAATGTGATCAACCGGGATCTTGCGATCACCAGACAACAGGATCACCCGGCAGCCACGCTGCTTGAAGGCTTTTACCGTGCGCCGGGCCTCGGCACGCAACTGGTCCTCGAAGCGGAAACGAACCGGCTCCTGGCCGTCGACCCAGAGCCAGGCTTCCGAGTGCGGGTCAGCACCACTTTCCAGCCCCAGCCAGCGCGCTGAACCGAAACGTACCGATACGCCATCGACCTGGCCCTGAAGCCCGCCCCCCGGCGTCTCTGTGACCCGGTCTGCGGTTTCCCCCATGCCGGCGGCATCGGCGACTGCGCGGGACAGCGGGTGACGGCTGGTCCGGGCGAGGCGCGCCGCAAGATCCAGCGCTTCCGACGAAATCTCCCCGGCATCGACCAGGCGGGGGCGACCTTCTGTCAGGGTCCCCGTCTTGTCGAACACGATGGTGTCGATATTGGCCATTCGCTCCAGCGCATCACCTGATTTGACCAGAACGCCGTCCCGATAGAGCCGCCCGGAGGCCACGACCTGAACCGCCGGCACCGCCAGGGCGAGCGCGCAGGGGCAGGTAATGATCAGGACAGCAATGGCGTTGATGATGGCCGGGCGCGGTTCTCCCAGGATCAGCAACCAGCCGACCAGGGTCAGGGCCGCCAGGCTATGGACAATGGGGACGTAGAGTTTGGCAGCGCGGTCCGCGAGACGCACATAGCGCGAGCGCGACTGCTCGCCCGCTTCGACCAGACGCGTGATCTCCGACAGGAGCGAGTTATCGCGATCAGCGATGGCTTCGACCACGAGCTTGGCATCGAGATTGAGCATGCCGGAGAACAGGCGCGCACCTGGCGTCGCCGCGACCGGAGCTGTCTCCCCGGTGACAAGGGAGCCATCGAGTTCGCCCTCGCCTTCCACAACGCGAGCATCGACCGGGACCCGGTCGCCAGCTGCGAGCAGAAGGTGATCGCCGGCCACGACCTCGCGCGCCGGGATGGCTTCAATCCGGCCGTCCGGCAAAACCCGGTTGGCACTGGCAGCCTGCATAGCGGCCAGTCCCCGCGCCGCCTGGCTGGCCTTCGCCCGCAACCGCATGTCGAGAAAACGACCGATCAGGAGGAAGAAGAGCAACATCACCGCGGCGTCGTAATACGTGTCGCCATGACCAATGAAGGTCTCGTAGACCGACAGGCCGCAGGCTAGGAAAACGGCCAGCGAGATCGGGACATCCATATTGACGTGCCGATGCTTCAACGCCTGCCAGGCCGAGCGGAAAAATGGCTGACCGGCATAGGCCGCAGCGGGCAGTACGATCAGGGCGGAGATCCGGTGCATGAGCGATTCCATCGCCGCACTCATTTCCCCCACCCCCGACCAGACAGCGACCGAGAGCAACATCACATTGGCCATGGCAAAGCCCGCGACCGCCATGGCGCGCAACAGGCGCTTTTCCTCGACCATCTGCGGATCACTGTCCGCCTCCGGCTCATAGGGTGTGGCCGGATAGCCGATGGCGCCGAGCTTGTTGATCAACTCACGCGCCGCCTCGGCTTCACCGCGCCAGGTCAGGGCCAGGCGGCCGGTCGACAGGTTCAGGCGTGCGTTCTCAACTCGCTCATCTTCCCGCAAGCCTGTCTCGATCCGGGCAATACACGCCGCACAGCTGGCCCCGCTGACCATCAGGTCCAGCTCGCAAAGCCCGTCGGCACGCCGCACAAAAGCCGTCGGATCGGCATGTGAAGACGGCATGTAGGCGGTGTGTGTGGCGTCGATGGCAGTCACAGCTCGCTCACGAACTCAAACGGCCGCTCACCGGCATTGCGCGCCCGCAGGCTCCAGCCGGCATCCGCTTCACACGGCATGTCAGCGGCATAGACGCCGGGCCGGGTCTCGGTGAACACCACGGCGCAGTCGCGGGTCGAATCGGTGGGATGAGCAATCAGACCTTCCAGAGACAGCTCGGTCACGGCCGCGCCGGAGCGGTCGAGGACCTCGACCAGAAGCGCGCCATCAACGGTGTTGAAACGGGCTGACCAGCCCAGAGCGGCCTGCTCGCGGCGGCGCTCGAGCGTGTCGTTGTAATTTACGCCCTGCATGTAGGAGCGCGGTACGTCCTCACCGGGGTGCGTCCGCACAGCCAGGGTGATGAAGGTCGCGTTGACGCCGATCGTCACGCCGAAGAAGAGCAGGATCATGACCAGCACATGCCAGCCGCGAAGAGGACGGAACCAGGCCATTACGGATTTACCCCTGTTACCAGCACCGACCGCGTCGTTGCGGTTTCCCCGGTGACCGGATCGGTTACGCGGAAGACGAACTCCTCCCGCTGACTGTCAATCGCATCTGCCGGCAGGGTCAGATAGAGAATGAAATCCTGCGTCTGATCTGCTCCGACCGGCAGGCGCATTGGGGTGTCGGCAGCCGCGCCCAGCACGCGGACCTGCATGGCCGGATCAGCGCCTTCCAGGGTCAATTCAAGCTCGCGCGGTTCGCCCGCCTTGTTGACGACCTTGAGATTATACCCGTTCCGGACCGAACCGTCCGACAACTGGACATAATTGGGATTGCGATCACGCTGCGCGTTGAGCTGCAACTCCTCGCGCGTGACCAGTGCGCCCAGCATGAACAGGGCAACGATCGCGAAGGCCCCGGCATAAACCAGGGTCCGCGGCCGGATAAAGCGATAGCGCGGTTTTTCGCCAGCGGCATAGCGATCGACATTATCGTCAGTCTCATAGGTGATGAGACCGGTCGGTCGCTCGATCTTCTTCATGATGTCGTCACAGGCATCGATACACAGAGCGCACTGGATGCATTCCAGCTGCGAACCGTCGCGGATATCAATGCCCATAGGACAGACCGCGACGCATTGCTTGCAATCGATACAATCGCCGCGTTCGTCCCAGCTCTCGCCCTTCTTGTGCCGGCCACGCGGCTCGCCGCGGTCAAAGCGATAGGTGACGTTGAGCGCTTCTCGATCCGTCATCGCGCCCTGGATACGCGGCCAGGGGCACATATAAATGCAGACTTGTTCGCGCATCGTGCCGGCGAGCGTGTAGGTCGTGAAGGTCAGGACGCCGGCGAAGAGATAGGAAGACAGCGCCGCCTGCCCGGTGAAGAAATTCTCCAGCAGGTCAAACGCGTCATGGAAGTAGAGAATCCAGGCGCCACCCGTCGCGGCCGCGATAATCAGCCAGACGGCGTGCTTGGAGATCTTGCGCCAGGCCTTGTCGAAGCTCCACTTGGCCTTGTCCAGGCGCATACGGGCATTGCGGTCGCCCTCGAAGAAACGCTCGACCATGATGAAGAGATCGGTCCACACCGTTTGCGGACAGGCATAGCCGCACCAGACGCGGCCGAAGAGCGCGGTTGCGAGGAACAGGCCGAAGGAGGCCAGGATCAACAGCCCGGTGATGTAGTAGATCTCGTTGGGCCAGATCTCGATGAAGAAGAAGTAGAAGCGGCTATTGGCAAAATCGACCAGCACCGCCTGGTCCGGCATGCCCTCGCCTCGCTCCCAGCGAACGAAGGGAAGCAGGTAATAGACACCGAGGGCGATGGCCATCATCGCCCATTTGAAGAACCGGAACTTGCCGTGCGCCAGCTTGGGATAAATCTGCTGGCGCTTCTGGTACAGCTCGCGCGTTTCAGCAGCATTGACAGCCTCAGCATCGAATTGCTGGACACCGGGCGCTGCCATGCTGGGCTTCTGTGTATCAGTCATGGCAGTTGTTAGACCCGGATTTTTTTACAGAGACTATGCGACCTACTGACCCGTGGGACCAGCTGTCGCAGCTTCGCCGCCGCCCAGCAGGAAGACATAGGCAGCCAGCGCATCAATGGTGCGGTCATCGAGACGGCCTTCCCAGGCCGGCATGACACCGTAAGGACCGCGATAGATCGAGTTGATCACCTGGTCACGGCTGGAGCCGTAGAGCCATTCGCGGTCGGTCAGGTTCGGCGCACCCTGCAGGCGATCACCGCGACCATCCTCCATGTGGCAGGTGACACATTGCTGGGCGTAGATCTGTGCGCCCTGGGCATTGCCTTCACCTTGTCCGGACAGGCTCAGGACATGGTCCGCCACAGCCTCGATCTCAGCTGTCGTCAGCAACTCATCGCGGCCATAAGCCGGCATTTGCGAGAAGCGCGTCATGTCGTGTTCGGCACGGATGCCGTAGAGCAGCGTCTCACGAATGGCGTCATAGGACCCGCCCCAGAGCCAGACATCGTCATTCAGGTTGGGATAGCCCACAAAGCCCTGACCGCCGGCCCCGTGGCAGGTGGCGCAATTATCGCCAAAGGCCGCATCACCGGCTGCGGTGACAAACTGCAGCAGCTGGGGATCATTCTCGATCTCGCTGATACTCGCCCCGTCCAGCGCGGCATAGCCCGCCTCACGGGAAGCTTCGAGAGCTTCCAGTGCGGCGACGACATTTACCCGCTCGGAGTGATTGCGCAGGCCGCGGGTATGATCGCCGTCTGCGGCCATGCCCGGGAGTCCCGGAATAGCCGGCATGAAGACCATGTAGACGATGGCCCAGACGACGGTGGCGTAGAAGATATACAGCCACCAACGCGGCAGGGGCGTATCGAGCTCCTTGATACCGTCCCATTCATGACCGGTCGTTTCCGTACCGGTATGGTCGTCACGATCGATTTCGTTCTTGTCGGACATGACCTCAGTCCCCCTGTGCCGCATCAAGCGGCGTATCGGATTCGTTCAGCGGCGCATGCGCGGCCTTGTCGAAACGGTCCTGGTTTTTAGGCCAGAGCGCGTAAGCCAGAGCGCCGAGGAAAAGCATGACGAAGAGCAAAAGGCCCCACGTCTGCGCGAAACTGGAAAGGATCTCATACATCGCGCTACCTCAGATTCTCGTCCGCTTCCGCCTCATAGGTGGAGAAGTCCACCATCGTGCCGAGCACCTGCAGATAGGCGATCAACGCGTCGAGTTCGGTTACGGCATCCGGATTGCCGTCGAAGTCCCGCATCACAGCACCCGGATAGCGGGCCTGGAAGCCGTCATAATCGTCAGCAAACGGGTCCAGCTGCGTACGCACGTCAGACACAGCATTCTCCAGATGGGTCTCCTCATAGGGGACCCCGACCCGGCTCAGGGCTCGCAGATTAGCCGCGATATTGGTGTAGGCCAGCTCCGAGGTCTCGAGGAAGGGATATGGCGGCATGATCGATTCCGGCACGACCGAGGTCGGTGCCCGCATGTGATCACGGTGCCATTCGTCGGAATACTTGCCGCCAACCCGGGCCAGATCCGGGCCGGTCCGCTTGGAGCCCCACTGGAAGGGGTGGTCATACATGCTCTCGGCCGCCAGCGAGTAGTGGCCATAACGCTCGACCTCGTCGCGTAGCGGGCGGATCATCTGCGAGTGGCAGTTATAGCACCCCTCGCGGATATAGATGTCCCGGCCAAGCTGCTCCAGCGGGGTGTAGGGGCGCATGCCCTCTACTTCCTCGATGGTTGAGTCCAGATAGAAGAGCGGCGCGATCTCGACGATTCCGCCGACCGAAACAACGGCCAGCACCGCAACGGAGAGAAGACGCGAATTCTTCTCCATGAACTCCTTGTGGAAACGGCTCCAGAAGCCTTCTTTCGCAGACATGTCCGCCCCCCTATTCCGCAAGTGCCGGCTGAGGCACGACAGCCTCGTCGGCTTCCGTCACATCATCTTTGATGGTGCGATAGACGTTGTAGATCATGATGAGTGCACCCACGAGGTAGAGCG
>NZ_JASBRW010000049.1 GCF_030149235.1 Maricaulis sp. | reverse complement strand
CGATATGGTCCGCCGCCTCATAATCAGCTTTCGAGATTGAAACATGTTCAAGGGCTCCATCACTGCGCTCGTCACGCCTTTCAAGAACGGTGCCGTCGATGAAGATATGGTTGCCGCGCTTGCAGAACGTCAGATCGCGGCTGGCACGCACGGGCTCGTCCCCTGCGGAACCACCGGTGAATCGGCGACGCTGACCTTCGAAGAACACATGCGCGTGGTTGAAATCGTTGTGAAAACCGCCGCCGGCCGGGTGCCTGTTATTGCCGGTACGGGGTCGAACGCAACTGCAGTTGCGATCGCCAACCACAAACGGGCCCTTGAGCTGGGTGCGAACGCCGGCCTCGTTGTTGCGCCATATTACAACAAGCCCAATGCGGAAGGCCTGTATCAGCATTTTGCCGCGATCAACGCGTCCTGCGATCTGCCGATCATTGTTTATAATGTCCCGGGCCGGACGGTCGTCGATATCGACGCCGAGACGGTCGCCCGGATTTCCCGCCTGTCCAATGTGATCGGCATCAAGGATGCCACCGGGGACATGGCGCGGGTGTCGGAACATCGCCGCCTGATTGGAGAGGATTTTGTTCAGCTGTCCGGCGATGATCCGACGACGCTGGGCTATAATGCCACCGGTGGCGTGGGCGCGATCTCCGTGACCTCCAATGTCGCGCCGGAACTCTGTGCGCGTTTCCAGGAGGCGACGCTGAATGGTGACTGGGCCCTGGCGCGCCAGCTCAATGACCAGCTTTTGCCGTTGCATCATGCGCTGTTTACATCCTCGAGCCCGGGACCGGCCAAGTATGCGATGTCGCTGCTCGGCGTTTGCTCGCGTGAGCTTCGCCTGCCGTTGACGGAGCCGGCCGAAGCCTCGCAGGCTGCCGTGCGCGATGCCATGGCTATTGCAGGCCTGCTGGAGCCGGCATGAACAAACCGCGCGAGGACGGGGCCATTGCGATCAATCGCCGAGCCCGGTTCGATTACGAAATCGAGGAAACCTTCGAAGCGGGTCTGGCCCTGGTCGGTTCGGAGGTGAAGTCCTTGCGCGAGGGTAAGGCGAATATCGCCGAGTCCTATGTCAGCCCGGAACGTGATGAAGTCTGGCTGATCAATTCCGATATTCCGACCTATGGTCCGGCCAATCGCTTCAATCATGAGCCGCGCCGGCACCGCAAACTCCTGCTCAAGCGGCGCGAGATCGCCAAGTTGCAAGGCGCTGTCGCCCGCGAAGGGCGGACCATCATCCCGCTGCGGCTCTATTTCAACGACCGGGGGATGGCCAAGCTCCTGATTGGTCTGGCCAAAGGCAAGAAGACGGTCGACAAGCGTCAGACCATCAAGGATCGGGACTGGAACAAGCAGAAAGCCCGACTGATGAAGGAACGCGGCTAGAGCGCCATCGCGAAGTTCTTGCGATAGGCCTGTGGCGAGACCCCAAGCAGGCGCGTGAAACTGCGCCGCATGCGTTCATCACTGCCAAAACCGCAACGGGTCGCGACGTCCTTGATCGACTGGTCGGGGTCTTCCAGAGCCTGGCGGGCCGCTTCCACACGCATTTGCTCAACCGCGCGGGCCGGCGTCTGTCCGGTTTCCTCGGCATAGATGCGGGCAAAATTGCGCGGGCTCATGGCACAGCGAACCGCGAGCTGTTCGACGCGCAAATCGGCGGTGAGATTATCCTTCATCCAGAAATGCAGCGCATCGAACCGGCCGGTCGCGGTGCGGGTCTGTTGTTGCAGCGCTTCGCTGAACTGGGACTGGCCGCCGGGCCGTTTGACATAAACGAGAAGATGGCGCGCCAGCTCCAGCGCCGTATCGCGTCCATGATCGGCCTCGACCATGGCGAGGGCGAGATCAATGCCGGCTGTAACGCCCGCTGACGTCCACACCCCGCGATCCTCGATGAAGATCGGGTCCGGCTCGACCTGGCAGTCCGGATAGGCGCGAGCGAGATCCTCGCAGGCATTCCAATGTGTGACCGCACGACGGCAATCCAGCAAATCTGCGGCACCCAGCAAGAAGGCGCCGGTACAGGTCGAGGCAATACGACCGCATTTGCGGCTCGCGAGGCGGATCGCTCCGATCAGGCGCGGGTCACGCGCGGCCGGGTGCACCCCGTTGCCGCCCGACACCATCAGCGTATCCATATCGTCCAGGCCGACGCCGGCGAGGCGTCTGGTGTTGAGCAATACGCCGGTGTCGGTCTCAACCGGTCCGCCATAGAGCGATGCGAGAACGGTGACATAGGCCTCCCGGCCCAGGATCTCGTTGGCATCCGCGAAAACCTGGAGCGGCCCGGTGATGTCGAGCATCTTGGCGTTTTCGAACAGGACGAAAGCGACGCGGCGCTGCTCTGTATCGGTTTTGGCAGAAAAGGAGGGCATGTCGTCGTTTATGCCAAGATTCCGGCCTGTATTCTAGCTAAAACTCTAACAATCCGAATGAGAATAAACATGCCGGAATTTGCCAGCCGCGAGGTCTTGAACGCCCATTGTCCCTGGTCGGGTAAACCGGTGTCGCCCGATAGCCTGACCCGTTATCGCGGCCAGACCGTCGGCTTCTGCAATCCGGGCTGCCGCGATAAATTTGACGCCGCCATCCGACTTTTCGATCCGCTCGTGAACGCGCGAGCTCAAAGCGCGTCGAGATAGGCGCGGATCCGCGCGAAGACGGCGTTGAACATGTCCTCGGTCAGTCGGCCGGTATTGGTGTTGTAGCGCGAGCAGTGATAGCTGCCGAACATCTGCACCGGCCCGTTCGGCCCGGCGACCTGCGCCTCGGCGCCGTGGCCGAAAGCGACATCCTTGAGCCTCAGGCCGAGCGCCCGGACTGTATTATCGTGGGCGATCTTGCCGAGCACCAGAACCGCCTTGAGGTCCGGCATGGCAGCGATGCGATCGGTCAGGAAGGGCCGACAGGCATTGGCCTCCGCACCCACGGGCTTGTTCTCCGGTGGGACGCAGCGCACGGCATTGGTGATCATGGCGTCGACCAGTTCCAATCCGTCATCGGCGCGGCTGTCATACGTACCGCGGGTGAAGCCGTGATTGCCCAGCGTCGCATAGAGCAGGTCACCGGCCCAGTCGCCGGTAAACGGGCGCCCGGTGCGGTTTGCGCCGCGCAGGCCCGGCGCCAGGCCGACGATCAGCAGGCGGGCATTGTCCTGGCCGAAGGAGGCAACCGGCGCATTGTGCCAGTCCGGATAGCTTCTGGCGGTGTCCTCGCGATAGCTTACTAGGCGCGGACACAAATCGCAGGTGAGGGGCGGTTCAGGGCGAAGCATCAGCATCATTCCCCGCCGCGGCCAATCATGTGTTCCAGATCGCGCAGCTCGATGAAATTATCGGCCACCCGGCGTAGCTCGTCGGCGATCATCGGCGGGCTGGTGCGCAGCGAGGAGACGACGCTGACCCGCGTGCCGCGGTTCTGAACCGCCTTGACGGCACGGCAGAAGTCGCCATCGCCGGAAAACAGGATGATATGATCAAGATAGTCGGCGGCCTCGACCATATCGATGGCCAGTTCGATATCCATGTCGCCCTTGATGCGCCGACGCCCCTGGTCATCGGTGAATTCCTTGGCCCGCTTGCTGACCACCGAAAACCCATTGTAATCGAGCCAGTCGACCAGGGGTTTCAGGGGGTTATAGTCGTCCTGCTCGAGCAGGGCGGTGTAGTAATTGGCCCGCAACAGCCGTCCGCGCTTGCGAAATTCGTCCAGCAGGCGTTTGAAGTCGATATCGAAGTCGAGGGATTTCGTGGTGGAAAAGACATTGGCGCCATCGATGAAAAGCCCGATGCGCTCGTCCGGATAAAACGTCATGGCGCAAAATACCCTGGATAAAAATTATCAAAGCAATACAGGGGCGATCTATATCGGCTTGGGGGCTAACCTGCCATCGGGAAATCTCAGCCCCGCCGAAACCCTGCAAGCCGCCATCGCGGCGATGGAGGCAGCGGGCTTGCTCGTTCTCAAGCGGTCGGGTTTCTGGGCCAGCCCGGCCTGGCCGGACCCGTCCGACCCGCCTTATGTCAATGCTGTGATCGAGGTTGCATCGACGCTGACGAGCGGCGAGATCCTAGCCTGCCTGCATGGGATCGAGGCCGAGTTCGGACGCGAGCGTTCGGTGCGCAATGCGCCGCGTCCCCTGGATCTCGATCTGGTCGATTGTCGCGGGGAAGTGTCGCAGGCACCCGGGCCGCTGCTGCCGCATCCGCGCATGGGCAGCCGGGCCTTTGTCTTGTGTCCCCTGGCCCAGATCGCGCCGGACTGGGTGCACCCGCAAACCCGTGAGGGGATTGCGGCCCTCGTTGAGGCATTGCCCGCCGCCGATCTAGATGTGACGCGCCCTTTGCAGAATAACTGATCACAAGGCGCAGCAGGGCCTTGTTTTTGTGCGCGTGCGAGGATAGGTAACGCGGTTCCTAGAATTGTCCGTCAAGGAGACTGCGCGCATGGCCCGCGTTACTGTCGAAGACTGCATCGAAAAAATTCCGAACCGTTTCCGCCTGGTCCTGCTGGCTGCGCACCGCGCCCGCAATATCTCGGCCGGGAGCGCGCTGACGATCGATCGCGATAACGACAAGAACCCGGTCGTCGCCCTGCGCGAGATCGCTGACGAGACGCTCGACATGGACGGCCTCAAGGAGAGCCTCGTCACCGGTCTGCAGCGCGTGCTGCCAAGCGAGGACGAAGAGCAGGAGAACGTCACCGCTTCAGCCGCGCCTGCGGAGGCAGAGATGGAAGCTCTGCCGGCACCGATCGAGCTGGACGAGTCGGAAATGCTCAAGGCCCTTCAGGCCGACCGGGATGGCGCGCCGGACGGCCGCCTCTAACCCGCGTTGAGTTCCGGCGCGACGTCACCCAACCTGGCCTCGCCGCCGCCCGCCATTCCTAGTGCGGACGAGCTGGTTGCCCGTATCGAACGGTATTTCCCGACCGTCGACGGCGATTTCGTGCGCCGAGCCTATGATTTTGCCGAAGAGGCGCACCGCCCACAGCGCCGTGCCTCTGGTGAACCCTATTTCGCGCATGTCGCTCAAGTGGCGGTGATCCTGTCCGAACTGCGCATGGACGTCGCCACCATTTGTACCGGCCTGCTGCACGATACGGTCGAGGATACGCCGGCGACGCATGAACAGCTGGTGGAGCTGTTCGGTGACGAGGTCGCCAATCTGGTCGATGGCGTCACCAAGCTGGGCCAGATGGAGTTGCGCTCGAAACGTACCAAGCAGGCGGAAAACCTGCAGAAACTGGTCGTTGCGATTTCCTCTGATGTTCGCGTCCTGATCGTCAAGCTTTGCGACCGTCTGCACAATATGCGCACGCTTGATGCCATTTCCCGGCCGGAAAAACGCGAGCGCATCGCCCGCGAGACGCTGGAAATCTATGCCCCGCTGGCCCGCCGCATTGGTATCAACCGGGTTTGCGTCGAGCTCGAAGATCTGGCTTTCGAGCATGTGAACCCGGCCGCGCATGAATCGATCACCCGCCGGCTCCGGCACCTGCGTGAGGAACATGCGGACGAGGTCGCAGCCGTGTCCGAGGCGATCACCGAGCTGATGATGAAATACGACATTGATGCGCGTATTTTCGGCCGGGAGAAGCGATCCTATTCGATCTGGCGCAAGCTCGAGCGAAAGGGTCTGACCTTTGACGAGATCGCAGATATCTATGCCTTCCGTCTGATCGTGACCGAGCCGGATGATTGCTACAAGGCGCTCGGCGTGGTGCACCAGACGTGGCGCTGTGTGCCGGAGCGCTTCCGCGATTTCATCTCCGTGCCCAAGCCGAATAATTACCGTTCGCTACACACCACGGTGATCGGTCCGAACAGCGTCCGCATCGAGCTGCAGATCCGCACCGAGGATATGGAATCGATCGCCGAAAGCGGTGTCGCTGCCCATTGGCGCTACAAGAATTCGACTTATCGCTATGACCCCGATGCGGCCCAGGCTGCGGGCGGTGATCCGCTGGATCGTCTGCGTCCCTTCGTGGGGATCCTCAACCAGGGTGGCGATCCGGATGAATTTCTCGAGCACGCCAAGCTCGAAATGTTCGCTGACCAAGTCTACGCCTTCACGCCGAAGGGGGATCTGATCTCGCTGCCGGCGGGGGCAACGCCGCTCGACTTCGCCTATGCCGTTCATACCGAGCTCGGTCACACGACAGAGGCCGCGAAAATCAATGGTCGCGAGCGCCCGCTGCGGACCCAGTTGCGCAATGGCGATGTGGTCCAAATCGTCAAAGGGGGCGTGCGCCAACCGCCGGCCGGTTGGGAGAACCTCGTCATTACCGGGCGGGCACGGGCGGCGATCCGCCGCCTGATCCGCGAAAGCGAGCGCGATGAATTCCTGCGCATCGGCAAGATCATGGCCGATCATGCTTTCCGCCGAGAGGACCTGACGCTGATCGAGGGGGACCTCGGGGATGCCATCAGCCGGTTGGAGCTCGGGAATATCGAAGACCTGTATGAAGCTCTGGGGCGTGGGCGTATTACGTCGGCCGACTTCCTCAATGCGGCCTTCCCGGGGCGCCAGGAAGAGCGACCTGAGGCCAAGGACCGCGAGCTGATCGAAGACGACAAGGCGCGGCTCTTCGTCCGCGGTCGAGGGCTGACGCAGGGCGTTACACTGCATTTCGCCTCGTGTTGCTCGCCGCTGCCGGGAGACCGGATCGTCGGGGTTCTGATCCCGGAGAAGGGTATCGAAATTCACACGATCGATTGTGAGCGCTTGGCCCAGTTCGAGGGCGGTGAGATGGATCGTTGGCTTGATCTGGCCTGGACGCCGGAAGCTGAAGGTTCCGCCGTGTCGATGGCGCGCATACTGGCGGTTATGCACAACGAGCCGGGGGCGCTCGCTGAAGTGGCCAGGATCGCCGGCGAGAACCGCGCGAACATCGCCAATGTCCGCACCCTCAACCGGGCGCCGGACTTTTTTGAAATGCTGTTTGATGTCGAAGTATTTGACACCCGCCATCTGGCCAATTTGCTGGCCGCTCTGCGTATGAGCCAGGTCGTTGTCTCGGCCGAGCGCATGCGGGCGGAACTGGAAGAAAATGAAGTGGACGAGTTATGACCCGCGACGAAGTGCTTGAGGAATTCCGTGGTGCCGGAGCCCTGCTGGAAGGGCATTTCATTCTGTCTTCGGGCCTGCGCAGCCCGGTATTCCTGCAGAAGGCCCGGGTCTTTTCCGAACCGGCCCGCACCGAACGCCTGTGCAAGGCTCTGGCGGAAAAGGTCCGCGCCGAGCTCGATATCGAGCCGACCGTTATCGTCTCGCCCGCTGTTGGCGGCATCGTGCCGGGTTATGAAACCGCTCGTCACATGGGCCTGAAAGCGCTGTATGTGGAGCGCCAGGATGGCGAGTTCACCCTGCGCCGCGGTTTTGAACTCTCCTCCGACGACAAAGTGCTGGTGATCGAAGACATTGTCACCACGGGGCTGTCCTCGCGCGAATGCATCGAGGCGATCAATGCCACCGGCGCGACCGTGATTGCGGAAGGCTGTCTGGTGGATCGTTCCGGTGGCGAGGCCGATGTCGGCGTGCCGCTGATCTCTCTGGCGCAGTACAAGGTGCCGGCCTATGAGGCTGACAAGCTGCCGCCCGAGCTGGCTGCCATTCCCGCGATCAAGCCGGGTAGCCGGGGGCTCGCCTGATCATGCGCCTGGGCGTCAATATCGATCACGTGGCCACTATCCGGAACGCGCGCGGGGGAACCCATCCCGACCCGGTACGCGCAGCCCGTCAGGCGGCTGAAAGCGGCGCGGACGGTATTACCGCGCATCTGCGCGAAGACCGTCGCCATATCACGGACGAGGATATCGACCGGCTGATGGCCGAGATCGAGCTGCCGCTCAATCTGGAAATGGCCGCGACCGAGGAAATGCTCGAGATCGCCCTGCGCCACAAACCCCACGCGGTCTGCCTGGTGCCGGAAAAGCGCGAGGAGCGCACGACCGAGGGCGGGCTGGATGTGGCCGCAGGCCATAATCACATTGCCCCCTTCGTCAGCCGTCTGTCGGATGCCGGTTGCCGTGTCTCCCTCTTCATCGAGGCAGATCCGGTCCAGATCGCGGTCGCCGAAGCCATGGGCGCGGCGGTGGTCGAGCTGCATACCGGCGCCTATAGCGAAGCGGCTCTGCGCGGGGATGACGAGGCCGTCGCGGGCCACATGGAATTGCTGCGCGCCGGCGCCAGAGAAGCGCATCGCCGTGGCCTGGAAGTGCATGCCGGGCATGGCCTGACCTATGACACCGTCAAACCGGTTGCCGCCATTCCTGAGCTGGCCGAGCTCAATATCGGCCACTTCCTGATCGGGGAGGCGATTTTCCGCGGTCTGCGTGAAGCAGTCACGACCATGCGCGGGCTGATTGCTGAGGCGCGTGCATGATCCTTGGCCTCGGTTCCGACTTGATGGATATCCGCCGCATCGAGCGGTCGCTCGACCGCTTCGGTGATCGCTTCGTGCAACGTGTTTTCACCGAGATTGAGCAGGCCAAGTCGGACAAGCGCCGCATGCGCGCCGCCAGCTATGCCAAGCGCTTCGCGGCCAAGGAAGCCGGCGCCAAGGCGCTCGGGACCGGCATTGCCCGCGGCGTGTCGTGGAAAGAGATCGGCGTGGTGAATATGCCCGGCGGCAAGCCGACCCTGGAGTTCAAAGGGCGGGCGCTGGAGCGCCTGGGCAGTATGACGCCGGACGGTATGGAAGCCTTTGCCCATATCACCATCACCGATGACCATCCCTGGGCCCAGGCCTTTGTCGTCATCGAGGCAAGGCCGATCGGAGGCTGGCGTGTCTGATCCGGTCCAGGCGCTGGAACAGCGCATTGGTTATGTTTTCAAGGACCGCGAGTTAATCGAGCGCGCCCTAACCCATTCCAGCTTCGGCGAGGGCCGCAAGACCGCGCGCAATTACGAACGTCTGGAATTCCTGGGCGACCGGGTTCTGGGTCTGATGACGGCGGAAGCCTTGTTCCGCATGTTCGAGGGCGCTGATGAGGGCGCTCTGGCGCCCCGCCTCAACGCGCTTGTGCGTAAGGAGACCTGCGCCGATGTCGCCCGTGCCGCAGATCTTGGCCGGGCCCTCCGCATGGGTCGTTCCGAGGAAACCGGGGGTGGGCGCAACAAGACGTCGATCCTGGGTGATGCCTGCGAAAGCCTTATTGCGGCGATTTATCTCGATGGTGGTCGCGAGGCCGTGCAGGCGTTCTACGACAAATATTGGGGCGAGAAGATCGAGGCCTTGCTGCATAAGCCCAAGGACGCCAAGTCAGCCCTGCAGGAATGGGCAGCCAAGGCCGGCCATACGCCGCCGAAATACCGCCTGACGGAACGCTCCGGACCGGATCACCGGCCGATCTTCACCGTCGAGGTCACCGTCGGATCTCTGGATGCGGCTGAAGGTGAGGGGCGATCGAAACAAATGGCCGAACGCGAGGCCGCAGAAGCGCTGATGGCGCGGGAGGGCGTAGATGTCCGATAATCAGGAACGCCGTTGCGGCTTTGTCGCCGTCATCGGGTCGCCCAATGCCGGCAAGTCGACCCTGGTCAACGCCCTGGTCGGCGAGAAGGTCACCATCGTCACCCACAAGGTCCAGACCACGCGCTTTTCCGTACGCGGAGTGGCGCTGGAGGGCACAAGCCAGATCGTCCTGGTCGACACGCCCGGCGTCTTCGCGCCGCGCCGCCGGCTCGACAAGGCCATGGTCCACGCTGCCTGGGCGGGTGCGGATGATGCCGATGCCATCATTCATGTCATTGATGCCGGTGCCCGTGACCGCATGGCGCGCGGTGAGAGCAAGTCCGGCGACAGCAAGATGATCGAGGATGATGAACGCGTCATCGAAGGTCTCAAGCGCGCTGGCAAGACGGCGATCCTGGCTCTTAACAAGATCGATCTCCTCGAGCGCGACCGGCTTCTCGCAATTTCTCAAAACCTTTTTGAAACTGGTTGTTATTCCGATGTTTTCATGGTTTCAGCGAAGCGCGGATATGGCACGGATACGCTGAAAGCCCATCTTGCCGGTCTGATGCCGGAAGGAGTCTGGCACTATCCGGAAGACCAGGTCGCGGACCTGCCCTCGCGTATCCTCGCTGCCGAGATCACGCGCGAAAAAGTCTATCTGCGTCTGCACGAGGAATTGCCCTACGCCTCCATGGTTGAGACCGAGGCGTGGAAGCGCCTTCGTGATGGCTCGATCCGGGTCGAGCAGTCTATCCTGATCGAACGCGACAGCCAGAAGCCGATCGTGATCGGCAAGGGCGGCGCGGCGCTAAAGGCGATCGGCGAGGCCTCCCGTACCGAGCTGGAGGAAGTGCTGGGCTGCAAGGTGCATCTCTTCCTCAATGTCAAAGTCGATCCGAAATGGATGAACCGGCGCGGGCATTATTCCGATGTCGGTTTGGACTTCGACGTCTAGACTGTCTCCATGGAATGGAGTGATTCCGGCATTATTCTCGCCGTGCGCCCGCATGGTGAAACCAGCGCCATTATCGAAGTACTGACCCCCGGACAGGGCCGTCATGCCGGTCTGGTCAAGGGCGCGCGTTCGCGCTCCCTGCGCCCGATCCTGCAGCCCGGAAACGAGATCCGGGTCGCCTGGCGGGCCCGGCTTTCAGAGCATCTGGGCCAGTTCCAAGTCGAGCCGGACAGCCTTAGCGCCGGCGTCGTCATGGAAGACCGGACAGCCTTGGCCGGACTCAATGCGGCCTGCGCCATGGCCATACTGGCCTTGCCCGAACGCGAACAGCATGAGGCTGTCTATGACGGTTTCCGGGTCTTGCTCAACTCGCTCGAGGATATCGATATCTGGCCGGCGCTTTATGTGCGCTGGGAGGCGGGGCTGTTGTCAGACCTGGGCTATGGGCTGGACTGGGAGAAGTGTGCCGTTACCGGCGTCACCGAGGACCTGACGCATATCAGCCCGCGTACAGGCCGTGCGGTGTGCGCAGAAGAAGCCGCGCCGTATGCGCCTAAGCTTTTGTCACTCCCTGGCTTCCTGCAAGGATCCGGAAACATAGCCGCCGGCGATATCGCCAAGGGGTTTGAGCTGACCGGCTATTTCCTCGAACGCCGCGTGCTCTGGCCGGTCGACAAGCAATTGCCGGATGCGCGGGAGCGTTTGCTCGCGGCGCTTGAGCGGGAAGGCCGGCTCTAGGGGCGGGTTCCTCGATATAGCTGGAGAAAGCGGCTTATTTTCCTGCGCTCCAGACCTGCCCCATCATGCAAATCGCCTATACTGACCTGTCCGAATCGAGAGGTGGTGCGAGATGGGTGAAAATTTCGATCCTGATGGCGGTCATATCGTTGAAGAAGCCTTCGACGAAGCGCTGTCGAAGCGCTATCTCGCCTATGCGCTTTCAACCATTACCCAGCGGGCGCTGCCCGATGCCCGCGATGGTCTGAAACCGGTTCACCGTCGGCTGCTTTACGCTATGCGCGAGTTGAAGCTGAACCCGGAAGCCGCGTTCAAGAAATCCGCCCGCGTGGTCGGCGATGTCATCGGCAAATACCACCCGCATGGCGATCAGTCGGTCTATGACGCGCTGGTCCGCCTGGCCCAGGATTTCGCTTCACGCTATCCGCTGGTCGAAGGGCAGGGCAATTTCGGCAATATTGACGGCGATAGCGCTGCGGCCATGCGATATACCGAGGCCCGCCTGACCAAGGCGGCCGAATTGCTGCTGCAGGATATCGAACACGGCACGGTCGATTTTCAGGAGACCTATGACGGGTCGGAAAGCGAGCCGCTGGTTCTGCCCGGTGCCTTCCCGAACCTTCTGGCCAATGGCGCCACCGGCATCGCTGTCGGCATGGCGACGTCCATCCCGCCACACAATGCCGCCGAGATCTGCGGTGCCGCGCGCATCCTGATCAAGAATCCCGCGGCGGAGAACACGGACCTGCTCGTCCATGTGAAGGGCCCGGACTTCCCGACCGGCGGCATCTGCGTCGAACCGGAAGCCTCCATTCGCGAAGCCTATGAAACCGGACGCGGCGGTTTCCGCGTGCGGGCCAAGTGGGAAAAGGAGGACATTGGTCGCGGCATGTGGCGCATCGTCGTCACCGAGATTCCCTACGCCGTGCAGAAGTCCAAGTTGATCGAGAAGATCGCGCTTCTCATGGACCAGAAGAAACTCCCGCTGCTGGACGATATTCTCGATGAGAGTACCGAGGATATCCGGATCGTCATCGAGCCCAAGAGCAAGCTGGTTGATCCGGACATGCTCATGGAGAGCCTGTTCAAGCTGACCGATCTGGAGAGCCGGATTTCGCTGAACCTCAATGTGCTCGACCCGTCCGGCACGCCGCGGGTGATGAGCCTGAAGGAGACGCTGCGGATCTGGCTCGACCACCGCCGTGAAGTCGCGGTGCGTCGGGCCCGGACCCGTCTGGCCAAGGTCGAAGACCGGCTGGAAGTGCTGGCGGGTTATCTCATCGTCTATGCCGATCTGGATGAGGTCATCCGCATCATCCGCTTCGAGGATAATCCCAAGCAAAAGCTGATGGAGACGTTCAGCCTCAGCGAGCGGCAGACCGAGGCGATCCTGAATATGCGTCTGCGCGCATTGCGCAAGCTGGAAGAGCTGGAGATTCGCAAGGAAGACAAGTCGCTGCGGGCCGAGCGCAAATCGCTGAAGGACCTGATTGGGTCGGAAGAGCTGCAGTGGGCCAAGGTCGACGGCGAGATTGCCGAGGTCGAAGCCTATTACGGTCCCGATACCGAGCTGGGCGCGCGCCGTACCGTGTTCGGTGACGCGCCGGCGGTCGCCGATGCGGCCTCCATCGAGGCCTTTGTCGTGCGCGAGCCGATTACCGCAGTCCTGTCGGAAAAGGGCTGGGTGAGGGCGCTCAAGGGGCACTCCTCCGACGTGACGGGTCTGAAATTCAAGGAAGGCGACAAATCCGCTTTCGCCGTGAAGTGCGAGACCACCGACAAGCTCTTGATGTTTGCCACGGACGGGAAGTTCTACACGCTTGACGCCTCCAAGCTGCCCGGAGGTCGCGGGCATGGCGAACCGGTGCGCCTGCATGTCGATCTGCCCGATGATGCGGCCCCGATCGGCCTGTTCAAATATGATCCGGAGCGGATCCTTCTGGTCGCGTCCGGTGCCGGTACCGGTTTCCGGGTCCAGGAAAAGGACTGCATCGCCATGAAGAAGGCGGGCAAGCAGATCCTCAACCTGGTCGATGGTGATGAGGCCCTGCTTTGCATCCCTGCCATGGGCGATCGCTGCGCCCTGATCGGTGAAAACAAGAAGCTGCTGGTCTTCGGGGCGGATGAAATCCCGATGATGACGCGCGGCAAGGGCGTGCGCCTTCTCGGCGGCAAGGGCGCTCAACTGGCTGATGCGACGCTGTTCTCCGCAGAGGAAGGCCTGACCTGGCTCGATGGCGCCGGTCGCCGCTTCTCGCTCGAGGATTGGCATTTGTGGACCGCCAAACGCGCCCAGGCCGGCCGCATGGCGCCGCGCGGCTTCCCGCGTTCGCTGCGTTTTGCGCCGAGAGGCTCAGAATTCCTCGCCTCACAGGCGAAATCGGACTAGAGAAGAAGAACTCGTTTTCCTTAAGGGGGATAGTGCCATGGACGCCTCATTCGTCGTGCTCATTCTGATTGTGATCATCGGCCTCGCCGTGGTGATGATCTATAACCGCCTGGTCGCCCTGCGGCAGACCTGTAACCAGGCTTGGGGCGATGTCGATGTGCAGCTGAAACAGCGCCATGATCTCGTGCCCAATCTGGTTGAGACGGTGAAAGGCTATGCCTCTCATGAGAAGGAAACCCTAGAGAATGTGATCCAGGCTCGCCAGACCGCGGTCGACGCATCCTCGCTGAAAGGGCTGGCCGAGGCCGAGAACATGCTCTCCGGCGCCCTGCGTCAGCTCTTCGCCTTGTCGGAAGCCTATCCTGACCTCAAGGCCAACCAGAACTTCATGTCCCTGCAGACCGAGCTGGCGGATCTGGAAAACAAGATCGCAGCGGCGCGGCGCTTCTTCAACAATGCCGTCCAGGAGCTCAATACCGCGATCGAGCAATTCCCGGCCGTGATCTTTGCCTCCATGTTCGGTTTTTCCACGCGGGACTATTTCGAAGTGGGCGAGACAGAACGCGGTGCGCCCAAGGTCAAGTTCTAAGGCGCTTCGATGCTGTTCGGGGCGGCCGGACTCCGCACCCATATCTGGAATAATAATCTCCGCTCGATCATCCTCCTGGCGGGGTTTCCCATCCTGCTGGTGCTTATTGGCTATGCCCTGACACTGGTCTGGATGGGGCTGTCGGGCGATGATCTGCCACCGGTGAAAGGGATGGGTGTGCCGGCGGAGGGCATTGGCGGGCGTATGGCCAATGCATCCGGTCACTTGCCACAGATCGGCGTGATTTCTCTGGGACTGGCGGCCGTCTGGTTCGTCATCGCCTGGTTCTTCCATCAAGGTATGATCAGTGCCGCAACCGGGGCTCGCCCGGTTTCCCGCCAGGAAGAAGGCGAGCTCTATAATCTGTTGGAAAACCTGGCGATCTCGCGTGGCCTGCCCATGCCGCGCCTGGCGATCATCGAGACCGATGCGATGAATGCCTATGCTTCAGGCATTAGCGAGAGGAATTACACGGTCACAGTCACACGCGGCCTGATGGCCGCGCTCGACAAGGACGAGATGGAAGCCGTGCTGGCCCACGAACTCAGCCATATTCGACATGGCGATGTCCGCATGATGGTCATCGCCGTCATTTTCGTCGGCATCATCTCTTTCGTCGCTGAAATCAGTTTCCGGGTTCTGATCCGAAGTGGAGGCGGCGGTCGACGCTCCGGCGGGGTGCTGATCCTTGTTGCGGCCGGCCTGATCATCATCGCCTATATCCTCGCCATTCTGATCCGCTTCTCGCTGTCACGCCGGCGCGAATACATGGCGGATGCCGGCGCGGTGGAACTCACCAAAAATCCCGATGCGATGATTTCGGCCTTGCTGAAAATCTCCGGTCAGACCGAGATCGAGAAAGCGCCCAGCGAAATCCGCGAAATGATGATCGACAATCCGCGTTCCGGCTTCATGGGCGTGTTTGCGACCCATCCGCCGATCGATAAACGCGTGGACATGCTGGTCGAACATGCGGGCGGCCGACGGCCTGATGAGATCAAGCCACCGCATCCGACCGTGCCACAGCGTTAGGCTACATCCCTGGCGTCGGCTCGTCCGGCGGATCCTTGGCGTCCTTGAGCTGTTGCTCGAATTCTTCCTCCTCATCAACCTCGAGCAGGCCGGCAAAGGCCTCGCGGAAGATAAACCAGACCGAGGAGAAGAGGGCGGCAATGACCGGGCCGAGGATTATCCCCACCGCGCCGAAAAGCGTCAGTCCGCCAAGTGTGGAAATCAGCACCATGAGGTCGGACATTTTCGCGTCCTTGCCGACTAGGATGGGGCGCAGGATGTTGTCCGACCAGGAAATGAAGATCCCGCCCCAGGCCGCGAGGCCGATGGCGGGCACCGTCTGACCAGAGAGGAAAAGCCAGATCGCCGCCGGGATCCAGATCAGCGGTGGACCGACCATGGGAATGATCGACAGCAGGGTGGCGATCGCACCCCAGAAAATCGCACCGGGCACGCCGGCGACGAAGAGGCCGAGACCGGTGAGCGATCCCTGCACAATGGCGATCAGGAAGGAGCCCTTCACCGTGGCGCGAATGGTGGAAATGGCCCGCTCGGCCAGCATGCGGCGATCCTTCTCCATCATCGGGACCAGGGTGATGGCGGAGCGGCTCATATCCCGGCCCTTCAGGAGGAAAAAGAAGAGGGCGTAGATCAGGATGAAGAAGTTCAGCGTTCCGATCAAAATGCCGCCGGTACCCGCGCGTAGCGAGGAGACCAGGATATTGCCGACCGTTCCGGCCAGATTGCCCAGCTGGGCAGCGACCGTGGCCTGGTATTCGATAATGGCTTCGCGGAAGGGCAGCCATTCGGGCAGACCGTCCAGGCCTTCCTCCCGGATCGCCGTGACTTGTTCCTGCACCCAGGGCGCGACGAGCCCCGTGACCTCGATGGCCTGTTCGGCGATGACGCCGAGCAGGAAGCCGATCGGGATGACCAGAGCCAGGACAGACCCGGTGACCAATAGACCGGCGGCGAGCCCGGGTCGGCCGCCGAACTTGTCCGTCAGCCAGGTCTGTGGCTTTTGCAGGAAGATCGTCAACACCGCGGCGAGGAAGAGGGCGGCGAGATAGTCCCGGATCATCCAGAAGAAGATCGCCGAGATGACCAGCGCCAGGGCGGCGATGAAGAGGCGTTCAAGCTCGAGCTTGCGTTGCGGGCTCATCCGTAAAGCCACTCCGGCAGGGCCGTCGCAAGCCAGGGCAGAAGCGCCACCGCGAGGATGCCGACCAACTGAATGATGACGAAGGGTATGGCACCGCGATAGATCGCTGCCGTCGTCACGCTCGCCGGCGCGACCCCGCGCAAATAGAAGAGCGCAAAGCCGAAGGGCGGGGTGAGGAAGCTGGTCTGCAGGTTCATCGCCATCAGAACGCCAAGCCAGACCGGGTCGATGCCCATCATCAACAGGATGGGTGCGACGATCGGTACGACCACGAAGGTGATCTCGATGAAGTCGAGGAAGAAGCCCAGCAGGAACATCACCAGCATGACGATGGCGAGAGCCCCCCACTTGCCGCCCGGCACAGCCTCAAGCGCGTGCTGGACCACTTCATCGCCACCGAGCTCGCGAAAGATGAGCGAGAACAGCGAAGCGCCGATGAGGATGACAAAGACCATGGCGGAGATGGTGGCCGTGGATGTCATGACGTCATCGAGGACGCCCGAGCGCTTCAGGCGCCAGAGGCAGAGGCCGGCTCCGGCAAGGGTGACCAGGACGAGTGCCATCGCGAGCAGCGAACCCGCTTGACCCAGATCAGCCACAAAGAGGCGCCGTTCCTGGCCGACATTGGCAATGACGATGAGCGCGATCAGCCCGATCAGTGAAGCCAGCCCCGAGAAGGCGAGCCACTGCCCGCCGCGCGGATTGGTGTCGGCGCCGGCATTTCGGGCTCCGGCGAGGAAGGTTGCCCCGACAGCGCCGACCCCTGCAGCTTCCGTCGGTGTCGCCAACCCCGCGAGAATCGACCCGAGAACGGCCACAATCAGCCCCAGAGGCGGGAGCAAAGCCCGCGCAATCTGGCCCCAATCTGCACCATTTTCCGCAACCGGAGCCGCCGGGGCGAGTTCCGGGCGGGTGATGGCGATGAAGACCTGGTAGCCGATATAGAGCCCCACCAGTAGCAGGCCGGGGATCAGAGCGCCGGCAAATAAATCACCGACCGAGACGATGTCCGGAGCAAAAATGCCCTGGTCTCTTTGCGCCTGTTGGTAGGCGTTCGAGATCTGGTCGCCGAGAAGAACCAGGACGATCGAGGGCGGGATAATCTGCCCCAACGTACCCGACGCTGCGATCGAGCCGGCGGCCAGTTCCGGGGAATAGCCGCGCTTGAGCATGGTCGGCAGGGACAACAGTCCCATTGTCACCACAGTCGCACCGACAATGCCCGTAGAGGCCGCCAAAAGTGCACCGACAACGACCACGGAAATACCCAGACCGCCGCGCAGCGAACCGAACAGCGCGCCCATGGCCTCGAGTAATTCTTCCGCGACTTTCGACTTCTCCAGCATCACGCCCATGAAGACGAAGAGCGGGACCGCGACGAGGATCTGCCGGTCCATCTCCATAAGATTGCCGTAGATGCGCTGCGGGAAGGCGCGGAAATGGATCGGGTCAAACGCGTTGATCGCCATGCCGATGAGGGCGAATGCCAGCGCCACACCGGCCAGGGTAAAGGCGACCGGATAGCCGCGCAGCAGGGCGGCGAAGGCGGCGATGAACATCAGGAAGGGCAGGAATTCGATCATCATTGCCATGTCAGACCTCGCCCTCGCCAAGGTTTTTCGGACGCGCCGGCGGTTCCTCGCCCGCCAGCGTCATCACTGCGCGGGCGGCGATGGCTAGACCCTGCAGGATCATCAGGATGGCAAAGAGGGGGATAGCGGTCTTCAGCAGGAAGACAAAGGGCAGCCCGTCGCTTTCACGCGAGCGTTCAAGGATGCGCCATGTCGAATTCATATAACCGGTCGATGACCACAGGATCAGCGCACTCATCGGGAACAGCGCCAGGTAGGTGCCGAACAGATCAATCCAGGCGCGCCCGCGCTCGCTGGCCTTGGCAATGAAGATATCGACGCGGACATGGCCGTCGGCCAGCAAGGTGGAGGCAGCGGCCAGCAGGAAGAGCAGGGCGTGCATGTAGATCACGCTCTCGGCCAGCTTGGTGGAGGCATAGCCGAAGACATAGCGCTGGATCACGATGACCGCGGTGGCAATGACGAGGCCAAGGGCGAACCAGCGCGCTGCTCCGCCGATTCTGCCTGTAATGCCCTCTGCGAGCTTGATCGTGGTGCGCATCGAGGAGATGGCGCCGCTTGGCACGCTGATGAAGCGGTTTGCCACGGCCAGCAGGAGCGGAACAAACAATACCGGCCAGGCCTTCCCGCCGATCCAGCCCAGGACCGAACCTGTCTGGTGCGCGATCGCGGGCACATTTTGCTGTGCCCAGCTCGCTACCGCGCCGCCGGTCATGCCGTCAGCAATCATGAGCCCGGTCGTGATAACCAGAAGCGTGAGAAGCAGGCCGTCGCCCTGTCGCATGATCTAGCCGCCAATGGCGCGTTCGCGCTGGGCCAGATAGGGCATTTCGGAAATCCGGCCCCAGCCGCGCATCGTGTTACGCGCTTCGAAATAGCTGTCATAGACACGGCGCGTGAACGGGTCGGCATTGCCGGTGTCGGCGACCACCTGTTCGGCAATCTCGCCGATGCGGGCCCACATCTCGTCGGTGAAGCTGCGCAGCTCGACGCCGTGCTGCTCGACCAGGACTTTCAGGGCGATGGCGTTCTGGTACTGGAATTCGGCAAGTGAGACATTGTTCGCCGCGCGGCAGGCATTCTGGATGATTGCCTGGTGATCTGCATCGAGACCTTCCCAGACCTGCAGATTGACCCCAACGCCGAGGCAGGAGCCCGGTTCATGGAAACCCGGGCCATAATAGAAGGGCGCTTCGCGATAGAAGCCGAAGGCCAGGTCATTCCAGGGGCCGACCCATTCGGTGGCGTCGATGGCGCCGGACTGAAGGGCCGGATAGATCTCGCCGCCCGACAGGGTGACAGCCGCACCACCCAGCTCACGCAGGACATTGCCGCCGAGGCCCGGAATGCGCATGCGTAGGCCGCGAAAATCATCCAGCGTATTGATCTCGCGCTTGAACCAGCCGCCCATCTGGTGACCGGAATTGCCGGCCTGGAAAGGCTTGATGTTGAATTGGCCGGAGAGCTCGTCCCACAGGGCCTGACCGCCGCCGCTTTCAACCCAGCCCATGATTTCCATCGCCGTCATGCCGAGCGGCACCGCGGTGAAAAAGTTGAAGGCCGGGGACTTGCCCTGCCAGTAATATTCGGCGCCGTGATACATGTCTGCCGTACCCTCGGAGACAGCATCGAACACTTCAAAGGCACTGACGATCTCGCCGGCGGCATAGACGCGGATTTCCAGCGTTCCGCCGGACATGGCGTTGGCGTAGGCGGCCAGATTATTGGCCGCGGTACCCAGGCCCGGGAAATTCGCCGGCCAGGTCGTCACCATGCGCAGCCGCTTGACGCCGCGATTGATCGCCGGTGCGGCGGGCGAGCTGCCGGCGGGCTGGCTGCCGTCTGCGCACGCCGTTGCCACCGAGGCGGCGGCAACGGTGGCCCCGCTTAGAAATGTCCGTCGATCCATGCTGGTCTCCCCCGAGATAAGTTGACTGCGTCGTTATGCGTCCGGCGCTACTCCAAGTCCTCGGTCTCGTCAATTTCGAGATCCTCGAACCGGTTCCACCCGGCGGGCGTGAGCACTTGCAGTGGTTGGAACTGGGCCTTGTAGGCCATTTTCCGGCTATTGCGCACCCAATAGCCCAGATAGACGAAGGGCAGGCCGAGTGCTTCGGCCTGGCGCACCGCGTCGAGTATCATATAGGCCCCGAGTGAGCGCTTCTCCTCGTCCGGGTCAAAATAGCTGTAGATCAGTGACAGCCCGTCCTTGAGGACGTCGGTCAGCGCCCCGGCGATCAGTCGGCCACCTGGCGTACGGTACTCGGTGACATGAGTGCGCTGAGCGCCTTCCTCGACCATGAGCACATATTCGCCGAAGCTCATCCCGGCCATGTCACCATCATCATGGCGGGTGTCGAGATAGCGACTCATGATGTCGTATTGCTCAGCCGTCGCCGTATTGGTGTCGGTGGAGACTAACAGATCGCTATTGCGCGAGGCCAGCTTGCGCCAGCGTCGCTTCCATTCGAACGCCTCGGCATCGATCCGCACCGATTTGCAGGCATCGCAGGTTTCACAGGCCGGGCGGTAAAGCACGGATTGGCTGCGGCGGAAGCCCGCGTGGGAGAGGGCGTCATTAAGCGCCGGCCCCTCGCCGGGGTCGATGCGGGTGAACACCTTGCGTTCCCACTGGCCCGGCAGATACGGACAGGGCGAGGCCGCTGTCAGGAAAAACGGGATCTGGCGGGTGGCGAACGGATGGGTCACGGTTGCGCTTCGATTCGAGAATTGGCGTAGAGTTTAACCTAACCGCCAAAGACCGCGTAGTGTAGGGTCAGATAGCCGGTATAGGCGATCCATATCAGGACCGCGAGCGGCGTCCCCGCGCGCAGGTAATCCCCGAAACGATAATGCCCGGGCCCCATGACCAGGAGATTGGTCTGATAGCCGATCGGTGTCGCGAAACAGGTGTTCGCCGCAAACAGCACAGTGAGGGCAAACATGGTCGGATCGGCCCCGAGTTGATCGGCAGCCCCGACAGCAATCGGTGTGAACAGGATTGCCGTGGCCGAATTGGAGAGGACATTGGTCAAGGCTGCGATCAACAGGAAGAGCGCGGACATCAATACGACCGGGCCGAAGGGCGCAAAGGCTCCGACAACGACACTGGCCAGAAGGTCTGCACCGCCGGTTGATTCCAGCGCCGTGCCCAGCGCGAAGGCCGAGCCGATCAACAGATAGATCCGCATATCCACTGCACGAGCGGCCTGCCGGGTGTTGAGACACCCCGTGGCGATCATGCCGACAGCGCCCAGCATTGAGGCGAGGACGATCGGTGTCAGGCCGGTCGCTGCAAGCAGAACGACCCCTCCGAAAATGATACGCGCGGCCGCTGTACGGCGCGGGTCGGCGATCGATGTCGTCGACCATTCCAGCAAGAGGAGGTCTCGATCCGCCCGTAGCGAACGCATGGCGCCGGAAGACCCGAAGAGCAGGAGCGTATCTCCCGCTTCGAGGCGGATTTCACCCATGCGCGAGCGGATCATGCGGCTCCGGCGCTGCACGCCGAGGACGACACAGCCTGTGGCGTGGCGAAAGCCGATCTGTTCGATGGTCCGGCCGATCAGGCGCGAGCCGGGTGACACCACAGCCTCAGTGATCGCCAGCCGATCGCCCGGTGCGGGGGCGTCGCTGTCACTGGCCTCCAGTAACCCCTTCATGAGGTTGCGATTGGCCGAGAACAGCTCCTGCAATTTCTGGCGCGTGGACGCGATGATGACGAGGTCGCCGTCTTGCAGGGTCAAATTGGAGAAGGGCGGCAGAAAGGCGTGCTCGCCGCGCTGGATCATCCGCACGGTCATGTCCGGCAGATCGGTGAACATGCCGGCTACCGGTGATTTGCCATAGAGCGGATGGTCAGTCGTTACCTCGAGCTGGGCGATGTATTGGCGCCCGTCACCGCCGCGCAGGGTCTCCTCCATGGAGGCCCGTTCAGGGAGCAGTTTGGGCAGGACAAACAGGATGTAGAGCAGACCGACGGCAGCGAGGAATAATCCGGGGCCTGTCGGTGCAAAAAAGCCAAGATCATTCCCCGTGGCCGTGAACAGGCTATCGGCCACCAGCAGGTTGGTCGACGAGCCGATTAAGGTCGTCATACCGGCCAGAATACAGACATAGCTCAGCGGGATCATGAGCTTGGACGGGCTTTGTTCCATTCGCTTGGCGATCGCCGCAAGGACCGGCACGAACATCACCACAACCGGAGTGTTGTTGATAAAGGCGCTGACGGCAAATACGAAGGCGAACATCGCCAGCAAGGTTGTGCGGGGATGTTGCTCATAGGAGGTCAGCATCCAGCGGGTCGGCCCATCCATGGCGCCTGTCTGGAATATGCCATGGCCGACGATCAGCAGGGCGAGGATGGTAATGAGGGCTGGATTGGCGAAGCCTGACAGCAGCTCGCCTGCAGTCGGGTTTCCGGTCTGGAGCGGGAAGGCATGGAAAAACACCATGATGACCGCCACCACCGAGGCCGATACGACCTCGATCGGAAAGCGATCCCAGCAATAGAACACGATAGCAAGGACGACCCCGGCGAGGACGACCCACATCTGCCACATCTCTACAGACAGTGGTTCTGTCATGGTGATTTCAGGAAACCGTGCGTGCGAATTGACCAACATTCAACGTTAGCACGCGTTGGTGTCGTTTGCGAAGTCCGCAGTGTGATTTCCGAAGCGAAGCCCGTTCTTTAGAGGCGATGACCGCTCGGCAGAACCGGTGCTTCACGCAGCAGGGTGATGGAAATCCGGCGATTGCCCGGCATGTAGGGATCGTCCGGATAAAGCGGCTCCGAGCCGGCCTTGCCGCGAACCTCATAGATGCGGTCGTCGGTAATCCCCTCCGATTGCAGCACGGCGCGGGCCGCATTGGCGCGATCGGAGGACAGATCCCAGTTGGAATAGCCCGCGGCCGTGGTCGGGCCGCTATCGGTATGGCCGGCAATGGCCAAGCGGTTGGGCAGACGTTCGGCGATGCGCGAGACGGCGCGCAGCAGCGTGACCGCACGCTCGTTCGGCTCGACTGATCCCGGGTTGAACATCGGACGGCCCTCCTGGTCGACCAGCTGAATGCGCAAGCCTTCCGGCGTCTGGTCGATCACGACGTGATTGGACAGTTCCGCCAGTTCCGGCATTTCCTGCATCGCCTGACGAAGGGACATTTCCGCGCTATAGAGCTGGGCTTCGGCCCGGCGCTGTTGTGCCTCCATGATGGCGTCGGTGGAGACGGCAGGCTCACCATCCGATTGCGGCGCAGCATCGGGGGATTGTTGTTCGTTGCGGTCGTTTTCCTGCGGTGCAGTGGGAGCCAGGCGCTGGCGCATCGAGCTATCACCGGAGCCTTGGACACCGTCATCGCCCGGCGATGTGCCGGCGAGTGGGGCGCCCGAACCGGAGTTCGACGGGGAGACACTGGCCGGTGCGAAATAATCAGCGATACCGCGCTTTTGTTCTGGAGTGGTGGTGTTGATGAGCCACATCAGCAGGAAGAAGGCCATCATCGCTGTCACAAAGTCGGCATAGGCGACTTTCCAGGCGCCGCCATGGTGTCCATGACCGCCGCCCTTGACGACTTTCTTAATGATGATCGGCCGATCTGAAGCCGCCATGTGCATCCACCTTGTTTATTTTCTTGTCATTCTTGTAGACGGACACAGTTAAGGTCAGGTTTCCATCGTCGGTTCTGGAGAAAATACGTGAACAAAAGCCGTGCTTTCCGCGATGCGCTCGGGCGCTATCCCACGGGTGTGGCTGTGGTCACCACCTTCCGCGGCGGTGTGGCGATGGGCATGACGATCAATTCCTTCGCCTCGGTATCGCTCGATCCGATGCTGGTATTGTGGTCGATCGACCGCGCCTCAGAGCGCTACGACATCTTCAGGGATGCCGAGGATTACGCCATCAATGTTCTGGCGCACGATCAGTCGGGCTGGGCCTCGCTTTGCGCCCAGGCCCCGGATCTCCAGTCAAACAACGTCACCTGGAGCGGCGAGGCGGCGCCCCTTGTGGACGCAGCCGTCGCCCGCTTTACCTGCCGCAGGCACGCGGTCTATCCCGGTGGCGATCACGACATCATTGTCGGCGAGGTGACGGATATGGACAGCCCGCGCGATGTGGCGGCGCTGGAATTCTATCGCGGCAGTTATTCCTCGGCGGGCTGAAGTTCCAGTAGGCGCACGCCATCCGGCGCGGTCTCCGGCGTCCAGTCGGCACGGATCTCAATATACTCGCCCCGGCCCCAGAGCGGTGCCAGATCATCGTAATGCCTCGACATGACATTGCCGGATTGGCCGGTGGTGATCATGTACTGCGAGGCGTTGAGGTCTCCCAGATCATAAAGCGCGCGATAGGACGCGCCGTGGAAGACCGAATAGCCCGGCTCGGTCCAGCGATGATGGGCGACATTGACCGTGGAGCCGTCGCCGGGGATCGGCGTCTCGATGGTGAAGAAATCGTCTAGCACAGGAAAGCTCGAGAAGGGCGTGTGCGCGTGGCGGGCATAGTGCACATCGCCCCAGCGCCAGTCAGCTATGCGGACGCCCTGGGTTTCGCTCAAACCGGCCATCGCACGGTCGAGGGCCGGGCCCATGAGCGCGTCACACGTCTCGATCTCCGACGTATCGATATTGTCGCACCAGTCCTGCAGGTCACCGGTCAGTATGTCCTGCATGAATTGCTGGCGATAGCCGATCCAGTCCGGCGCCAGCTCTCCCAGCTCATCATCATAGAAAGCCGGTGCGAGCTCGCGCATCCAGGCTGAGAAGATCAGCGGCTGCGGCGCATCCATGACCATGTCGGCATCCCAGTCGGCCATCAGCGACAGCGCGATCCGGCCGGCTTCGGTTTCCGGACGGGCCTCTATCAGGGTCGGCAGGACGGCGCGGGCTACGGTCGAGACAGTGTCGTATTGCAGTTCGGCCATGGATTGCATGGTGTGGTCATCGCGCGCCTCGATGCCTTCATAGATGCGCGTGATGCGGCTGACGCCATACCAGTCGCTGGTCAGGAAATGCGGGTAGTCGTCCGGGACGATCTTGTTGTTGGCGGTGGCCACAAATCCGCGCTCGGGATTGCGGGTATGGGGCAGTTCCTCGAATGGTACGGTGTCGACCCAGGCCCCGTTTTCGTCGCGTACCGGGATGCGCGCCGGAGCGTAGAGCCCAATATCGCCATCAACCGAGGCAAAGACCATGCTTTGCTGCGGGGCGACAAAGCCTTCCAGTGCCGACACGAAATCATCCCATCCCGCACCCCGAAGAATGCGCATGCCGACGCCTGTCGTGGCATCATCGGGTTCATCAAGCATCCATTGCAGGGCGAGATAATCGGCGCCGTCCGGCACTTGATAGTCAAAATGCTCCGGATCCAGCACCGGCCCGCGATCGGTGGCCTGGCGGGTTATGGTCACATCATTGCCGAAGCGCACCCGTATGGTCTCCTGGCGCCGGTCTACGATTTCATCGCGGGTAATGGCCTGCAGGTCTCCGACATCCGGGCCCGTATTGGTGAAACCCCAGGCGATCCGGTCATTGCGCCCAAGGGTCACAAAAGGCGTGCCGGGCAGGGTGACGCCCACCACGGAGCCCTCCGGTGTCGTTAGACGGGCGAGATACCAAATGGCCGGAGCGCGCAGCGCGAGGTGAGGGTCATTGGCCAGGATCGGATGGCCGCTCGCGGTCAGAGATCCGGATAGAACCCAGTTATTCGACCCGCCGCGGGCGTCTTCATTCACGCCCATGGCCGGGAGCGGTTCCTCTGCCGGTGCCGTTGCGGGTTCCAGACCGATATCGGCCATGGTCAGGGAGCGCGGCGTCTCGTCGGGATAGCGTCCCATGAATTCCTCGGCCCGCTCGTCGCCGAGATGCTCCAGCAGTGAATTGAGACGCGGCTCGCTGAAGGCATTGCCGAACAGATCCAGGGCGATCGCCTTGAAAACGGTGACCGTGTCACCGGGCGACCAGGCCTCTGGCGAAAACATCAGGATCTGGTATTCCGGCGGCGGGATGAAGCCGGGCGCCTCGATCACCGCATTGACCCCGTCAGCATAGGCTCTCAAGGCCGCTTGTACATCGGCGGGCAGATTGGAGACAGCGGTGTCTGCGGCCGGGCCCAGACCCATGGTGCGATACCAGATGTCGGTTTCCAGCGCGGCTTCCCCGATCACCTCGGATAGGCGACCCCGAATAGCCCGACGGGTGATTTCCATCTGCCACAGCCGGTCCTGGGCATGGGCGACACCGAGCGCGTAATAGAGGTCATGGTCTCCATTGGCGAAGATGTGCGGGACGGCATGTTCGTCGCGTATGATCTGGACGTTTGCTTCCAGTCCGGCGAGCCGCATCGTACCCTCGGTTTGCGGCAGGGAGCCGTAGAGCCGCAGCGTCAAAACGGCCGCCATCAGGATCACAAGCGCCAAAAGACCGCCCAGCGCCCAGGCGCCGTACCGTAAAACCGTTCTGACCATGATGACTTGCTCCCCTTTGAGGAGAAGACTAGCAAGGAGAAAGCTGGAAGGGGAGACGATGATGGCAGCCTGCACATTCCTGGGTCTGGGCGTAATGGGATATCCAATGGCCGGTCATCTGGCGGCGGCCGGTCATGAGGTGCGGGTCTGGAACCGCACCCATGCCAAGGCGCTGGCTTGGGCTGAACAGCACACAGGCGCCGCGCTGGAAACTGTTGAGGCGGCCGTGGCCGGTGCCGATTTCGTCATGATGTGTCTCGGTGATGATCCAGACGTCCAGGCGATCGCTGAGAAAGCCATTCCGGCGATGGATGCCGGTTCCGTCCTCATTGATCATACAACCGCATCGGCCGAGCTGGCGCGGGCGCTCGATCAGGATGCCCGCGAAGCCGGGATCGGTTTCATCGATGCGCCGGTGTCTGGCGGCCAGGCGGGGGCCGAGAATGGTCAGCTGACCATTATGTGCGGAGGCGAGGCGGACACGTTTTCCCGAGCCGAACCAGTCATGGACGCCTATGCCAAGTCGATGACGCTGATCGGCGAGGCTGGCGCCGGGCAATTGGCCAAGATGGTCAACCAGATCTGTATTGCCGGGATCGTCCAAGGCCTGTCTGAGGGGCTGCATTTTGCCAGGCGTTCAGGCCTGGATCCCGAGCTCGTCATCGGTGCCATCTCCAAGGGGGCCGCACAGTCCTGGCAGATGGAAAATCGCTGGCAGACCATGGTCGAGGGCAAGTTTGATTATGGCTTTGCCATTGATTGGATGCGCAAGGATTTGCGCATCGCCTTGGATGAGGCGCGCCGCAATGGCTCGACCTTGCCGGTCGCCGCTCTGGTCGATCAGTTCTACGCCGATGTGCAGGCCATGGGCGGCAATCGCTGGGATACCTCGAGCCTGATCGCGCGGCTGGAGCGGGATGCATGAGTGAAGAGCCGACCGGGCGCTATGTCGAGACGGACAAGGTGGCGCTGGGCGTCTGGAAGCGCCTGACCGAGGTTTTCAGCACCTCGAAGCTTCTGGGCCGGATGTTGATCCGCGCAAACGGAACCTGGCCCTTCCGCAAGGACAATCTCGGCGAGATGCTGCAAACCAAGCAGTGGAAGGTCGGGCTCGGTCTTCTGGGCGGCCTGGACGATAACCAGATCGACTTCCTGGAGCGCTATGCCGCCATCAATGAGCGGCGGGTGGACCAGGTCTTCCGGGCCAATGCCCTGTTTCTCGTCACGATTCCGGTTGGTGCCCTGATCGGCATCAATGAGGTCGTTCCCGAGCTGTTCGAACTGGTCGGTGTCGATTTCGTCTACACGCTTGTCACAATTGTCGGTTTGTGGGCGCTGATGGTCGGGATCACTTACAGCGCGGCCTGGCGGGCGCGGGATCTGCATGATTTGTTGAGTTTCGAGCAGGCTCGGCGGATTCGTGAAAATGAGAGGGTGGACTCGCCGTGAGTATCGAGGCGCTGTTTGCCATTCTCGACTATGCGGGGATTGGTTTCTTTGCCTTTTCCGGCGGCATGCTGGCGGCCCGCAAAGCGCTGGATCCGTTCGGCGCCGCTATTCTCGGCGCGGTCACGGGGATGGGTGGCGGTACGCTGCGGGACGTGCTTCTGGGTTCTCTGCCCGTTTATTGGGTGGCCAATCCGTCCTATCTGGGTGTCGCGCTTGCGGGCGCGCTGTTGGGTTATTTCCTGTCCCCCGGCGCCCAGGCTCTCGCGTCACGCCGGACCGTTTTGAACTGGGCCGATGCGATCGGTTTGTCGGTGTTTTGCGTGATAGGGGCCCAGGCCGGACTGGCGGCCGGAGCGCACTGGTCCATCGCTTTGCTGACCGGGGTGATGAGCGCCGCCTTTGGAGGGCTGCTGCGGGATATCATCGTCAATGACGTGCCGCTGGTCCTGCGCGAGGATGTCTACGCGCTGGCGGCGCTGGCCGGAGCGGGAGCGTATGTTGCTGGGCTGGCCCTTGGGCTTCCGGTCAGCTGGGTGACGCTGGGTGCGGCCATGATTGCCTTCGTCTTGAGAGGCTGTGCCATCCAGTTCAAATGGTCACTGCCGCCGATGAAGATCAGCGACTAGCGTCTGATCCACCAAGCTTCCATTGGTTGAAGTGCGTGGTCGGCCGGGATGGCCGGGTGCACGAAATCACCGTTCTCATCGCGGACCATGCCGATCGATTGCATCACCCCTATCGAGGGGCGGTTATGGGTCGAGGCGAAGGCGATGATGGCATCGAGGCCTTTATCCTCAAGGCCCCAGCGCACCACTTCGGCGGCGGCTTCCTTGGCATAGCCCTGACGCCAATGCGGCCTGGCGATGCGCCAGCCAGCCTCAACCGCACCGGTGAAGTCACACTCGAAATCGACGGCGATCAGCCCGGTCATGCCGATGAATTCGCCGGTGGCCTTGAGCTCGACCGCGTGCCGGCCAAATCCGGTCGTGCGGATGCCGCTCTGGTACCAGGTCAGCGCCTTCTCGGTATCCGCCCGGCTGAGCGGGGTCTCGAAAAAGCGCATCACTTCCGGATCGGCATTCATCGCCACATAGGGCGCGATATCGCTCTCCTGCCAACCGCGCAGGACGAGGCGCTCGGTTTCCAGTCGGGGCAGGGGGGCGAAATCGATCATGGGCCGGTCTTTCCCGGTTAGCCGTTCAGCGCCTTTGCCGCTCTTGGCGCGAAATAGGTGATCACCGCTGCAGCGCCCGCGCGTTTGAAGCTCATCAGGCTTTCCAGCATGACCCGATCGCCATCGATCCAGCCATTGGCGGCGGCGGCCTGGACCATGGCGTATTCGCCGGAGACCTGAAAGGCGAGGACGGGGACCGGGAAGGTGTCGGTCAAGGTTTTGACGATGTCGAGATAGGGCAGGCCCGGCTTGACCATGACCATGTCGGCGCCTTCCTGGATATCCAGTTCGACCTCGCGCAGGCATTCCTCCGCATTGGCCGGGTCCATCTGGTAGGTCTTCTTGTCGCCTTTCAGCGCTGTGGCCGAGCCGATGGCGTCGCGATAGGGGCCATAAAAGCCCGAAGCGTATTTGGCGGCATAGGACAGGATCATCGTATTGTGATGACCGGCGCCTTCCAGCGCGTCGCGAATGGCGCCGATGCGGCCATCCATCATGTCGGACGGGGCGACGACATCACAGCCTGCCTCGGCCTGGATCAACGCCTGCTCGATCAGGCTTTCCACCGTGGCGTCATTGGCGACATAGTCGCCGTCGAGGACACCGTCATGGCCATGCGTGGTGAAGGGGTCGAGCGCCACGTCGCAGATCACACCGACATTCGGGGCGGCATCCTTGATGGTCTTGATCGCCTGCGGCACCAGCCCGTCGGCATTGAGCGCCTCGCTGCCGGTCTCGTCCTTTTTGGACGGATCGATATGCGGGAAGATCGCCATGGCCGGAATGCCCAGCGCCTCGGCTTCCTTGGCGGCCTCGGCCAGCGCCTTCAGCGACAATCTGTCCACACCCGGCAGGGCTGCCACCGGTTCGCGCGGATCGGCCGTGTCGCTGACCACGACGGACCAGACCAGATCGCTGGTTTGCAGGGTCTTTTCCTGTACAAGGCGGCGGCTCCAATCGGCCTGGCGGGTACGGCGGAGGCGGGTCGAGGGATACATGGGCGCGCTTGACCTTTGGCAAACTGGTTACAGATGAAACTTGCCGTGGCCCTCAACACCGTTTAGGCCTCCGGCAAATTCTTGTTCACTTCCCTTCATAGCCGACAGGAGCGCACCTGTGCACTTCGCTCTTTCAGAAGATCAGACCCTAATCCGCGATATGGCGCTCAAATTTGCCGAAGATCGCCTGAAGCCGAACGCGGCCAAGTGGGATGAAGAGAAAATCTTCCCCGTCGATGTCATGCGCGAAGCGGCCGAGCTGGGCTTTGCCGGTATCTATACGCGCGATGATGTGGGCGGCTCTGCCCTGACCCGTCTCGATGCGGCGTTGATCTTTGAAGCCCTGTCCAAGGGCTGTGTCTCCACCGCCGCCTTCATGTCGATCCACAATATGTGTGCCTGGATGATCGACACCTGGGGCACGGAAGAACAGCGCCAGCGCTTCCTGCCGCCGATGATGACGATGGACAAGATCGCCTCTTACTGCCTGACCGAGCCGGGCGCCGGTTCCGATGCGGCCAGCCTGCGCACCCGCGCCAGTCGCGATGGCGATCATTATGTGCTCAACGGTTCCAAGGCTTTTATCTCCGGTGCCGGCACCTCGGATTATTACGTCGTCATGTGCCGTACCGGCGAGGATGGCCCGAAAGGCATTTCCACCATCGTCGTCGAGAAAGACACGCCCGGCCTGTCCTTCGGCGCCAATGAAAAGAAAATGGGCTGGAATTCGCAGCCGACCCGCGTGGTCAATTTCGAGGACTGCCGCGTTCCGGTCGAGAACCGTCTGGCGGAAGAGGGCATGGGCTTCACCCTGGCGATGAATGGTCTCAATGGCGGCCGTATCAATATCGCGGCCTGTTCGCTGGGCGGCGCCTCTGAAGCGCTTGACGTGGCGATGGACTACACCTCGACCCGCAAGCAGTTCGGCCGCGCCATTGGCGATTTCCAGGTCAGCCAGTTCAAGCTGGCTGACATGGCGACCGAGCTCGATGCCTCCCGCCTGATGGTCTATCGCGCCGCATCCATGCTGGATGCGAAAGATCCTTCGGCTGCGAAGTATTGTGCCATGGCCAAGCGCTATGCGACGGACAAGTGCTTCGACGTGGTGAACCAGGCGCTGCAGCTGCATGGCGGATACGGCTATCTGCAGGACTATCCGATCGAGCGTATCCTGCGGGATCTGCGTGTGCACCAGATTCTGGAAGGCACGAACGAGGTCATGCGGGTGATCATCGCCAAGGACATGAAAAAGGCCTGGCCGAGCAATTCGTAGGACATTGTGAGCGCGCTACTCGAGACAATAGATCAGGGCAAGTCGAATTGGGTCTCCTGGTTGGTTTGCCGGGAGCTCAACCCCAGCCGGTCGGACAGGGCCCGCTTGGAGCAGGTGCGCTTATCGCTCGATGTTGGGGTCGCGCAGCTCGCTGAAGACTTCTCCGGATCCGATTGGTCGGATATTGACCGGAGTAAGGCGCTCTTGCTCGGCCCGGACCGGGCAAAAAACGGAATTGCCTATAATTCTGTGGGCCTGCCAGAGCGTCGGGTGGCTCACAAATCCTTTGACCGGTTCGCCAATCACTTCTCGCTGGCGTCCAGATGGTTCTACAATTGGGCTACTGATGTCTCGTTGATGACGTCCGGGATAGGCAGCTGGAACCCCGTGACAACATCGACATTTGATCTGTGCCTTGGTGTCGTCGATGGCGATTTGGTCGGAATATTCTGCGTTGAAGACGAGGACTGATCGTTGACGCAGGAGCCTGAAGAAATCGTCGCGCGCGGTATGGACGGCAATGTCTCATGGCTGGTGCTGGACAATTATAGGCGCGGCGGTGAAGACTTGGCGCGTTTGATGACGGTCCGTGCGATGATGGAGCCGCGCGACTTCTGGTTTGAGGGACTGTCGTCCGGATTTGATCCCTCAGCATGGATGCAGGCGCCGCGGGATGCGGCGATTGCCCTGACCGAAGACGCTAATCGGCGGGGGCTCGTATTTCATCCTGGCGGCATGCCGCAGGCGGAGGTCGAACCGAGCGAGGCTTTTGCTTTGTTTATCAGCCGCTTCAAGCCGGATGCGCGCTTTTATGTCACCAACCTGGTCGCGGGCATGACGTTGACCGAGCCGACGCCGGACCAGATTGACATCCTCGCCCAGCTGGCTCAATTCGACGGCAAATCCGGGTTGAAGCGCTACACCGCGCCCTCTACCCGCGCCATCATGGACAGTGCCCTGGGCGTCGTCGACGCCGAGAATGCCGGCATATTTTGTATTGAAGACACGGACTGACCGATATGAGCACCGAACCGGAAATCATTGCCCGCAAAACCGGCCAGGTCGGCCGGATCACCCTCAATCGTCCCAAGGCGCTCAATGCACTGACGCACAATATGTGCCTCATGATGATCGAGGCGCTGGAAGCCTGGCGCGAGGATGATCAGGTCAAGGCGATCATCGTCGACGGAGCCGGGGAGAAGGGTTTCTGTGCCGGAGGGGATATCCTCAAACTGCACAATTCCGGCAAGGCCGGCGATGATCAGGCCTGGCTGTTCTGGCGCGATGAGTATCGCCTCAACACGCTGATCTTCCATTATCCCAAACCCTATGTGGCGCTGATCGACGGCATTACCATGGGCGGCGGTGTCGGTATCTCCGTGCACGGCTCGCACCGGGTCGCGGGTGACAAGACCATGTTCGCCATGCCGGAAACCGGTATCGGCTTTCACCCGGATGTCGGCGGGGCCTATTTCCTGCCACGCCTGGCCGGTGAGATCGGCACCTGGATGGGCCTGACCGGGGCGCGCCTGCGCGCGGCCGATGCGGTCGCGGCGGGCCTGGCGACGCATTACTGCCCGTCCGGCGATTATGACAAGCTGATCGAAGCGCTCGAAAGCGCCGATCTCGGCGATGATGATGCGCTGGAAGTCCTGCTGGAGGAATTCTCCGGCGATCCGGGTGATAGCGAGCTGGCGCACACGCGCGGCCTGATCGATGCGGCTTTCACCGGCAATCGCGTCGAGGAAATCGTCTCGCGCATCGAGGGCGCGGGCGATGCCTGGTCGGCGAAACAGGCCAAGGTGCTGGCCTCGAAGTCGCCGACAGCGCTGAAGCTGACCCTGGCCGCTTTGCGCAAGGGTGCGGACCTGTCGTTTGAAGACGTGATGCGCCAGGACCTGCGCGCCTCGGTCTGGTGTCTGTCCGGCAAGGATTTCTATGAAGGTGTCCGCGCCGTCATCATCGACAAGGACAATACGCCGGCCTGGGACCCGTCCACGCTCGCCAGCGTCAATGATAATGACATCACCGGGGCGTTCGACCGCCTCGACGACACGCACGAAATGACCTTCCTGGGCGAAAACGAAGACGCCTAGGCCACGAAATTCCTGTCGGGGAGGACAGACATGTCGCGCATCGCATTTATCGGCCTGGGTAATATGGGCTCGGGCATGGCCGCCAATCTGGTCAAGGCGGGTCACGAGGTTCACGCCTTTGATCTCAGCGCTGAT
>NZ_JASBRW010000047.1 GCF_030149235.1 Maricaulis sp. | reverse complement strand
TTCCGGTCCGCCATCGGCCAGCGCCACAAACCGCAACAGCGAATCGGGCGCTAATCCGTATTCTACATCTTGATCAATGATTGCGGTCAGGACTCTTAAGGATCCGTTCACTTCCAAAAGTTGCTGCAGAAGACCAAGCTCACGCATCTGCGCGAGGGCATGGCGCGGATCTGGCGCTGCGAGCAGCTTCTTCAATTCCGACCAGACCCGCTCCACCGAGAGCGTCGACAAGCCCGCCTTGAGCTCGGAAATCGCTGTCAGCGCTGCCGGATCGGCCACATCTCTGCCATACCAGGCCTGGAAGCGGAAAAAGCGCAACGCACGCAGATAGTCCTCACGGATGCGATCCCTCGCCTCGCCGACGAAAACGAAGCGCCGCGCTTCCAGATCCTCCAGACCACCGGTCGGGTCATGAATTATTCCGTGGAAATCTGCGTAGAGCGCGTTGAGCCGGAAGTCTCGGCGCTGAGCATCCTCGGCCCAGTCCTCGGTAAAGGCGACCACCGCCCGGCGACCATCGGTCTCGACATCCCGGCGCAGGCTGGTGACCTCGAAGGGCTCGCCGCCGGAGATAATGGTGACGGTACCGTGCTCGACACCCGTGGGAATGACGCGAAGGCCCGCGGCTTTGGCGGCTGCAATGACCTCCTGCGGCTTCATCTGGGTGGCAATATCGACATCAGCGACCGGAGCCCCCAACAAGGCATTGCGGACACAGCCGCCCACATAGCGCGAGGCGCCCGCCCGCGCCGTTTCAAGCGCTGCCGTCACGGCACGCGTTTTCGCACTGGACATCCAGGCATGGGTTTCGGGATCGAGGCGAGTGGTCATCACGGGCGCGCCGGCGGGTCCTCGGGCTCCTCCTCCGCATCCTCATCCACGGTCTCGTCGTCGATGAAATGCCCCGGCTGGATGACACCATCAACGAGGCGTGGCGGGACGTAGACCTGCCCCTCATGTCCAGACCGGGAACTGTCAAGAAGAACCAGCGCCACCATCACCATCATCACCAGGAATGCCCCGGCCGCCGACAATTTGAGAACCGGAGTCGGCTCAACCGGGTGATTGCTGGTGCGTTGCCAGCGCCATATCAGGAAGAGGACGAATGGCAGCAGGAAGGACGCGATCTGAAGCAGAAGAATGCGTGTCATGTTTTACCCGTATAACCGGTCGTGCAGGGATTTGAGCATGCCTGCCGTAGCCCCCCAAATATAGCGCTCCTGCCAGGGCATGGCATAGAAATAGCGTCGAACCCCCTGCCATTCGAGCGATTGGCGCTGGTGGTTGGCCGGATTCATCAGGAAGTCGTAGGGCGCTTCGAATACATCCGCCACTTCTCCCGGATCAGGCCGGAGCCGGTAACCGGGCCGGACGATGCCGACAAAGGGCGTGACGGAGAAACCGGTCGCGGTCTCATAGGCATCGAACCGGCCCAGCAAGTCGACATAACCCGGCGCGATTCCGACTTCCTCTTCCAGTTCCCGCAAGGCCGCATCCGCCGGCGTCGCATCGCCCGGATCGATCCGGCCGCCGGGGAAGCTGATCTGGCCGGCATGCTTGGAGAGATGCGCCGCACGTTCGGTGAACAGGAAGCGCGGTGCGCCATCATGCAGGATCAGAGGCGCTAGGACAGCGGCCGGGCGCAAATCCCGACCGGTCGGTGAAGGCGCTCCGTTGAGGTCGCCATCACCACGCGCCGGCACCTCACCGCCCGTTGCGACCGGATCGAGCTTGCTGCGAAGGAAATCCTCAAGCGCTTGCGTCTCAGGCATGCACGCCCCCCAGCGGGAAGAAGACACCGCCGCTCCAGACCCCGAGTTCACCGTCGTGCTCGACGGCCAGTCCGGCGAGCTCATAAAAGACGGGCCGGGTCATCAGAGCGTCCAGCCGGCCGCGCACCCGGACCAGAGGTGTCGGCTCGCCGCTCTGCGCATCGATTCGCACATCAATCGGCCGTTCCGGTCCCGCCTGGGTCAAATCACCAAAATTTGTTGTGAAGATCAGGGTTTGCTCCGGACCACCGCCGGCCGCATCGACTCGCACGGCGACAAAGGGGGCTTCCTCGACAGTGATCGAGATCTTTTCGACGGGCGTAACGAGATAATGAATGCCGTCGTCATCTTTCCGCACGATCTTCGAAAACAAACGTGTCAGACGCTCACGCGTAATCCGTGTTCCCTCATGCCACCAGGAGCCATCGCGCCGGATGACCATATCCATTTCACCGCAAAATTGCGGCTCCCAGCGATCGACGGGCGGCAGGCCCTCGCCAGCCGTCTCGGCGGCTTTCAGCAGCGACTGCAATGCGTCCGGCGTTTGCTCGTCTTCAGGCATGGACACCTCGTGTGTGCAACGTCATCCTCGACGTTTGCATCCTGGTCTATAAATCAACCGTGTGGCGAAGGAATTTAGTGCGATGACAGACAGACATGAAGCCGGTGCGGAACTTATTGCCGAAGCGGATGCAGCAACCGAACGGCTGAAAGCCGTCAAATCCTCGATTGGACGGGTGATTTTCGGCCTCGAAAACGAGGTGGACCTCTGCCTTACGGCCATCCTGTCCGGTGGTCATGCCCTGCTGGTCGGCGCACCCGGCCTGGCCAAGACCAAGCTGGTCCAGACCATTGCCATCGCCACCGGGCTCGACACCAAGCGCATTCAGTTTACCCCGGACCTGATGCCGGCCGATATCCTCGGCTCCGAAATCCTCGAGGAAAGCGATGACGGCAAACGCCATTTCCGCTTCCTCGCCGGTCCGGTCTTCTGTCGCCTGCTGATGGCTGACGAGATCAACCGCGCCAGCCCGCGCACCCAGGCCGCCCTGCTGCAGGCCATGCAGGAGGGTCATGTCACCGTCGCCGGTGAACGCCACGACCTGCCCCATCCCTTCCACGTGCTGGCGACCCAGAACCCGATCGAGCAGGAAGGCACCTACCCGCTGCCGGAAGCCCAGCTCGACCGCTTTCTGCTGCGTGTCGATATTCCTTACCCGGAGCGAGATGCCGAGCGCGCCTTGCTGCTGGCCACGACCGGCGCCGATGAGGCGGAAGCGGAAGCGATCCTCGATGCCGAAGAAATCATCAAGCTGCAGTCGCTCGTACGCCGACTGCCGGTCGGTGAGAAAGTTCTGGAGGCCATTCTCGACCTGCTGCGCCTTGCCCGCCCGGATGAAAGCGAGATCGAGGCGGTTCGTGACGGCGTCGCCTGGGGCCCTGGCCCGCGCGCCGGCCAGGCACTGATGCTGGCCTGCCGCGCACGCGCCCTGCTGCAGGGCCGTCTGGCGCCGTCCACGGAAGACGTCGCTGCACTGGCTGAACCGGTTCTGAAACACCGTATGGCGCTGTCCTTCGCCGCTCGGGCCGATGGGCACACGCTGGAGGGCCTGATCAAGACCCTGGCAGACCAGGCCGCCTGATCCCATGGCCCGCGGCGTCGACCGTCATAAGGAGGCGCAGGTCGTCAAGCTTCGCCATGAGGGCGAAGAGGCGGCTGCCAGCCTGCCAGCCCTGCTGGCCGAGGCCGAGCGTATTGCCGCGACAGTCGCCCAGGGTGTGCATGGCCGCCGCCGCTCCGGTGTGGGCGAGACGTTCTGGCAATATCGCCATCATCGCCCTGAGGACGGCCGCGCCGCGATCGACTGGCGCCAATCCGCGCGCTCGGACCAGCTGTTCGTTCGCCAGAATGAATGGGAAGGCGCCAATACGATTTGGCTCTGGCGCGATGGCAGCGCATCGATGCGTTTTGCCTCCTCCAAGCATGTCCCGCACAAGGCTGATCGCGCGGCCGTCTGCCAGATCGCGCTGGCTGCCCTGCTGACCCAGGGCGGCGAACGGGTCTCGGTTCTCGGCGAGAGTGGCATTGCGCGCACCGGTGCCCTGGGACTGGAACGCAGCTCGCGCCGTCTGGCCCTCGGCCCGGGTGCCCTGAGCTCGGTTGAAGCCCCGCATATTTCCCGCTTCGGGCGCGTGGTCCTGGCCAGCGACTTCCTTGATCCGATCGAGACCTGGCACGCCCGGCTCAGCCGCTTCACGGCCGAGGAATGCGAGGGCGTGCTGTTGCGCATCGTCGATCCGGCCGAAGAAGATTTCCCCTATTCCGGCCGCACCCGGTTTGAACCGGCAGACGCTGGGGACAGCCTGTTATTCGGCCGGGCGGAAGAAGCCCGTTCGACCTATCGACTGCGTTGGCGCGAACATGGTGAGGCTTTGGCCGAACTGGCACGCAGCCGCGGTTGGGCCCTGGTCACCCACAGGACCGACCGACCGGCCACGAGCGCGGTATTGGCGCTCTATCGAGCCCTGGCGCGGGAGGTCTGAGATGCTGAGCTTTGGACCGCTGAGTTTCGCCGCCCCCTGGGCCCTGGCCGGTCTTTTGACCCTGCCGGCGCTCTGGCTGTTATTGCGGGCGACACCACCGGCACCCAAGCGCGCGGTCTTCCCGCCCTTGCGACTGCTGCGCGATGCGCCCGACGACAATGAAACCCCGCACCATGCACCCTGGTGGCTGATCCTGTTCCGACTGCTGATCGCGGCGCTGATCATCATCGGTCTGGCCCGCCCGGTCTGGACCCCGCCTGCGGTGGAAGTGGACGACCGCCCGATCCTGATCGTGATGGATAATGGCTGGGCCTCGGCGACGGCGTGGAGCGAGATGGAGCGTCTCGCGGCGCGGCTCATTGACGATGCCGATCGCGATGGCCGCAGCGTCGCGCTGGCGATGACCGCACCGGCCATCGATGCGCCCCTTCCGCTTCGCCTGGACAGCGCGGACAGCGCCCGGCGCCTGCTCAGCAGCGCCGAGCCGCAAGCCTGGTTTGCTGACCGGGCCGCACTGGCTGAACGCATCGATGACGCCATTGCCAATGATGCACTCACCGCCCCGCTGGCGGTCACCTGGCTTTCCAATGGCCTGACCGATACGGGCGCGCGCGATCTCGCCGCGGCGCTCAACGATCTCGGCTCGGTGCGGGTCATCGAACCCGATACCGGGCGCGCACCGCTGGCTATCGACGCCCCCGAAGCCACGACAGAAGGCCTGCGCGTTACCGTCCGCCGCGCCGCCGCTGATTTGCCCATGAGCGTCGACATCGTGGCCCTGGGACAGGACGGTCGGGCCATTGCCCGCGCGCCGGCCGTTTTTGACGGCGGTTCCGGCAGCACCAGTGTGGACATCGCGCTCCCTCTGGATCTGCGCAATCGTATCGCCAGCCTGCGGGTCGATGCCCGTCCGGGGGCCGGTTCGGTTCGCTTGCTCGGAGATCGCTGGCAGCGCCCGCGCGTGGGATTGATTGAAGCCAATGCCGATGACGGACAGCCGCTCCTGTCTGACCTGCACTATGTAGAAAGTGCCATCTCGCCGGTCTCGGTTCCCTATCGCGGTGAGCTCGACACCCTGCTCGAGGAGCCTCCGGCGGTTCTGGTCATGGTGGACGATGCGCGCAGCGATGATGAGCGCATCAGCGACTTCGTCCTCGATGGCGGTCTCCTCATCCGTTTCGCCGGGCCTCGCCTCGCGGCCCGCGGCGATGATCTTCTTCCGGTCGACCTGCGCCAGGGGGGGCGCCTGCTTGGTGGCGCGTTGAACTGGGAAGAACCGCAACGCATGGCCGCCTTCGGTGCACAATCGCCCTTTGCCGGGCTGCCGGCCGATGCGAGCGCGACAATTGACAGCCAGGTCCTGGCCGAGCCGGGCAGCGCCACGCCGGACCGGGTCTGGGCGCGGCTGGAAGATGGCACGCCGCTGGTGACCGCGCAGCGCCGCGGCCGTGGCTGGATCGTACTCTTCCACGTCACTGCCGGACCGACCTGGTCCGACCTGCCCTTGTCAGGCCTGTTCCCGCGCATGCTGGAACGAGTTCTCGGCCTGGCCGAAGGCGGTGAGGTCAGCGCCTCCCTGAACGGCGCCTGGTCGGTCTCCCAGGCCCTGGACGCGGGCGGGCAATTGGCCAATCCGCCGGTCAGCGCTCGCCCGATCCCGGCCGAGGCCTTCTCGCAGACCCGTGTCAGCCCGTCGGCCCCACCAGGTCTTTATCGCCTCGGCGCCGCCGTTCAGGCCCTCAATACGGTGCCTGCCGACTTTGCCTTGGCGCCGCTGCCGCGTGATCTGCCCGGCGCCGTCTTCGCGGGCTTTGACGGTCCGCGTCCCTTCCGCTTCGAAACGCCCCTACTGGTAGGCGCCCTAATCATGATGATCCTGGATGTTCTGATCGCCCTTGGCCTGGCGGGACGATTGCGTCTGCCCTTCGGCGCCACAGCGGCGGCGGTTGGCGCGCTCTTATTCCTGCCTGTCGTGCCACACGCCGAGGCCCAGGATGCCGATGCCTACGCCCTGGAAGCCGCGCTGGACCTGCGCTTCGCCTATGTTGCCACCGGTGTCAGCGCCATCGACAGCCGGAGCCGCGCCGGCCTGATCGGCCTCAGCCAGCAAATCACTCGCCGCAGCGCCATGGAACCGGGCACACCGATGGCGATCCATCCGGAAACCGACGAGCTGATCTTCTTCCCGATGATCTACTGGCCGGTCGAGCGTGACGCCGCCGCCCTGTCTGAGGAGGCCGCCTCTCGCATCACCGCCTATCTGCAAGGCGGCGGGCTGATCATTTTCGACACCCAGGATGCCGATGTGGCTGCGCTTCGTGCCGGTGCGCCGCATCCCGGACTGATCACCATTCTCGACAGTATCGATGTGCCGCCCCTGGCGCAGATCTCGTCCGACCACGTCCTGACCCGCAGCTTCTACCTGCTGCAGGAATTCCCGGGCCGCTTCTCCGGCAGCCCGGTCTGGGTTGAAGCCAATCCGGACGGAGCGTCGCGTGACGGCACATCCGGCGTGATTATCGGGGCCCATGACTGGGCCTCGGCCTGGGCGGTGGATGAAAACGGCCGCCCGATGGCCCCGGTTGATGGCGGCGAGCGCCAGCGCGAACTGGCACAGCGCTTCGGAATCAATGTCGCCATGTATGCCCTGACCGGCAACTACAAGGCCGATCAGGTCCACATCCCCGATATTCTGGAGCGGCTCGGACAATGATGGCGACGACGATCGATTTTGCGCCGCTCATCCCGGCGCCCTGGCTCATCGGTCTCCTGACCGTGGGCTTTGTCGTGCTCATTGCCGGCGCGCTGCAGCGCCTGTCGGGCTGGCTCTGGCGCGGCCTCGCCCTGGCGGTCGTCGGTCTGGCCCTGGCCAACCCGTCTCTCGTCGAGGAAGAGCGCGACCCGCTGGCCGACATCGCCATTCTGGTCACTGACACCAGTGCGTCGATGCGCATTGGCGAACGCGAGGCCGCCGCTGATGGCCTGGCCGAGCGTATGCGGGCCGCCGCGGAGGCCGACCCGCTGCTTGACCTCGTCGAGGTGGAGGCCCGCGAGGGCACAGATGGCTCTCGTGTCTTTGACGCGCTCAACCAGGCGCTGGCCAGCGTGCCGCAGGACCGGCTCGCCGGTGTCGTCATGGCGACCGATGGCCAGGTGCACGACGCGCCAAGCGACACCGATGCGCTTAATCTGGACGCTCCACTCCACCAGGCCATGCCCGGGGACCGCAATGCCGGTGATCGCCGGCTGATCATCGAGGAAGCCCCGCGCTATGGCATTGTCGGGCAGACGGTGAGCTTCTCCATTCGTATCGAGGATGAAGCCGTCACAGGTACGGCACGGGTCGAGTTCCGCTTCGAAGGCGGCGAACCGCAGGTCCACAATGTCCCGATCGGCCGCACCATCCCGGTCAATGTCCCGGTCGAGCGGCGAGGCCAGAATGTCATCGAGATCGAGGTGGCCGCCGGACCACAGGAACTCTCCCTGATCAACAACCGCGCCGCCGCCAACGTGAATGGCGTAAGGGACCGTCTGCGCGTACTGCTGGTCACCGGTGAGCCGCACAATGGTGCCCGCGCTTGGCGTGATCTGCTCAAGTCCGACCCGTCGGTCGACCTCGTTCATTTCACCATTCTGCGACCGCCGGATCGCCGCGATACCACGCCGGTCGACGAACTGGCCCTGATCGCCTTCCCGGTCCAGGAACTGTTTGTGGAGCGTCTCGCCGAATTCGATCTGGTGATATTCGACCGCTATTACCGGCGCAACATCATGCCGCCGCTCTATTTCGACAATATCGCCCGCTATGTAGAAAACGGTGGGGCCCTGCTGGTCACAGCCGGCCCGCCCTTCGCCGGCCGGCCAAGCCTGTTCCGCACGCCCCTGGCCTCGGTTCTCCCGGTGCGCCCCACAGGAACACTGAGCGAGGGCGGTTTCACACCGCAATCAACACTGCTTGGCCTCCGCCACCCGGTCACAACCGGACTGGAAGGCGGCGGTGAGGACCCGACCTGGGGACGCTGGCTGCGCCGCATCAATGGCACCGCCCTGTCGGGCCAGGTGCTGCTCGAGGCACCGGACGGCAATCCGCTCCTCGTTCTCGATCGCTCCGGTCAAGGCCGGGCCGCGATGGTGATGTCAGATCAGACCTGGCTCTGGTCCCGCGGCTTTGAAGGCGGGGGTCCCTACGCGGAAATGTTCCGCCGCGTCGCCCATTGGCTAATGCGTGAACCGGAACTGGACGAGGAACGCCTGACGGCCAGCATCATCGATGGCGAGCTTCGCGCTGACCGGGTCACCCTGGCCGGTACAGCCCCGCCCCTGCAGGTGACCTGGCCGGACGGGCAACAGGACGTGGTCGATATGAGCGAAACCGCAACCGGCCGCTTCGCTGCTGCCCTCGAAGCGGAAGGCGCCGGCATTGTCCGCCTGCGCTCGGGCGATCTGACCACGGTCGCCGCCCTGGGGCCGCTCAACCCGCTAGAATACGCCGACCTGCGTCCCACTACCGAGGTCCTGGACCCGTTTGTCGATGCCACGAGAGGCGGTCAATACTATATCGGCGAGGGTGACAGCCTGCGCCTGCCGGACATCCGTCGCACGCGTGCCAGCGGTGACCAGGCCGGCCGCAACTGGCTCGGGCTGAAGCGCAATGAGCGCTATATCGTCCGGGCCTCGACCCAGACTCCGATCATGCCTGCCCTTCTCCTGGTCCTGATCATCGCGACGTTGATGGGCCTGGGATGGTGGCGCGAAGGCCGCTAGCGGGCATTATTTCCCGCTAGGAAACTAACAGCGTCCGACCTGCCTGTTTATCGCCAGCGACCGGCGACCTATCTCTGCCTCAACACGAAACCCAGGGAGCAAAACCATGATCGAGAAACGTTCCTTTGACAGCCTTGGCCGCTTTCAGAATGAGTGGCTGAACGCCAAACACCATTTCAGCTTCGGCAGCTATTTCGACCCGAAGCGGGTCGGATGGGGCGCACTTCGCGTCTGGAATGATGATGAAATCCAGCCGGGCGAAGGCTTCGCGCCGCACCCGCACAAGGATATGGAAATCATCACCTATGTCCGCGACGGCGCCATCACCCACCGCGATAATCTGGGCAATGAAGGCCGCACCGAAGCCGGCGATGTCCAGGTCATGTCGGCCGGGTCCGGTATCTATCACTCCGAGTTCAACCGCGAGGACGAGCTGACCCGGATCTTCCAGATCTGGATCATCCCGGAAACCTCCGGTGGTGAGCCGCGCTGGGATGCGATGGAGTTTCCCAAGGGCGAAAGCGCCGGTGACTTCGTCGTTCTTGCCTCGGGCAACCCGGAGCGCGATGGCGGGCTGATGATCCGCGCCGATGCCAAAGTGCTTGGCGCCACTGTGGAAGCCGGCAAGACCGTCACCCACGCCCTGCCCCAGGGCCGCCAGGCCTATCTGGTGCTGGCCACGGGTTCGGCGACTGTGAATGGTGAAAGCCTGAAGGCCCGCGATGGTGCTGCAATCCGCGATGTCGGCGAGATCATCATTAAAGCCGGTAACGACACCGAGCTGGTGCTGGTGGAAACCAAGTAAGCAGCAGCAATTTCGCGGCGGTTTTCATACTTCCGCAACACGAGTAGGCGAAGTCTGATGCATCGATCCCTGGAGGTTTTCATGCGCCGGCTTCGCCCGCTTGTTTTTCTGCTTTTCGCCGCTCCCGCCCTCAATGGCTGTCTGGCCATCGGTGCTGCCGGTTTGGCTGCGGATATCGCTATCGGCACTGTGGGCAATACCGTGGAAGCCGCCGTCGATGTGACCGGAGCCGCCATCGATATCGTCACCCCGGGTGATGACGACGAGGATGACGACCGCTAGGTGCGTCAACTTTCCCGCCGCTGGTCAGGTGACAGCTTGCAGCGACCTTTGTTAGCATTACCTATCGAGGGATGGGTAACGCAAACGGAGGCGCTCATGACGCGCACTATACTAGCCTGCCTTGCTGCCACGGCCGTATCTGCTGCGGCGCTGGCTGATGAACATATCGAAATTGCCCCAATCGCCTTTGGCGATGAAATGCTCGAGAAAGCCGACGAGTATGGCGAGCGCGAGCTTAACCGCTTGGCCGGTTACCTGACCGATGACCTGGAACAGGCTTTGCGCGGTATTGACATGATGGACGGTACGCGCCTCGAGGTCACCTTGCTAGACGCGACGCCAAATCGCCCGACATTCCAGCAGCTTCGTAACCGGGTTGGTCTTTCCATGCGCAGTATCGGTATCGGCGGCGCCGAACTCGAAGCGCGTCTGGTCAGCGAGGACGGCCGGGTCCTGGAAGAGTTCGATTACTCCTGGTCGTCGCACAATCTTCGGGAAGTGTACGGCGCCTCGACCTGGTATGATGCCCGCCGGGCCTTCCACCTCTTCTCGCGTCGTGTGCGCAATGAGGTCCATGAGGAATTGCGCGGCGAGTCCTGATTTTCAAAGGCTAAACTACTATGTTCAAGGGCTTGTCTTCGGGCAGGCCCTTTTGCTTGCCGCGACTTCGGACACCGATCAGGGGGCGCCGATCCACTTGTGGGTCTGCAGGCTGAGCACCCATTTGGGATGTTCAAGGCAGTACTCGAACGCCGCCTTGGCATTCTCCATCATCGCAGGCCCGTCCATGGGCTGAAGCGAGAATCGCTTGAAGTCGAGATGTTCCACATCAGCCGGTTTGATCTCGTCCTGCGGGTAGACCAGTTTGAGCTCGTCGCCGGAGGTCTGGATAACCTCGGCTTTCGCCTTGGGACTGACGGTAATCCAGTCGATACCCGCCGGGGCTTTGACGGTGCCGTTTGTCTCGACGGCAATTTCGAAACCGGCCGCGTGCAGGGCGTCGATCAGCGAGCTGTCGAGCTGCAGCAATGGCTCACCGCCGGTGCACACCACCAATGGCGTTCCGCCGCCCGGCCAGTATCCGGCCACCGTGTCGACCAGGGCTGCCGCATCGGCGAATTTGCCACCGCCGGGTCCGTCGGTGCCGACGAAATCGGTATCGCAGAAACGGCACACGGCACTTGCGCGATCCGCCTCGCGACCGCTCCACAAATTACATCCCGCAAAGCGCAGGAAAACCGCAGGCCGCCCGGCCTGGGCGCCCTCGCCCTGAACGGTGAGGAAAATCTCTTTAACGGAATAGGTCATGCCGCCTCGGTCCATTCTTGCCAGCCGCGCGCGCGCAATTCGCAGGCGGGACATGTGCCGCAGCCATGACCCCACTCATGCAAGGTGGAGCGGTCACCAGTATAGCAGGTGTGGGTTTCTCGACGGATGAGGTCGACCAGATCGGTGCCTCCAAGCTGATGCGCTAAAGCCCAGGTCGCCCCCTTGTCGATGAACATGAGCGGCGTTTCCAGCACGAGTTTGCGATCGAGGCCGAGCGACAAGGCTGACTGCATGGCGTCGATCGTTGCGCGCCGGCAATCGGGATAGCCAGAGAAATCGGTCTCGCACATGCCGCCGACCATCACGTCATGGCCGCGCCGGTAGGCCAGCGCAGAGGCGACAGTGAGGAATACCAGATTACGGCCCGGCACGAAGGTCGAGGGCAGTCCGTTTTCCTGAATCTCGATGGCGCGGTCGGCAGTCAGCGCGCTTTCGGCGATGGCGCCATAACCGGAGAGATCGATGACGAAATCCTCGCCCAGACGGTCAGCCCATTGGTCAAAACGCTCGACCATGGAACGGCGCACATCCAGCCGCGCTTGCATCTCAACGCCATGGCGCTGGCCATATTCGAACCCCACCGTCTCCACGCGGGGATATCGCTCCAGGGCCCAGGCCAGGCAAGTCGCGCTGTCCTGACCGCCGGAGAAGAGCACAAGGGCTGTATCAGGGTTCGACGTGTTGGTCATGGCGCCGTTATATAGGCGTGCTGAGGAGAGATAGCCATGCCTGCTTTCCATTGGATTTACACGACCTGGCCGGACGCACAGAGCGCCGGCACCGCCGCGCGTCGTCTTGTCGCCGACGGCCTATGCGCCTGCGCCAACATCCTCCCAGGTATGACAAGCGTCTATGTCTGGGACGGCAATCCCCAAGAGGACCAGGAGACCGTGATGATCTTGAAGGCCGACGGGGCGCAGACAGATGCGCTCAGGACCCGGTTCGTCGAGCTTCACCCTTATGAGACACCGTGCTTTGTGGTCTTGGACATTGATGAAACCCATTCCCATCGCGGCTATCTGGACTGGTTGAAAGTAAGCTCCCGTCAACCTCTGTGACAATCTCGCGATTGTTTTGTGACGCGCCGCTCGTTTAACGAAACCGAAGCCCAGTTCTGCCTATTCTACGTGCGGATGGAACTGGGGTAGTCGCTATGAGCCGCTTGGTTCGTGATGTGCTCGTCGAAGCACCAACTGTAGCGCCAACCGCGCGCGGGGAAGACGTTTACGAGTTGTTTTCCCACGATGATGACCTTCTTGTCGTCGCCGTGGTTGATAACCGCCATCCGGTAGGCCTGGTTACCCGCGACCAGTTTTTTCTGCGGATGGCGGACCGGCATGGTCGCGCGCTGTTTTCCAAGCGTCCGATCACCTTCCTGATGAATAAGGAACCTCTCATCGTCGAGGCCTCAACCCCGGTTGAGGCGCTTAACGCACGGATCGTTCGCGATCGCCCGTCTGCATTGATGGAGGGCTTCGTAGCCGTTCGCCAGGGCGAGTTTGTAGGGGTCGGAACCTCGCTCGAGCTATTCACCGCGATGGCGCGGGAATCCGAAGAGCGCAACCACAAACTCTCCGCGCTGGCAGAACAGCTTGGCCGCGCCCGCATTGAGGCGCTAGCCGCCTCCAAAGCCAAGTCGGATTTCCTGGCCACTATGAGCCATGAAATCCGGACCCCGCTTAACGGGGTACTCGGGATCGCACAATTGTTGACAGCGACGGACCTGGACGAGGAACAGACCGAGTTTGTTCGCGTTATCGATGATAGTGGCCAAATCCTCCTACGCCTGCTCAACGACATTCTGGACCTCTCCAAGATCGAAGCCGGAAAGATGGATCTGGATATTCACCCATTCAATCCGAAGCAGCTGGCCCAGGATGCTCAAACGCTATGGCAAGGGCGCGCACGAGAAAAAGGGATCACATTTACGATCGAGGTCAGTGGCGCCGAAGGACGTGAATTCAAGGGTGACCCGGTACGGCTCAAGCAGATCCTGTTTAACTTGATCGGCAATGCGATCAAATTCACAGATCAAGGCATGGTCGACGTTAGCATGGTCTTCCATGATATTGGCCGGAAACGCTCGGTGATGCGGATCGAGGTTCGGGATAGCGGCTGCGGTATTCCGCTCAGCGCGCAGGAGCGCATGTTTACCGCCTTCACCCAAGCGGACGCAGAGACCACCCGTCGCCATGGCGGCAGTGGTCTCGGCCTGGCAATCTGTAAGCGTCTGGTGGACCTGATGGGCGGAACAATTGGCTTCCGGTCGGTGGAGAATGAAGGCTCAACCTTTTGGTTCGAGGTTCCTTTGAAGGTCTACTTTGGTGAACAGACTGCCGGGAGTACTGAAGACATCGCGCACGAAGAGGAAACCGCAGTCACAACAACGCGCGTTCTGGTGGCTGAGGACAATCCGGTGAATCAGGCTGTAGCGAAGGGATTCCTCAAACTTAAAGGCCTGACAGCAGACTATGTTGAAAACGGAAAACTCGCCCTCGAGGCGGTCCAGGCGCGTTCCTACGACCTCATCCTGATGGATATGGAAATGCCGGTCATGGACGGTATTGCGGCGACCCAGGCCATCCGCGCCTTGACGTCTGAAGCCGCTACGATTCCGATCATTGCTTTGACCGCAAACGCTCTCTCCGGGGCGGCAGAGCGTTGCATCGCAGCGGGCATGAGCAGCCATGTCAGCAAGCCAGTCGAACGCGACGCCCTGTTCTCCGCCATTGACGCAGCCCTTGCCATGGACCGGCGCGAGAACCGGAAGGTCGCCTGATCGACGGATTGACAGACCTTCACCGTTTCACTCGTGCGAGGGATACGCAAACGGTAAAGGACATGCCATGCCCTACAGGTTTATCGCGATCGCATTGATGGCCGCCAGCACAGCCGCTCCGGCCTATGCCCACCCCTATCATCACACGACCCGCGAGGTCCGCGACAGGATCGAGGATGTTTATGACCGGCGCGAGGATCGCCGCGACCGGCGGGAGGATATCCGCGATGCGCGCGAGGATATCCGCGATGCCCGCCGATTTACCGGCCCGGGTGATCTGATTGAAGATTATTTCGATATGCGGGAGGATATCAGGGATGCCCGCGAGGATGTCCGCGATCGCCGCGAGGACCGCCGCGACCGACGCTATTGAGATAGGTCATTGAAGACGCCATGCACGAGCCCGGTCAACGGCCGGGCTCTTTGCTTTTCTAGCGGTCCTCAACCTCCTTGTAGACCTCGTGGGCGGCCTCGTCGAAGCCGCGACGACGGGAGATGATCAGGACGGTCGCCAGTGCGCCCCCCACCAGCAATGACAAAACAGAGCCGAGAATTAGGGCGAACCACCCATGCCCGCTCATGCCGTTCTCCGGCAGGATGCTCGCGCCCACGACGAGATAGGCAATTCCGGCAAGGATGATGATGGCTCCGGCGAAGACCGACAAAACCGTACCCGTAGACATCGGCGCACTCCTGTTCACTGCCTTGAGGATATAGGTCCACAACGGCCCAAGGGAAACGCGACAGATAGGCGCTTCACGGCGAGTTAATCTGTATTCGACTGAGAGAAGGTTGGTGGTGGCGAGGGAGAGACTTGAACTCTCGACCTCACGATTATGAGTCGTGCGCTCTAACCAGCTGAGCTACCTCGCCACACGTGTTCCCCACAAAGGGAGGATCGGCATATACGCGCACCGCCCGCGGCTGGCAAGCCGCGGGCGGTGGCTGATTTCAGTTGATCTGCAATTAAGCGGTGCGGACCTCGTCGAGGAACTGCTCGACGGACGTCTTGAGGGTCTCAGACTGGCGTGACACCGCCAGCGATGCCTCGAGCACCTGACCCGCGCTTTCGCCGGTCTCCGAGGTCGCCTGGTCGACTTCCTGGATGTTGGAGAAGACCTCGCGGGTACCGTCTGCTGCTTCCTGCGCGGAACGGGTGATCTCACTCGCAGCCGCGCGCTGTTCTTCCATTGCCGCAGCGATTGCGGTGGCGATCTCGCTCATCTCGTGAATGGTGCCGCCGATCGAGCCCATGGCTTCCACAGCCTTGGAAGTCGCAGACTGGATACCACCGATATGCTCGGAGATGTTCTGCGTCGCGTTACCGGTCTGGCTGGCCAGGGCTTTCACCTCGGAAGCCACGACCGCGAAGCCCTTGCCGGCCTCACCAGCCCGTGCCGCCTCGATGGTCGCGTTCAGGGCCAGCAGGTTGGTCTGCTCGGCGATGTCGTTGATGAGGTTGACGATGTCATCAATGCTCTTGGCGGCATCATTGAGCGCCTGCACGTCGACATTGGTCTGCTCGACCTGGTCAACGGCATTGCCGGCGATTTCGGTTGAGCGGGAGATCTGCTGGCTGATTTCGCCGATCGAGGAGACCATCTCCTCGGCGGCGGCGGCCACAGTTTGTACGTTCTGCGACGCGCCTTCCGACGCCTGGGCCACAGCGGCAGACTTGCCTGTCGTGGCCGCAGCCGTCGAGCTCATGGCGCGAGCGGAAGTTTCCATCTGGGTCGCGGCCTCGTTCACCTGGCTGAGAGCGCTGGTGGACGCTTCCTCGAAGGCCTGGATCAGGCTTTCCACCGCAGCGGAACGCTTCTCCTTCATGCGGCGCTCTTCTTCGGTCTCAGCTTCCAGTCGAGCGCGCTCGATCGCGTTCTGGCGGAAGACGTCGACCGAACGGGCCATGTCGCCGATTTCGTCACGGCCCGGCGTGAAGCCAAGTTGGACCTCGCTATTACCCTCAGCCAGCGCACTCATGGTGCGTGCCATGGCGCTCAGGCGGGCCAGAACCATGTTGGACACGTAGAACCAGGCGATCGCAGCGGCGATAATCAGGCCAACGGCCGCAATGATAATCAGCAGGATGCGTCCGGTCAGGACTGCGCCATTGGCATTGGCGGTGGCCGCTTCGACGCGGCCATCCACTTCGCCTTTGAAGGCATTGACGCGAGACAGAAGGGCTTCTGCCGCGATACGGGCTTCCTCGGAAACGCGCTCTGCCTCGGTGACAGCCTGCAGCTCGGACTTGCGCAGCTCGAACACGCCCGCTGCACCTTCGCCATACCCCAGGAGGGCATTGGCGCTTGTGCGCATTTCGTCGGTGACGATATCGCCGAGAATGGCGATGTTCACATCCAGCTCGCCCAGGGCCATGTCGAAATCATCGAACAGGGCATCGACTTCAGCGTCAGAGGCGGCGACGTCGGTTTCTGTGTACTGGATCAGGATCTGATTGGCGGCCACGAGCGTGCGGAGCAGGCTCTCGATATCCGCCTCATCGCTATTATCGAGTGCGCCTTCAACGCTCTCTGTCAGGGTCACGCGAGCCTGACGGGCTTCGCTGGTGACATACCAGCGGCGGTCACGGATTTGCAGGCGCTCACCGACAACGCCATTCATGGTGTCGACGAGGGTGGCCAGGTCTTCAACAGCGGTCGCCAGCTGAGCGGTTTCGTTGTTTCCTGACATCTGACGCAGCGAAGACAGATTAGCGAGGAGGCCATCCCGCATCTCGGTCAATCGCGAATAATTCGTCAGGCGCGCCTCAACAGTCGGGGACAGAGCAAAGGCCTGGAGCCCTTCGGCCATCGCCTGGCTTTCCTCGCTGACCCGGGCGGCCGCTTGAATTTCGGGAATTGAACGGTTGGAAATTTGCTCCACCGCGTAATTAGCCGAGTTAAATCCGAAAACGCCGACACCCGCTGCAACAAGCGTCATCGCAGCAGAAAGCCCGAAAGCGGCCAGCAACCGCACGCGAATGCTGGATGTCTTTTCGTTAAGAGCGGCGAAAAAGGAATTCATGGCCTCAAATCCTCCCGACAACGAGTCGGCAATTACAAAAAATCACGGCGACGCTACCGCGCCGCCGTAAATGAATTCTTATTATTATTTTCGCGTTTCAGTTCTGATGCTGATTTGCGTGGTCTGGATTAACCTTAGCCGCCGAGATTGAAGTCGAAACGTTGCTCCAATCCCTCGGTTGCAGCTGCGGCCGGCGCATAAGCCCACCCTTCAATGGCGCGCAAAACGGCGCGATCAAAGACGCCCGCAGGCTCCGATTCGACCACAGTGGGATTCTGAACGCTGCCGTCTTCGGCAACCGAATACTGGACCACTGCATAGCCCTCGATGCCGCGACGCTCAGCACTACGCGGATAGGACGGTGCCTCAACGGACGTGCGTTCGCGGTCCTGTGCACTCGCCGGAGCAGCCGCGAAGCTCATCGCCGTCATGGCTGCCGCAATAAACATGATACCTGCCGTTTTCATCGACATTCCCTCATCCATCTCAAAGTCGCGCCGTGGGGATTTCCCTCTTCTGACGCCAAGGTTATCTCTGCGAGGCTGTTGCCGCCTCGACGTGATGAAGAATGGCAAAGACCGATTGCTAAACTTTTAAATCGAATCGAAAATTTCAGCTCAGGCTGCGTTTAATTTCACAAATTATTTCAAAAATTTAACTCTGTAAAATTTTACTCAAATCGACTCTGTGCCAATTCGGAACGGGTTTGGCTTTCAAGTGTAGTTAATATTCGACTAAACAAAGGGAATTGTTTTTATCGACCCCTCTTTCATGGTCCCCGCCACGCAGATTGATCTTCGATGATTGCCAATGAACGCCGCTTTGCCGCCCCGGACCTGACCGCCTTCGCCCAAGGCCTGGTTCGCTCAACCGGAGCGAAGGACACGGATGCCGCACGGGTGGCCGAACACCTGGTCGAGGCCAATCTGAGCGGTCATGACAGTCACGGGGTCGGCCTGCTACCCGCCTATATCCGTCACGCCCAATCCGGTCTGGTAAAGCTGGATGGCGAACCGGAGGCGATCACCGACACCACCGTGCTCACCCAGATGCATGCCCATTCTTCCTGGGGCGCCCCCAGCGCGGACGCGCTGTTTGCCCGTGCCGCGCCAAAAGCCCGTGCCCACGGGCTGAGCTGCGCCACCCTCGCCGATGCCCACCATCTGGGCCGCGTCGGTGCCTATGCGGAACGCCTGAGCGTGCAGGGGCTGGTGTCGATGCACTTCGTCAACGTCACCGATCACACCCCGCTCGTTGCGCCCTTCCGCGGCTCTGATGCCCGCTTCGGGACCAACCCGGTCTGTATCGGCTTTCCCGCGTCCAACGAGCGCGGTGCATTCCTGCTCGACATGGCCACCAGCCGCATCGCCCTCGGCAAGGTCCGTGTCGCCGCCAATAAGGGGCTGACCGTCCCCAAGGGCGCCCTGCTCAACGAGCACGGGATGGAAACCACCGATCCCAGCGGCATGACCGGTTTCGAGGTCAAGGGCGCCCTCACCCCGATGGCCAGGCACAAGGGCTATGGTCTCGCCTTCGCCTGTGAGCTGCTGGCCGGCGTCCTGTCGCGCTCGGGCACGATCCAGCCGGCCAAGGCGCGCCGCGGCGGCATTCTCAACTCACTCTTCTCCATCCTGATTGACCCGGCCGCCTTCGGTGACCCGGCCTGGATGGCCGAGGAAATCGACGCGGTGAGCGATTATGCCACCCAATCCCCGCTGATGGACTGGGACAGCCCGGTCCTCGTCCCGGGCGACGCCGAACGCGCCTGGCGCGGCAAGCGCGAACGCGACGGTGTACCGCTGGACGAAATGACGATCGATCAGTTGAATGAGGCCGCGCAGGCGGCCGGCATTGACGCGCGCCTTTAAAGCAAGCCGGCAACCCCGAACGTGTCCAGCACATCGCCCGCCACCCGTTTGGGCCGGCGCGTTGCGGTGTCGATTCGGCACCATTCCGTCACCGCCCGGGCAGAGAAGCGTTTGGCGCCCGGCTTGCGGATATCGACATGACGATCAAAGCGCGGGCCATGCACCCGACCAAGCCAGGTGCGGATCTCGGCGGTTTCGCCGGGCAGGATCGGGTCGCGGTATTCGATCGTATGCTTCAGCGCTACCCAGACATCGCTCGCGATCTGCTCAGGCGGTGAAACGGTATGCCAATGAGTAATCGCGACATCCTGCACCCAGCGCAGATAGACGACATTATTGACGTGGCCGAGCTCGTCGATCTCCTCCGGTGCCACCGTACGAGACCGCAGAAAGGCCGTCTCGAAGGAGATACAGCCAACGCCCTCCCCCTCGAACTGGCGCTCCGTGCTCATCCGGCTGGCTAGCGGGTGATCGCTCATCTCCCCTCGACCTTACTTCTTCGGTGCGGAAATATGGATCGGGTGCCCCAGCGCGGTCAGGGCCGCCTCGGCGAAGCCCTCGGTCAGGGTCGGGTGGACGTGGATGGTGCCGGAAATGTCTTCCAGGCGCGCACCCATTTCGACCGCCAGGGCAAATTCACCTGACAGCTCGGAGACATGCGTGCCCACGGCGTGGATGCCGAGCACGACATGGTCGGACTTGCGCGCCGTGATGCGGACAAAGCCGCCATCCGTGCCCGCTTCCATCGACAGGTAGCGGCCCGAAGCGGCGAGCGGGAATTTGCCGACAATGGTCTCTTCGCCCTTGGCCTTGGCCTGGTCCGGGGTCAGGCCAACGCCGACGACTTCCGGCTCGGTAAAGCAGACCGCGGCAATGGAGACCGGGTCATGAACCCGGCGGTGGCCGGCAATGATCTCGGCGACCATTTCACCCTGAGCCGTCGCCTTGTGCGCCAGAAGCGGTTCGCCGACAACATCGCCGATCGCGAACACGCCGCGCATACCGGTGCGACACTGATTATCGACCTTGATGAAGCGGCCATCGACCAGGTCGAGGCCCATATTCTCCAGACCCCAGCCGTCGAGGCAGGCTTTGCGGCCGACCGCGACGAGGATCTTGTCGGCTTCGATCGTCTGCAGCTCGCCCTTGGCGTCTTCATATTCAAGCACGGCCTTGCCGTCCCGCTCGGACATGCCCTTGGCCTTGCAGGACAGGTTGACCGCCACCTTGTGCTTCTTCAGCCACATGGTGATCGGGCGGGTGATCTCCTTGTCATAGAGCGGCAGGATACCGTCAGAGGCTTCGATAAAGGTCACCTCGGAGCCCAGCTTGCGGAAGGCAATGCCCAGTTCCAGCCCGATATACCCCGCACCGACGACAACCAGCTTTTCCGGCTTCTCGGTCAGATCGAGGGCGTCGGTAGACCCGATCACCTTGTCGCCGAACGGCAGGAAAGGCAGCTCGACCTCGACCGAACCGGTGGCCAGGATCACGTGCTCAGCCGTGATCTCGACCTGTTCGCCATTGTCCATGTCGACAAGGCAGGTCTTGGCATTCTGGAAGCTCGCCCACCCGGCAATGTGCTCGGCACCGGCAGCCTTCAAGAGCTGGCCGACGCCACCGGTCAGCTTGGAGACGATACCGTCTTTCCAGCCCACCAGCTTGCCCATGTCGAGCTTCGGAGCTTCGGCCAGCGAGATACCCAGCACGTCACCCTCGGCATGCTTGGCCATTTCCCCATACTTGGTCGCCGCATGGATCATCGCCTTGGAGGGGATGCAGCCGCGATTGAGGCAGGTTCCACCGAGCCCGTGCTTGTCGACGATAATCGTGTCCAGTCCCAGCTGACCGGCGCGGATCGCCGCCGGATAACCACCCGGACCACCACCTACAACAAGAACCTGGCAAGAGCGTTTCTGCATGGGAGAGCCTCTTGAGAAAGAAATGTGCGCGAATGCGCGGAATATCGCGAGCCGTTTAGACGCTCAGGCAGGAAAGGGAAAGGGTTTGTGCTCAGACACGGAAAGCCACGTGCTTTTTTCGGCGCCTGCAGCCCGCCAAGAAAGGCGCGACCCATCGCATCCGAGGGCTTCGGCCCGGTTCCGGAGAAAAGCTAGCGTTCCTGATCGGCCTTGCGGGACAGATAGACCAACACACCGATCGTCCCGCCAACCAGGACAATGGACCAGCCGATAATCGGCACGAGGGGCGGCCAGGCAAAGCCGTGCAGCAAGAAGCCGTAGACAATCATGGCCAACGTAAAGCCGAATATGCCAGCACTGGTTCGCCACAGGCTGCGCTCGAGCTCATCGAGCGTCTCCTTTGGCGTGTCATTGGGGTGGTCCCAGGAACTGTGCCAGAATCGGTAGCGATACTTCTTTCCCATCGGCTCAGACTAGGATGTTATCGCGATAGGAGTGAGGGGGATTGTCTGGCGAACCTTACCGCGCAAGGAAGCGGCGCCCCAGCGTCCAGGCGACTGCAGCAATAATCACCGCCAGCGCAGACCCGAACACAATGCCGGGCAGGCTGTGCGGCTCGATGCTCAGACGCTGATAGTTGAACATCAACAGGAAAACGCCCACGCCCCAGACGGCGATGGCGCTAATGGTCAGGGACCAGATCTGTTTGACGAGCTCAGGCATGCCCCTAATTGGCGCGGATTGTCGTCTCAGGTCAAGCGCAGAACCTGCCCCTCGATCACGCCGGTGACCTGCTCGACCAAAAACGCCTCCAGAGCGTCCGGCGAGCGCGGTGCGAGCGTCATCGAGGCGGCCAAAGTAATCAGACCGTAACTCGCTCCCAGCGCGGCAAAGACCAGATTGCGGACGATTTCCTCCGGCGCGTCTGGCCCCAACAAGGCCTGGCCCGCGATCATGAAGTACCCGAGCAGTGCCCGCACGCTCTGCTCGGGGACGCCCTCATCAAACAACCGCTCCCGCGGCTGGCTAAGCATGAGGGCGTAGAGTTTCGGCCGGGCGAGCGCGAAGCGGATCGACACCTCGAAGTCGCGCTTCAGGTCCGGCGTCGACCCGGCCGCCTGCATCGCCTCGAGCAGGTCGCCGTAGCCCCGGGCCGCGACTTCGGTGAGCAGCCCCTCCCGGTCATCGAAATGGCGATAGATGGCCCGGTGGTCGATCCCGACACGCGCAGCGACCGCGCGCATGGTCACCGCCTCCGGACCGCCCGCCTCGGTGAGCGCCAGCGCTGCGCTTATGGCCTCTGGCCGCACCTCGCCATGGTGATAGCGCCGCGCCACCTAGCCCAGCTTCTTGATATGCCAGGCCACCGTCATCTCGGCGCAGGTATTCTCGTCGGCATCACGGATATCGACATGGACATCGAACACGACCTTGCCGTCCGCGTGGAAAGCTTTGAGCGCATCCTCAGCCGGGATGCTCGCCGTCGCGATTGCCTTGATATCGGTCTTGGCCGTCTTTACGTATTTAATCGAGGCATTCGCCGCGACGGGACGGGCCGCCAGCAGCTGGTCCGCCAACAGTCCCCCCATCGCCGCACCCGAGGCGGCTTCTCCGAGCGTGAACATCGCACCGGCATGCATGGTCTGGATATGGTTCTCAACCTCGGGCCGCTTGCTCAAACGGGCCACACCCCGCTCGCCATTCAACTCGACAAGCTCCACGCCGATATAGCCGGCAAAGGGCACATTATCGGTCATGTGCTGGCGGATCATTTCGTAGATTTCCATCGGCTCAGCCTCTTATGTCACCATTGGTGACATAAGATATAGGGCAAGCGGGAGGGTGTGGGAAGGACGCAGTTGAATTCAGACCGCAAAAGGGGGGCGCTGAGATTCCAAACCACACTTTCCCCGGATTTATTCCGGGGCCTGGCGGAAATGAACACGTCAATGACTCCTGGAACCCTCAGCGCCTGGAGTCATCGACGCTGAGATACCGCCGGGCCCCGACATGAAGTCGGGGGAACTGACAGGCCCCTCGGCGCAGTTGAGTTCATAAACGTTATCGCCGCCTCTTGCGGAAGGCGCGGCGGCGAGGCCGCTGCATCTGCAGCCAAGCTGAGCGGGCAGCGATATAAATCAGCAGCCCGAAAAAGGTTACGGCCAAGCCCGCGGCGCTCGCGACCGGCGACCAACCCCAGAGCTTCGGTGCGAAAACCATCGACAGCATACCGGCGCCACAGACGGATATGGCCAACCCCCAATTATCGAGCATCCAGCTCCAGGCGCGGAACATCAAACCCTCTTTGCGACACCTTCAAGGGTATCCGAGAGAGGTAAGAACAAAAAAGCGGGACGCGCCGTCAGCGCATCCCGCTCTTGAATGTCTCTGGCTCCCTGCCTGCGCGGGGATGCCCGCCGGTCACATGAACAGCGTCGCCGGGTTTTCCAGATAGCCTTTGACCCGCTGGATCAGCATGGCGGCATCATAGCCGTCGACGATGCGGTGATCGAAACAGCTCGACAGGTTCATCACCTTGCGCGCGACCACCTGACCATTGTCATCGAAGCGTGGCAGGGTCTGCATCTTGTTGACGCCGATGATCGACACTTCCGGTGCATTCAGGATCGGCGTGGTGACCAGACCACCGATCGCGCCGAGCGAGGTGATGGTGATGGTCGAACCGGAAAGCTCATCCTTGGTGCATTTGCCGGCCTTGGCGGCGGCGCCGAGACGCTTCAGCTCACCGGCGATCTGCCAGATGTCGAGCGCTTCGGCATGCTTGATGACCGGCACCATAAGACCGTTCGGCGTCGCCGCAGCGACACCGGCATGGATCGCGTCGAACTTGGTCAGCACCATGTTCTCGCCGTCAAAATGGCTGTTCGCCTGCGGCGTTTCCGGCAGCGCCTTGGTCAGCGCCATGACCAGGAAGGGAATGAAGGTCAGCTTGGCCTGATCATCCGACTTGGTCGCATTGAGATGCTTGCGCAGCTCTTCCAGCGCCGTGACGTCGATCTCCTCGACATAGGCGATGTCGGGGATGGTGCGCTGGGCGTGCGACATGTTCTCGGAGATGCGGCGACGCAGGCCGATGATTTTCTCTTCCGTCACACCGGTGCGCGGGGCACGGCCGGAACCCGACCCGCCGGCCTTGGCGACCAGGCGGCCACCGGCGGCGATAAAATCATCCAGGTCGGCATGGGTGACACGGCCGGCCGGGCCGGTTCCCGGCACGGAGGACAGATCGATATCGGCTTCCAGGGCCCGCTTGCGCACGGCCGGGCTGGCCAGGGCGCGGCTGCCCTCCGGGCGCGCGGCAACAGCCGGTGCTGTGGGAGCGACCGGAGCCGGTGCCGGAGCAGGCTCTGCCTTCGGCGCGGGTGCCGGAACAGCGTCTGCCTTCGGCGCCTCCTCGGCCGGCGCTTGTGCCGGTGCGGCTTCTTCTTCGGCCGGAACTTCGCCGTCCACGGCAATGAACATGATCTGGGTACCGACCGCGATCACCTCGCCTGGCTCGCCGACCAGCTTGGTGACGACACCGTTCACGGCGCAGGGAATTTCCACCGTCGCCTTGTCGGTCATCACATCAAGAACGTGCTGGTCCTCGCTGACCGTATCGCCTTCCTTGACGTGCCATTCGACAATCTCCGCCTCGACGATACCTTCGCCGACATCGGGCATCTTGTAGCGATATTCGCTCATGATCAGGCCTCCAGAACTTCGCGGATGGCGTTGATGAAACGCTGCGGGCCCGGGAAATAGGCCCATTCATGTGCATGCGGGTAGGGCGTGTCCCAGCCGGTGACGCGCGCGATCGGCGCCTCGAGAGCATAGAAACACTCTTCCTGGATCTGCGCAGCCAGCTCGGCAGCAAAGCCCGAGGTGCGCGGCGCTTCCTGGGAGACGATGCAGCGGCCGGTCTTGTTGACCGAGGCGGCGATGGTCTCGATGTCATAGGGCACCAGCGTCTTCAGGTCGATGATCTCGGCATCGATGCCTTCGCGCTCGACCGCTGCCAGGGCGACATGCACCAGCGTGCCATAGGCGATGATGGTGACGTCATTGCCCTCGCGGACCACTTCCGCCTTACCGATCGGCAGGGAGTAGTGACCTTCCGGAACCTCGCCCTTCTCATGCTTGGCCCAGGTTTCCAGCGCCTTGGTGGGGTCACCGTCGAACGGGCCGTTATAGAGGCGCTTGGGCTCGAAGAAGACGACCGGGTCCGGGCTCTCGATCGCGGCGATCAAGAGGCCTTTGGCGTCATACGGGTTGGATGGCATGATCACCTGGATGCCGGGCACCTGGGTGAAGAAGGCTTCCGGGCTCATCGAGTGGGTCTGACCACCGCGGATACCGCCGCCGCAAGGCGTGCGCACCACGACCGGCGTGGTGAACTGGCCGGCGGTGCGATAACGGATACGCGACAGTTCGGAGACGATCTGGTCGATCGCCGGGAAGATATAGTCGGCGAACTGGATCTCGGCGACGGGCTTCAATCCCTTGGCTGCCATGCCGATCGCCATGGCGGTAATGGCCGCCTCATTGATCGGTGCATCGAAGGAACGGTCGAGACCGTATTTTTCCTGCAGGCCGGCGGTGACACGGAAAACGCCGCCGAAATAACCCGCATCCTCACCGAAGGAGATGACGTTCGGGTCCTTCTCCATGGCATTGTCGAGCGCCGAATTGAGGCTCTGGATCATGTTCATCTTGGCCACGATTAAACTCCCAGATCCTGACGCTGGCGGCGCAGGCGCCAGTCCGGTTCGGCATAGACATCTTCGAAAATGCTTTCGACCGGCGACAAGGGCCCGTCATGCAGGGTGCCGAAGCTTTCCGCTTCCTTGTAGGATTTGATCACGAGCTCATCGAGTTCCTTCTCGAGGGCGGCGTGACGCTCCTCATCCCACTCGCCCTGACCAATCAGGTGCTGCTTCAGGCGCTCGATCGGGTCACCCAGCGGCCATTTGGCTTCCTCGCCTTTCGGGCGATAGCCGGACGGGTCATCCGAGGTAGAGTGCGCGTCGGCGCGATAGGTATAGCTTTCGATCACGGTTGCACCGAGGCCCGCACGGGCGCGCTCGGCCGCCCATTGCGTTGCCGCGTAAACCGCGAGGAAGTCATTGCCGTCGATGCGCAGCGTGGCGAGGCCGTAGCCCTGGCCCTTGAGCGCAAACGTCTCCGCCTGACCGCCGGCAATACCCTGGAAGGTCGAGATCGCCCACTGGTTATTGACGACATTGAGAATGACCGGCGCCTTGTAGGTCGAGGCCAGGACCAGTGCCCCATGGAAATCGCCCTCGGCGGTGGAACCTTCTCCAATCCAGCTCGCCGCGATCTGGCTCTCACCCTTGTATTGGCAGGCCATGGCATAGCCGACCGCCTGCGGGAATTGCGTTGTCAGATTGCCCGAGATGGAGAAGAAATTGCCCTCGGCCCAGGTGTAGTGCACCGGCAGCTGGCGGCCCTTGAGATTATCGCGGCTGTTGGAGATGCAGTGGCACATCATGTCGACAATGTCGCGACCGCGGGCAAACAGGATGCCCTGCTGGCGGTAGGAGGGGAAGACCATGTCGCCCTTGTCCAGCGCCATCGCGGCGGCGACGGCAACAGCCTCCTCGCCCGTCGACTTCATGTAGAAGCTCATCTTGCCCTGGCGCTGCAGCTTGAGCATGCGGTCGTCATAGACCCGCGTCAGCACCATGTGCTTGAGACCTTCGCGCAGCACGTCCGCGTCCAGCTTCGGATCCCACTCGCCCACGGCCTGGTGGTTGTGGTCAAGGACACGCACCAGAGAGGTCGCCAGATCGCGCGTCTCGTGAGCCTCGACATCGGGCTCGGGGCGCTTGGCTTCGCCGGCCGGTGGAACCTTGATATGGGAGAAGTCGGGCGTATCGCCGGGCCGCACATGCGGCGCGGGAACGTGGAAGCGGGGATCGGTCTGCGTCATGGGCTCTCGCAATGACTGCGGCGGAACTGCCTGGATATGCGCCCCGGGGAATGCCGGTTGCGCGAGGGGCGTCTAACGCGGATGGCAGGGCCTTGTCCAGCGCTGGATCAATGTGCCATTTGCGCGTGCAAATCTGCAGCAATCCGGATGAATTTCGCGACCAAAGGATGTTTGCCGCAAAAATTCGTCGCCACCCAGGGGCCATTCCAGACCGCACAACCCAAATGGTTGCGCTCACAGAACGAAGCGGGGTTAGTTATCGCCTCGAAATCCGGGGATCGAAATCATGATCAAAAAGCCAGTCGGCGCGCTGATCGGCGGTGCCATCGGGGTGCTTGTCATTCCGGTTTTCTTCGGCCTGTTCATCTACTTCGTGGCCGACCGCAACCCACTGCCGATCCTGATGAGCCTGGCCGCTCAGCCTTTCGTCCTGGTCATTGCGGCGAGCTTCGGCCTGTTCGGCGCCTTCATCGGCGGCAATCCCGGCTCGGGCAAAGGCGATGGCAGCGGAGGCGGCGGCTTCATCGATGGCGGCGGAGATTTTGGGGGCGGCGGCGGCGACTGTGGTGGCGGCTAGAGCTACTCCTCCCAACACGAGCCTTGCCTGACCTTGGATCAATGTGCCATATGCGCCATCGATAACGCTCCGCGTTGCACAAATTTCGCCGAAAACGGGGGTTTCGGGCAAAAATGATCGCCGACCTTGATTCCGTAGACGTCCGCATTCTTGAAGCGCTGCAGGAAGATGCAGGCCGCTCCGTAGCCGATATTGCCGAGATTGTCGGCCTCACTCCCTCGCCCTGCTGGCGCCGCATCCGCCGGCTGGAGACCGAGGGCATTGTCCGTCGCCGCACGGTTCAGCTCGATCGCCGCACGCTTGGCCTGATGTTCACCGCCTATATCGAGGTGAAAATCTCACCGGCGCGCAAGGCCAATTTCGAGAAATTCGAAGCCGCGATCCAGAGCTTCCCGGAGGTCACCGAGGCCGTCACCATGACCGGCCCGTCCGACTATCTACTCAAGGTCGTGATGCCGGATATCGACGCCTATAACGACTTCGTCTCCGACAAGCTCATCCCGCTGGACGTGGTCGGCGATTTCCGCACCTCCGTGCAGATTCGTAACGTCAAGGACAGCACCGGCCTGCCCCTGGGTCATATCGAGGGCTAGCGGGAGAAACGGCTTGGCCGGACGGCGCGAAGAAAAGAAACAGGCGGTCCGGCAGGCGATTTATGACGCCGCCCTGCGCCTGATTGAACGCGATGGCTATGACACGGTCAGCGTCACCGATATCACCCGCGCCGCTGGCATCGCCAAGGGCACATTCTTCAACCACTTTCCAACAAAGGCCGATATCCTCGCGGCCTGGTATGACGCCTTGATCGCCGACTATCTCGCAGCGCAGTTACCTCAGGGCGAGCTGATCGACAGCCTGCTCGAACTGACCATGGGCATCGGGCGTCTGACCCGGCAATATCCCGAGATGTGGCGCGCCAAGAATATCGAGGCGCCGCGGTCGCAAAGCCTGCGCGTTGTCGAACAGGACACCGATCGCCAAGTCGCCGACCGGATTGAGGCTTTGCTGCGCAGCGCCAACCTGCCAGCACAAGCCCCCGACCCCAGACACCTCGCCGACCTCATCCTGGCCCTGGCCACCGGCACCTGGCGGGAGGCGATGGTTACCGACCAGCTGGACGATGCCCCAGATCGTATGCGGCAGCGGCTGCAAACCCTGCTCGGCACGATTGGCGCTTGCCATTCCTGACGCGAGACCATAAAGGTGACCGCGGTCATTTTTGGAGCTTCACCCATGCGTCGCCGTTTTCTGATCCCTGCCCTCCTCACGCTGGTTACCAGCGCCAGTGCGTGTGCGGCTGAACCGGTTCGCCAAGACATTCTCGGCGAGGACAGCGTTCTGGCCGCGGCGCAGGGCGTGTGGCGATCACACGAAAGCGGCTGGATCCTCGAGATCGACGAGGACGGGATTACCCGCTGGCAGGACACGCCGGCCGCCTGCTATCCCAGCCCGACTGACGGCCCGACCCTGATGGGGCAGATCGAGTACCGCTATTTCACGGCCATCAGCGCCGACACGGCGCGCTTCCAGTACCTACCCGGCGATGGTCATGCCCGCTTCGAGCGCCTCGACGCGCTGCCAGCGCACTGTACTGCGAACCTCGACACCTCGCCGCAGGCCGTCTTCGACGTCTTCGTATCGGTGTTCGAACGGCATTACGCCTTCTTTGACGCCCGCGGTGTCGACTGGCCGGCCCAGGTCGGCACGGCACGCCGCCAGCTCAGAGGCGACATGAGCGAGGCCGAGCTATTTGATCTGCTGGCCGGCATGATCGCCCCCCTGGGCGACAGCCACACCAAGCTGATTGCCCAAATTGACGGCGAGCGCCGACGGGCCCAGTTCGGCCTTGGCGACACCCTGCCCCGCATTGACGCCACACTTGGGGAAACGCCGTGGCTTATCGGCCTGATCCAGCAAACAGTCACGGATGTCCTCGACGAGGACGCACAGCATATCGCCAATGACCGCATCATAACCGGAACGATCGATGACCGGGTTGGCTATCTGCAATTTTTCACCATGGGCGGGTTCGTAACCGAGTTTGAAGCTGGCACGCCACAATGGGCCGCTGCCGAGCTCGCGGCTCTCGACACCATCATGGACGAGGCCCTCACACAGTTCGAGGGAATGGACGCCGTCATTCTCGACCTATCCAATAATCGCGGCGGCTATGATGCGGTTTGCCGGTCCATCGCCTCGCGCTTCACGGACGCACCGTTTCTTGGATATGCCGTCAGCGTCGGCAATGAACCGGAACCGGTCGCCCGCTACACGATTGAGCCCGCCGAAGGTCCGCGCTTTACCGGCCCGGTTTACGTGCTCACGAGCGATGTCACCGTGTCCTGCGGCGAGATCACGACAATGATGCTGCGCCAGCTTGAGCACGTCACCCAGGTTGGCGCGACGACGCGCGGCGCCTTTTCCACCCCGCTCGCCAAGCCCTTGCCCAATGGCTGGTATCTGGAATTGTCCAATGAGAGGTTCGAGGACACATCCGGAACCGCCCATGAAGCGCGCGGACTTGAACCTGATATAGCGATCCACCCCTTCCCGGAAGACTCGCCCGTGGCGGGGCATGCGGCAGCAATCGCGGCGATACTGGCCGATCTCGATCCCCGCTAGAGCGAGAAAAAGGGCGGCACCATCGGCACCGCCCTCTATCATCTCATCGGAGCTGAGGTCGCTTGCTACATACGCTCGACAGCAATCGCCGTAGCTTCGCCGCCGCCGATGCAGAGAGAAGCAACGCCCTTGTTCTTGCCATGCTTTTCCAGCGCGGAGAGCAAGGTCACCATGATGCGGGCACCGGACGCGCCGATCGGGTGGCCCAGCGCACAGGCCCCGCCATTGACGTTGACCTTGTCGTGGGAAATGCCGAGCTCTTTCATGGCGATCATCGGCACGACCGCGAAGGCTTCGTTGATCTCCCACAGATCGACATCATCGGTCGTCCAGCCCGCGCGCTCGAGAACCTTGCGCATGGCGGGAACCGGGGCGGTGGTGAAGTATGCAGGCTCGTGAGCGTGGGCCGCGGTGGCAACGATCTTGGCCAGCGGCTTGAGGCCACGGCGCTCCGCTTCCGACGAACGCATCAAGACCAGGGCAGCAGCACCATCCGAGATCGCCGAGGCGTTGGCGGCGGTGACGGTACCGTCCTTGTTGAAGGCCGGGCGCAGGGACGGGATTTTCTCCGGCATCGCCTTGCGCGGCAATTCGTCGGTGTCGACGGTGATCTCGCCCTTGCGGGTCTTGATCGTCACCGGGGTGATTTCGCGGGAAAAGTCGCCCTCTTCCGCAGCGCGCTGGGCGCGAGCCAGGGTTTCCAGCGCATAGGCGTCCTGCTGCTCGCGGGTGAACTGATGTTCCTTCGCGATCATGTCAGCGAAATTGCCCATCGGGCCGCCTTCATAGGCATCTTCCAGGCCGTCCTGGGCCATGTGGTCCTTGACAGTGTCATGGCCGTATTTGAAGCCGCCGCGATGGCTCGGCAGCATGTGCGGAGCATTGGTCATGCTCTCCATACCGCCGGCAATGATGATGTCGGCATCGCCGGCCATGATCGAGGCCCGGCCCATGATCGCCGCCTGCATGCCGGAGCCACACATCTTGTTCAGCGTAGTGGCTTCAACGGACTTGGGCAGACCGGCCTTGATCGCCGCCTGGCGCCCCGGGGCCTGGCCCTGACCAGCCATGAGCACATTGCCCATGACAATCTGGTCAACGTCTTCGCCCGCCACACCGGCTTCTTCCATCGCGGCCTTCACCGCTACGGCACCGAGTTCATTCGCGGATTCGCTGGCCAGTTCACCCAGCAGGCCACCCATCGGGGTGCGGGCCATGCCGACGATGACGACCGGATCGTCCATTGCGCTCATGTGAAATCTCCTTGCAAAGACTTGGGGCGGGATGCCGAACGGTTTTAGTCTGCGCGCATGTTGAGAAGATGCGGCACTGCGTCAAGCCTTTTCGCACATGCAGCAGGCGTACTCCGCCCTCCTGCAAAACTGCGCCATTACTGGCAATCCCTTATGATTACGGCACTCTTTCTTGTCGTGGCCGGATATGTCGGACTTTGGTCTGACCTCTTCAAGGTCGCTTGGGCAGTTGAATGGCCGTCATTCGCGATTGTCGCCGGGGTGACATTCGTCGTGCCGTCGCTGGCTGAGGAGCTGGTCTTCCGCGCGGGGCTGGCGGGACGGACCAGCTCCATACGCGCTGCCGCCGCCCTGGTCGCCTTCATCCTCTGGCACCCGGCCCAGGTCTGGCTCGGCCTGCCCATGGCGCAGGACATCTTCCTGGACTGGCGCTTTTTGATGATCACCGGGGCGCTCGGTGCGACCTGCACACTTCTCTACCGCCTGACCGGATCAATCTGGCCGGCGGTCATTCTGCATTGGCTGGTGGTTCTGGCCTGGAAAGGCCTGACGGCGCCGGCCTAATCGGCTGCGCCGGCCAAAGTCCCCGCCAGAGTGCGCAATTGCCGGGCCCGGCGGGTGTCACGATGCAGATGCAGCGCCCCGTCGCGGCCGCGTTCCAGCATGGTGGCCAGGGTCAGGCAGGCCTCGCGATCCCCGGCCTCACAGCCTGCCTCGCAATAGGGCGCCTTGGGCAGATAGCCCGGGCGATTGCCAAAGCAGGCCTCGGCCCGTGCCGGCGCGGCATCGCCGCCGGTCGCTACGAGGACATCCGTCCAGACGGCACAGGCATCGGAAAAACCGCGCACACAGCCCAGCTCACCATGCTCCAGCGCCTCCGCCAGATCTCCGGGACCATTTCGATCAAACAATTCCCGCGCCGCCTGGAAACAGGCCATGTCCGATCCGTTACGGCAGCCCTCGCGCACCATGGGCAGGAAAGCCCCGCGGTCATTGCGCATGGGGGCGTAAGGGTTGGGTCGGCCGATCCGCTCGAACTTCCAGCACGACCCGTCCTGACCAAAGCGGCAGCCCAAGATACGCAAACGCACCTGTTCGTCGGAGAGCCAAAACGTCTGGTCACCGCGCTGACCGAGCTGGGCCGCATAGGCACAGGCATACCCCTCCCCCGCCTCGCAACGGGCGACATGCTCGATATAGGCCGGCGTGCCGACCTGGGCTGCTGCCGGGGCAGACAGGCCGAGCAGGAGAAGTATGAAAGCGATCAGTCGCATGGGCATGATCATAGGGCCGCGAGACCGGACGCGCTAGCCGATAAGCCGCACGCCGGACCCGCTCGCCTTTCCGCCAGTGGCCGCGATCCAGCCCCCACCGAGGACGCGGTCCTCATTATCGGTGGAGTAGAAGACACAGGCCTGGCCCGGCGCGACACCCTCCTCGCCTTCAGCCAGCACGACACCGACCGTGTCGCCATCAACTGACAGTGCGGCGGGAACAGGCGGCCGGGTCGAGCGGACCTTGACGCGCACGGGGGCGCCATCGGCGAGGTCTTCGTCGCCCAGCCAGTTGACGTCATTCAGGCGGATCGTATCGACCTCGAGTGCTTCGCGCGGACCGACCACGACCTGCGCATTCTCCGCATCGAGCCGCACGACATAGAGCGGGTCACCCGCAGCAATGCCCAGCCCCCGGCGCTGGCCGACCGTATAGCGGATCACGCCTTCATGGCGGCCCAACACCCGGCCATCAACATGCACAATCTCGCCCGGGCGCGACGCGCCGGGCCGGACTTTCTCGACAATGTCGACATAGCGGCCATTGGGCACGAAACAGATATCCTGGCTGTCCGGCTTGTCGGCCACGATCAGGCCAAAGGCCTCGGCCAGCTGCCGGGTCTGGTCCTTGTTGAGATGTCCCAGCGGGAAGCGCAGGAAGTCGAGCTGTTCTTCCGTCGTGGCGAACAGGAAATAGGACTGGTCCTTGCCCTGATCCGCCGCCCGGCGCAGCTCTGGCCCCTGCTCGCCCATGACGCGCTGGATGTAATGCCCCGTCGCCATGCACTCGGCACCGAGCTGTTTCGCGGTCTCCAACAGATCAGCAAATTTGACCGTCTGATTGCAGCGCACACAGGGAATGGGCGTATAGCCGGCCAGATAGGTGTCCGCGAATTCCTCGATCACGGCTTCGCGGAACCGACTCTCATAATCGAGCACATAGTGCGGAAAGCCGCACTCCTCCGCGACGCGCTTGGCGTCGTAAATGTCCTGACCGGCGCAGCAGGCACCCTTCTTCTGGATCGCCGCACCATGGTCGTAGAGCTGCAGCGTCACGCCGACCACGTCATAGCCAAGATGGTGCAAGAGCGCCGCGGTGACAGAACTGTCGACCCCGCCGGACATGGCCACAACGACACGATGATCGCCAGGTTTGCCGCCAAGACCGAGCGGATCGCCGGACAGGTTGAGATCGGAAAGCAGAGCATCGACAGACGCAATGGCGCCGCCGGTCGCGGAAGTAGTCATTTACGCCTCCAGCGGGGTCAAGGCCCGCAGCAAACGGTGAATAAGGTGGCGGGTATATAGGGGATGGAGTGCGCGGCGGCAAATTTGCGGTGGGATGAGCATGCCGTCGGGGCGTTAAAAACGCCAGACTAGCGAATTCGGACCGCCCGCCAATTATCGCAGGAAGTTCAGCAGCGAGACCTGGCTCAGCGAGGAGAAGGTTCGCGCCGAGACATCCAGGGCCGTCTGGGCCTGCTGGAAGCGGGTCGCCGCGTCGGCCATGTCGACATCCTCCATGTCGCCGATGAAACGCTCGAGGAAGCCCTGTCGATCCTGGTGGCTGGAGATCAGGGTTTCGACATGCGCCTGGGACGACCCGGCCTCACCGGTCTTGTTGATGATATTGTCGATCGCCGCGATGACGTTGCCGACCTCGGTGGTCACGAAGGTCTGCTGCACATCGGTCATCGGCTGCACGAAGGGGCCGTTGACTCCGTTTTCGAAATCGACAATGCGCTTGAAGGCGTCCATCAGCGGACCTGCAACCTCGTCGGCCAACATGCCGACATCGACCGAGATCTGCTGGTCCAGCTGAGCCGCCGGGCGGCGCTGATTATTCTCGAAGACCTCGGCGGCGCTGCCCAGTGGGAGCAGGTCATTGAGCGAAGCGACATTGACCGGCGCGATATCAGACCGCGTGCCGCCAAAGATGAAGGCCCCGGAATGGCGCGTATTGAGGGTGTTGACGACGCTGTTAAAGATCTCGCGGACCTCGTGCATCATGTAATTGCCGTCCTTGGTGGTCAGCGCCATGCGCAGATCCGTCGCCGCATCATTGAGACGATTCAAGGCGGTGTCCTGGGCCTCAAGCCGGGCCTGGGCGCGGACGCCGGCCTGCTCGTAGGCCTTGGAACGAGCCAGCGCCGCGCGGGTGGCGCTCAGCGTCTCGGCCTCCTGGCCCACCCCCTTGAGATCGGTCGCCTTCTTGCCGGTGATCAGCTCTTTTTGCGTTTCGAACACGCTGCGCTGCGCTTTCATCAGATCCATCAGGGCGGTCTGCGACGCAGCAAAGGTTGAAATACGGGCCATGGGTCAAAAGCCTCCTAGAGCATGTTCATCAGCGTATCGGCCATTTCCTTCGCCGCCTGGAGCATGCGCGCCGAGGCATTGTAGGACTGCTGATACATGGTCATCGACGCCAGTTCCTCATCGAGATTGACCCCCTCGACATCGGCCCGTTTCTGGGCCGCTGTCTCCATCAGAACACTGGCACTTTCAGCTTCGCTTTCGGCCCGCGCAGCACGCGAGCCGACCATGCCGGCGAAGCGGGCGGCATAATCATTGAGATTGGCGTTGGACTGGGCCAGGGAGCCGGCCGCATTGAAGGTCCGGGTTTCGCCCAGCGACTGCTGCAGCAGAATACCGCCGCGATTATCACCCGAACTCAGCACGACATCACCGGCCACCGTCGCCGCATCAATATCCAGCTGGCCCAGGGCCAGCAGGTCAGAATTGGCCCGGATCGCGGTGTCGACCGAGAAAATCTCGGCCCGGCCGGCACGGGCATCCAGCCCCACGCCGAACAGCTCGGAGAAAGACAGGCCGGAACTGGTCCGCGCCGTGGTATCGCCGGACAGGTTGACATCAAAATTCTCGAAACCCGAGACCGGCGTCTGGATCAGGCGGCCCTGGGCATCCAGCGACAGTGTGACATAGCGGCCGACACCGTTCGCCGGGTCGTTGATCGCGGTGATGAGGTCGTTGAAGGACTGGCCGGCGACGATCGGGACATTCACCGAGGCCACGGAACCGCCGCTCGCCGTCTTGACTTCATAGGTCACGGACTCACCGGCCGAGAACAGGTGCGGCCGCGAACCATTGACGCCGGTCTCGAAGAAATAGGGCCGCTCAGAGCGAACAATGTCGTTGAGACCAAAGAAGTGCGAGAAGCCGCGACCGCCACGGTCGGACGGGTTGGCCGGGTCCTGCAGGATGGACACGCCATTACCGGCGACATCGGCCTGCAACGTCATCACGCCATTGGAAAAGCTCATCGAGCCATTGGCACCCAGCGCGGCATCGATCGCCGTCGACAGGGTGCCGATCGTATTGCCGATCCCGACCGCTGCGCCACCATCGACCGAAAGGGTCGCCGCATCGAAGTCCACATCCACACGCGAGACCAGCACGCCAGTCGCATCGCTGACGCCGATCGTCATCTGACCGGTGAAATAGTGATAGTCATTCACATCCCAGCCGGTATTTCCACCCGTCAGGATCTGAGGGGCCGGATAGGCCGACGAATTATTGTGGGCTGCATTCAGCGTGTCAGCAAAGCCGGCCGTAAGCTCGGCCAGCTCTTCCGCCATCTGCGGCAACTGGACATCGCGCAGCTCCATCAGCCCGCGCAGCTCACCGCCCATGATGTGACTGTTCAGCTCAACGGGCACCCCGTTCGGCGGCACCGCAGAGATACTGCCATAGCTGGTCTTGAACGCGCCGGTCCCCGCCGGCTGATAGGTGATGTTCATGGCGAAATTGTCCATCAACAACACGCCGTCTTCGGTCCGCACCACGACCCGGCCATCGGGCTGGGTGGTCGCGCGGATATCCATGATACTGGCCAGCTCGTCGAGAAGCTCGGACTGGCGATTGGCAGCACCGGAATTGTCACCGCCGCCTGAGGCCAGGTTCTGCACGCTGGTATTGAGCTCGAACAGCTCGCCAAGGATCTCGTTCACCCGCTGAACATTGGAATTGATACGGGCGTCTGCTTCCTGTCGCTGCTGCTTGATCTCGATCGACAGACGCGTGGTCTCGTCAAAGAAGCTGTCGATATCAGCCGCGGCAGACAGGCGTGCGACAGACAGGGACGGGTCCACGCTGGCCTGCGACAGGCTGTCGAACACCTTGTTCATGCGTGCGAACATGGAACCGGGGTCATCCAAACCACCGAACTGGGCTTGCACGCGGTCCAGTGCGGTCGCCAGGGCGCTGGCGCGCCCCTCATCGCTGATCGCATTGATTGATGCGGCCTGGAGAAATTTATCGGCGATACGGGTGACGCCCTGGATCTCGACGCCCATCGCGGTCCCGCCGACATTGCGCGAGACCAGGTTCGGCGTCGTGCGGGCGTAGCCGGGCGTATTGACGTTGGCGACGTTGTTGGAGGCCGAACGCAGACCCACCTGGCTCGCATTCAGACCCGTCAGGGCATTCCCAAGGACACCGCTCAGCGACATGGCGAGCTCCCTTCATTGCGCATAATTTCACGCGTAGGCCGGCGAATAATGCCGCCGGACCGGCAAGCCTTGCCCACATCGAGCGCACTCAGCAACAAGGTGCCAAGGCGCTCAGAATGCTGACAAGTAACTGTTTTCGCGTTGTCTTTCATGCGCTTTCAAATCCGTACAGGGCACGACCGTGTGCGCGCCGTATGATTAACATCGCAATCGGCGGGCCAGTTTCGCGCCACTCCCGGATTCAGGTCCCGGATCGGTGAAAATGCCACCGCCGGATGCCGTCTCGCTCTGCCCACCCCGGAACCCGGCAGCATCGGCCTAGCAGGCGGCAGAAAGCGCCGGGCCAGCCCGGAATTTACAGGTGTTACCACGAAATTAACACATATTTTCAATTGGTTGTGTGATTTTCTGAATGGCACGACGCTTGCGGATGATGAGGCGGACCATCGCCACCCCGGCGTTGGGCGTTTGAAACGAGTGACCAGAAGCGACATGCAAGCCAGCCTGTTGAGTACGACATTTCTAAGTGGGTCTGCAGCCACCACGACGACCGACGGTCTGACCGGTGCCGGCACCACGGCGGGCAATGCAGATGGTCAGCCGACCGGGCTGTTCGATTCCCTGTTACCGCAGCAGCAGAGCGTAGCCACTGCCGCCACAGCGCAAGCTGCCCCCAAGCCGCAATCACCGGCCACGCAAAACGCCCCCTCTCCTGATGATATGGCGCAAGCCAGCCCGGACGGCGCCTTGCTGATCACCGAACCGGTGGATGCCGCCGCGATCGCTCCGGCGAATATGCAGGTGCCGACCGCACCCGCGCTGCCGCCCGGGACCGCACTGCTGCAGCCGACCACAAACCCGGGGCCGTCGATCCTGGACCAGGCCGCCCGCGCAGAAGCCATGCTGAAAGCAGCAGGTCAGACAAGCCGCAATGCCGGCCAGGACATTGCTCCGGCGGCGGGCTCGGCGACCGATGCAAATCCGGCGCTTGCCACTGACCGGCCCGTTATCAATACACGTGCGAACATACCGGCACCGGCCTTCTCGGCTCCGCCCGTGACGGGAATGACGGCTGATAGCGGACCAACCATCAATCCGGGGCCGGTCGGTCTGACCCTGCCCCCGCAAACATCGCTGCACCAGGCGAACCCGGTTGAATCCAGCCCGGCGCTCGCTGCAGGCGTATCCAATCCGGTCCGCTCACCTGTCACCGCAACGGACGCGAACCCTGTGGCAACAGCGGCGGCGCAGCCCGCTGCGACGCTCGGCCCTGATGCCCTGGAGCAGACCGCGCGAGCCAATGGTCAGGTCGCTCAAGTCGAGACAGCCCAGGCTGACGCCCTCGCCGGCCGCTTCAACCAGCGCGCCGAATGGCTATCCAGCCGGATTTCTGCAGATGGCTATAATGGCGCCGCGCTCGCTGCCGCGCTGAACGCCAGTGGCCAGGCACCGGCCGACCCAACAATCACGCCGAACACCACATTGCCCGCATCACCGCAGGGCGATGTCAGCGCTGCGCTGGAACCCGGCAAACAGCCCACCATGGCAGTCGTGCCCGGCGATGCAAGCGGCGCGGAGGTGACGTCCGCTGTAAAAATGGCCGTGTCAAAGCCGGTGAATGTGTCAACGCCGGCCGGAACGGCGAACCCGCAAGTGTCAGCCGCCAGCGTCATGCCTCCGACGGCGCCGGAGGTAGCGGCTGCGGCAGCGACGCCCCCGGCCCCAGCGGCACCCTCAGCACTGCCCACCGGATTGCCGTCCATCCCGACGGGGCCCAACACGACGGCACCGGCGACGCCGGCCTTGGAGCCGCTGCCAGGCACCGGGCCTGCTCTGGCCGACCCCAGCATGGGCAAGCCGAAAATCGATGCAACGGGCACAAAGGCCGATCTAAAGCCTGACGTCACAGCGAGCGCTGCCAAGGGCGTGACCTTCAATCCGGAACCGGTTCAGCCCCGCCCCGCCGGTCAGACTGCGCCCGGCGCGACCATGACCGCGCCTGCTCAAATGCCGCCTGCTCAAGCCCAGTCGGGCATGACAGCTGAATCCGCCGCACCGGCTATCACGCCGGCACCGCCGCAACAGGCTCCCGCGTCGGCACCCGGCGTGCAGCTGAAGCAGAAAAACGCCAAGGCCGCCGCAACCAGCGCCGGGGCGACCGCCAATCCCAGCGCCAAGCCGGCCAGCGCCCCGGCTGCCACAGCCGCATCAACGGCCGATAGCGCCACCCTGACAGCCACGTCGACCGCCTCGGCAGCGGCCAAGCCAGTCACGACCGCGCCCTTGCCCGCCGACACCCTGCCGCCGCCCCTTCCGCTTGATGGCGGAAGCGGACTGCGCGCCGAGCCGGATCTGTCCCTTAACCGCATGGACGCCCGCCCGACCGGCCTGGAACGCTCCACGACGCCGGACGGCGCCCGCTTCACACCGCAGACCGCGACCAATCTGGCGGCCCAGATCCAGCGTCGTTTTGTGAATGGTGCCCGGGTCTTTGATATCCGCCTGGATCCGGCTGAGCTTGGACGTGTCGATGTCCGGCTGGAATTGTCACCGGATCAGCGCGTTCAGGCGATCCTGACCATCGAACGCCCGGAGACCCTGGCCGAGATGCAGCGCAATGCGCGCGAGCTGGAGCGGGCCCTGGCCGAGGCGGGACTGGAAGTCGGCGATGACGGGCTGGAATTCCAGCTTGGCAGCGACACGCACTGGGAGGATGCCGAGGATCAGCTCGATGAGGACATGATCCCGGTCTTCCAGGAAAGCGAATATCTCGAACTGGCCGAAACGGCCGTCGAACCCCAAGCAGAACATGAAGCCTATGGCTTCCGCCTGGCCGGCGGACGCGACCGGCTGGACATGCGGATTTAGGACGAGAACCCATGGTCGACATTTCCCAAATCACCGGCTCGCTCGGCTCCAATAGCGCCCTGTCCAGTCAGAGTGCGAGCCTCGGCGACAATTTCGAAATGTTCCTCACCCTGCTGACCGAGCAGATGAAGAACCAGGACCCGCTTGATCCGCTGGACTCGACCCAGTTCGTCAATCAGCTGGTCGATTTCTCCAGTGTCGAACAGCAAATCCAGCAGAACCAGAATCTGGAAAACCTGCTCCTGCTCCAGGCGGCCTCCGCGCAGAACTCTGCCGTTTCCTATATCGGCAAGGTCGGCGTTGCCGAGACTAATCAGTCTACGCTGAGCAATGGCAGCGCCAGCTGGGATTACGTCCTGCCAGAGGACAGCCGCCAGACAACGCTCGTGGTCAAGGACGCGGCCGGCCGTGAGCTTGGCCGCTATGACGGCTCCAGCTCGACCGGGACCCACAGCTTTACCTGGGACGGGCGCGACAGCGCCGGTTCCGTCATGCCCGATGGCGCCTATTCGCTCGAGATTCTCGCTGCGGACGCCGACGGCAACACGCTAGCGCCCACCATCCGTGCCTCGGCCAGGGTGACGGGCGTGGATCTGTCCGGATCCGATGTCATCGTTGAGATGGGCGGCATTCGCGTCCCGCTCTCCTCGATACTCTCACTCAGAGACGGAGAGACCCCCGTCTAATTCTCTCAGGCCGCCGGCCTGAACCCGGTCGCCAGAAGGGCGGTCCGGTCAACCTTGAAAGCAGAAGGCTCCCTTTGTCGTTAAACGCAAGGAGCATGCAATGAGCATCAATTCCGCGTTACTGGCCGGCGCTTCCGGCCTGAT
>NZ_JASBRW010000045.1 GCF_030149235.1 Maricaulis sp. | reverse complement strand
TCTCAAAGATCGCCCGGCACCCACCCGGCTTCGAGATCGACAATTTTGAGCGCACCCATCACCAGCAAGAAAAGCGGGCCGCGCCAGTCGCGCAGCCCATCAATGTGGTATGTATATCACAAACCAGCGCTTATTTCAAATGAGGTGGAAAGATTAACCCTTGGGGGTTAGTTGCCTTCGCCCGGCTTCTCCGAGAAATATTTCTCGAATTTACCCTTCTCTTCAGCCATTTGGTCCGCATCGGCCGGCGGATCCTTGCGCAGGGTGATGTTCGGCCAGATCTCGGCGAACTTGGAATTCACCGCCAGCCACTTGCCGTCCTTGTCGTCTTCCGTGTCCGGCTTGATGGCCTCGACCGGGCATTCCGGTTCGCAGACACCGCAATCGATGCACTCGTCGGGATGAATGACGAGGAAATTCTCGCCTTCATAGAAACAGTCGACGGGGCAAACCTCGACACAATCAGTGTATTTGCAGCGGACGCAGGCGTCAGTGACGATATAGGTCATGGGCGGACGATCAGTACGGTTGGCGGCACGGTTGGATAATTTGCGCGCCGGACATGGGCTGCGCAAACCGCTTTGTCAACGGCTGCGTACCTTGGCTTCTGCACGCGAGCGGGCAAAAACCCGGTCGCGATCATCCACGGCGAGCAGAGGGGCGATACGGCGCAGGAAGGCATCCTCGAACGGCGATTTCTCGCCATCGGCCAGCGCCACCATCCATAATTGCTCGACCAGGGCGATGCGTTCCTGCTCGCTCAGACATGTCTTCACGACCTTGGTGAAGCGATGATGGTCGACCGCCGTCTCGGCCAGCTCCTCAGCCTTGTCGAGCACTTCAGCGGCCTTCTCGGACGACATCTTGAAGGCATTTTCCAGCGTTTCGCGGATCTGGTCCTGCTCGCAGTCGGCATAGATGCCATCGGCCAGGGCGGCTTCCACCAATAGCGCTGTGGCGGCGATGTGGGGATCGATTTCCGCGGCGCCTTCAGCGCCCTTGCCGGCAAAGATCTTCTTGATGAATTCCATCTGATACGTCCTGACTGCTCAGTCCCGTGCCTGTTCGGTCTCGTCATTCTCGATCAGGCGGTACAGCGCCTGCGCCTCGGCGGCCGGCCCCCGGCGTTCGCCAAGGGCCAGGATTTCCAGCGCTACAATCTTGCCATTGCGCGGCCAGGTCAATTCATCGCCGGGCCTGACCGTGGTGGAGGCCTTTGAAATGCGCCGGATTGTTCCGTCCCGCGCGATGCGGACCCGGCCCTTGGTGACGACGGCCGTGGCCAGCGAGCGGGTCTTGTAGAAACGCGCCTGCCAGAGCCAGAGATCGATGCGCTGAGCGTCCGCGCTCATGCCTCGCCGGCCGCGTCCGGCGTGCTGGCGGCGGCCGGAGCGACCGCTTCAGTTGACTCCGGTGAAGGGTTATTTCCGGCCGGCTTATCCTCACCGACGGCGCTGTTTTCGGCGCCATTGGCGTTCGCATCCGGTTTCGCCTTGGCGGGCTTTTTGCGCCGTTTGCGTTTCGGCTTGGTCGGTTTTTCGTCGAGTTTCAGTTGAGCCAGGGCGGCGAAGGGGCTGTCCTCCGGTTTGATCGGCTCCTGTTCTACGCGATTTTGCGGCCGCTGGCGGTTATCGCGCTTGCCCGGGCCAGCGCCGGGCTCGCGCTTGGCCGATTTCGGTCCGCGTTTCTGATCGGCACCATGAGCGGGCTTGGCGGGGCGGCCACCGGCCGGACCGCGGCGGCGCGGGCCCCAGACCTCACCAGCCAGCTTTTCCTCATCCTCACCCTTTTTGACCCGTTTATAGCCTAGCGCGCCGAGGACGCCGCGCAGGTCTTCAACGGAACAGCCCAGCAGTGCGGTCATCTCAGCCTTAAGGTCAAAGGCGGGCTTTTTCGGCTCGGGACGGGCTTCGCGGATGACATCAGCCAGGCGTTCGAGCATGTCGAAGCGGACAACGCGCGGGCCGCAGGTCTGGAAGCCGATGGCGGCATAGTCGGCGCGGGTGCGCGACTTGTCATTGGCCATCGAGGTCAGTCCCGGCTCGGGCAGGACGACGGCCTCGCCGCGGTCTTCATGGATCGCGCGCAGCAGGGCGAAATGGGCGGCCGGTGCCGGTTTCACCAGGGCCGGCAGATAGATCATGTGTTGGCCAATGCGTACGCCGAAACCGCGCAGAACCCGGCGCATGTCCGGGTCGAGCGCCTTGATTTCCTCGACGATCTCATGCCGCGGTAGGGCGCCGCCAGCCTCATAGAGACGCCAGGCCACGCCGCGCACCGGACCGGGAGTCGCCTCATCCTCGGCGCCGGTCTTGAGGGCCATCAGGGGCGCGAGCAGCGTGTCGGTCCGGGTGTGGACAAAGTCCTCCAGACCCTTGCGGGCGGCCGCCTGGGCCTCGGCGGATCCGAGCTCGCCGCCAGTCAGGGCCAGGCCCGGGCGCAAGACGGATGGGCCGGGGCGCAGCTTGGCCACCGGGCGGTCTTCCCATTCGATAATTCCGGCAGCGGTGAGATTGAGATCCTCTGCCTTGGGCGTCGCCAGCATCGCCAGCCTCCTGTTTACCTCCGGCCGCAGGGCCTTGAGGGCCGCCGAGCGCAAAGCGCGTGCGGCGAGTTCGCGTCCATCCGCATCGGGCTGGAAGACCAGCCCCTGTAACCGACCGACATAATGGCCTTCTACCGTGACTTCACCCGTTTTCGACACTCCGGCAAGAAGATCCTTCTCGTCGCGCAGGCCTTTGACCAGCGCGCTGGTCCGTCGATCGACGAAGCGTTGCATCAGGCGCTCGTGCAGGGCGTCGGACAATTTGTCCTCGATTTGCCGGGTCTCCGCACGCCAGTAATCGGGATTGTGCGTCCAGTCGGAACGGTTGGCGGCATAAGCCCAGGTGCGCACATAGGACAGGCGCGCGGCCAGGGCGTCGACATCGCCGGTGGTCTTGTTCAGCTTTTCCAGATGCCCGGCCATATAGGTGTCGGGCAGGCGGCCGCGCCCTTTCGCGAGGTGCATGTAGATGGATTTGACGAGACGGGCGTGGGCATCCAGCGTCGCCTTGCGGAAATCGGGCAGGCGGCACACCTCCCACAGTCGCGCCACCATGCCGGGCGAGGTTGCGCGCTCGCGGATTTCCGGGTCGCCGGCCAATACGCCAAGGGCAGCTTCATCGCTGGCCTCGCGGACCCGTTCCAGGGCGGGATGGAAGGGCGGTTTGCCGAGCGAATATTGAAGGGCCTCGATCGAGCTTTCATCGAGCAGCGGATTGCGCCAGTAGAGTTTCTGGACCGGTGCGAAAGTGTGGCTCTCGATGGCCTCGACCACATCCGGATCGAAGGGCCGGCATTCGGCGGTTTCGCCAAAACTGCCATCAGTGCGGAAGCGTCCGGCCCGCCCGGCGATCTGAGACAGTTCGGCCGGGGTCAGCCGCCGCATCTTGCGGCCATCGAACTTGCGGCTCTCGGCGAAGGCCACATGCTCGATTTCCATATTGAGGCCCATGCCGATGGCATCTGTGGCCACGAGGAAGTCGACCTCGCCGGACTGGTAGAGCGCGACCTGGGCGTTGCGGGTGCGCGGGCTCAAACTGCCCATGACCACCGCGGCGCCGCCGCGACGCCGGCGCAGGAGCTCGGCGATGGCGTAAACACTCTCGGCCGAGAAGGCGACAATGGCGCTGCGCCGGGGCAGGGCGGTGAGCTTGGCGGGGCCGGCATAACTCAGCCGGGAGAAACGTTCGCGTCCGACAATCTCGGCATCGGGCACGAGTTCGCGGATCAGACCGGTCATGGTGGCGGCGCCCAGCAGCATGGTCTCTTCGCGGCCACGGGCGCGCAGCAGACGGTCGGTGAAGATATGACCACGCTCGGGGTCGGCGGCGAGCTGGACCTCGTCGATCGCCATGAAGGCGACCTGTTTGGAGACCGGCATGGATTCGGCGGTGCAGATGAAATAGCGCGCCGACTTGGGCACGATCTTCTCTTCGCCGGTGATCAGAGCGGCGGCGCCTTCGCCCTTGGCCCGTACAACCCGGTCATAGACCTCCCGCGCCAGGAGGCGCAAAGGCAGGCCGATCATGCCGGAGGAATGCGCCAGCATGCGTTCAATGGCGAGATGGGTCTTGCCGGTATTGGTCGGGCCGAGAGCGGCGGTGATCGGCCCCGCCGCCCGCTCTAGCGCAGACATGCCGCTATCCTTTGAAACTCAGACCCTGAAAAGCGAGGCCTTCGGAATTTTCCAAGAGTTAGGGCCGATCGGGCGTGAAGGCGAGGCCGCTATGCGGTCAGCCGGCCGAGATATATTGTGCGGTGACCGTTGCGCCGCCAAAACCGGCATTGGCGCGGATCCGCACGGGCACATGCATCTGGCCGCCATTCACCGGCGCGAACCACATGGTGATCGGGCGCTCGATATCTTCCTCGGACGGAAACTCGTCGGCGTCATAACCGGCGATCGGCTCGTAATAGGCGTGGCATACCGCTGCGCGGCCCGACCAGGCCCGGGTCCGGATCGAGTCCATGCCGCCATATTCAAAGCGAAGATTATAGCGGGCCTTGCCGTCAAACACCGGCATGGTGCCTTCGCAGTGGACATCGCCATTGGCCACCGCGCCCAGTCCGACCGACAGCAGGGTGGACAGCGGGTCAGCGGCGCCTGCACGTTCTTCTTCGGTCGCCGGCGGTTCACCCATCGATCCGAAGGGCGGATTGATGTCTGCGGTCGCAACGCCATCGGGGAAGTCGATGCCGACGGTCCGATTTTTCGAGCTGGCGTGATTCATATGGCTGTAGCGCCAGGGCTGCAGCCTGGCACCGGTGCGATAGCCGCTGACACCGGCCTCGATATCCGCATCGGTGAAGAGCGCGGCCAGACCGGCCGCCGTGAAGCGAGCAGAGGCCTGGTAGGTATCCGGGTTGAAGGTGCCCGACACGACAATGTCGGCGACCTGGAAAATCATCACCGAGCCGGAATACTGAATGGTCACCGTTTGCGATGCGCTGTTGGCAACTGCGGCGGCATCATCGGCCAGGGCCGGAGCCAAGCCGGGATTCAGTGTGGCCGGTGCAAACATGGCTGCCAGGCCCAATGCGCTGCCCAGTAGAATAGCCTTTTTCACGCTTTACTCTCCTCGTATCCGGCCCCGCCGGCCCGAAACTTATTCGTCAAACTGCAATAAACCAGCGAAACCGGCTGGAAGATGAACGTAGAATGCTTGACGCAGCGCATCCACTTCGGTATTCCGCCCGCTCCCGCGATGGCCGTAAGGCTTTAGCGTAAGAATACTATTGTTTGAAAGGTGCGACTATGGCGCGTCGCTGCGAATTGACTGGTACGGGCGTGATGACCGGAAACAATGTTTCCCACGCTAACAACAGAACCCGTCGCCGTTTTCTGCCGAACCTGTGCGAAGTCACCCTGACTTCTGACAAGCTCGGCCGTAGCTTCAAATTGCGTATCGCCGCCAAGGCGCTGCGCAGCGTGGACCATGTCGGCGGCTTCGACGCTTACCTGCTCAAGGCACGTGACGAGAACCTCTCGGACCGCGCGCTGAAGATCAAGCGTGAGCTCAAGAAAGCAAACGCTGCGTAGGTTTGCGTAATCAAATTTGATCGATAAAGCCCGCTGCTTGCAGCGGGCTTTATTGTTTTGGGCCAAAGGCCTGGCGCCCTGTTGTTGTTTCCAGAATCGCCGGATAGCCTGCCAGCTGACGTCTGGGGAGGGCATCATGCGCATCGGTTTTTCTCTTGTTTCCGCACTGGCCATCACGCTCGCGGCCTGTTCGCCGTCCGCTGAGGAGGCCGCCATTGAGCCGGCGATCGACGCGGCCGACGTGGTCTATTGGGGCGGGGCGATCTACACCGCCAATGACGAGCAGCCCCAGGTTACCGCCGTCGCGACCCAGGATGGCCGCATCACCTTTGCCGGCGATGAAGCCGATGCCGAGCTTCTGATCGGACCGGAAACGCGCATTGTCGATCTCAATGGCGGTGCCATGTATCCCGGCTTCACCGACAGCCATGTGCATGTCTTTGGTGTCGGCCAGCGCGAGCGCACGCTCAATCTCGACAGTGTCGCCTCTATCGAAGACCTCGTTGCCCGCGTGGCGGAGACGGTCGAGGGCGCTGAGCCCGGTCAGGTGGTTTATGGCCGCGGCTGGATCGAGACCCATTATCCAGAAGCCCGTTTCCCCAATCGCGATGATCTTGACGCTGTGTCGCCGGATAATCCGGTCGTGCTGATCCGCGCCGACGGGCACGCCCTCGTGGCCAATTCCGCAGCGCTTGAAGCCGGCGGTATCACGCGCGACAGCGCCGCTCCGGAAGGCGGGGAGATCCTGTTTGACGAAGCCGGTGAGCCGACCGGCATGCTGATCGACACGGCGATGTATCCGGTGACCGCCCTGGTCGCCGCCCCGACCGGTCAGGAGCGTGCCGATATCTATGCCGAAGGCGCGGCGCGCCTCGCTTCGCTCGGCTGGGCTGGCGGGCATGACATGTCTGTGCCCTATAGCGATGTGGAGATGATCGAGGGCGTTGCCGAGGCCGGCCACCTGGCCATCCGCGTCTATGTCTCGGTCAATCCGGACGGTTATGCCGCCCTGTCCCAGGAAGTCCCGCGTATCGCTGCTGACGGCCGCGTCATCACCCGCGCGGTGAAAATCTATATGGATGGTGCACTGGGCTCGCGCGGTGCAGCGCTGTTGTCTCCCTATTCGGACCGCCCGGAAACCTCCGGCCTGACGATTGCTGAAGAAGACCAGACCATCGGCCTCTTTACCGAGGCCCTGCGTTCGGGCGTACAAATGAATGTCCACGCCATCGGTGATCGCGGGAATCGTCTCCTGCTCGACTGGGTCGAGGAAGCCCTGGCACACGTTCCCGAGGAAGAGCGCGCCCGCATCGACCATCGCTGGCGTGATGAGCATACCCAGATTGTCGAACCTTCCGATATGCCGCGCTTTGCCGAGCTCGGCGTTATCGCCTCGATGCAGCCCAGCCACGCTATTGGCGATCTGCACTTTGCCCCGGCGCGTCTCGGCGAGGAACGCCTGGAAGGCGCCTATGCCTGGCAGACCCTCTTGGACAATGGCGCCCGCCTGACCGGCGGCTCCGACGCGCCGGTGGAGCAGGGCGATCCCCGCATCGAATTCTATGCCACGGTCGCGCGCGCCGACCTGGAAGGTTTCCAGGGCGAGAACTGGCATCCCGAAGAGGCGCTGTCGCGTGATGATGCCCTCAAGCTCTTCACCCTCTGGCCGGCCTATGCCTCCTTCCGCGAGGACGAGCTCGGCTCGATCGAGGTCGGCAAGCGCGCCGACTTCACCATTTTCTCCGACGACATCATGACCATTGAGCCGATGGAAATCCTGTCAGTGACGCCGTGGATGACCGTGGTTGGCGGCGAGGCGGTGTATGAGCACGAGGCGAGTTTTCATCGCTCGGGGGAGTAGGCGCTAGCCGGTCACAGCAAAGGCCATCAGCAACGTTTTTTGCCGCTCCGAGTAATTATCGTCCGACACGATCAGCAGCACGGTCTGACCGTTGCGCTGGATGATGTCGAGGCCTTCGAAATTGTCGACGATCATGCCGGCGGTGAGGGTGCCGAGCAGGTCCGGCTCGATGCGGGCGGTGTCGTCGAGATCGGCGGCGTCGAAGCGCAGGATGCGGATGCGATTGCCGGTCTCGCGGGTCCAGAAGCGTTCCAGCACATAGACATGGCCACCATGGGCGGCGAGGGCGGTCAGGCCGTAGCCCGGCTCTGCGGTCAGTTCGCGGCGGCTCCAGCGGCCATCATCGAGGATCCAGAGCTGGCGGGCACCGTTTGAGGGCGCTTCCACCCCGGCGATCAGACGGCCATCAGCGAGCTGTGTGAGGCCTTCCATCCCGCCATTATTCTCAAACTGCGGCGCCCCGTCCGGCGCGCTCAGGGGCTGAGCCACGGCGTCAAGCTGGCTCCAGTCAGGCCCGAGCTCGTAGACATTGATCCGGTGCTCGCGTTCAAACGAGATCGCAAAGAGCCCGCCGCCGAGCGCTGCGATCGCCTCACTGTCGGCAGCCTGGCCCTCCAGCGCCTCTCCATCACGCGACAGTATGGGCGCGATATCGATCCCGCCGAGCGCTACCGGTGCACCGTCATCGCTCCAGCTCAGCCCGGCGCGGACCCAGTAAGCGCTATCGGAAACCGCCAGCATGCGGGAGCCGCCGCTATTGAGATGCAGCGCTGACAGCCCGCCAAAGCGTTCGTCCGTGTAATCGATCTCGATGCCGCCAAGATAGCTCAGCCGGCCCAGATCACGGCGGTCAGGCTCGGCGGTGTAGAGTGGGATGTCTGTGGTGACCGTCGTGGCGATGGTCGGCGCCTCAACGGAGGGCGAGCAGGCGGCAAGGGACAGGGCGAGCGGGATCAGGAAGCGCATGGGCAGGGACCTTGTTGCGATCCCGGAGGCTTAGCAATCAACGCGAAAGCCGCAAAGCCTAAACCCGGCCGGCGACGCCGGAAAAGTCGATGCGCTTGGTCAGCGGCGGCCCTGTTGTGCTCATCGCGCTGTCACCCGGGCCGTTCTCGTCGAACAGGGCGGCGAGCTGGTCGGTCATGGCGCCGCCGAGCTGGTCGACATCATTGATGGTCACGGCGCGGCGATACCAGCGGGTGACATCATGGCCGATACCAATGGCCAGGAGCTCGACCTCGGAGCGCTTCTCGATCATGGCGATGGTTTCGCGCAGATGGCGTTCCAGATAGCCGGACATGTTCGCCGACTGGGTGCCGTCATCGACCGGCGCACCGTCGGAGATCACCATCATGATGCGGCGCTGTTCCGGGCGCGTGGCGAGGCGTTTCCAGGCCCACATCAGGGCTTCACCGTCGATGTTTTCCTTGAGCAGGCCTTCGCGCATCATCAGGCCGAGATTGACCCGCGAGCGGCGCCAGGGCGTGTCGGCCTGTTTATAGATGATATGGCGCAAATCATTGAGGCGGCCGGGATTTTGCGGCTTGCCCTCGGTCAGCCATTTCTCCTTCGACTTGCCGCCTTTCCAGGCGCGCGTCGTGAAGCCGAGGATCTCCGTTTTCACCCCGCAACGTTCCAGCGTGCGCGCGAGGATATCGGCGCAGGCGGCGGCGACGGTGATCGGACGGCCGCGCATGGAGCCGGAATTGTCGATCAGCAGGGTGACGATGGTGTCGCGGAACTCGGTGTCGCTCTCCTGCTTGTAGGATAGCGGCAGGGTCGGGTCAGCAATGATCCGCGCCAGGCGCGAGCCGTCGAGCACGCCTTCTTCCAGGTCGAATTTCCAGGCCCGCTCCTGCTGCGCCATGAGCCGGCGCTGCAGCCGGTTGGCGAGGCGGCCGACGACCTGGTCGAGGCCCTTGAGCGTATTGTCCAGATATTTGCGCAGGCGCTCGAGTTCTTCGCTGTCGCACAGATCCTCGGCCTGGATCACCTCGTCAAACTCGCGGGTGAAGACCTTGTAGCTGTCGGCCTGGCTGTCATCGCCCGGACGATAATTGGGGCGCATGGCGGTCTGCGCCGAGCCCTCATCGTCCATGGCCTCGACGCGGGTATCGAGATCATCGGTATCGGCGGTGATCTCGTCTTCATCAGCGGCGGTGCCGGAGGCGTCGGGCGTGTCGGGATCACCGGCATCGGAGCCGTCTTCGGGCTCTTCATCCTCGCCGGTCCGCTGTTCGCGGTCGACGCCCTCATCCTCGTCTTCCGGGTTCTCCGATTCTTCCGGATCGCCGCCGAGTTCATCTGCGAGGTCGAGATCCTGGATCACCACCCGCAAGGCGTCGGCAAAGGCCTCCTGATTATCGGCATTGCCGGCCAGGGCGTCGAGCGACAGCCCGGCCATGTTTTCCAGCTGGTCGCGCCAGACCGTCATCAGGCCGAGCGCCTCGACCGGAGCCGGGCGGCCGGAAATGCGTTCCCGGATCAGGAGGCTCAGCGCCTCTTCCATCGGCGCGTTCTGGCGATCCTCAACCCGCTGCCAGCCCTTCTGTCGGCATTTGGCAATCAGCGCCGCATCGAGGTTTTCGGCCACGCCCTGCATCTCGCGCGCCCCGAGCGCCTCGACCCGTGCCTGTTCGGCGGCATGGAAGATGGCCCGCGCCGTCGAACCCGGCGGCAGGGCGCGCATATGAGCGCCTTCATCATGGTGGGCCAGTTTCAGGGCAATCGCATCGGCGCGGCCGCGCACGGTATTGGCGGCCCGCTGGGACGGTTCGGAGCCCGGATTGGGCAGGACCACACGCCCGCCGGAATGCCCGGCAATCTCGCCGCCGAAACGCACCTCCAGCTCCTTGTCCCCGGCAATGGCACGGGTGGCAATGGCAAGGGCGCGCTTGAACGCTTCGGGATCTTGGGGCGGCTGGCTCATGGGGCTGAAATTAGCGGGTTTGATCGCAATTGCGAGAGGGGAGGTGTAATGGGTGGGTGCACATTGGAGGCTAGCAAACGCCAGTAACGCCCCGCTAACCCTCTTCTCCGACACTGGTGCCAAATGCCTGCACAAAAAAGGCAGGCGCAACATGGTGGCGGAAGACGGCTGAATGGGCTTTTCGGTTCATTCCATGGCCGGCGTAAACTCTGCTTTGCAACATATGGACGCGTTGGTGAGCGAACGGCTCGCCGTGCAAACGCGCGTTGCGACAGGGTTGAAAGTCGGCAGTGCCAAGGACAATGGCACGATCTGGGCGATTGCCCAGGGCATGCGTGCGGCCAATGGGGCGCGCGAGGCCTCTTTCCGTTCCATCGACATGGCGACCGGTGTGGTCGAGGTGGCGCTGGCCGCGGCGACCGGCATATCCGATCTCATGGTGGAGATGCGCTCCATCCTCGTTTCCGCGACGGACAAGAGCCTGGACGAGCCGACCTGGCGCACCCTGATGCATGACTATGTGATCCTCGGCAATCAGATCAACCGCCTGGCCGAGAACGCCGAGTTCAACGATATCAACCTGCTCGAGACGGGTGCCAGCGCGCTCAATGTCCTCGTCGGCGATGACCCGACGGACACGATGACCATCGGGGCTGAAAACCTGATCGATGGCGGCGGGCTGGTCGATGCGGCCTTGCCGGGCACGCTGCCCTATTCCGACACCAGCCATATCCTCACCCAGCCGGACACCGCCATGGTGACGACGCTGGAAAACTCGATGGATGCGGTCAATGGCGCGGTCTCGCGACTGGGCACGGCGCTGAAGACGCTCGGCATTCAAAGAGAAATGCTGACCAAGCAATACGATGCCACGGCGGCGGGGATCGGTAATCTCGTCGACGCGGATCTCGGGCGTGACCGGGCGCGTCTGGCTGCGCTTGATGCGCGCGAGCAGCTGGGCATCCAATCCCTGGAGATCGCCAATCGGGCGCCTGCTATGATATTGAACTTTTTCAGATAATTCCGAATTCGAATATGCACGCCTGAGTTTATTAATAGCGAGTATACCAAGCATAATAGTAAATTACGGGTGTTTCGCGGGCAGGCGTGTTCTGAAATATAACGCGCACTACCCTTCGAAGGTCATTCATGAATTGTCAGACCAAACCCGATCCGGGGCCGATTGGCCCTGACACCTCTGATCGTTCGCCGAGCTGTATCGAGCGCTATGCCCGTACGCTGGCCGATGCCCGGCGTGTCGCCGACGAAATGGCGGCCGCGACCGATGATCCGATCACTGTCAGTATTGGCCTGACCGAGCTTATCCTTAACGGTATTGAGCACGGCAATCTGGAGATCGGCAGCACGCTCAAGGCCCAATTGCTGGAAGAAGAGCGCTGGGATCTGGAAATCGCCGAGCGCCTGACCCGCTCGCCCTGGGGAGAGCGCCAGGTCAAGATCCTGATGATGATCGGCGATGACGGCTATGAGTGGATCATCAGCGATGAGGGCGCCGGCTTCGACTGGCGCAATCGCGACAAGGATATCCCGACAGCGACCCTGAATGGCCGCGGACTGCTGCTGGCCGAGCAAATGAGCTTTGACAGCCTCAGCTATAATGAGGCCGGTAATGTGGCCATGGCTCGCAAGTTTAAACGTAGCCAGGCGGAGCCGGATGCATGAAACTGGATAGTGTCATCGCGCGGATGCATGAGCACATCTCCGATGCTGTCCTGATCTGCGAGGCCGAACCGATCAACCACCCGGGGCCGCGCATCGTCTGGTGCAACAAGGCCTTCACGGAAATGACGGGCTATGCGCTCGACGATATTGTCGGCAAGACGCCACGTATTCTGCAGGGCGAGGGCAGTGATCGGACCGCGTTGGACAAGATCCGAGCGGGCCTGCAGGCTTGGCAGCCGGTGCGACAGGAAGTCCTCAATTACCGCAAGGATGGCACCAGTTTCTGGTGTGATATCAACATTCGCCCGGTTGCCGACGAGTCGGGCTATTTCCATTACTGGATTTCTGTCCTGCGCGATGTTTCCGATCAGGTCGAGCGCGAGGACGCTTTGCGCGAAGCAGAAGCGCAGGCCAAGGCCAATGCCGAGCGCGCCCGCCTGGCCGCAAGGGGCGGTGGTATCGGCGTATGGGAATATGATGCCGTCAGCGAGACCCTGAGCTGGGACGAGACCATGCTCAAGCTCTACGGCATCACTGCCGATGAATTCAGCGGCGTGTATGACGATTGGCGAGATCGCGTCCACCCGGATGACCGGGACGATGCGGAGGATCGTGTCCGGCGCTCTGTGGAAACCGATGGCGAATTCAACGCGGAGTTCCGCATCCACCACCCGGAGTACGGCATTCGCCATCTTATCGGTCGTGCATCGACATTCACCAATGCGGATGGTCGCGTTATCATGGTCGGCATCAATTGGGATGTGACCGAACAGCGTGAGGCCGCCCGCAGACTTGCCGAGACCAGCGAGCGATTGCAGCTGGCTACATCGTCCGCTCGTATGGGAATCTGGGAATATACCGTGGAAACCCAGACCTTGGTTTGGGACGATGAGATGTTCGAGCTCTACGGACTCGAAAATACTGGCCCGGTTGTTCCTTATGAAACCTGGGAGAATACGCTCGACCCTGCCGATGTAGAGCGGGCCCACCTGTTGATGGCGGACTTGCACGAGACCGGAGACAGTTTCGAGTGGACCTTCAGGATCGAGAAGGGCGAGCCGGGCGAGGAGAGGGAATGCTATATCCGCTCTCACGCTTCCATTAAGCACGGCGAAACGACGCGTATCGTTGGCATCAATTGGGACGTTACCGAGCAGGTTCGCGCCGCTGAGAAGGAAGCCTCGGCGAACCGTCTGAAAACCGAGTTCCTCGCCACAGTTTCCCATGAGGTGCGCACCCCCCTTCACGGCGTCCTCGGCATGGCGCAATTGCTGGACGCCAGTGAACTGGACGAAACCCAGCGCCGTTATCTCAATACGCTGACCGCGTCCGGTGAGACCTTGCTGGCGCTCATCAACGACATTCTCGATGTCACCCAGATCGAAACCGGGCTGATGGTCCTGCACAAGGAATGGGGGCTGCCGGACCGCCTGCTGGGCGACACCGTCAATGGGCTCGCGCCTCTGGTGGAGAAAAAGAAGCTGGATTTCCAGTTCATCTCGTCCTGGCCGGCGACGGTCGAGGTTTCGCTTGATTTTTCCCGGGTCAAACAGATTGTCACCAACCTGGTCGGAAACGCCGTCAAGTTTACCGAGACAGGCCATGTCTATACCCGTCTGTGCCGGGACCAAAACGGTGGCCTGGTGATAGCGGTTGAGGATAGCGGCATCGGTCTGAGTGAGGCCGATCAGGAGAAGATTTTTGACCGTTTCGTCCAGGCGGACGGGTCGATCCAGCGCCGTTTCGGCGGCAGTGGTCTGGGGCTGAGCGTGGTCTCGGAGCTGGTCGAGCTGATGGATGGCCGTATTGAAGTCACGAGCAAGCCGGGCAAGGGGGCGATGTTCAAGGTGACCCTGCCGGCCGAGGCCCGCCTGGCCAAGATCGCCGCGCCCAAGGCCAGCCAGCGGTCCGGTCTGGAGCAGGATGTCCAGCTCGGGCACGGCCGCCGGGCTCTGGTCGTCGATGATGTCCACACCAACCGCATTGTTTGTAGCGCCTTGCTGAAATCAATGGGTTTCGAGGTCGTCGAGGCCGATGGCGGCGAGGCCGCGCTGGCGGCGCTCGAGAAAAATGCCTGCGATATCATCTTCATGGACCTGCACATGCCCGGCATGGCCGGGGATGCCTGCGTCGAACGGATTCGCGCCGGCGAGGACCTGCATGCGCTGGTGCCGATTATCATGCTGACGGCGGACGTCTCCGGTGATGCGCGCCAACGGACCCAGGCCTGTGGGGCTGACGACATCTGTTCCAAGCCTTTTGCCATGGACAAGGTCGCCTCGCTGATCGCGCGCTATCTGTCTCCGCGGCCCGAGACGGACAGCAAGGTGAGCTGACGCCTTATGCCGCAGTTGCGGCGCTGGCCCGGCTCCTCCGGTGCGCTAATCTTCGCTCCATGGACAAGAGTGCGATGTCATGCGTTTAGCGATTATCGGAGCCGGGCTCTCCGGTCTGGCCTGTGGCGACCGTCTCAAGCGGGCCGGCCATGCCGTCGAGCTGTTTGAAAAGAGCCGCGGCACGGGCGGACGCCTGGCCACGCGCCGGCGCGAGATCGCCAGTTTCGATCATGGCACTCAATACGTGACCGCCCGCTCACCGGAATTCTCCGCCTATCTGGAACGCGCCTTTGAAGCCGGCAATGCCGATCGTTGGTCGCCGGCCGGTGCCGACAAGGGCAAGTGGATCTGGTGGGTCGGGCAGCCCGGGATGAGCGGCCTGGTCAAGCCGCTGGCGAAACAGCTTCTGGTTCACACAAGTATCCGGGTCGAGGCCATTGAGCGGGAAAGTGGGGGCTGGCGTCTCGAGGCCGGCGACAACACGCCGGAGACGCGTTTTGATGCGGTGCTGGTGACGGCGCCGGTGCCGCAGACCACGGATCTCCTGGCCCGCCATGGTGCCGCCTTCGCCAGCCTGCCCGAAGCCGAACTGGCGCCCTGCTGGACGGTGATGCTGGCCTTTGACGCACCGCTGCCGGTCGCGGCCGATGTATTCCGCCATGACGCGCATGCGCTGGCCTGGTGTGCGCGCAATTCTTCCAAGCCGGGGCGGCCCGGTGAGGCGGATGCCTGGGTGTTGCAGGCCTCGCCGGCGTGGAGTGTCGCGCACCTTGAGGCCGAGCCGGACTGGGTGATCGCCCAGCTGACTGCGATGTTTGTCGAGATCGCCGGTCAGGCCTTGCCGGTGGCGGCGCATGGCGAGGCGCATCGCTGGCGTTATGCACGGGTCACCGAACCGCTTGGCCAGCCCTTTGTCTGGGAGGCCGGCCTTGGGCTGGGAGCCGCCGGGGACTGGTGTATGGGACCGCGGGTCGAGGCCGCGTTCCAGAGCGGTGTCGCCCTGGCCGATGCGGTGCTGGCCGAGCCGGAGCGCTAGCCTTCAACCCCCGTAAAGCCGGTTCGCTACCCGGTAGGTATTGGCATAGGCCTCGACCGAAGCCTCGATCGGGTCGGCATAGCCGCCGCCAATGCCCATGGCTACGGGAATGCCGCGGGCGCGGCAGGCCGAGAGCACGGTGGCGTCGCGCTGCATCAACCCTTCATGGGTGAGGCTGAGGCGGCCAAGCCGGTCCTGCTTCAGTGCATCAACGCCGGACTGGTAGAGCACGAGGTCCGGGCCGAAGGCGAAAACGGCGGGCAGGTGGGTTTCCAGCGTCTCGTTATAGGCCTCGTCCTGCATATGGTCGGGCAGGGGCACGTCGAGATCACTGACGGTCTTGCGGAAGGGGAAGTTCTTCTCGCCATGCATGGAGAAGACAAAGACTTCCGGGTGGTCCTTCAGGATGGCCGCATTGCCATCGCCCTGGTGCACGTCGAGATCGATAATGGCGATGCGGCGGGCCAGGCCCGTCTCGATAAGGGTCAGGGCGGCGATGGCGTGGTCGTTATAGATGCAATAGCCCGAGCCGAAATCGCGATGGGCGTGATGCGTACCGCCGGCCAATTGTCCCGCTATCCCGTCCTCCAGCGCGGCTTTCGCTGCCGCGACAGCCCCACCGGCCGTCGCGCGAGTGCGGGTAACCAGTTGCTTTGACCAGGGAAAACCGATGCGGCGGATGGCTTTCTCGTCCAGCGTGCCGGTTTCGAAGGCGTCGACATAATCCGCATCATGGGCGCGCAGGATATCCTCGGTGCGGGCCAGCGGGCTTTCCACCAATTGCGTCTCCGCCACCAGCCCGTCGGCCAGGAGGCGCTCGCGCAAGAGCCGGTATTTGCTGCCGGGAAAGCGGTGATTATCCGGCAGGGGCAGTGTGAAGGTGTCGGAATAGAAGACCTGCATGAGCCGATATCTAGGCGCGCTCGCGCGAATGTCACGTCCGTTTCAGCCGTGATTATTCACGGGTAGCTAATTAGCCAGACGCGTATAAACTTGATTCATGAGCACCTCGCCCTGGCATTTCCCGCGCGCTGATTTCGCCCGCTCTGTCCTGACCCTGTTGATGGACGGGCCGATCCAGGGCGTCAGCCTGTTTGGCCCGCGGCGCATGGGCAAGACGCAATTCCTGCTGAACGATCTCGCCCCGCTGGCTGAACGCAAACGCCATCGCGTTGTCTATGTCAGCTTCATGCAGACCGGCGCCCCCCTGGCCCTCACCCTGTTCGAGCTCGATCTCGCCCTGAAGCACCGCAAGATGGGCCGCCGCCTGACCGCGCGGCCGGGTGAGCTGAAGGCGCGCTTCTCTCTGAAAGCCCCGGTCGGGCCGGGCGAGCTGACGGTCGATCTCGGCCAGTCACCGCGCGAACTGCCCGGTGATCAGCTGCTGGCTCTGGATGCCCTGCTCGGCGCGCTCGCCGATCCCGGTCACCCGACCCTGATTATGCTGGACGAATTCCAGGAGCTGGCCGACAGCGAGAATGCCGAGCTGGTCGCCGCCTTGCGCACAGCCCTGGACAAGCGCCGCGACGGGCTGCGGGCCATTTTCACCGGCTCGTCGGTGGATGGGCTCAACCGCGTCTTCTCCACCCGCAGCGCGCCCTTCTTCCGCTTCGCAACCCCCGTCGACCTGCCGCCGCTGGGGGAGGAATTCGTCGCCCACCAGCTCAAGGCCTTCGGTGAGATTTCCAGGCGCAAGCTGGACCGGGCCAAGGCGGACGCCGTGTTCGAGCGCTTCGAGCGCAATCCCCTGATCTTCCAGCGCTGGCTGATGATGCTGGCCGTGCGTCCCGATCTCGACGAGGACGGCACGCTGGACCTGGTCCGCGCCGCCCTGGCCGAGGAGCTCGGCTTTGAACCGATCTGGCTCAAACTCTCGCCGGGCCAGCGCATTGTCGCGCGGCTTCTGGCCGAGCGCGTCGAGCAGATCTATGGCGAGGAGGGTCGCAATGCGATCGCTCAGCTGACTGCCGGCGCCAGCCTGCAGGCGAGCGAAATCCAGGCCGCCCTGCGCCGCCTGCGCCGGCTCGACGTCGTCGACCGCTGGGACAAGGACTGGCGCATCTCCGATCCGCTGATCGAAGCCTGGGTCAAGGAACGGCCGGCCGAGGAATTGCGGCTTTAGGGGACTAAGCCACAGCCGCCGGCTTCACCGGGGCTTCGACCAGGTCGACACCGAAGACGCGCTGATACATCTCGGCGATGGTCGGGCGTTCCGGCTCGTCACACTTGTTGAGGAAGGTGAGGCGGAAGGCGTGGCCGAGATCGTCGAAGATTTCGTAGTTCTCCGCCCAGGTCAGCACGGTCCGCGGGCTCATCACGGTGGAGATATCGCCATTGATGAAGGCTTCGCGGGTGAGGTCGGCGACCTTGACCATATTGGCCACGGTGGCGGTGCCCTCATCACTGGAGGCGAGCTTCTTCATCTTCGCGAGCACGATCTGGTTCTCGGTCTCGAACGGCAGGTAGTTCAGCGTCGACACAATCGACCAGCGGTCCATCTGGCCCTGGTTGATCTGCTGCGTACCGTGATAGAGGCCCGTCGTATCGCCGAGGCCAATCGTGTTGGTTGTGGCGAAGAGGCGGAAATAGGGATGCGGACGGATGACCTTGGTCTGGTCCAGCAGTGTCAGCGAGCCGGAGGCTTCCAGCACGCGCTGGATCACGAACATCACATCCGGACGGCCGGCATCATATTCATCGAACAGGAGCGCGATCGGGCGCTGCAGGGCCCAGGGCAGGATGCCTTCCTGGAATTCGGTGACCTGCTTGCCATCCTTCAGCACGATGGCGTCCTTGCCGACCATGTCGATACGCGAGACGTGACTGTCGAGATTGACGCGCACCATGGGCCAGTTGAGGCGGGCGGCGACCTGTTCGACATGGGTCGATTTACCGGTGCCGTGATAGCCCTGGATCATGACCCGGCGATTGCGGGCAAAGCCGGCCAGAATCGCCCGGGTGGTGGCCGGGTCGAAGACGTAATCCGGGTCGATTTTCGGCGTGTGCTCATCCGGCTGGGAGAACATCATCACTTCGAAACCGGCGTCGAACCCGAACAGGGCCTGGGTGTCGGCAATGGCGTCGGGGGCGTTCAGCGGGAAATTATCGCTCATGGGAAACCGGTCTTCTGAGGAGGCGCGCCCGTGGGCCGGGCGCCGAATATGTTTTTCGATCTATAACATGGCGCGCGAGCGGGGGAAGACCATGACCCGCATGCAGTGACCGGGTGTGTTGTCGCAGGGGAGGGGCGTGGCCCAGCGTCGCTAGGCCATCCCGGCATTCTTCAGGATCTGATAGGCGGCGATAACGCGGCCGAGCTGTTCTTCCGAGGAGCGGTCACCGCCATTGGCATCGGGGTGGAATTGCTTGACCAGTTCGGCATAGCGCTTGCGCACTGTAGAGGGATCGACATCCGGGTCGAGGCTCATCGTTTCCAGCGCCTTGGTCTGCAAGCGTCCCAGGCTCTTTTCCCGCGGCGCTTCCGGTGTGGACTGCCGCTTGTCGCCGAACAGGTTGTAGGTGTCCTCGAAGCCCTCGCCGAAATCCTTTGCGGCTCGTGCGGCCTTCGCCGATGGTCCGTGCGTATTGCGCCAGCCCCAGGTCGGACGATGCCCATAGGCGGCGCTTTCCCGGTAGGACTGCGCGGCGCTTTCGCTCATGCCTTCAAAGAAGTTCCAGGACTTGTTGTATTCGCCCGCATGTGATTGGCAGAACCAGTAGAAATCATCGAGCTGGTCGCGGCCTTTCGGGGCACGGCTATTGCCATGCTTGGAACAGCCGGGCCATTCGCACACGCGCTCCTCCGGAGCCGGCTCGTCCTTGGGCGGCTTGATCCGGATGTCGCGAAAACGCGGTTTATAGTGGAAGGCATCGGCCATAATGCCCAAGTATGGGCGCGGGTATGTAAAGCGGCAATGAAGCCGGTGCGAAAAGGAGTGAAATTATGGCAGCGGTGAAATCCCGTATCGAGGCGAAATTGCGCGAGGCGTTTGCACCGGCTTTGCTGGAGATCAGTGATGACAGTCATCTCCACTCCGGTCATGCCGGGGCGCCGGAAGGCGGGGAGAGCCATTTCACCGTGACCCTGACCTCGGCGCGTTTTGACGGGTTGAACCGGGTGGCGCGCCACCGTCTGGTCAATGAGGTGCTGGCCGATGAGCTGGCCGGTCCGGTCCACGCCCTGGCGCTGAAGCTGGATACGCCCTGACCGGCTATCCCTGATTGAACAGCCGCGCCGGCGCCCTAGCTTTCGCGGCAACACAGATCTGAGCGGAGAGTTTCATGCGTCGCCTTGCCCGTCTTGCCCTGACCACCTGTCTTGTTGTCGGCGTCTCTGCCTGCGCTGCCAATCTGGCCGGCCAGGAAACGCTCAGCCGCTATGACCAGCTGCAGGATGCCGAGCGCCGCCTGATGCCGGTGCGCGAGTTTGGTAATGAAGAGGGGTTGGGCGCTATTCGCGCGGTCTATATGGACCGTGCCGCAGTCGCCGATGGCGTGGTTGATGGCAGTGGGCTGGATGAGGAACGTTTTGCTCGAGTCGTCGACCGCCTCACCGGCACGATGTGCCGGCGTCTGGCCCGAGGTGGCGTCACCGTGACCAGTGACCCATCCGCGGCAACCCACCGCCTCGACATGACGATTACCGGTTTCCGCCCGACCAATGCGGCCGCGGCCGGGGCCTCAAGCGTGATCGGTGTCTTTGTGCCGGGCCCGCTCAATCCTCGCATTCCGGTGGGCGTCGGCGCCCTGGCGGTGGAGGGTGAGCTGTTGGACCTGGAGGGAGAGCAGATCGCGGCCATGCAGTGGAATGCCCAGAACCACCTTGCTTCCGGCGGGGGGGCTTTCACCCTTCTGCGCGGCGATTTCGGTGTCACCTCGGACGGCGAAGATCTCGCTTCGGCCTTTGCCGACAGTTTCGGTGATCTCATCGTAGACGGCCGCGACGCCGCGGGTGGCGTGCGCGGCGAGACAGAGCGCGGTGTCTGCACGGCGCTGGCACGCGACGAGGTCGAGGACGGGGTCGCCGAATAGGCGATCAATCAGGGCTCGGGCTGACCCGCAGGCTGATAATCTGGTTGCGGAGGCGGTCAACTACTTCAAAGCGCACGCCATGGAAGCGGAAAACCTGCCCTTGTTCAGGAATGGTCTGGGCTTCGTGGATGACCAGGCCGGCCACGGTCACGGCCTCTTCATCCGGCAGGTCCCAGTCGAGCGCGCGGTTGAGATCGCGGATCGGCAGCGCGCCGTCGACAATCCAGATGCCATCGGCTTCCTGCTGGATGCCCTCAACAGTGACATCATGTTCGTCCTCGATGGCCCCGACGATCTCTTCGAGGATGTCCTCGAGCGTTACCAGCCCCATCAGGGCACCATACTCGTCGACAACGAGGGCAAAGTGTTCGCGCTTCTCGCGGAAGGCGTTGAGCTGGTCTAGCACTTCGGTGGTTTCCGGCACAAACCAGGCATCGCGGCGCAGGGCTTCGATATCCACCTTGGAGGCGTCGCCATCGGCGTCGTGCAGCGCCCGGGCGAGGTCACGCACGTGTAGAATGCCGACAATATTCTCGGTATCGTCCTTGTAGAGCGGCAGCCGGGTATGCGGCGAGTGCAGCGCGTCGGAGACAATCTCGGCGGCCGGCTTGTTGGCGTCGAGCAGGATGATGGATTTGCGGTGCACCATGATGTCGTCGACGGTCAGGTCGCGCAGGTCGAGCACGCCGCCGAGCATGTCTCGGTCATCCTTGACCACCCCGCCTTCCTCATGGTGCAGGGCGATGGCGCCCCGCAGCTCGTCATGGGCGGACAGGACCGGGCCTTCCACCTTGAGACCGAACAGGCGCACCACACCGCGGACGATGAATTGCACCCCGGCGACGATCGGGCCGAAAAAGCGCACGATGATGGAGATCGGCCGCGACACGGCGAGGGCGAAACGGTCCGGATTGGACAGGGCATAGGTCTTGGGCAGGACCTCGGCAAAGACCAGGACCAGGAAGGTCATGACCAGCGTCGCCCACAGGATGGCATTGCCGCCGAACATGCGTTCGAACAATTGTCCGACGATCATCGAGGCGGCGATATTGACCAGGTTATTGCCGAGCAGGATCGCGCCCAGCAGGCTTTCCCCGTTGGAGATCAGACGGCTGACCCGGCCGGCGGCGTGTTTCGTCCGCTCGTCGCGTTCCAGCTGTAGCATGCGGGCTTTGGAGGTTGCGGTCAGCGAGGTCTCCGAACCGGAGAAGAAGGCTGACAGGCACAACAGGCCAAGGATCATGAGGGCGGGGCCGATCAGGCTCCAATCGAAGCTCATTTGAGCGAAGTCTCCATAAACTCGCGCAGATCGTCTTCCTGCGTCGCCGTCTCAATGTAGGCGTTTCCGATGCCGCGCGCGAGGATCAGTGTGATCTTGCCGCCGGAATTTTTCTTGTCGCCGCGCATGCGCTCGACCAGCGAAGCGGCATCCCACTCGGTATGTGCCAGGGTTTTCGGCCCGTCCGGCAGGCCGGTGAGGCGGAGATGCTCGCGCACGCGCCGGGCCTCGTCCGCGCTGCAATGGCCCAGCCGGGCAGAGTAATCGAAGGCGAGGCCAATCCCGGCGGCCACCGCTTCGCCATGGCGCAAGACGCCGGGCGGGGCGTCGGCTTCGAAGGCGTGGCCAAAGGTGTGGCCGAGATTGAGCAGGGCACGGCGGCCGGCTTCACGCTCGTCTTCAGCAACGATGGCGGCCTTGAAGCGCACCGCATCTGCGATCGAAGCGGTGAGATTGTCTGGATCGAGGGCGGATGCGCCGCGAGCCTCTAGCCGGTCGAACATCGCCGCATCGCCGATCAGCGCCGCCTTTACGATTTCCGCATAGCCGGCGCGCACTTCGCGCTCGGGCAGGGTCGCCAGATAGGCGGTGTCGGCAATGACGAGGTCGGGCTGGTGGAAGGCGCCGACGAGGTTCTTGCCCTGGCGGGTATTGATCCCGGTCTTGCCGCCGACGGAACTGTCGACCTGGGCCAGAAGCGTGGTCGGGATCTGGACGAATTTGGTGCCGCGCTTGGTGATTGCCGCAGCAAAGCCGGCCATGTCGCCAACCACACCGCCACCCAGGGCGATAACGGGTTCAGAGCGCTCGATCTTCGCCTCAAGCAGGCGGTCGACCATGCCCATCACCACATCGAGCGTCTTGGCGCGCTCACCCGCCGGCACGATCATCGGCTCGATGGCGATGCCACGGCTTTCCAGCCGGGCCGCGAGACTGGCCAGGTGCAGCGGTGCCACAGTTTCATCGGTGACCACGAAGGCCCGCTTGCGCGGCAGCAGGGCGGCGAGCGTATCGAGCGCGGCTTCCTGCGCGTCGGCGCCGATGACGACGTCATAGCTGCGTGCGCCCAGATCAATGGTTACGGTTTGCGTCATTGCCTAGCGACCGCCTTCCAGGGCATCGAGGATATGGTTCAACGTTGTCTCGTGCGAGCCGGCGGCCGCATTGACATGCAGATCGGCTTCCGCATAGGCCGAGGCCCGTTTTTCCAGCAGGGTTGCAAGAACCTCGGCCGGATCGGAATCGCGCAGGAGCGGGCGGGTGTCACGGCGTGAGACGCGGTTGACCAAGGTTTTGATATCGGCCTGCAGCCAGACCGATTGCGCCTTGTCCTTGATCAGCGAACGCGTCGTCGGATCCATGAAGGCGCCGCCACCCAGAGCCAGCACGATGGGCGGGCCGTCGAGCAGGCGGGCGATCACCTTGCGCTCGCCTTCACGAAACGCGGCTTCACCGAAATCGTCGAAAATCTCGCTCACCGAGCGGCCGGCGGCCCGCTCGATCTCCTCATCGGCATCCTTGAAGGGGACGGCCAGCACAGCCGCAAGCCGGCGGCCGACCGTGGTTTTTCCCACTCCCATAAGCCCCAAAAGGGCAATTGTTTTATCCAGCACCACAGCGCGAGTCATAATCTTGGTATAAAGCGTCTGGAAATTGCCGCAATCAGGGTTAGGCTTCGGCCGGAACAGAGTTTGCAGTCGCTGGCCATGAGGCGCCGGACCCGTTGCGGGTGGGCGGGGCGTGAAGCCAGGGCATGGAAGTAGCTTGAAGGGTGTGTTGATGCGGGGATTTCTGATCGGTTTCGTCGTGGTGGCGTTGCTCGGCCTAGCCGGGTTCGGAGCCCTGGTCATGATGGCCAATGGCATGGAGCCGACCCGGGAGGAAGTGCGTGTTGAGCTCGAAGATGATTTTCCGCGCTAGCCTGACCGCGCTGCTCGCCGGCACGGCCGCGCATGCGCAAAGTGACCTGGCGCCGCCGGCCCCGGCCGATGCCGGTGTCGAGGTTCAGAGCCTGGAGGCCCTCGATCCGCTCGAGGTCGGGCTTCAGGGCAGCCTGTTTTCCCGCACGCTCTGGGATGGCAGCGACGCGGCCATGGCGCGGGCCGCGCTTGACCGTCTGCCCGATGGGGCGAGTGGTGGCTACACCTCATTGGCGACCCGCGAGATCGCCCGCCTGGTTCTGGTTGCCGGCGGTTATCCGCCGGACGGTGGCCGCGGTGACGAGGCGCTGGCCATGAGCCGCGCCGATCGCCTTTTGGCCGCTGGGGGGGCGCATGACGCCTTTGATTTGCTGGAGCGGACACCAGGCCTCGACCGCAAGGCCGGGTTGGCCCGCATGCATGCCGAGCTTGGCTTTGCCCTGGGCGAAACCCAGCGTGCCTGTGACACTGCGAACGGTCTCCTGGAAGGCCGTGATCAGCCCTATTGGCTCCGAGCCCGGGCGGTGTGCAGCGTGTTCAACGATCAGGCCGCCGCGGGAGAGCTCAGCGCGGAACTCGCCGCGGCGCGAGAGCCCGATGCCGAGTTTGACCGCTTGCTCTATGCGATCACGCTGGAGCAAACGATTGAAGGCGATTTCCCGACCCCGGTGAACGGGCTCAATTATGCCCTGGCTCTGGCTGCGCCCAGCACGGCGGATGGCGAATGGGTACGACCGGGCGAGGCCGCACCGCATTGGCTGGTGCAGATACATGAGCAACGCGGCGCCGGTGATTTTTCCTATTCCGCGGCCCCGGCGGCCGATCTGGCCCGGGCCGAGACGCTCAGCGGCCAGAGCCGTCACGATGTGCTCATTAGTGTCCTGGCCCAGGGTGAGGACCGGCTTCTGGCCGCCGCCGCCCTGACCGCCTTGCTTGATGATGCCGCGGAAGCGGACGACCTGCCCGGTGCCATGCGCCGTTTCGGTGGCGAGGTCGCGACCTTGCCGATGACCGAGGATACGCTGGCCGACGGCTATCGTTTTGCCCTCGCGGCCATTCTCAATGGCGATCTGCGGATTGCCCGACGCTGGCGTGATGCCGTGTTGAGCGGTCCGGCCCGTCCGGAAGCCTCCATGCCTGCTCTGGCGGCGAGTGATTTCATGAGCGCCGGCCTGGAAGACAAGCCGGGTGCAGAGACGACGGCCGCGCCGGCGGCTGCCGAACCGGTGGTCGAGGACGCTGCGTGGCAACCGCTGCCGGCCGCCCAGCTGGTGATCCTAGATATGGCCCTGGCGCTTGCGGCCGATACGGTCGACAGCCCGGCCATGGAAGCGCTGCTGGCGGCCTATCTGGAAGGCCAGGGCGTTGAGGCGCTGGGTGATATTCTGGCTCTCGAACGGCTCGGCGCCCCGGCCCTGCCGGGCGTACGCCCGCTTCTGCTGCAGCGTGAAACGGCCGGTGTCCCGATCGAGCTGATGGCGATGGAAGCCGCCATGCAGGACGGCGCAGTAGCCGAAACCGCGCTCCTGGCCGCGGCCGCGCTCAATGCCGGTGAGGATGGCCCGTCAGCGGAAACGCTGGTGCGCACGACCGTGGCGCTGGATGCGCTGGGGCTTCGGGCGGCCATGCTCGAGCTGCTGCTTGAGCGACTGGTGGCGCGTGCCGCCGGGTGAGCCAGGCCCGGTCGGATATCGCCCTCTTTCTCGACATGATGGCGGCTGAGCGTGGTGCGGCCGCCAACACGCTCGACGCCTATCGCCGGGATCTCGACGATGTTGCAGCTCGCCTTTCCGGGGCGGGTGTCGAGCTGCGTCAGGCCGGCACGGCCGACCTGGAAGGCGTGCTCGATGGATTGCGGGCCGATGGCCTGTCCGCCGCGACCGCCGCGAGGCGCCTGTCGGCGATGAAACGTTTTTATCGCTTTCTGCTGTCTGAAGGCCTGTGCGCTGAAGACCCCGCCGTGCCCCTGCGCGGCCCCAAGGCCGGCCGGTCCCTGCCCAAAGTCCTGTCCGAAGCCGATGTCGATGCGCTGTTTGCGGCGGCGCAGGCGATGGAGGGGGCGACGGGTTTGCGCACCCGTGCGCTGATGGAACTGCTCTATGCCGGCGGGCTGAGGGTATCCGAATTGGTCAGCCTGCCGCTCAAGGCCTTTGCCCGCGCCGATCGCTGCATCTTCGTCACGGGCAAGGGCGGGCGCGAGCGTGTCGTGCCTCTGACCGAGGCGGCGCTGGATGCCGTGGCCGCCTATGAGAGTGTTCGCGCCGCTCACCTGCCGGCTGACACCATCAAGGCCGGCAAGACGAAGGCGTTCCTTTTCCCCTCTCGCACTGCCAAGCAGGGCCATCTCACCCGCGAGCGTTTCGCCCAGATCCTGCGCGAGTTGACCCTGGCCGCCGGGCTTGATCCGGCCAAGGTCTCGCCGCATGTGCTGCGTCATGCCTTTGCCACGCATCTTCTGGCCCGCGGCGCCGATCTGCGCAGTGTCCAGCTCCTGCTCGGGCATGCCGATGTCTCGACCACCCAGATCTATACCCACGTCCTGGATGAGCGGCTGAAAAGCCTGGTCGAAACCGCTCATCCACTCGCGCGTGAGGAGTAGGCTGTCACCTCACCGTATTGCGGACTTGTGACACCCAGCGGCTCTGGTTAGTTTGGCCTCACTTTTTAATGTCCATAGGCGTTTATCAGGACATGTCTGATCCCACCCGTACCTATCTCGATTTCGAACGGCCGCTGGCCGAGCTGGAAGCCAAGATCGAAGAGCTGGAAACCCTGTCTGGCGGCGATGCCCCGGATACGGCGGACGAGACCGCCAGGCTGCGCCAGAAGGCGGCCGAACAGCTGGCGGCGCTGTATTCCAAGCTCGACCCCTGGCGCAAGACGCTGGTCGCGCGCCATCCCGACCGGCCGCACTTCCGTGATTACCGCGCGGCGCTGATCGAGGATTTCGAAGAGCTGTGCGGGGATCGCCGCTTTTCCGAAGACAATGCCATTGTCGGTGGTCTGGGGCGTTTCCGCGGCCGGGCCGTGGTGGTGATGGGCCATGAGAAGGGCCATGACACGGAAAGCCGCCTGAAGCACAATTTCGGCATGGCGCGCCCGGAAGGCTATCGCAAGGCGATCCGCCTGATGGATCTGGCTGAGAAATTCGGCTTGCCGGTCCTGACCTTTGTCGACACGGCCGGGGCCTATCCCGGTCTCGGCGCCGAAGAGCGCGGCCAGGCCGAAGCCATCGCCCGCTCCACCGAGCGTTGCCTGTCGTTGGGTACACCGCTGGTCTCCGTGATCACCGGTGAGGGTGGCTCTGGCGGGGCTGTGGCCCTGGCCTCGGCCAATTCCGTGATGATGCTCGAGCACTCGATCTATTCCGTGATCTCGCCGGAAGGCTGTGCCTCCATCCTGTGGAAGGACAGCACGCGGGCCAAGGATGCCGCCGTAGCCATGAAGATCACCGCCCAGGACCTGATCGAGCTGAAGATCGTCGACCACATCATCCCGGAACCGATTGGCGGGGCCCACCGTCATCGCGACGAGTCGATGAATAATGTCGGCGATGCGATCGAGCGTCAGCTGGCCCATCTCGACGGTCTCGACGCGGCCGCCCTGCGCCAGCAGCGCCGCGAGCGTTTCCTGGCGATCGGACGGCTTGAAGCTGAGGCGGGCTAGCCCCGCCGACGCGCGAGCCACTTATGGAGGCGGACGGTCCAGCGAAGAAATTCCATCGGCTTTGTCCTGATTGGGAATGCGCGCAAGCTAGACAGAGGTCATGGAGCAGGCCACCGCGAAATCGCGTCTCTAGCCCCGCATCACCGGCATGCCTTCAAAGGCTGTGATGCGGCATGCGCCGCCGCGCTGGCGGATCTGTTCGCAGACGCTGCGCGCATCCGCTTCCGAGCGCCAGCTTCCCGCCAGGAGCTGAAAGATCTCACCCTGCTCGCTGGACTGGATGCGCGAAATGCGGCCATCGCGACCGGCCAGAATGTCGGCATAGGTCGCTCTGAGTTCACGCCAGTCGCGATTGACGTTCCAGACCGTACGGTGAGAGGCAAGATGCAAGGCATAGCCATTGGGCGGCGGTAGTTGGGCATCGGACAGGCTGGTTTGCGGAATTTCAGCCACTGCGGTGGCTTGATCTGCAGCCGGTGCGCTCTGTTGCGGTGTGGTGCGCTGGGCGGTCTGCACGCGCGGACGGGCAGCACGTCCATCCATGCAGGAGCCCGATTCCAGGTCGTAGAGCATGCCCATGAATTCGAATACCGCCCGGTCGATCATCGACCGGACCGCGGTCTGAACCGGTTCCAGGGCCCGCTCGCCGCCGCCGATATCCAGGACCGAGCCGTCGAGGAAGGCGTAAATCCCGGCCTCGACCTCACGCCCGCGGATCTGCTTGCGCAGTGAGCGCACCGCGATCACTTCGGTTGAGCGCACATCGATCAATCGCAGATCGATACCGACATCCACGACATAGTCGCTTCCGCCGACAGCCAGCGCGCCGCCCGTCGACCCCGTGGTGTTGGCAAAGGCATTGGTACCCGATGAGCGGATATTCGGATTGAACTCGGTAATTCCGCCGACAAGGTAGAGGTCAGCGCCCTCCATCTGGCCCTGCTGGACCGTGCGCAAAACGTCCGGTGCGTCGCGCAACAGACCGTTCTGGGCGTAGTCGAGCTCTACCTGGACCACGCCCATGTCGAAACGTTCGACGAGGCGCATGCCCGCTTCCGAGGTTGCCGTGATCGCCATCAGCGTGGCGCCCTGGGTCAGCCGGCGGCCGGACAGGTAATCCTCCGCCCCGGTGAGGTCGGAGATATGGCCGACAGCCACCCGCGGCGCCGGATAGGGTTGTGATCGCGCATGCCCCGCCAGGCAACGCAACGCATCGGTATAGTCGCTGCGGGCTTCCATCACCGGGCTGCCGGACAATGGAGTGACGTGTTCGACCACTTCGGCCGTGTCCAGCGACGTGGCACAGCCGGCCAGGAGCGCAGCGAACAGAGCGGGCAGGAGGATCTTGCGCATATCAATCGTCTCCGTCTGCCGGTGTGCCGTTCACATTGACGGTCTGATCGGCGTTATTGGTCTGGTTGATAATGATGGTCGAGCCGAAGGTGTTGGCGATCGAGACGCTGTTGCCGATGCTGACGGCTGTGGTCGAACCCTGGCCCATCAGTGTCGATCTGGATGGCAGGGTCGAGCCGTTCTGCGTGGCCAGGGTTCCGCCTCGACGGGCCGGATTGGCGGCGCCGGATCCGATCTGCTGACCGTTGATGACAATCCGGTTGCCATTCTCGTCCCGAGCCGGTGCCTGGTAGGGCTGGGACCATCCGGTGCTGGTTTGACCATAGGGCTGGGTCTGAGGTGTGCCCTCGGTCTGTGCCCCGGCTCCGGCATTGAGGGCGAGGCCGGCACAGCTGCCTAATATATAAAGTCGGATATTCATCTTGCGCTCCAGCGTTTGGGCGGTTTCGCCCTTCAAGCTGCAACGGCGAGGCCATGCCGGCGGGCCGGGTTGGCCCATTTATCTGCAATTTTAATAAAATCAGCCGGTTAGGCGGGTTGGGGATGTGTTGTTAACCTTAATGAGGATTAAACATTCCCGCAGGACGCGTGCGATTTGAATAAAATTCTAATGATTTTGTCGCCTCCCAGGCGAGATTGAATAATTTCATTCCCGTCTTGAAAGATCAATTATTTCATTTGCCTGCGGGGGTGTGCCAAGGGTGCCGTGTTAGTGAAATGGAAACCATGACGCGTGCCGGACTGGGGCAGGATGAATTATTCTGTCCCAAATTTTGGGTTAATTTTCGCGTCAAAATTTGAATCGTTTAACGATTTCCTGCCCGGGTTTTTTTAACGGGTGAAATTCGTATTTGTTTTGAATTCGATAGAGCCTGTTAGGACGCTGTTAAGCCTAACAGGACGTGTCCCGCTCTGGCGGAGCACAGCTTGCGACCTCCCAGGGGCCGGCGGATTGGCCGTCCGGCACTCACGCTCTGGAAGGAGACCATCTTATGAAGAGCAAAACCCTCATGGCCGGCGGGGCATCCGTTCTGGCAATTCTGGCGCTGACGGGCGCTGCACTCATTGCCAGCGCCGGTCCGGCTGCTGCCCAGGATCAGACGATCAATAATGTCCAGGCGAACTGGGCCCAGGCCCGGGCGCAGCTGAATTCGGACATCGAGGATATCAATGGAGACGTGTCGTTGACCGCGGCAGCGATCAATAACTCCTTCTCCGCCGATATCACCGGCGATGCGATTATCCGCAATGCGCAATTGACCACGCGTGGTTCCAATGCCGAGCTGAACAGTGACATCGACGATGTGGTCGGGGATGTATCGGCAACCGCGGCGGCGATCGGCAACTCGGCCAGCGTCGTCGTCAATGAGGCCTCGAGCTACAACTCGGTCGCCAACTACCAGCGCGCAATCGGCAATTTCAACGCTGATCTCAATGTCGGGGTCGATGATATTGCCGGTGATGTCTCCGCGACTGCGGCGGCCATCGGTAACTCGCTGTCTGTGACGGCGGGTGGCGATGATCTCAACCTGTCCAACCAGCAATTCTTCCGCGGTGATGCGGTGGCCGAGCTGAACGGGCATATCGAGGACGTCAACGGTGAGGTCTCCCTGACCGCAGCCGCGATCGCCAATTCGGCTTCCTATGAGATCGAAGCCGAGAATTGGGCCCGTCTGAACAATGTCCAGACCACGAATATCGACCCGCGTGCCTATTCCAACATCGGTGTTGATGATGTGGCTGGTGATGTGACCAGCACGACCGCGGCGATCTCCAACTCCCTGAGCGTTTCGACCCTGCCGGCTACGGCGGATATCGAAATCAATTCGCGCCAGCTCAACAACGCCTATACTGGCGCTGTGGCGAATGCGACGATCAGCGATATCGCGGGTGATGTATCGACGACGGCGGCCGCGATCGGCAACTCCGTCTCGGTCAGCTCGATCACTGACTTCTAGCGTCCAGTTTGACGTGACGTACCAGACGGCCGGTTCCGTGCGGGGACCGGCCGTTCTTGTGTCGGGCTAAAGCTCAACCTCGAGCCAGGGCAATTCACGCCCCTTGAACACTTCCGATGGTCGCGACCCGACCTTCTTCGCACCCATGTGCAGATAGGCGGTTTCCGCATAAGGGTCGGAGAGGATGGTCATGACCTTCTCGCCGCGGGCGCGGAGCAGGTCCTTGGCGTGTTCGAACAGGAGCTGGCCGACGCCCTTGCCGATCGCCGTGGGCGAGATGAAGAGAAGGTCGAGCGTGCCCTTGTCGCTGCCGGGCTCGATCTGGCAGACGCCGAGCACCTCGCCATCTTCGCTCATGGCGACGCTGACGCGGCCTTCGCGGATGGCGTCTGTGGTGACGCGCAGATACGGGGCAACCGATTCCAGGAAGTCGGCGTCATAGCCCCACACGGCCTTGGATTTCAGGCACAGGTCTGAGAGCGAGTTCTCCTCGCCCGGAATGGCGGGTCTGAGCGTGACCTCGCTCATTCGCCCGCTGTGGTCGGGGCGCCGGCGACGGCACCGTGACAATGCTTGTACTTCTTGCCGGAACCGCACGGGCAGGGGGCGTTGCGCTGGACACGGCCCCAGGTTTCCGGACGGGTCGGGTCGACCGGCGCCGAGGTGCGGCGCTGGACCGGCGCGACGCGCGGGGCCACGGGAGCGCTGTCCGGCCCGGCCATTTCATTCTGGCCGGTGCGCGGATCGATATGGGTTTCCTGGATCTGAGCCGGTTGCGGCGGCGGCGCCGGTGCGCGCTCGAAGCGGATCATCATAAGCTGACGGGTGACTTCCGCACGCAGATTGTCCATCAGGCGTTCAAACAGCGAGAAGGCCTCGGTCTTGAACTCGTTTAGCGGATTGCGCTGGGCGTAGGAGCGCAGACCGATCATCGAGCGCATGGCGTCGAGGTTCTGCAGGTGCTCACGCCAGTTGATGTCGATGGCCTGCAGCAGGATGGATTTCTCGATCCGGCGCATCAGTTCAGGACCGGCGCTGGCGGCTTTCTCGGCATAGACCTTGTCGGTCTCGGCGATGATTCGCTCGCGGATTTCCTCGTCGGCAATGCCTTCTTCCTGGGCCCAGTCGGCGATGGGAAGCTCAAGCCCGAACGTGTCCTTGACCTCAGTGGTGAGGCCTTCGGTGTCCCACTGGTCGGCATAGGCCTTGGGCGGGATATGGGCGACGACAATGTCCTCGATCGTGGTGTGGCGCATGTCCTTGATGACATCGGAGACGTCTTCGGCGGTCATGAAATCAATGCGCTGTTCGAAGATCGCCTTGCGCTGATCATTCATCACGTCATCGTATTTGAGGACGTTCTTGCGGATATCGAAATTGCGCTGCTCGACCTTTTTCTGTGAGGTTTCCAGCGCCTTGGACATCCACGGGTGCTGGATGGCTTCGCCTTCCTTCATACCCAGCGTCTTCATGATGCCGTCAAGGCGTTCCGGTGCGAAGATGCGCAAGAGGTCGTCCTGCACGGAGATGAAGAATTTCGAGCGGCCCGGATCACCCTGGCGCCCGGTACGGCCACGCAGCTGGTTGTCAATACGGCGGCTTTCATGGCGTTCGGTGGCGAGGACATAGAGACCGCCGGCATCGAGCGCTTTCTGCTTCTTCTCGGCGACATCGGCCGCGACTTTCTCGCGATAGGCCGCGATCTCGTCCTCGGTCGGCGTCTTGCCGACATTTTCCATTTCCGCCAGCCACTGGTTGACGCGCATGTCGACATTGCCGCCGAGCTGAATATCGGTACCACGGCCGGCCATGTTGGTGGCGATGGTCACGGCGCCCGGCACACCGGCTTCGGCGACGATCCCGGCTTCCTGCTCGTGATAGCGGGCGTTGAGGACCTGGTGCTCGATCGGCAGCAACTTGATCATCTCGTTGAGGAGGCGGGCATCGGGGCGGCCGGTTTTCTCGAACTCTTCGCGGGCTTTCTCGTCCTTGGGATAGAGATGGCCCAGCGTCTTGCGGAAGGCCGCCTTGTCGCTCAGCAGCAGGGAGAGCTGTTCGGACTTTTCGATCGACACCGTGCCGACAAGGACCGGCTGGCCGCGTTCCTGGCAATCGACGATGTCGTCGATAATGGCGGCGTATTTCTCCGCATAGGTACGGTAGACCTCGTCCTCATTATCGATCCGTGCAATCGGCTTGTTGGTCGGAATCTCGACCACGCCCAGGCCATAGATCGAATGGAATTCCTCGGCCTCGGTGGATGCCGTGCCGGTCATGCCGCCCAGCTTGTCGTAGAGCCGGAAATAGTTCTGGAAGGTGACAGACGCCAGCGTCTGGTTCTCCGGCTTGATTTCGACGCCTTCCTTGGCCTCGATCGCCTGGTGCAGGCCTTCCGACAGGCGGCGGCCCGGCATCATACGGCCGGTGAACTCGTCGATCAGCATCACTTCGCCGTCCTTGACGATGTAATCCTTGTCGCGCTGGAAGAGTTTGTGCGCCTTCAGCGCTTGGTTGGAGTGGTGCACGACCATGACGTTCTCGACGTCATAAAGGTCGTTATCGCTCTCCAGCAGCTCGCGCTCGCGCAGGATCTGTTCGAGCTTCTCATTGCCTTCCTCGGTCAGGAGGATGGAACGCGCCTTCTCGTCAATCTCGTAACACTCTTCATCGAGTTCCGGCATGATCGCATTGATCGTCTTGTAGAACTCGGTCTTGTCCTCCGTCTGGCCGGAGATGATCAGCGGCGTACGCGCTTCATCGACCAGGATGGAGTCGACCTCGTCGACGATGGCAAAGCCATGGCCGCGCTGGACCATCTCGTCCAGCGAGTACTTCATGTTATCGCGCAGATAATCGAAGCCGAGCTCGTTATTGGTGCCGTAGGTCACGTCGCAGGCGTAGGCCGCCTTGCGCTCCGGATCCGTCTGGCCGTGGACGATAACGCCCGTGGTCATGCCGAGCTGGGTGAAGACCTTGCCCATCCATTCCGCATCGCGGCTGGCGAGGTAATCGTTCACGGTGACGACATGCACGCCCTTGCCCGCGAGCGCATTGAGATAGCTCGGCAAGGTGGCCACGAGGGTCTTGCCCTCACCGGTCTTCATTTCTGCGATTGAGCCTTGGTGCAGCACCATGCCGCCCATCAGCTGGACGTCATAGGGGCGCAGGCCCAGGGCGCGCTTGGCGCCTTCACGGACGGCGGCAAACGCTTCCGGCAACAGTTTGTCCAGGCTTTCGCCATTCTTGTGGCGTTCGCGGAACTCGTCCGTCTTCGCCTTCAGGGCCTCGTCGGAGAGCGCTTCGAACTCCGGCTCGAGCGCGTTGATTTTTTCGACCGTCGGGCGCATCTGGCGCACCGTGCGATCATTGGCCGTTCCGAAGAGTTTGCGGACTATGGAAAGCATGGAGTTCGGGCTTTGCGTACTGTGTCTGGGCCGGGGGCGGAACTTCCGAACACGAAACCGTCGAAAGCTGACACCGGCATTGCTTTGAAACCTTGAGCTGACTTAAGGATGGGGGCTAGGCGTGTCAATCAAGGCGCGCGGCTGAGCGGCAAGCGGAAAGAGCTCGATCGCCCAATGCTGACAAGAAATCTGATGACTTT
>NZ_JASBRW010000024.1 GCF_030149235.1 Maricaulis sp. | reverse complement strand
CTGCGACTGAAGAGTGCGGCTTCGTGGTGATCGGCTACCGCGGGGAAACGTGAAACGAAAGCCGAATTGGAAGGCTCGTATGAGCGACGCAGACGATAATAAGCCCTCTGGCCGCCGGCCGCTTTCGCTGAACCGTTCCGGCTCTGGAACCGTGCAGCAGAGCTTTGCGCGCGGTCGCTCCAAGGCAGTTGTGGTCGAGACCAAGCGCAAGCGGGTCGCCGCACCTGGCAAGGAGACGGCGCCCGCAGCCAAGGGGAAGGCTCCGGCCGGCAAAGCCAAGGCCGGTGAATCCAGCCTCGCCGCCAAGGCGCGTCAGCTCGGCCTGTCCGAGGAAGAGCTGCTGGCGCGTCAGCGCGCCATCGCACGGGCTCGCGCTGAAGCGGCCGATCGTGATGCGGAAAAGAAAAAGGCGGAAGCCGACCGCGTTCGCCGTGCCGAGGAAGAACAGCGCGCGCTCGAAGAAAAGCGCGAACGCGAGAAGCGTGAAGTTGAAGAGGCTGCGGCCCGCGCTGCTGCTGAGGAAGCGCAGGCGAAGGCTGAAGCTGAAGCGGCTCGCGCTGCCGAAGAAGCGCGCCGTAACAAGCGTGATGACGAGCCGCGCCGCAAATCCTCCGGTGACAAGCCGCAGGCCCGCCGCGACAGCGCGCCGACGCCGCCGGCCGAGCCGGCCAATCCGCTTGAAGCCCTGGGTGGCCGCATCAAGTCGAAGCGCACCGGTGGCGATGCCGCCGGCGCTGCCAAGCAGCCGCAGCGTGCCAAGACCGATACGCGCCGTCGCGGCAAGCTGACGATTCAGAATATTCTCGACGGTGACGAAGAGCGGCAGCGTTCGCTGGCGTCCGTGCGTCGCGCTCGCGAACGCGAGAAGCAGCGCCGCCAGGACACCGGTACGGGCTCTGACAAGATCCAGCGCGAAGTCGTCGTGCCGGAAGCGATTACCGTGTCCGACCTCGCCAACCGTATGGCCGAGCGTGCAATCGACGTGATCAAGCTTTTGATGAAGCAGGGTCAGATGGTGCGCCAGAACGACATGCTCGACGCTGACACGGCCGAGCTGATCGTCGAGGAGTTTGGTCACCTGGTCAAACGCGTCTCCGAGGCTGATGTCGAGGAAGGCTTCATCGCCGAGGATGATGCCGAAGAGAGCAAGGTTTCCCGCGCTCCGGTCGTCGCTGTCATGGGTCATGTCGACCACGGCAAGACCTCGCTGCTTGATGCGCTGCGTTCGACCGACGTTGTGTCCGGCGAGGCGGGCGGCATCACCCAGCATATCGGTGCCTATCAGGTGCAGCTGAAATCCGGCGAGAAGATCACCTTCCTCGATACGCCGGGGCACGCGGCCTTCTCCGCCATGCGTTCGCGCGGTGCGGAAGCGACCGATATCGTTATCCTCGTCGTCGCGGCCGATGACTCCGTCATGCCGCAGACCATTGAGGCGATTAACCACGCCAAGGCGGCCGGTACGCCGATCATTGTTGCGGTGAACAAGTGCGACAAGGAAGACAGCGATCCGAACCGGGTGCTGACCGACCTGCTGCAGCACGAGATCATTGTTGAGGCAATGTCCGGTGAGACCCAGTCCGTCAATGTCTCCGCGCTCAAGCGCATGGGGCTCGACGAGCTGACTGAAGCGATCACGCTGCAGTCTGAACTGCTCGACCTCAAGGCTAATCCGGAACGTGATGCCGAAGGCGTCGTGATCGAGAGCCAGGTCGACAAAGGGCGTGGCCCGGTCGCCACCGTTCTTGTCCGTCGCGGTACGCTGCAGCGGGGCGATATCGTGGTTGCCGGCTCCCAGTGGGGCAAGGTGCGCGCTCTGACCAATGAGCGCGGCCAGCAGCTGACCGAAGCCGGTCCGTCCGTTCCGGCCGAAATTCTCGGCCTTGATGGTGCGCCGGAGCCGGGCGAAGTCTTCGCTGTCGTCGAAAGCGAAGCACGTGCCCGCGAGATCGCCGAATACCGTCAGCGCAAACAGCGTGATGCGAGCGGTGTGGTCTCGGGTCCGGGTGCTTCGCTCGAGCAGATGATGGCGCGCCTGAAGCAGGACCAGGTTCAGGAAATGCCGATCTTGGTGAAATCCGACGTGCAGGGGTCTGCCGAAGCGATCAAGCAGTCGCTTGAGAAGATCGGCAATGACGAAGTCCGTGCTCGTGTCATCCACTCTGCCCCGGGCGGTGTGAATGAGAGTGACGTCCTTCTGGCCCGCTCGTCCGGCGCTCCGATCTTCGCCTTTAACGTCCGTGCCAATAAGCAGGCGCGTGAACTGGCCGAGGCTGAAGGTGTCGAGATCCGCTATTACTCGGTCATCTATGACGTCATTGATGACGTTCGCGGAACGATGGAAGGCATGCTGGCGCCCGAGAAGCGCGAGGACTTCATCGGTTACGCCGAGATCCTCGAGGTCTTCAACATCACCAAGGTGGGCAAGGTCGGCGGTTGCCGCGTCACCGAAGGCGTCGTCAAGCGTGGCTGTGGTGTCCGCCTGCTGCGCGACGATACCGTGATCCACGAAGGCGAGCTGAAAACGCTCAAGCGCTTCAAGGACGAGGTTCCCGAAGTCCGCGCCGGCACCGAATGCGGTATGGCGTTCGAGAACTATGATGACATCCAGAAGGGTGATCTCATCGAGTGCTTCGACGTTGTTGAAGTCGCCCGGAAGCTGGAAGACTAATCCCGGCTCATGATCGAAAAAACAGGGCGGCCCGGTTGACCGGGCCGCCCTTTTTCATGCCTGCGGTATTCTCAAGTCGAAGGCGTCTTGAGGGGGGACACTCCGCGGGCAATGAATGCTTGTGGAAAGGGTTCAGGGCCGCACCCCACCGGAGTGCTCGGGCTGGTATTTGGTCGAATGCGACCCTGTTCCTTATGGAGTGCCGGACGGCAGCTCCAAATCCTCTGATGCGGCGGTCACTTCAATGACATCATTGAGACCGGTGTAATCGCGGTGTTCGATGACCTGTCCGTCCTCGATCGTGATGATGGTGACGATCGGGTAGCGGAAGGTCCGGAAGCCGTCGGGGGTGGCCATACGGGCATCGAATGCGCCATCAAAGATGACCCGCCCGGCGGCTTCGTAGATGCGCTCGATGCGATAGTCCCCGCTATGGATATTCCAGGCCGAGATGCCCGAGATGATCGCATCCGGCCCGGTCCAGTTTGCGGCCTCGCTAACATGCACGAGGTCGAATGAGGTCGGATCAATGAAGACCATCTCATCCGCCATGAAGTCCAGCATGGCGTCGAAGTCCTGAGCCTCGTAGGCATGGATATAGGCTTGAGCCAAGGCAACCGGGTCATCGTCCGCGAGGGTGGGCGGGGTGCTGAGCAGGGTCAGGGCAAGGGTCGCGGATGTCAGAAGTACAGGGCGCATGTCGGGCTCAACCGTTTCAAAGTCTGACCCTCGAATAAGTATCCCAAGCACTGGAAAAAAGAGGTCTCCGGGTGTTTTGTGACGAACGGGATGTGCTGGTGGGACGAAATCGGAGCATGGGGCGGCCTTGCCTCTCGCGCGTGAAGGGCGTACACCCGCGCGCCCTGTTGCATGGAAGGTATCGATATGGGTTCCAAGCGCTTCAATGAGAGCAAAGGTCCCTCGCAGCGGCAATTACGCGCTGGCGAGCTGGTCCGTCATGCCCTGGTCGATATTCTTGCACGGGAGGGGTTCCGCGACCCGGCGCTGGAAAGCGTCATGATCTCGGTAACCGAAGTCCGGCCGAGCCCGGACCTGCGCAGCGCCAAGGTCTATGTCGCCCCGCTCGGCGGCGGTGATGCCAAGGCGCTTGCAGCGGCTTTGAACAAGACGGCAGGCTTTCTGCGAGGGCGTTTGGGTCGCGAGATTGACATGAAGTTCACGCCGGAGCTCCACTTTCATGCCGACAACAGTTTCGACACGGCAAGCCAGGTCGATCAATTGCTGGCCCGGCCCGAGGTCAAGCAGGACCTCGACGGCGAGGACGATTAGTCCGGCGCCGTCGCGTCTGCGGCCTGATCCGGCAGATCGAGGCGCGGAATGTCAAAGCGCTCCTCGCCGCGGGTCAAGGGCCGTCGCGTGGCTGTGAGCCCTGTGACCTGCCCCATTTCATTCTTGTCCAGGGTCAGCTGCGTATTGAACTGACGCCAGAGTAACTGGTCTTCGCCAACCGGTGAAAGGAATTGCCGTTCCCCTGTCGCTTCAATGATAACGGCCATTCCCAGCGTTCCGGCTTCGATCCGTACCGGCCCCAGATCGGGGGAGAGATACTGCCCGGCTGCATCAATCTGGTTGGTCAGGGCTGTTGAGCCTGGCCGCGCGAGCGGTGCAGCTGCCGCTTCGTCGAGCATGGCGGTGGCCAGCAGGGGGAGGATTTCCGCGCTCGGGTAGCTATCGATATTCCCGGCATAGGCGACAACGAGATCCTGGCCCGGAATGATCATGATCAGGTTCAGTCCGGACCCAAGCACATACAGGGGTTCCTCTCCGAAACGCGCCAGGCGGGCGGGCGGACGCAAGGAGCCATCATCATTGAACAGGTCAATCTCGCGCCGGGCCACGGAGCGGCCCAGTGCGAGCATGTCGTCCACGCTGGTCATCAGCCCACCGGAACCCGGCAGCGCCGTGGGTGTCGGGCGACGGACAAGTTCGAGCGGGGCGGGGCCGGGCTGATAGACCGGCGCTGCACCGATGACCTCTCCTCGAGACACAGATGTGCTGGTGAGTCCCGCCGGGCTCAGGACATGAAGCGCTGTGAGTGTCTCGAAGCTGCCGCGTCCGGCGCGCTCGGCGATGGCGACCAGCAAGGCGTGATTGAGGCCGGAGGGCTGCGTGTCATGCGGCCCCGCGGTGAGCGGAGTATGGTCGCGCACCCAGGCGACAATATCGTCCGAGCGCAAGCTTCGCAGCTCTTCCTGGTTGAGCTCTCCGGTCAGCCCTGATTGGTGGCTCAGCAAGGCGCTTATGGGCAGTTCGGCCTGACCATCGAATTCGTGCAGATAGCTCTGGATGGGTGTAGCGGGGTCCAGCACTCCGTCTTCCACCAATTCCTGGATCACCGCGTGCACGAGAAGTCCGGTGACCTCGCCGGCATGGAAGCGAGTGGCCGGGTCAAACGCGACCTGATCCTCCCAGCTGCTGTGGCCGAGCCGCACATAGGCCAGCAATTGATCGCCCCGGCTAACCCCGACAATGCCAGAGAAATCACGACCTTGCGCCAGCGGCCCCAGATGGCGCTCCAGACGGGCTGTGTAGTCCGCGGTCTGGGCGCTGACGGAGGGCGTGAAAACCAGCATCAGGGCCAGAAGGATGTAAGCGTGTCGCATAAGGGCCGGGCTCCGGGGTGGATGGGAATTCAAGTATGGATTCGATGCGCATTCAATAGCGTGTCGAAGCGGACTTGCGCGATCTTCGGCCTTGGCTTAGGACCCCCGCTTTCCCGCGACCGGGTCCGACCCCCGGAGCCAGAGGAGTAGAAAATGGCCCGACGCCGCAAGGGTGAGGACATCCATGGCTGGATAGTTCTCGACAAACCGCTCGACATGACATCAACCCAGGCCGTCTCGGCGGTCCGGCGGGTGTTCAACGCCAAAAAGGCTGGTCATGCCGGCACGCTGGATCCGCTGGCCACGGGTATTCTGCCGATTGCCCTGGGGGAGGCGACCAAGACGGTTCCCTTCGCCATGGACGGGGAGAAGGTCTACCGCTTCACCATCAGCTGGGGCGCGCGGACCGATACGCTGGATCGCGAAGGGGAGGTGGTGGCCACATCCGACCAGCGTCCCAAAGAAGACGAGATCAAGGCCGCACTGGCCGACTTCATCGGAGAAATTGACCAGATTCCGCCAGTTTTCTCGGCGATCAAGGTGGATGGCGAGCGGGCGTATGATCTGGCGCGTGATGGAGAAACCGTCGAGCTGGAAGCCCGTCGCGTCTATGTCGACAGCCTGGAGCTCGTCGGTTGTCCCGATACCGATCATGCGGAGTTTGAGATGCGTTGCGGCAAGGGCGTTTATGTGCGTTCGCTGGCTCGCGATGTCGCTTACGCCTTGGGCACGGAGGGGCATATCGCCGAACTGCGGCGGACCCTCGTTGGTGCGTTTGAGGAATCAGAGTCCACAAAGCTGGACGTCTTGAAAGAAATGGCGCATAAGGGCGCCGCTTCGGAAGCTCTGCTCCCGGTTCAGACCGCACTGGACGACATCCCGGTGCTGGCCGTATCCGAGGAGGAAGCCTTCCAATTGAAGCAGGGTCGCTCGATCGTCCTGCTCCCGCGTCTAGCGCAAGAGCTCAAGGAGCAACGCCGCCCGCTCACCGTAGCGGGTAAGGATTGCACCTTTCTGGTTCTGGCGGAACACAACGGGCAGGCAGTGGCATTGGGCGATGCGAAGGCGGGAAAATTCCAGCCCTCGCGCGTTTTTAACATGACCCCGTAAAGGGGCGATACGACATACAGGAGCATACGATGTCGATTACGCCTGAGCGCAAAAGCGCACTCATTTCCGAGCATGCCCGTGGCAATGCCGATACCGGTTCGCCGGAAGTCCAGGTCGCAATCCTCTCTGAGCGGATTGCCAACCTTACCGAACACTTCAAGACCCACAAGAAGGACAACCACTCCCGTCGCGGCCTTCTTAAAATGGTCTCTCAGCGCCGCCGTCTTCTCGACTATGTGAAGAAGAAGGATGAGGCGCGCTACAAGGCTCTGATCGAGAAACTCGGTCTGCGCCGTTAATCCGCGACACTATCCGTACGAAAGACGATATGTTCGATATCCAGAAAGAAACGATTGAGTGGGCGGGACGCCCGCTTACTCTCGAAACCGGGCGGGTCGCCCGGCAAGCAGACGGCGCGGTCATGGTGACCTATGGCGAGACTACGGTTCTCGCCACCGCCGTCGGCGTCAAGCAGGTCAAGCCGGGTGCTGATTTCTTCCCGCTGACCGTCAACTATCAAGAGAAATACTTCGCCGCCGGTAAGATTCCTGGCGGTTTTTTCAAGCGTGAAGGTCGTCCGACCGAGAAAGAGACGCTGACCTCGCGTCTGATCGACCGTCCGATCCGCCCGCTGTTCGTCAAGGGCTTCAAAAACGAAGTCCAGGTGATGATCACCGTCCTGTCCCACGACATGGAAAATGACCCGGATATCGTCGGCATGGTCGGCGCGTCCGCGGCACTTTGCCTGTCGGGCCTGCCCTTCATGGGCCCGATCGGCGCTGCGCGCGTGGGTTATATCGATGGCGAGTATGTCATCAACCCGCAGGTCGACGAGATGCAGGAAAGCGCTCTGGACCTGGTTGTTGCCGGTACGCAAGACGCCGTGATGATGGTGGAATCGGAAGCCAAAGAGCTGTCCGAGGAGGTCATGCTCGGTGCTGTGGTCGCCGGTCACGAGGCGTTCCAGCCGGTGCTCGACGCCATCATTCGCCTGGCTGAGAAAGCGGCGAAAGAGCCGTGGGACTACCAGCCGGCCGATCATTCTGCTGAAGAAGCCAAGGTTCGCGAGCTCGTCGGTGACGAGATTGCTCAGGCCTACACCATCACCGAGAAGACCGAGCGTTACGCAGCGGTCGGCGCGGCGAAGGAAAAGGCTGTCGCAGCTCTGCTGCAGACCGAGGAAAATCCGGACGGCATCGAAGAGACGGTGCTCAAGGACGTGCTCAAGTCGGTTGAAGCTTCCGTGGTTCGCGGCGGCATCATCAAGACCGGCAAGCGCATTGACGGCCGCTCGCTTGATCAGGTTCGCTCGATCGTCGCCGAGGCTGGCATCCTGCCGCGTACGCACGGTTCGGCCCTGTTCACCCGTGGTGAAACCCAGGGCATGGTCGTGGCCACGCTCGGCACCGGTGAAGACGAGCAGTTCATCGACGATCTGACGGGAACGTACAAGGAGCGCTTCATGCTCCACTACAACTTCCCGCCCTACTCCGTCGGTGAAACCTCCTTCCGCCTGGCTCCGGGCCGCCGCGAAATCGGCCACGGTAAGCTGGCCTGGCGTGCGGTTCGTGCCGTTATCCCGGGTGCGGAAGACTTCCCCTACACCATCCGTCTCGTGTCCGAGATCACCGAGTCCAACGGTTCGTCCTCCATGGCGACGGTTTGCGGTGCATCCCTGGCGATGATGGATGCCGGTGTGCCGATCACCCGCCCGGTGTCCGGTATTGCCATGGGCCTGATCAAGGATCCGGACGGCGTTGCCGTTCTGTCCGACATCCTCGGTGACGAGGATCATCTCGGCGATATGGACTTCAAGGTCGCCGGTACCTCTGAAGGCGTTACCTCGCTGCAGATGGACATCAAGATCGCGGGCATCACCAAGGACATCATGGAAACTGCTCTCGAGCAGGCCAAGGGTGGCCGGATGCACATCCTCGACGAGATGGCCAAGGCGCTCGACACGGCGCGCGATGAACTCGGCGAGTTTGCACCGCGTATCGAGACCATGCAGATCCCGGTCGACAAGATCCGCGACGTGATCGGTTCCGGTGGCAAGGTGATCCGCGAGATCGTTGAAACCACGGGCGCCAAGCTCGACGTCAATGACGATGGCGTGATTAAGATCGCCTCTTCGGATGCCGCGTCGATCAAGGCTGCTCGCGACTGGATCCACGGTCTGACGGCAGAGCCGGAAGAAGGCGTGATCTACAAGGGTAAAGTCGTCAAGGTCATGGACTTCGGTGCCTTCGTGAACTTCTTCGGTCCCAAAGACGGCCTCGTGCACGTCTCTCAGATGAAGAATGAGCGCGTGAAGCATCCGTCTGACGTGGTTGAAGAAGGCCAGGAAGTTTACGTCAAACTCCTCGGCTTCGATGACCGCGGCAAGGTTCGCCTGTCGATGAAAGTCGTCGACCAGGAAACTGGCGAAGAGGTCAAGAAGGAAGAAGAGGCCGAGGCTTAAGTCCCGGGTTCATTCCTGAACGATCAAAGCCCCGCCGGCATGCGCTGGCGGGGCTTTTCTTTGTCCGGAACGGATCGCCTACGACGCGCTATCTGCGAGGGTGAGTATGGGGTATGCCGGTCAGGCCGCCAGCTTCTCACGGTAGCGCCGGCTTCCCGGGATACGGGCGCCCGTCGACAGCGTCAGGGTGACGTCGCCTTCGCCAGTGGGCGTGATCTCGGTAATCAGGCTGCGATTGACCAGCCAGGACCTGTGAACCCGGACCGCATCCACGCCGGCCTCGCGCAATTGCCGTTCCAGTTCCGACAGGGTCATGCGCGCCATTTGCTCGCCGCTGGCAAGGGTCAGCTCGACATAATTGCCGGCGGCCTTGGCGGTCTGGAAGGCGTCGGCCTCCACAAGCAGGGTACGGCCCCCGCATTTGAGCGTGAGGCGGTGGGTCCGGCGGGCTTCCTCGCGGGCCGCCTCCGCATCCATCCGTGCCCATTCCACTATGCGAAAGCCGGACAGGGTGAGGATCTGAACCGAGTAGGTCAGCGCATCCTTGCGCAATTCGTAGAGGAAGACTTCGACCGGGTTGTTGAAGAAGACATAGGGCCGGTCGAACAGGATGGGATGCAGAGTTTCCCGGAGCAACCCCATCATGCCGACATGAAGGATGCTGAAGACCAGCAGCCCGGCCGCGTGGAATGGGAGCGCCGCGGCCCAGTTCCCGGTGACCAGGGGGTAACGCCTTTCCAGCCAGACAAGCGCTGGCATCAACGCCAGGATCAGCGCCATGCTGGTCCCTTCGATGAACCAGGGCTGGAGTGCATCGATCTCGCGTCCCGCTCGCTCGGCTTCCATCTGGATCGAGGTCGAATTGACGATGTAGTTGGCGATCATCAACGTGGCGATCATCACCATTGCACCGCGGGCGATCACGCGTTCGGCCCGGGTTTCTCGATCGATTTGCTGGTGGCTCATGGCCCGATCATGCCCGAGGCTTTTCTGCGCGCAAGTCCCGTCACTGCCGCTCGGCCCCGAGCGCCGCCATTCATCCCTAAAGCGCAGACGGTTATCCCGCCGACCCGCTGGCTAGCCCGTGTCGCTGGGCTCGGTGAAGGCTTCCGTACAGCCTGTGCAGGCCTAGCATGGAGATTGAAATGAGTGGCGGAAGCGAAGTGAATCCCAGCGCTGTTTTTACGCGGCGACATGATCTGGACTGGTTGAGGATCATCGCCTTCGGCCTGCTGATTTTCTATCACATCGGCATGTTCTTCAACACGGAGGACTGGCACGCCAAGAGCATCAACGCCAATGATGCCATGGAGCCGCTGATGTGGCTCTCCAGCCCCTGGCGCCTGCCGCTTCTCTTCTTCGTCTCCGGGGTCGCCATCCGGTTCCTGTCGGACAAGCTGGGTTCTGCCCGCTTCGCCGCTGACCGGAGCTGGCGCCTATTCCCGGTCATCCTGTTCGGCATGTACGTGATCGTGGCGCCGCAAACCTATGTCGAGCTGCGCTCCGGAGGTGAGATCGAAGCCGGTTTAGGCGCCTTCTATCGCAGTTATGCGGGCGAGTGGGGCGGGCCCTGGTCCGTCCATACACCGACCTGGAACCATCTTTGGTATGTGGTCTACCTCTTCGTCTATTCCCTGCTTCTGGCGCCCTTGTTCCCGATCCTGCGCGCCCTGGCTGACAGCCAGTCCATGCTCGGTCTCGGACGCTTCCTGGCGCACAATGCGGCGACGTCCATCGTCTTGCTTCTGCTGCCTTTGGTGCCGTTGCTGGCGATCCGTTTCAGTCTCGTCCCGTCTTTCCCGACCACGCATGACCTGTTCAATGACTGGGCCAATCACGCCCAGTCGCTGAGCATGGTCCTGCTTGGCTATTTCATGGCCAAGAATGAGGGGGTCTGGCGCGCGGTCGACAAGCTCTTGCCTGTCGTCGGAGCGGTGACGCTTGCGTCCTTCGCTTTCCTGCTCTGGTGTTATTCGGATTGGGACCGGATCGCATCGAACGAGGTCCTGGTGTGGATCGCCCGCATCGACCGTATCGTCTACACGTGGGCGATCATCCTGACCCTGGTGGGACTGGCCCGACGCTTTCTCAAGGGCGACGGACCGGTACGCCGTTATCTCACCGAGGCGATCTTCCCGTACTACATCCTGCACCAGACCATTATCGTCGTGGCGGGCTATGCCCTCACCCCTGTCGGTCTGGGTGCGTGGAGCGAGTTCGCCCTGCTGGTCGCCATCACGGTTATTGGCTGTGCCGCCGGATATGAAGGGGTGCGCCGGATACCGGTTCTCAGACCGGTTATGGGATTGAAGCTGGTCAGGACCAGCGTCGGGGCCGCCGCCACGCCTACGAAAGAACCCGCACCGTGAAACCGGACTAGCGAAGCGTCTCAAAGCCCCGCCGGACCTGTCCGCGGGGCTTTATTCTTGCCGGGCTCCAGCCTAGCCTCCCCACAGCATGGCAGCAGGGGGCTCAAGAGCGTGCAGATCGAGATCAATGATGGACTGGATGCCGCCGAGCTGGGTCAGACCCTGGTGGCCAATCGCCGGCTGCAGATCGAGAATATCCTGACCCCAGCCTCGGCTGAGGCCATCCTGGCCGAGATCGCCGCCAATCAGAACTGGTTCCTGGCCTATAATGAAAAAGGGCAGGGCGTCGAGGCGGCCCTGGCGGAAGTCCAGCGCCTGCCGCCCCAGCAACAGCAGGCCCTGTTCGCCCAGATCAATCGCAGCGCCGGAAGCGGGAACTTCCAGTATTGCTTCATGCAATACGCGATCTCGAGCGCCATCAAGCGGGGTGAGAATCCCGGTCATCCGCTGCATGCGTTTCACGAGTTCTGCAATGGGCCGGTCTGGCTCGACTTCATGAAAACATTGACCGGGACGGCGGGACTGACCCATGCGGACGTGTTCTGCACCTCCTACAGCTCCGGGCATTTCCTGACCGAGCATGATGACATTCATGAAAGCCGGCACCGGGTTGCCGCCTATGTGCTCAATCTGAGCAAGGACTGGAAAACCGATTGGGGCGGGCATCTGGCCTTTTTCGATGAGCGGGGCGATGTCGAGCAGGCCTTCCTGCCGCGCTTCAACACGCTCAATGTGTTCCTCGTGCCGCAAGCCCATGCCGTGCAGCAGGTCTCGACCTTCGCCATGGGCCGCCGCCTCAGTCTGACGGGCTGGGTCTATCTTTAACGATTTCTAAGATTTGAACGCTCGACCCGCGTGCCGAAAAAGCTAGTTTGAGCTGATGAGGTACAAGGGGAGTTATTGATGCCGATCCGCAATTCTATCCGGGCTGTGATGCTTGGCGTGACCACAGCTGCTGTCTTCGTGGCAGCGCCGGTCCTGGCGCAGGAAGGCTACCGTCTGCCGCCACAGGATATCGTCGATATTGTGGACGCGGCGCCCTCGCCCTGGACGTCACTCTCTCCGTCGCGGGACACGCTTTTGCTGATGCACCGCGAAAGCCTGCCCCCGGTTGCGGAGATGGCGCGGCCGATGGAACGGCTGGCCGGCATGCGGTTGGATGCGGCCACCAATGGCCGTCACGGCCCCCGGTCGATCATCGGTTTGAGCTTGATGGATCTTGAGAGTGGAGACGAGCGGGACATCCGGTTGCCGGATGGCGGGATTTCCAACGTCTCCTGGTCCGCTAATGGTTCGCATATCGCCTTTGTGATGACGCGTAATGACCAACTCAGCCTTTGGGTGGTCGATGTCGAGCGCGCCCGGGCGCGCGAGCTCGTTGATGAGGGCATCAACGCGGTCTTCACCCCGTTTGAGTGGATGCCGGATGGCGAAAGCCTGCTGGTCACGCTGGTCGACCCGGATCGCGGCTCGATGCCGGAACGCCCGCGCGTACCAGCCGGTCCGGTAATCCAGGAGGCCTCCGGCTATGAGGCTCCGGTGCGGACCTATCAGGACCTACTCAAGGATGAGACCGATGCTGCCCTGTTCAGCTGGCTGGCCAGCTCGCAGTTGGCGGTTGTACCGGTCAATGGCCGCCGCATTCGCGAGATCGGCGGGCCGGGTTTGTATTACTCTGCCGAGCCGGCCCCGGGTGGCGACTACATCCTGATCGGTGAGCTGGTTGAGCCCTTCTCCTATATCGTGCCCTGGTCCCGCTTCCCGGACCGGACGGCTGTACTGGACATGGACGGTAATGAGGTCGCCGAAATCGCGACCCAGCCGCTGGCCGATAATGTACCTATCGGTGGCGTTGTCACCGGCCGCCGCAGTATTGCCTGGCAGGCTTCGCATCCAGCCCGGCTGATCTGGGCTGAGGCGCTTGATGGCGGTGATCCGCGTGCCGAAGCCGATCAGCGCGACAGCGTCTGGTCACTGGACGCGCCGTTCAATGGCGAGCCGGTAGAAGTGCTTCGCACCGAAGATCGCTTTTACGGCGCGGATTTCACCTCCGAGCCGGGTATCGGCATGGCTGTCGAGTATGACCGGGACACCCGTGTCGTGCGCCAGTGGATTGTCGATTTCGATAATCCCGATGCTGAGCCCCGGCTGGCGCAAGAGCGCAATATCCAGAACGCCTATGCCGATCCGGGCACCCCGCTGCGGGTTCGCAACGCGTTCGGGCAATCGGTCATCGGGATTGAGGATGGCCATATCTTTTTCGCGGGCGATGGCGCGACACCCGATGGCGACCGCCCCTTCCTGTCGCGGATGAATTTCGAGACGTTGGAGACGGAAGAGGTCTGGCGCAGTAGTGGCGAGAATTATGAAGAAGTGATCGGCCTGACCTCCTCGGACGGCTCGAGCTTCCTGACTTCCTGGCAGAATCCTGTCACGCCGCCGAATGTGCGCCACCACAGTAATGGCGAGGTCGAGCAGGTCACGGACTTTGCCAATCCACACCCGCAGCTCAATGATATCTCGCGTCAGCTGATTACCTATGAGCGTGAGGACGGGGTGCCGCTTTCTGCTACGCTCTACCTGCCGGCTGATTACGAGGAAGGCGACACACTGCCGGTGCTCGTCTGGGCCTATCCGCGCGAGTTCAACGATGCCGCGACTGCCGGCCAGGTCCGGGGGTCGCCCTACATGTTCACCCGTGTTGCCGGTACCAGCCCGCGCTTCCTGGTGACCCAGGGCTATGCGTTGCTGGAAAACGCCACCATGCCGATTGTCGGTGATGATCCGGAAACGGTGAATGACAGCTTCATCGAACAGCTGGTCCTATCGGCCGAGGCCGCTCGCGATATCTCGGTTGAGATGGGATTTGGTGATGGCGAACGCTTGGCGATTGCCGGCCACTCCTATGGCGCCTTCATGACGGCGCATCTGCTGGCGGCGAGTGATATTTTCCGCGCCGGCATCGCCCGCTCGGGAGCCTATAACCGGACCCTGACCCCGTTTGGCTTCCAGGCCGAACGCCGGACTTTCTGGCAGGCACCCGAAGTGTATTTCGAGCTCTCGCCCTTCATGCATGCTGACAATATCAATGAGCCGATGCTCATGATTCACGGTCAGATCGACAATAATTCGGGGACTTTCCCGATGCAGTCGGAGCGCATGTATGCGGCGGTCAAGGGTAATGCGGGTACCGCTCGGCTGGTCATGCTGCCCTATGAAAGCCACGGTTACCGGGCGCGCGAGAGTGTCCTTCATGTGCTCGCGGAGAGCATTGAATGGCTCGATCGCTGGGTGAAACCGGAAGACGACCCGCGCGTTGATGGAGCAAGTGGAGAGGAGGCAGAGTAGACCTCTCGCCATACTATGAAAAAGAAAACCCCGCCGGAGTTGGCTCCGGCGGGGTTTGTTCTTTGGCTGTGACCGCTTCTTAGAACGCGGCCTGGATGCCGAGGGTAATGACATCGGTCTGGGCATCACGCTCAGACCAGGTCGAACCATCGGGGAAATTGCCGCCGGACAGGAAGTTGAGCGGGGCAAAGCCGTCAGCCCGGATCAGTTCGCCGAAGATATTGACGCTCGGGGTGACGAAATAGGAGCCGCCCAGAACCCACTGATTCTGGCGTTCCCACGGTGCGCCGTCATCACCGGCGACAAAGGTGGAGAACTCTCCGGAGAGGTAGAAGGGCGAGTCCTGCCCAATGTCGAAGGCGTAACGGCCGCCAAAGCCCCAGGACGTGGTTTCGACCGCATCAAAGACGGAAAGCGGGTTGGTTGGGTCCGGAACCGCGGTGCCGGGCCATTCTTCGGTCGTGCGGGCATATTCGCCGATCAAGCGAAGGTTGCCGAGATCGACCCGGCTGTAGACGGAGTATGCCGGGTTGTTGTCGTCGCACGGATTGAAGTGGAAGATCGGGTATTCCTGACAATAGGGGCTGCCGTGCTGATAGCTGGCACCGACCAGGAATTCGCCATCACCGCCGATGTCGCCGGTATAGTTTGCGTCAACGGCGTAATTGTTGACGCGCGATGGAACATTGGTGCCTTCAACCGATGCATTCGCAGCGCGGAACTGAGCCCCACCCTGGATTGCCATGGCCCGGACGTGGAAGCCGTTATCGAAGTATCCAACCGTGCCGCCGTAAGCGAGGCCGGCGAAGGAGTGCCAGACGGTAGAGTTGGTGAACGGGCTGACCGTGTCATTGAGGCCGAACGGCGTATCCATCTTACCGATCGCACCATACCAGGGGCTCTCGTCAAGATTGCCCCAGAGCACATAGGCCCGGCGCACCTGGACCTGATTCCGGTTGAGATCGGTAATCGTTCCGGACCCGAAGCTCTGCTCCGGATTATACAACAGCTCCATGAAGCCGGTGATGTTGTCCGTGAAGCGCGCCGTGGTCTGCAGCTGGGCCGAATGCACGACCAGCTCTGAAACCTCATCTCCGATCTGATTGGCGGAGGTCGGATTGCGTGTCAGCCAGCTGAACTTGGAGTCCGAATTACTGGTCTGATAATTGGCCAGGGCCGTGATCGCACCACCGAAGGTAACGCGGTTGTTGAGCTCGCCGTCCTGAATGGCGCGCAGCTGCGTCAGCTGACGGGTGTTTGAGCCCTCGGCGTGATCGAGAATGGCATAGGTGTACTCCGAATTGAGACCCACCAGGCCGTCAGATCCGGCATTGTCGATGACGTGGACCTGGGTCGCGCCAGACGCGTCACCATCCCGGTCGATCGCGACGACGACATGGCGTTCCTCGCGGACGTGACCATCATGCATTTCCGTCTCGACTTCGTGCTCAACGACAATGCCGTTCTCAGCGGTCAGTGCTTCAAGATAGTGCAGCAGCTGGGCGTTGGTTTGCTCGAGTTGTTCGATGCGGGCTTCCAGTGCCGTGATGCGATCATCATCGGCGAAAGCCGGCATTGCGGCAGCCGCCAGCACCATGGCGCTGGCCGTACTCGCAAGTAGCATATGTTTCATGATTGTGTTCCTGTTCCCAAATTGGTCGCCTGAAGCGACCCCCGACACTTCCACCGCTAGCGAGTTTTCCCGGAAGCGGCAACGCTAAAACCTGAAGAATGTTCTGGTTGGGATTATTCAGAGGCGGTGTGTGCTTTTATGGAGACGAACAGGTCCTAGGGCATAAAAAAGCCCCGCTGGAGCAGACTCCAGCGGGGCTTCTGAAAACTCTTGTATTCGCTAGTCCTCGTCCATCGACGGGACCGCCACCGCGTGGAAGCCCGCGTCGACGTGCAGGGTCTCGCCCGTGCAGGAGTGACCGAGGTCCGACAGAAGGTAGAGCGCAGCGCCGGCAACGCCTTCCATGCGTGTGTCTTCCTTCATCATCGACCAGTCCCGGCCGGTCTTCATCAGCGATTTGCCGCCGGAAATGCCCGCCATGGCCAGGGTCCGCATCGGGCCGGCGGACAACGCGTTGACGCGGATGCCTTGCGGACCGAGGTCGCGGGCCATATAGCGCGTGGAGGCCTCCAGGGCCGCCTTGGCCACGCCCATAACATTGTAGGACGGCACAACACGCTCGGAGCCGAGATAGGTCAGCGTCACCATGGAGCCGCCCTCATTCATCAGATGGCTGGCCCGCTTGCCGGCATCGACAAAGGAGAAGGCCGAGATTTCCATCGCCCGGCGCCAGCCCTCACGGGTGGTGTTCTCGGTGAAGGAGCCGACCAGTTCGTCCTTGCCGGCGAAAGCGATGGCGTGGACGAGGAAGTCCATCTTGCCCCACTTCTCTTCGATCTGCTTGAAGCAGGCGTCCATGGACTCGTCATTGGTCACATCGGCCTGGATCATGAACGTATCGCCGCCCAGTCCCTCGACCAGCGGACGCACCCGGCGCTCCAGCGCCTCGTCCTGGTAGGAGAAGGCCAGCTCAGCGCCCTGCGCCGCCAATTGCTGGGCGATCCCCCAGGCAATGGAATTCTTGTTTGCGACGCCCATGACAAGCCCGCGCTTGCCCTTCATCAGCTCGCCTGCTGGAAATACCGTGTCCGCCATGGGTGTTCCCCCTCGTTTGACGTTTGTGGTGTTAGACTTTCTGGAAAACGACAGTGCCGTTGGTGCCGCCGAAGCCGAAGGAGTTCGACATCGCCGTCTTGATCTCGGCCTCACGCGTTTCGGTAACGATCGGCAAGTTCAGCGCGGCGATATCCGGGTCCATGTCGAAGACGTTGATCGACGGGGCCACGAAGCCGTTCTTCATCATCAACAGCGTGTAGATCGCCTCGTGAACGCCAGCGGCGCCGAGAGCGTGGCCGCTCATAGACTTGGTGCCGGAGATCATCGGGGCCTTGTCGCCGAAGACTTCCTTGACCGCTTCCATCTCCTTGATGTCGCCGACCGGCGTCGCGGTGGCGTGCGGGTTGAGATAGTCGATGTCCGAACCGGCCGTTTCCATCGCCAGCTTCATAGAGCGTACGGCACCCTCGCCGGACGGGGCGACCATGTCGTAACCGTCCGAGGTGGCGCCATAGCCGGTGATCTCGGCATAGATCGGTGCGCCGCGCTTCTTGGCGCGCTCGTATTCTTCCAGGATCACAACGCCCGCGCCGGCACCGCCGACGAAACCGTCACGGTCCTTGTCGAAGGCGCGCGACGCCTGCTCCGGCGTGTCGTTATACTTGGTCGACATCGCGCCCATGGCGTCGAACAGGTTCGAAAGAGCCCAGTGGATCTCCTCACAGCCGCCGGCAAACATGACGTCCTGTTTGCCCCACTGGATCTGCTCGGCAGCCGCGCCGATACAATGCAGCGAGGTCGTGCAGGCGGAAGTGATGGAATAATTCACGCCGAGAATCTTGAACGGCGTGGCCAGCGTTGCCGAAGCGGTCGAGCTCATCGCCTTGGGAACGGCAAACGGTCCGATACGGCGCGGGCCCTTTTCGCGGGTGACGTCAGCGGCGTTGACAATAGTGCCAGCGGACGGACCGCCGGAGCCCATGATGATGCCGGTGCGGATATTCGAGATGTCGTCTTCCGGCAGGCCGGCATCGGCAATGGCTTGCTCCATCGCCATGTAATTCCAGCCGGCCCCTTCCGACATGAAGCGGTAGACGCGCTTGTCGACATGCTCGGCCGGATCGACGGTCGGCTTGCCGCCAACCTGACATTTGAAGCCATATTTGGCGAAGTCATCCATGCGGCCAATACCGCTCTTGCCCTCGCGCAGGGACTGGGTGACTTCCTCGGCATTATTGCCAATCGCAGAGATCACACCGAGACCGGTGATAACGACACGACGCATGATAGAACTCCTCGATCAGGCCATTTCGCCGGGCTGGAACAGGCCCACGCGCAGATCTTTCGCGGTATAGATGATTTTGCCGTCGACTTCGACATGACCGTCGCCGATGGCCATGATCAGTTTTCGTTGGATGACACGCTTGAGATCGATGACATAGCGCACGACCTTGGAGTCCGGGGTGATCTGGCCGGTAAACTTCACCTCGCCAACACCGAGTGCACGCCCCAGGCCCGGATTGCCCTTCCAACACAGGAAGAAACCAACCAGCTGCCACATCGCGTCGAGGCCAAGACAACCCGGCATCACCGGGTCACCCTTGAAGTGACAATCGAAGAACCAGAGGTCTTTCTTGATGTCGAGTTCGGCCACGATGTGGCCCTTGCCGTATTCGCCGCCCTCATCATCGATGTGCAGGATACGATCCATCATCAGCATCGGCGGAGCAGGCAGTTTGGAGCGGCCTTCGCCCCACATGCGGCCGTCGGAGGAGGCGATCAGGTCTTCATAGCTGAAAGAGCTTTGGCGTTCGGTCATGTAGCCGGTCGGTTGCGCCACAGCGGCCGGCCTATGCGACCGCGGGGCTGGGTATCGATGGCCGTCCGGAGAGCCGTGACGGCGGGTCAGCGCAGAGCGGTATCACGCGTGAGGGAGGCGCTCAAGGCGGGGCTGCCGTCGGCGTCGGCCTGACCCGCGGGACTGCGCTCTTCCGGATAGACGCCCCAGAGGCCTTCCGTGCTCACCCAGCCTCGATATCCGCCCGCTTCTGCGCGGCACCAGCCGGTGCGGCAGCGGTCGAGCTCAAGAATGACCCCGGCCTCGGCGACCGCTTCGATGGGCGCATCATTTTCAGCCCGAGCGCGCAAAACGGTCTCCTCGATGGTCATCGCCGCGCGACGGCCTGAGAGGATGGAGCGATGCATCCAGGTGACTTCACCCTCCGGGTCCCGCACGCGACGCCAGTTCTCGGTCTCGGCTATGACCTGCATGGGAATGCCGGCGCGGCGATAAACCCAGGCGATCGGGTGCGCCATGCTGGGGCCGGTTCGGCCGTGTGAGGCGTCGAATTTGAGGCTGACATAACGCGGAACCGGTTGTCCGGAAGGCGTATCATCGACGCGCGTCTGAGCCTGTGCAGTAGATGCGATCAACGCAAGTGTAAGGCTGGACACGATACGCAACATGGAACTCTCCCTGACCTGTTCCCTGTGGAGCATCATAGTGAACGGGGAGTAAATCAGGCTTTAAATGAAGGCCTCATGGCGAGAAAACTGATCAAGGGCGGTGCGGCGATCGGCACTGGACAGCCTTGCACTTGAAATCGCTCTGCGTACCGCCTTTGGTGCCGCACTCACTGTAACCCACAGGGTCTCATCAGATCGTGATGATGAAAACTCGGACAAAGCCCCTATATCCTGTGAGAAAGACGGCGGTTCGGCGCCGCACTGAACAAAGGGGACATCCATGAGTTTTCGTCTCGCCATCACCGGCATGGCCGCTGCCTTGGCCGCCGCTGGCGCCCATAGCGCAACCGCATTCGCCGCTCAACAGGACGAAGGTCCGAGCGTTGAGACGACAGATCTGGGCAATGGGCTCTACATGCTCTCGACCGGTATCGCCGGCAATCTCGGCCTGCTGATCGGTAAGGACGGGGCCGTGCTGATCGATGACCAGCTGCCCAATACCGGCAGCCTGATCGAAGGCGCCATTGTCGAAATCGCCGGCGCCGGCGTGCCGCGCTTTATCGTCAATACGCACTGGCATGGTGATCACACCGGCGGCAATGCGCATTTCGCCGAGCAGGGCTCGACCGTCGCTGCTCACCACAATATCCGTCGTCGCCTGGAAGACAGCGATGCCGACTGGATCCAGCCTGCAACGCTGCCGGTGCTGACTTTCGGGGATGACCTGACCTTCCATATGAATGGTCAGACCATCGAGGTCACCCACCTGCCGACGGCGCACACCGATGGCGATGCGATCGTCTATTTCCGCGAAGCCAACGTCCTGCACATGGGTGACATCCTGTTTTCCGGACTCTTCCCCTATATCGATCTGGGCAGTGGCGGCACGGTCGATGGCTTCATCGCCGCGCTCGAATACGCCTACGAAATGGCGGATGACGATACGGTGGTGATCGCCGGACATGGCCCGCTGTCCACGCGGGCCGATATCCAGGCGTCGATCGACATGCTGAAGGAGACCTCCTTCCGGGTCCGCTCGCTGGTGGAGGGCGGCGCCGATCTCGCCGCTGTGCGGGCTGCCGCGCCTCTGGCTGACTACCATGATGATTGGAACTGGCGCTTCATCACCACCCAGCGGATGGTGGAAACGCTCTATGACGATGCGGTCGCTCGCCAGTAGGTCTCCGCTTTCTGTCGAAGATTTAAATCCTTACCCAGATTGCGGGAAGGATTGAGGGTCTAGAACGGGTGTCATGAAGACACCCTTCGATCCGACCGACCCCAAACCTCCGGCCCTGCGCTCACGCCCGCTTGGTTTCGCCGCCGGCCTGGGCGCAGGACTGGTGCTATGGGGCATTATCTCTGCCGCCACGGCCAATATCTGGCTCGGGGCCCTGTTTGGCCTGGTGCCGGGGATCGCGATCGGCCTTGGGTTGCGGGCAACAGCGCGGCGTTAGTCGCCACATCCGGCACACGCCGGGTCCTTTGGCAGGCTGACTGTGCGGCTGTTCATCGTCAGCCCGTCAAAAAGCAGGATCCGCCCGTCCAGGGTCTCACCGGCCTGACAGACCCATTTGATCGCCTCCAGCGCCATGATTGACCCGATGACGCCGGTCAATGCGCCGACGATACCGACCCGCGAACAGGTTTCGGCATCTGGCGGTGCCTGCGGCACCCAGCAGCGATAGCAGGGCGAGGCAGGGGTGGCATTGAACAGGGCCACCTGCCCGTCCCAGCGCCCGACAGCACCGGAAACCAATGGCTTGCCGAGGACCCGGCACGCCGCGTTTACGGCAAACCGGGTTTCAAAATTATCGCAGCCATCAATTACGAGATCGGCCTCCGCGAGGAGCGAGGCGGCATTGCTCTCATCCACGGCGAGGGGCTGGCTGACGATCTCGATCGCCGGGTTCAGGGCCTTCAGCGCCGCCGCGCCGGTCGTGACCTTGGGGGTGCCGACATCATCGCTGGTGAACAGGATCTGGCGCTGCAGATTGTCCAGGCTCACCGTGTCGGGATCGATCAGGGTCAGCTTGCCGACACCGGCCGCAGCCAGATACAGCGCCGCGGGCGCGCCAAGCCCACCGGCGCCAACCAGCGCGATATGGGCCTTTGAAAGCGCCTGCTGCCCCGGACCGCCGACCTCCTTGAGGACGATGTGCCGGGCATAGCGTTCGATATCGATGCTCATAGGCCAAGAGGTGGCTGAGGCGGGCGGCAGGATCAAGCTCTTATCTCTGCGGCTTGCGCCTTCCTTCCGGGTCCGAACGCGCTCAAAGTGAATAGATGTCTTCCTTGCCCACACCCCAGCTCTCTGACCACCAGTCCCGCCTGCTTGACTGGCTGGCCACGGACAAGCCGCATGTCTTCCTGACCGGCCGGGCCGGGACGGGCAAGACGACGCTGATGCGCGAGTTTCTGCGCCGGGCGGGGAATCGGGCTGTGGTCCTGGCTCCGACCGGCGTTGCCGCGATGCAGGCCGGCGGGCAGACGATCCACTCCTTTTTCCACTTTCCGCCGCGCCTGATCGAGGCGCGCGACATCCGCCGCGTGCGCCATCGCCGGGTGGTGCAGGCGCTGGAGACGCTGGTGATCGACGAGATCTCAATGGTTCGCGCTGACATGATGTGGGCGATCGACAAATCCCTGCGTCTGAACCGTGAGATCGACGAACCCTTTGGCGGGGTCCAGGTCGTTCTGGTTGGTGATCTGGCGCAATTGCCGCCCGTGGTTCAGGGCGCGGAGGCGGAATATCTGGAAGCCAAATATGGCGGGCCCTTCTTCTTCCACCCGCCGCCCTTCCGCGATGCCGGTTTCACCCTGGTCGAGCTGGAACAGGTCTTCCGCCAGACCGACGAGTATTTCATTAACATCCTCAATGCCGTACGCGATGGTGACCTGAACTCCGAAGAGGCGGCAGACCTGAATGAGCGCGTCACCGGCCGGTCCGGGCTGGAAGCCAGCCTGTCCCATGTCGTGCTGACTTCGACCAATGAAGCTGCCTTCCGCATCAATCAGGCCCGGATCCAGGGGCTGCAGACGCCCGAGCGGGCTTATGAGGGCAAGGTGGAGGGCCAGTTCGATCCACGCCTCTTCCCGGCCGAAGAGCCGCTGGTGCTCAAGATTGGCGCCCGGGTCATGCTGACCCGTAACGACCCGTCAGGCCGTTGGGTCAACGGGACGCTGGGGGAGGTCGAGGGTTTTGACGAAAAGGCCGTCCGGGTCCGTATCGGCGATCAGGTGTATGCCGTCGAGCCAGCCAAATGGGAGCGCAATGCCTATGCCTTCGATCCCGCCGCCCAGGCCCTGACCAAGACGACGGCGGGCAGTTTCACCCAATATCCGCTGCGCCTGGCCTGGGCGATGACGATCCACAAGGCTCAGGGCCTGACGCTGGACCGGGTCTATCTCGATCTTGCCCGGCGCCTGTTTGCCCACGGGCAGGCCTATGTGGCCCTGTCCCGGGCCCGTTCGCTGGAGGGGTTGGAGCTGTCACGCCCCCTGACGCCGGGTGACATCATCTCTGATCCCCGCATTTTCGACGTGAAGAGCTTTTGCGACCCGGCACCGATGAGCGTGGCTTAGTCGGCCTCGGAAATCGCCCGTAATAATTGCCCGCCGGACCGGTCGACGGCCCGGTTCATGACAACAATCGCGCCAAAATCCTGCTGCGGTACCACGGCGGTGTGCATGATCCACATTGTGTTGGAGCCGGAATGCTGGAGCTCGTCGGACCCCAGGCCCCAGCCCATGGCATAGGTCGTGTCGAAGGGTTGGGTAAGGAGAATGTCCCAGCTCTCCGCCGTCAGGAAATCGCTTTCCACGCCCCGGCCGCCATCGATATGGGCCTGCAGGTAAAGGGCATAATCGGGCAGGGAGATGTGGAGCGTGCCGGCCGGTCCGAGCACGGGTGGGTTATCGCCTTCCGCGCCAGTTTGGGAGGTGAGGCCGCCGAACAGACCACCGCGGTGGCCGCGAGGCTGGTCCACGATGTCGGTCGATCCGGGCGCACCGAAGCCGAAATCGTCGATGCCCAGGGGTTCGAACACGTCCCGGGCGATCAGGGTTTCCCAGGCCTCGCCGGTCGCTTGTTCCAGCATGGCACCGGCAATGACATAGCCGGCATTGGAGTAGAGAAAGCTGGTGCCCGGTTCTGATTGAGGCGCTTGCGACAGGATATGACCCGCATAGTCAAGGCGCTGTTCCGGCATTGGGCGGCCATCGCTGCCTTCGATCAGGAAGCGCATCATGTGGAACATACCGATATTCGCCTTGGCGCCGGAATAATGGCTCAGTAGGTGACGGAAGGTCACGCCAGTAAAGCCGGGATCAATATTGTCGATGGCCTCGCCGAGATGCTGCTCGACCGTATCGTCCCAGCTGATCACGCCCTGTTCGGCCAGGCGGGCGACGAGGGTGGCGGTCATCGATTTGGTATTGGAGCCGATATGCCAGAGATCGTCCGGGGTCACCTCGACGCTGTCATCGATATCGCGCAGACCGGCAACGCCGATCCGGACTTCACCTTCATGCATTCGCATCATGGCTGCGGCCGGAGCGTCTGCCTCCTGGCGCGCTGTTTCGGCCAGTTCCGCCAGCACCGGATCATTGGGTGTCTGAGACAGCGCTGCTGGCGTGAAAATCAGCGCTGCACCGGTCAGGCAGCTGGCGAAGAGTGTCTTTCGACTTGAAACGAATGGCATTTTGTCCTCCTGGATATGCGCGGAATGACCCCGGCCCGCGAGCATGAGACACGCAAGGGGGTACAAAGCCAACCGGGACAGTTGCAGGGTTTGTTCCCTCTCTGGAAAGCGCTCCTAGGAAGTGGGATTAGTCCTCTGAAAACAATGCTGTAGACAGGTAGCGTTCGGCGCAGCTGGCGAGGATGACGACGATGGTCTTGCCAGCCATGTCGTCGCGCTGGGCCAGTTCGGCGGCGGCCTTGAGGGCGGCGCCGGAGGAGATGCCGCCGGGCACGCCTTCCAGTCGGGATGCCTCGCGGGCGGTCTCGAAAGCGTCGTCATTTGAAACGGTTATCACTTCGTCAATGAGGCCGGTGTCGAGGATTTCCGGGACAAATCCGGCGCCGATGCCCTGGATCTTGTGCGGGCCCGGATCACCACCGGACAGGACCGGGCTGTCGGTTGGTTCCACGGCGACGATGTGAACGCCGGGCTTTTTCTCTTTCAAAACAGAGGCAATGCCGGTGATCGTACCGCCCGTGCCGACGCCGGACACCAGTGCGTCGACGCCGCCATCGGTGTCGTTCCAGATCTCGATCGCGGTGGTATTGCGGTGGATTTCGGGGTTGGCCGGGTTGGCAAATTGACTGGGCATGACCGCGTTCGGGGTGTCTTCCAGAAGGGACTCGGCCATAGCGATGGCGCCCTTCATGCCGTTGGCGGCTTCGGTCAGGACCAGTTCGGCACCTAAGTATTGCAAGAGCTTGCGGCGTTCGATCGACATAGATTCCGGCATGGTCAGGATCAAGCGATGGCCGCGGGCGGCGGCGACGAAGGCCAGGCCGATGCCGGTATTGCCGGATGTGGGCTCGATCATCACCGCGTCCGGGCCGAGTTTCCCAGCTTTTTCAAGCGCATCAATCATGGCCACGCCAATGCGGTCCTTGACACTGGCGAGCGGGTTGAAGAATTCCAGCTTGGCCAGGATGCGCGCCTTGGCGCCGTGGGCTTCGGCGAATTTCGACATTTCCACCAGCGGGGTGTCGCCGATCGTATCGGCAATCGAGGAATAGATGCGGCCGCGGCCTTCGGTGGTGATCATGTCGGACTCCTGTGTGCTTCGAGCGGAGATTTAGTGTTTCCGCGGCGCGTTGTCAGTGTGTTTTCTGCCCGATTTTTTCCTGTTCTTCGGGATTTTACCGGTTCAGACCCCCGTCGAGCCGAACCCGCCCGTCCCGCGTTCGGTCTCGTCGAGCTCTTCCGCGACCTCCCAGGTCGCCTGGATGACCGGGGCGATGATCATCTGGGCGATTCGGTCGCCGCGTTTGACGTTGAAATCGGCCTGGCCGTGATTGATCAGATTGACGTGGATCTCGCCGCGATAATCCGCGTCGATCGTGCCCGGCGTGTTGACGCAGGAAATACCGTGGCGGGCAGCAAGGCCGGAGCGCGGGCGGACCTGGGCCTCATAGCCTTCCGGCAGGGCGATGGCGATGCCGACCGGGATCAGGCGCCATTCGCCTGGCGGGATGGTGACGGGCGCGTCTTCGGCGACCGCGGCGCGCAAATCCATACCGGCGGACTGGGCGGTCTCATAGGCCGGCAATTGCAGGCCCTCATAATGCTCCAGCGGCTTGATGCGGACGGTGACGGTGTTCATGGCGCGCTCCCCTCTTGGCATGCGGGGCGCATTTGAACGGGCTTTGCGCGTCAGCGCCAGTCCCCGCTCAGGCGTTTTGCATCAGCGCGTCGGCGATGCGCCCGGCGAGCTCGGCGGCGATGGCGGATTTGGGGCCGGAGGGCCAGTGTTCGACGCCATCGGTAGTGACGAGTGAGACCTCGTTATGGCTGCCCCCCATGACATCGCCGGAAACGTCATTGGCGACGATCCAGTCGCAGCCCTTGCGGGCGCGTTTGGCGATGGCGAGATTTTCCACGTCATGGGTCTCGGCGGCAAAACCGATCACCAGGCCCGGACGGTTTTCATTCCGGTTGGCGATGGTCTTGAGGATGTCGGGGTTTTCCACCAGTTCCAGCCCGGTGAAGCCGGACTTGTCGACCTTGAGCTTCTTCTCGGCCCGGTTGGCCGGGCGCCAGTCGGCGACCGCAGCGACGGCGATGAAGACGTCGGCCGGAAGCGCCGTTTCAACCGCGTCCAGCATCTCCAGGGCGGTCTCGATGCGCACGGTTTTGAGGCCGAGCGGATCCGGCAGGGCGGTCGGGCCGGAGACCAGGGTCACATCGGCGCCGAGATGGGCGCAGGCCTGGGCGATCGCATAGCCTTGCTGACCCGAGGACCGGTTGGAGATGAAGCGGACCGGATCAATCGGCTCCAGTGTCGGGCCGGCGGTGATGATGATGCGGCGGCCCGTGAGCGTGTCAGCCATTCACCGCCGCCTCGATGGCTTCGGCAATCACGGCCGGTTCCGCCATGCGGCCAGGCCCGAACTCACCGCAGGCCATCTCGCCCTCATCCGGACCGACAAAGCTGACACCATCGCCTTTGAGCGTGGTCAGATTGCGCTGGGTGGCGGGGTGTTCCCACATCCGCACATTCATCGCCGGGGCCATCAGCACCGGCTTGTTGGTCGCCAGAAGTGTCGTGGAGGCCAGGTCATTGGCCAGGCCGTTGGCCGCCTTGGCCATCAGGTCTGCAGTGGCAGGAGCCACCACGACCAGGTCGGCAGAGCGGGAGAGTTCAATATGGCCCATCTCGGCTTCATCGGTCAGGTTGAACAGCTCCCCATAGACCTTGTCGCCAGACAGGGCCGAGACCGAGAGCGGGGTGACGAATTCAGCGCCGGCCTTGGTCAGGATGCAGCGCGAGCCGATGGAGCGGCGCGCCAGCTCGCGGATGAGTTCCAGACTCTTATAGGCCGCGATACCGCCGCCAATGATGAGAAGAATGCGTTTATCCGCCACGGACCGCTCCTTGGATGCTGAGCGGTTTTTAGCCCTTTAGCGGCAAAAGCCCAAGGCTTTCAGGCGGCGCTCGGTCGATCGATCAGGTGCTGCACCTTGGCCATATCGGCATCGAGCGACCGGACTTTCTCGATCTGGTGCTGGAAAAAGGCAGCCTGGGCCAGTTCGACATCGTAAAGCGCGACACGGTTGAGGGCTGCGGCATCGTCTTCGGAAAAGCGCTGCCTGTCCCTGGCGGCCTGCTGCTGCATCGAGGTCAGCATGTTGGAATAGGCGGCAGTGTAGACAAAGGACGGGTAGTCCAGCTTGGAATGACGCAGGCCCATCTGGCTGACGGCTTCATAATAGTCCGCATCAAAGCGGGCCGAGAGCACGCGGTCGCAATGGGCCAGCATGCCGCTGGTCAGGAAGGCCAGATTGTCCTCATCGGCGAAATAGTCCGCAACGATGGGATTGGTCTTGAGGTGATCGAAAACCGTGTCCAGCGCCTGTTTGGCATATTCCATCAAACGTGGCTTCAGTTTGCGAATGCGGCACACAACATCGTCATCGATGCGGAAAAACTCCCGCTCGAGCGCTCGCAACTCGGCGTAGGGATCCTGGGTGCTTGCCATGCAGGGACACAACCACAACTTCGTTACGAAGCAGTTTTTGTTTTAGGTTTAGCTCAGGTAAACGCCCAGTAGGTGGCAGCGGCGCCCGCTGCCGCGGCGGCTCCAAGCCAGGCGAGGCGAGCCGCCCAAGGGCGCAGCTTCAATCCGCCCCCGAGTTTCAGCTCGCCGGATTTCAGTTTCTCACCGATATCGGCCCAGTCCTCGATGGCCTGCGGCAGGCGCCGGGCCGCATCGCGCAAGCGGGTCAGGTCATCGCCCAGATCCCGCAATTGCCCTTCCGGTCCAAGTTCGCGCCGCATCCATTCTTCGACGACCGGGGCGGAAGCTGCCCACATGTCGTGCTTGGCGTCGAGCATGCGCGAGACGCCCTCACACTGCACCATGGTTTTCTGCAGCATGACGAGTTCGGGCCGTAGGCGCATATCGAACAGGTCGGTGATCTCGAACAATTGCAGCAGCACGCGTGACATCGGCACTTCATCGGCCTGCTTGCCGAAGATTGGTTCGCCGACAGCGCGCAGGGCGCTGGCAAAGTCATCGACCGAGTGCGAGGCGGGGACGTAACCGGCCATGAAATGGGCTTCTGCCGCGGCCTTGTAATTGCGCGTCAGGAAGCCGTGCAGGATGAGGGCGAGAAAGCGGCGCTCGGCCCGGCCAATACGGCCCATAATGCCGAAATCGACCGCCCAGAGTGTGCCGTCTTCTGCAGCAAACAGATTGCCGGCATGCATGTCGGCATGGAAGACGCCGCGATGCAGGGCGGTGCCGAGAAAGGCGCGCGTCATGGTCGTAGCCAGCGAGGTGCGGTCAATGCCGGCGGCGTCGATCGCGTCCATGTCGGACAAGGCAATGCCGTCAATCCATTGTGTTGTCAGCACCCGCTTGGAGGACAGGGGCCAGTCGACGGCGGGAATACGATAGCCTTCAACCGCAGCGCTGGCTTCCGCCAGCTCCGAGCCTGCGGCGGCTTCCAGGCGCAGATCGGTTTCCAGCACCAGGGAGCGGGCAACTGTCTCGACGAATTTCTTCGGCTCAAGCCGGCGGCTGGCCGGTGCGAGGCGTTCCGCCAGCCGCGCGCCAAGCGACAGGGCGCGGATATCGCGGGCAATCCGGGCCTCAATATCGGGGCGGACAATCTTCACGGCGACATCGCGACCATCATGGGTGCGGGCCTTGTGGACCTGGGCAATGGAGGCGGCGGCGATGGCCGGTCCGAATTCGGAAAAAATCTCATCCGCCGGTGCGCCGAGTTCCTCTTCGAGGATGGCGCGGGCTTCGCCCTCGTCGAAGGCCGGCATCTTGTCCTGCAGCCGGGCCAGGCCACGAGCAAAGCGCTCCCCGATGACGTCACCGCGCGTGGCCAGGACCTGGCCGAATTTCACATAGGACGGCCCCAGCTTCTCCAGCGCCCGCGCCAGGCGTTCACCAGGATTGCTTGCATTGTCCTTGCGCGCGAACAGGCGCGTCACGCGCCCTGCCCAGCGCGCTGCCGCCGGATAAAGCGACTGATACTCGGCCGGCAGGATGGCGTCGTGCCGGGCCAGGGTGATCAGGGCCCTGAAAAGGCGGGCCAAAGACATCAAGGTCGAGAACATGGGTCAGGGGTTTAGAGCGCCCGGACCCGCTTGGCGAGGGCGGCGTGAAGTCGCGGGCCGCAAGGGGCGCCAATGAGCCGCCCTCGCCAAGCGGGCCGGACTCAGGCCCAGCCTGTGTGCAGTGCTGCGATGCCGCCCGAGAAATTGGTGTAGCTGACATTGCGGAAACCAGCCGTTTCGATCTCGGCCTTGAAGCTTTCCTGGTCGGGGAAGCGGCGGATCGATTCCACCAGGTATTGATAGCTCTCGCGGTCCTTGGCGACGTAATGCCCGAGTTCGGGCATCACATTGAAGGACCAGGCGTCGTATAGCTTCTCCCAGCCGCGGCTGGTCGGTTTGGTGAATTCCAGGCACAGGAAGCGCCCGCCCGGTTTGAGTACGCGGCGCATTTCCTTCAGGGCGCTGGCGCGGTCCGTGACATTGCGGATGCCGGTCGAGATGGTGATACAGTCGGCATAGCGATCGGGCAGGGGTAGGCATTCAGAATTGCCGGTAACCCAGTCGATGCGGCCGTTATGGGCCGGTTTCAGGCCGCGCTTCACCCCGGCGCGCAGCATCTGCTCATTGATGTCGAGCACGACCGCCTTCGCCTTGGTTGTCGAACTGCGACGCGCGCCTGCCCGATCAGCCTTGTCGAGGAAGCTGCGGGCCAGGTCGCCAGTGCCGCCGGCGACGTCGATCAGGATCTCACCGGGCTGCGGGTTGGCGCGGGTGATGACCATGTCCTTCCAGACCCGGTGAACGCCGAGCGACATGAGATCATTCATCAGGTCATAGCGGCGAGCCGAGCGGTCGAAAACGCCGCGTACAAGGCCGGCTTTCTCGCCCGTTTTGACGTCGCGAAAGCCGAAGGAAACTGTGTCGTTGGATGCAGGACCGGTCATGGCGCGGACCATAGGGCAAGCCCGCTCCGGCGCAAAGCGGCCGGAGCGGTGCCAAATGACGCAGGTCAGGCTGCCATCGCGGCGTGGCCGGCCTGGCCGAGATTGCGGCGAATGGCCCAGCCCATCGCGGCGACGAAACGGCGAGCCCGCGACAGAGCACGGCGACCCTGGGCTATCGGGGCGATTCCCGTCTCTTCATCGCGCGGACGGCGGCGGTGCCAGCCCTCGACCCAGCCCTCGACAATGCGAAAGACCCGCAACTTGTCGAGCACCGGATTGACCAGGTTGGTGATGGTGCAATAGCGCTTGTTGAAGGCGCCGGAATGGTGCGCCCAGTGTTCTTGCGGGGTCAGCAGGACGTGTTTGTCCTGCAGCCAGCGCACCAGGGCCGGGCGCTTGCGCCGGGCGATGTGCGACCAGACATGGATCTCGTTGGCGTGGGTCCCGGCGATCAGCATGGTTACGGTCAGCGGGTTTATCCAACCAGCGGCCCAGAAGGCGAGGCCGAACAGGGCCGCGATGATGAAGACGATACGGTTGCGCCGCCAATAGCCCGATCGGGTAAAGGCGAGCGGCTCGGAATGGTGCAGGATGTTCGGCGCGATGATGGCAGGGCCGATCACCGGCCATTTGGGGTCGCCATAGGTGTCTTCCCACCAGTGCAGGACGCCGCTGATCAGGTCGGCAAGGAGAATGCCGGCCGCGACCTGGAGAAGAAACAGGCCTGCATCGGGCAGATTTGCTGCAATCACGTCCATGGTTTACCTCTTGGTCCGTTAGCGTGACGGGGCGGAGGTAATCGCGCCGAAATGGCAAAAATGTGTTCAAAATCAAGTAAATAATATTTACATGCCTGAGCTTCCCGAAGTCGAAACCGTGCGCCGTGGTCTCATTCCCGCCCTTGAAGGGCGACGGCTGACCTCCGTTCGCCTCAATCGCGCCGATCTGCGCTTCCCGTTTCCCGAGCGCATGCCGGAGCGCTTGCAGGGCGCGACCGTCGAGCGTCTCGACCGGCGTGCGAAATACCTTCTGGCCCGGTTGTCGAGCGGTGAGACCTTGCTGGTCCATCTGGGAATGACCGGCCGGTTCTCTATCGAGGTCGATGACGCGCACCAGCAGCCCGGCGATTTTGTCTACGCGCCGGTTGCCGATCCCAAGCATGATCATGTTGTGCTCGAGGTCGAGGGCGGGGTCACGGTGCGCTATAACGACCCCAGGCGTTTCGGTTTCATGGACCTGTTCGCCACTGATGCTGAAGATACGGTAGCCTTCCTCGCGGGCTTGGGACCGGAGCCCAACTCCAATCATTTTTCGGCCGCCCATCTCGATGCCGTGCTGGCGGGCAAGAAGACACCAATCAAGGCCGCCCTCCTGGATCAGCGCGTGGTGGCGGGGCTGGGCAATATCTATGTCTGTGAGGCCTTGCACCGGGCCCGCATCAGTCCGCGCCGGGAGGCTCGTAGCATTCCGGGCGTGCGTTCCGGCCGGTTGGCCGTGACCGTGCGGGACGTCATCAATGAAGCTATTGATGCAGGCGGGTCGACCTTGCGCGATTTCGCTGGTGCCGATGGCGCGCTGGGGTATTTCCAGCACCGTTTCCGGGCCTATGGCCAGGAGGGAGAGCCCTGTCCGACGGAGGGTTGCGATGGCAGGATTTCACGCATCGTCCAGTCCGGGCGTTCGACCTTCTTCTGTGGCCGCTGTCAGCGCTGATGCGTTTTGGTAACGGCCGGCGCTTCTTGCGCTGATTGCGCGGGGTTGTGCTTGTCCGTTGCCGAACGAGCGAATAGCGTCAGCTGCGACCGAGAGTCTCGCCCCTATCGACCCATGGGGTTGGCTGCGCTATAGCAGCCGCCGATTTTCCGGCGGGCCAAGGCCCGCGCCGTCAAATGGAGTGCCTGAATGGCCTACAAGACGATCCAGGTTAAAACCGAAGGCCGCGTGGGCGTCATCACGCTGGACCGCCCGTCTGCCCTCAACGCGCTGTGCGACGAGCTCACCACCGAGCTGACTGATGCACTGGCCGGCTTTGAGCGCGATGGCGAAATCGGTTGCGTGGTTCTCACCGGTTCCAAGAAGGCCTTTGCTGCCGGCGCCGATATCAAGGAATTGCAGGACCGCGACTTTGTCGGTCTGTACGAGCATGACCCGTTTGCCGAGACCTGGGAGTCTGTTGCCCGTTTCCGCAAGCCGATTATCGCCGCCGTGTCCGGCTATGCGCTCGGCGGTGGTTGCGAGATCGCCATGATGTGCGATTTCATCATCGCCTCCGATACCGCCAAGTTCGGCCAGCCGGAAATCAATCTCGGCGTCATGCCGGGCGCGGGTGGCACGCAGCGCCTGCCGCGCGCGGTGGGCAAGGCCAAGGCCATGGATATGTGCCTGACCGGTCGCATGATGGACGCCGAGGAAGCCGAGCGCGCTGGCCTGGTGTCGCGCATCGTGCCGGCTGACGACCTTCTCGATGTCGCCATGGAAGCGGCCGAGACCATTGCCTCGAAATCCCTGCCGGTGGCGATGATGACCAAGGAGACGGTCAATCGTGCCTTCGAAATGAGCCTCACCGAGGGCATTCGTTTCGAGCGTCGCGTGTTCCAGTCCCAGTTCGCACTCGAGGATCAGGCCGAGGGCATGGCTGCTTTCGCGGAGAAGCGGGCTGCACATTTCAAGCACCGCTAGGGCATTCTAGCGGATAGAGTGGTTGACGCCCGGGCTCACAAGGCCTATACGCCGCCGCTCACGGTTTTTGCCGGGGTTTATCGCTCCGGCCGCACAAGAGGTTTGCACTCATGGCCAACACTTCTTCGGCCAAGAAAATGGTCCGCAAGATCGCGCGTCGTACGGCTGTCAACAAGGCCCGCCGTTCGCGTGTGCGCACCTTCGTCAAAAAAGTCGAGCTCGCGATCGCGTCCGGCGACCAGGCGGCTGCCAAGGCAGCACTCGTTTCCGCCGAGTCCGAGATGATGCGCGCTGTCGGCAAGGGCGTGGTTCACAAGAATACGGGTTCGCGCAAGGTTTCCCGCCTGGCGGCTCGCGTGAAGTCGATGAGCGCCTAAACAGCGACTGACTTCCAGAGAATTTGGAAACACCCGCAACGCGAGTTGCGGGTGTTTTTCTTTGTGCGCTGCAGCGGCTGCAATTTCGAAATTTCAGACCGTATTGAAGTGAAGAATATAATATTTATTCGTCTGCGTACGGACGGCTTGCTTTTCCTGAAAAGCCTGCTCTCGCAGGTCCTCTCGGAGGCGAATCTCGTTCCAGGAAATCACTTGATGCGTTGTCGCAAAATTGTAACAAACCGCAAGCGCCCATCCGTCCACGGATTTCCCGTGTCAAGCGAAGAATCTCCAAAACGAGGCGCGAAATCCTGTTGACCGAAATTAGGGAAAGCGTAACCTTTGGACACCTGAGGGCGATCTATCCCATGCGGAACATTTTCCGGCAGCGCTGCGCAAAAGCGCGCGCTGGGCGAGGGGAGATTATGCCATAAAAACAAACACCTGAAGCCTGCCTCGATGCAGGATACACGAGAAGTGTGGCTAACAATGGCGTTGAATAAATTTGCTGTTTCCGATGCTGCGGCATCCGGTTTCGATACGTCCGGGGCGGACGTCATTTCGAGTGTTTGGCGTACGGTCCGCGCCCGTCTGCGCGATGAGCTTGGTGGGGCTCTTTACTCGCAAGAAATCGCACGTTTGCGCGTGCGTCTGTCCGAGAGCGGCGCGGTGATTATTGTCGCCCCGAGCACGTTCAACCGGGACTGGGTTGAGGACCATGCAGGCGCCCGAATTCGCGGAATCTGGGCGGAAACCGATCCGGCTTTGCGCGAGATCTATCTGCTAGCCGAAGGGCAGGAAGAGCCGCAACCGGCGGTAGCGCCGCGTGCGAAGACGGTCGAGCCGCGCGAAGCCGTCATGGTGGAGGCCGAGGCCAAGCCGTCCCGCGAGGAACCGCGCTTCACCTTCGATACCTTCCGTGTCGGGCCGGCCAATGAAGTGGCAGCCGCGGCGGCGCGGACCATGGTCAGCGCCTCCACGCCGCCGTTTAACCCGGTCTTCTTCTATGGCGATTACGGTGTCGGCAAGACTCACCTGATGCATGCCGTCGCCTCTGCTGTCGAGCAGAACCAGCCCGGCCGCAAGGCGCTGTATCTAACGGCCGAGGAATTCCTCTCCGGTTTTGTCACCGCCATGAAGGCCCGCGACACAATGGCTTTCAAGGAAGCGACCCGGAATGTCGATTATCTGCTGATTGATGATGTGCACTTCATCGCCGGCAAGCCGAAGACCGAGGATGAGTTCCTGCACACGATCGCGGCACTGATTGCCGAGAACAAGCAGGTCGTCCTGGCCTCGCACCGTCCGCCGGCGGAATTGCCGATGGGTGATGAGCGCCTGCGCTCACTGCTGACCGGCGGCTTGTCCTGCCCGCTGTCCAAGCCGGACCTCGATCTGCGCCGACAGATCCTCGACTGCAAGATTGCGCAGGCGAAATGCCACTACCCGGTTCTCGACGTACCGGAGTCCGTGCGCGACTTCCTGGCGGCCCGTATCACCTCTTCTGCGCGTGAGCTGGAAGGTGTGCTGAACAATGTCATCTGCCGCACCGCACTGCTCGGCCTGCCGGTGACCATGGATGCCGTGACCTCGGCTCTGCGCGACTTGTCGCTGAGCTCGGAAAAGCGTCTGACCGTGGATGAGATCCAGAAGGCGGTCGCCAATCATTTCGGCGTCACGGCGGCGGATATCTGTTCCAAGCGCCGGACCCAGTCCGTTGTACGTCCGCGCCATGTCGCCATGTATCTGTCCAAGACGCTCACGACCCGGTCGCTGCCGGATATCGGACGCCGTTTTGGCGGGCGTGACCACTCCACCGTCATTCACGCGGTCAACAAGGTCACCTCGATGATCGAGGCCGGTGATCCGTTGGCCCAGGACGTGGATGCACTGGTTCGCGGGCTCCGCGGTCTTTAAAATTCCAACAGGAAAACCCGCAGCCGCTGGATAAAGTTCTTGCGGTTGCCGGTTTTCATGTATCCTCTTTCACCCACCTGATTTGCCGCCGGCAGGCCAACGGGCCCGCCGTATCTGGCCGACGCTGAAAGCGGAACACGAAACATGAAGCTGACGATCGAGCGCGCCACGCTCCTTAAGGCTCTGGGCCACGTGCAGGCCGTCGTTGAAAAACGCAATACGATTCCGATCCTGTCCAATGTGCTGATCACGGCCGGACCGGATGGTGTGAGTTTCACGGCTACGGATCTGGATATCGAAATCCTCGAGACGACCGAGGCGACCAGTGATGGCGAAGGTCTCGTGACCGCGCCGGCGCACACGCTCTACGACATTGCCCGCAAACTCCCGGACGGCTCCGATGTGACCCTGGAGATGAACGGGTCCGACCCGCGTCTGACGCTGAAGGCCGGCCGGTCCAATTTCTCGCTTCCGTCCCTGCCGCCGGGTGATTTCCCGGTCATGCCGACCGAGGCTCTGGAGCACCGCTTCACGGTCGAGGCGCGTGACCTGATGCGTCTCATCGACAAGACGCGTTTCGCCATTTCGACGGAAGAGACGCGCTACTACCTCAACGGTATCCACCTGCACGCCGCCGATACCGATGGCCGCAAGACGCTGCGCGCGGTGGCGACCGATGGTGTTCGCCTGGCCCTGGCCGAGATTGATCTGCCGCAAGGCGCCGATGGTATGCCGGGTGTGATCGTGCCCCGCAAGACGGTGCAGGAAGTCCGCCGCCTGCTGGAAGACGCCGAGGAAGAGGTCGAGGTATCGGTCTCGGAAGGCAAGATCCGCTTCCGCCTGGGTAATGCAGTCCTGACGTCCAAGCTCATCGATGGCGCTTTCCCGGATTATGAGCGCGTTATCCCGCGCGGCAATTCGCGCATGATGTCGGTCGAGAACAAACGCTTTGCCGAGGCTGTCGATCGTGTCGCCACGATCTCGGTCGAGAAATCACGCTCGGTGAAGCTGTCGCTGGCCCCGGAAACCCTGACCCTGGCGGTCAATAACCCGGAAAGCGGCCAGGCCGAGGAAGAGCTCGCCGTGTCTTATGACGATGAGAGCTTCGCGATCGGTTTCAACGCTCGCTACATGCTCGATGTCGCCGGGCAGATCGAAGGCGATCAGGCGCAATTCCATTTCGCCGACAGCGCCTCGCCGGCCCTGGTCACCGATAGCGGCGACAATGATGCGCTTTACGTGCTGATGCCGCTGCGGGTGTGACGGGCGGACAATCCGACATGAATGACACGCAACCGCCGCCGGCCCCGCCTGCGGCGGTTCGTCGTTTACAGCTCACTGACTTTCGCTGTTACGCCGCGCTCGGCCTCGACCTCGATGCCCGCCCGGTCGCGCTCTACGGCGAGAATGGCGCCGGCAAGACCAATCTCTTGGAAGCCATTTCCTTCTTTGCTCCGGGCAAGGGCATGCGCTCGGCCGGCAGCGATGCCGTGGCGCGCAAGCATGACGGGTTGCAGGCGCCGGGCTGGGCCGTGTTCGCTGAACTCGAGCATGGTGAGGAGCAATATCGCGTTGGCGTGGGTGTGCAGGCGGGTGGCCGCCGCGAAACCCGTGTCGACGGCGAGAATGTGTCCCAGGCCACCCTGGCGCGTCTCGCCCCCATGATCTGGCTGACGCCGGCCCAGGATCGGCTTTTTGCCGGGCCCCGGGCCGACCGGCTGAAATTCTTCGACCGTCTGGTCTATGCCGCCGATCCTGCTCATGCCGAAGCGGCCATCGCGTATGAAAAGACCCGGACCCGCCGCCAGCGCCTTCTGGATGAGGGCCGGGCCGACCCGGCCTGGCTGGATGCGATCGAGCGTGAAATGGCCGGACACGGTGTCGCCATGGCTGCCGCACGGCTCGATGCGCTGATCCGTTTGCAGACGGCAATCGATGATCGCCCGGACGGCGCCTTTCCGCGCGCGGATCTCGGGCTTGATGGTGATGTCGAGCAGGATCTGGCCGAAGGCATGCCGGTGGGCGACGTCGAAGACCGTTTCCTGGAGGCGCTGAAGTCTGGCCGGGCGCGGGATGGGGCGGCGGGCCGGACTTTGACCCGGGGGCCGCACCGAACCGAATTGGTCGCCCACCACCGGGATAAGCTGCAATTGGCGGCGGATTGTTCGACCGGTGAACAGAAGGCGCTGATCCTGACCCTGACCCTGGCCCAGGCCCGTGTCCTCGCCGCGAACTGGGGTGTCGCGCCTTTGCTCTTGTTTGACGAAGCCTGCGCCCACCTCGATGCGCAACGGCGCGAGGGTCTGGCGCAGGAAATCATCGCCACCGGATCACAAGCCTGGCTGACCGGGGTGGAGCGGGTCTTGTTCGAGCCGTTTGGCACCGAGGCCCAGTTCCTGCGGGTCGACCAGGCCGTAATTGAGCCGGGTTAGGCCTCGGCGGGCTCGGCCTCGCGATCGGCGGCGTCGAATTTCGCTGTGATCTGGAACAGGCCGCCCCCGGCGAGGTCGACAAAGGCGTGCAGGATGATGCCGGGCCAGAGTGATCCGGACAGGACATAGGTCATGGTCAGGATAATACTGATGGGCAGGATGCGCAGCATGCCTGCGGGCCCCTGGTAGGAATGTCCCAGAACAAACAGCGCGAGTGCCGCGATGGCTGCGGCCCAGAGCGGCAGGAAGAGTGCAAAGATCGCAATCAGGAAGCCGCGGAACAGGATTTCCTCGGTCACGCCGGCGGTGACGGCCACCCAGTTGAAGCGGCGAAACTCGGCTGCGCTTTCCGGGCGGATCATGTCGAGATCGCCGCTCTCAGCAATCTGGCGCCGCAGGTCAATCCGGGATTTGCGCGACAGGCTGGCGCTCACCAGAGAGAAGATCAGATATGCGATACCCGCGGCGGTGATGCCCCAGGCCAGCCAGCCCGGCCAGCCGCCCGGCCCTGCCTGAAGGCCAATGTCTGCAAGGTTTCGGCCCGACAGCAGCCAGAGCGCGAGAACCAGCCCGCTGAGGGCCCACAAATGCAGCATGACCGAGTTATAGACGGGAAGGCGGGCATCCTCTCCGCCAGCACGGATCCGGGCCTTGATCCGGGGTTCGCGCCACCAGCCGAGGACTAAGAAGACCGCCATGCCGACAAGGGCGGCCGCGAGATAGGGTTCAGTCGGGATCCAGTCGTAAATGGCGCTCATTGGCCAATCTCCTGTGATGTTGGTCTTGCCGCCATTGAGCGGTTCATGCGACACTATATGTGAATGCGTATTCGCATTCACATATGCGGAGTGAAGAACGGTGAGTCAAGGTGCCCGCCCGGCATTGCAATCAAGATCGCGTGCTACACGCGACAAGCTGTTGAAAGCACTGGAGTGCCTATTGCGCGAGCGGTCCTTTGCCGAGGTCACCGTGGCGGATATCGCCCGCGAAGCCGGTCTGGCTGTCGGCACGGTCTACCGGCGGTTTGAAAACAAGGACGCTTTTATTCCGGTCCTGTTCGAAATCTACAAACAGCGGCTGGATGCCTTTATGGGCTCGGCTGGCGGTGTGGTGGTCGAGCCGGAGGGCGGGCTGAAAACTGTTCTGCGCCAGCTGACGGAGCAATCCTGGACCTTCCTCACGAGCGAACGCGGTGTCGCCCGCGAGGCCCATCTTTATGCCCGGCTGCGGCCTGACCTGGTGGGGGAGGAATGGGACGCGCTTCTCGCTGCGAGCCAGGACAGCTACGGCACTTTGATCGATGCCTTCTCCGACGAGATCAAGCGGCCCCGTCAGGAGGCGGCGGAAATGCTGTCCTATCATTTCAACACGGCCCTGACCGAGCGAGCCCTCTACCCGGAAGATGGCGTCGGATCGCAAATGACAGTAAGCGATCTGGACTTCGTCCGGGCAATCGCCGATTTCGCCTATGGCTATCTCGTCACCGAGGCGGACTGACGCGGCATGACGCTTGAAAACCTGCTTCTCTTTGCCGGCGCGCTGGTCATTCTCTTCCTGACGCCCGGCCCCGGCATTGCCGCCATGATCGCGCGCACGCTCGATACCGGGCCCTGGCATGCCGGCATGTACGGCGTGGGCATTCTCACCGGTGATATCTTCTGGTTCACCCTGGCGGTGACCGGCCTGTCCGCATTGGCAGAAACTCTCGGCCCGTTCTGGCTCGCGGCCAAGATCATCGGGGCCAGCTATCTCGGCTGGCTGGCTTTCAAGGCTTTCTGGAGCGCCTGGACGGGGGCGCGGCCCAAACCGGTCTTTCCCACCGGGTCCAAGCGCGGCTGGGCGGCGACCTATGTTGCGGGCGTGGCCATGCCACTCTCCAATCCCAAGCCGATCGTCTTCTACCTGACCCTGGTTCCGGCTTTTGTGCCGCTCGACCAGATCACCCCGATCACCTATGCGCTGATGGTGGCGATCATGATCGCCCTCGCTGTGCCGGCGGCCGCGCTCTACATCATCGGGGCGCACCGGGCCCGAGACTGGCTGGAAAAGCCATCGGTTCGGCGTGGTGCTGATATCGTGACGGGACTGGTGATGGTCACAATCTCCCTTGTTCTTCTCACGCGGTAAGCGCCTATAGTGCCTAAAACGGGACAACCGGGGGACATAATGAGTTTTGGAATTTACAATCAGGTCATCGCCGAGGCGGTGGTCTTGCTGGTGTTGTGTGTTGCCGCGGCCGTGCTGTTGCGCGGGCGCGTGCAATGGAGCTGGCTGATCGGTGCGGTGGCCTTCTTCGGTGTCACCAAGCTGGTGCTCTTTCTTGGCGTCGCCGGGGATATCTACCCAGATATTCTGGGCGGCCGCTATAACTGGGAGGGCAAGATCGCTGCCGTGGCCACGACGCTGGCTGTGGCTGCCCTGATCTTCCGCGGAAAATGGGCTGAATGGGGTTTCACCTGGAAGCAAAACGGCCCCGCCGTCGGGCTGGGCTATGTGGTCACGGTGGTCTTCATTCTTGCCAATGCGGCTTTCGTCTACTGGTACTGGCCGGGCGTGAAGGTCGAGCCGGTCATTGACATGGCCTACCAGATGACCATGCCGAGCCTAGACGAAGAGCTCGTTTATCGTGGCGTGCTCCTTTTGATGCTGGACCGGGCGTTCAAGCCGCAGATCCACATTCTCGGTGCCCCCTTCGGCTTCGGCGCCCTGATTTCGGTTGCTCTGTTCTACGTTACCCACGCCTTGCGCGTGGATGCGGACTGGGGCGTGGTCTTCATCGCCTTTGAAATCCTGCCGCTGATCTATGCCGTGTTCTGGACCTATATCCGGGCGGCGACGGGTAGTCTTCTGCTGCCGGTTCTGATGCATAGCTGGGCCAATGCGGCAGGCTACTGGATCTGACGGGGCTGGCTTGCCGGTGATCGTTTGAGGCGACCGTCCGCGCGCGCACGTACGCGTGCGCGCGCGTATGGCCAGAGTCAAGCGAACAGGGTACAAAACCCTATGACTGATCAGCCGAATCAAGAATATGGCGCGGATAGCATCAAGGTCCTCAAAGGCCTCGACGCGGTTCGCAAACGTCCGGGCATGTATATCGGGGATACCGATGACGGATCCGGGCTCCATCACATGGTCTATGAGGTCGTCGATAACGCCATCGACGAAGCCTTGGCCGGCCATTGTACCGCCGTCACGGTGACGCTGCATGCGGACGGGTCCGCCAGCGTGCGCGATGACGGACGCGGTATCCCGACCGACATTCACGCCGAAGAGGGCGTGTCTGCGGCCCAGGTGATCATGACCCAGCTGCACGCGGGCGGGAAGTTCGACCAGAACTCCTACAAGGTGTCCGGCGGTCTGCACGGTGTCGGCGTCTCGGTTGTCAACGCGCTGTCGGACTGGATGGATCTGACCATCTGGCGCAATGGCCAGAAGCATTACATGCGTTTCCGCCGCGGCGAGGCCGAGGAAGATCTCAAGGTGATCGGTGATGCCGAGGGTCAGAAGGGCACGGAAGTCCGCTTCTTCCCGTCCTCCGACACTTTCTCGATGATCGAGTTCTCGCGCGAAACGCTGCAGCACCGTCTGCGCGAGCTGGCCTTCCTAAATTCCGGTGTCACCATCGTGCTGCGTGATGAACGCGATGCCGAGCCGTTCGAGGAAACCATGGTCTATGAGGGCGGTGTGGCTGCTTTCGTCAGCCATCTCGACCGCACCAAGACCCCGCTTTTCACCCCGCCTGTGCTGATCCAGGGCGAGCGTGAGGGCGTGTCGGTGGAAGCGGCGCTGGAATGGAATGACAGCTATCACGAGAATGTCCTCTGCTTCACAAACAACATCCCGCAGCGTGATGGCGGCACCCACCTGGCCGGTTTCCGCGCTGCGCTGACCCGCATCATCAACTCTTATGCGAACTCCTCCGGCCTGGCGGCCAAGGCCAAGGTCGCGATCTCGGGCGATGATGCCCGTGAAGGCCTGACCTGTGTTCTCTCGGCCAAGGTTCCCGATCCGAAATTCTCCTCGCAGACCAAGGACAAGCTGGTCTCCTCGGAGGTCCGTCCGGCGGTCGAGGGCATTATCGGCGAGGCGCTGTCGGAATGGTTTGAAGAGCATCCGAACGAAGCCAAGCAGATTGTCGGCAAGATTATCGAGGCGGCTGCCGCCCGCGAAGCGGCGCGCAAGGCGCGTGAGCTGACGCGGCGCAAATCCGCCCTCGACATCACTTCCCTGCCCGGCAAGCTGGCGGACTGCCAGCAGAAGGACCCGGCCAAGTCCGAACTCTTCATCGTTGAGGGTGACTCAGCTGGTGGCTCGGCCAAGCAGGGCCGTCACCGCGAAAACCAGGCGGTGCTGCCGCTGCGCGGTAAGATCCTCAATGTCGAGCGCGCCCGGTTTGACAAGATGCTCTCGTCCGAACAGGTCGGCACACTGATCACGGCGCTTGGAACCGGAATTGGTCGTGACCAGATCGACTATGACAAGCTGCGCTATCACAAGGTCATCATCATGACCGATGCCGATGTCGACGGCGCCCATATCCGCACACTGCTGCTGACCTTCTTCTACCGGCAGATGCCCGAGCTGATCGAACGCGGTCACCTCTACATCGCCCAGCCGCCGCTCTACAAAATCACCAAGGGCCGGTCCGAACGCTATGTGAAGGACCAGGCCGAGATGGACGCCTATCTGATCGAGGAAGGTGTCTCTGACGCGGCGCTGACCCTGACCAATGGCGAGGTTATTACCGGGGCCGACCTGGCCGACCGGGTTGAGCAGGCGCGTGTCGTCAAGCTCTCCGTCGACCGTCTCGCCGCGCGTGCGCCGGGCTTTGCCCTGGAAGCCGCCGCCCTGGCCGGTGCGCTGGTGCCTGACCCGTCTGCGGACGCGATTGAAGGTGCAGTCAGCTTCCTCAACCGCTTCGCTGATGAGGGCGAGGATGGCTGGACCGGTGAGCTCGGCGATGATTATGGCCTGATCTTCCAGCGCGATGTCCGCGGCGTCACTGAAACCGTGGTGCTCGATGCGCATCTGCGCGAAGCGCCGGATGCCAAGCGCCTGAATGAGCGCGCCTCGGCCCTGGCCGATGATTATACCGGCTCGGCGGTGTTCGCGCCGAAATCGGGTACCATGGTCATCAACTCCCCGTCCCAGCTTGTCGACGGCGTCACCATGTCCGGTGCCAAGGGCATGAATATGCAGCGCTATAAGGGTCTGGGCGAGATGAATCCGGACCAGCTCTGGGAAACCACGCTGGACCCGAATGTGCGCTCCCTGCTGCAGGTCTCTGTGACCCATGCCGACACGGCCGACGAGCTGTTCTCGAAACTGATGGGCGATGTGGTCGAACCGCGCCGCGACTTCATCACCGAGAACGCGCTTGAGGCCGAGGTCGACGCGTAACCGCCTGAACGCGGACACGCTTGTCCTTGCCCGCGCTTCATGGCTAACCTCGCCGCCATGATAATTCGCAGCGCCCTCACCGCGCTTGCGGGCCTCGTGATCGGGTCCTGTCTGGCGGTCTTCCTCGTTTTCGGTCCGGCCGAGTTCGGAGGGGTCAAGGTCGATCCCTGGCGGACGAATGTGCATATCGGATCGCCCGATGCGCCCGATATTGTCCGCTCCATCATTGCCCGCCGTGGCCTTTTGGCGATGTCACGCGAGGAGACGGTGTATTTCAGCGCCGACACCGATAGCGACGGCCGGACGTTGGATGAAACATGCGATTACCGCGTGGTGTTCACCGCCCAGCCCGATGCGCGCTGGTGGAGCCTGACGCTCTATGCCGAGGACGATTTCCTGCCGGTCAACGGGCTGGAAGCGCATTCCGTCTCGGCCCAGGATGCCGGCGAGCAGCAGAACTTTGCGGTCACCGTTTCGCGCCAACAGGCCGACGGCTTCTGGGTCAGCCCGGAAAATGGCGGCGCCTTCAATCTGACCCTGCGGCTGTATAATCCGTCCGAGTCGATTGTCGCCGATCCGGGTGTGGCGGTGCTGCCCGCCGTCGAGCGCCTGACCTGCGGAGGTGCCTCATGACCCGCTGGCTCATCCCCGCTGCCGCCGGCCTGGTCGGCCTGGTCCTCGGCTTCCAGCTCATGCTCGGCTTCCTGCCCGGTTTCATCATGACCCAGGCGATGGAACGGTTCGAGGTCCTCGGCGGTGTCGCCAATGAAGAGGGCCACGCCCCTCCGATCGACGAAACCGCGCGCTCGGTCGTACGGCCGAGCCCGGACATCCTCTATTCCGGCTGCCTGTTCGATGTCTCCAACGGCCCGATGACCGTCACCGCCCCGGCACCCAGTGATGGCGGCTATGCCTCGGTGAGCTTTTTCGACAATCGCACCAATAACTACGCCGTGGTCAATGATCGCGATATGGAGGGTGGGGTGGTGACCTATACGCTCGCTGCGCGGGGTCAGGCGTCCGGCGAGGGCGTGATCGAGGCGCCTACCGATACCGGCCTCATCCTCTACCGCCGTATCTGGGCCGATCCGGAGGCGTTTGAAGCCACTGATACTGACCGCCGCCGGTTTGATTGTTCGCCAATTTAGCCTGAACCGAGCTCCGGCCTCCCCCGTGGACGGGGGAGGTGTCCCGAAGGGACGCAGGGGGGAAGTGAGGGCAGGCGCTTTGCCCCCCTCAGACCTTGATCCCTGCGGGCTCAAGCCCAGCTCCCCCGCCCGCGGTGGAGCCCGGCGAATGGCTTATTGCGATAGCGCACGCCCGTCTCGCCGGGAAACCTCATGAGCGTGCGCCGCGCAGCCATCGCATCAATAGGCCGATGATCAGGAATCCGACTGATAAAATCAGCACGATAACCGCGCGGCTTGATGGATCTAAGGCAAAAGCCGCACCGCCAAGTACTCCTCCGACCACCCCCACCCAAATCAAAAACAGGCCGTCGCCGAGGCGGTCATTCAGCATTAGTGCGCCTCACCCCAGGTCGCCCCCGCCTTCGCATCCACCACCAGCGGCACGCTGAGCTCCAGCGCCGGGCGGCAGGCATTCATCATCACATCCTGGGTCAGGGCGATGAGGTCATCCGCCTGGGCCTCGGGGACTTCGAAGACGAGTTCGTCATGCACCTGCAGCAGCATGCGGGCGTCGAGATTGGCCTTGGTGATGGCGCCGGGCATGCGGATCATGGCACGGCGGATCACATCGGCAGCCGAGCCCTGGATCGGGGCGTTGATGGCCTGGCGTTCCGCGAACATGCGCATGTTCGGGTTCTTGTCCTTGATCGAGGGGAAATGGGCGCGGCGGCCGAAAATCGTCTCGACATAGCCGGTGTCGGCAACCTGCTGTTTCATCGCGTCCATATAGGCGCGAATACCCGGGAATTTCTCGAAATAGGCGTCGATAAAGGCTTTGGCTTCTTCGCGGGACACGTCGATCTGATTGGCCAGGCCGAAGGCGGAAATGCCGTAGATGACGCCGAAATTGATCGCCTTGGCCTTGCGGCGGACCATTGGGTCCATGCCCTCGATCGGGGTATCGAAAACCTCCGAGGCGGTCATGGCGTGAATATCGACACCGTCGCGGAAGGCCTGTTTCAGCGCATCGACACCGGCGATATGCGCGAGCAGGCGTAGCTCGACCTGGGAATAGTCGGCGGCGACCAGGACATTGCCCGGTTCAGCGATGAAAACCTCCCGGATCTTGCGGCCTTCCTCGGTGCGGATCGGGATGTTTTGCAGGTTGGGCTCGGTGGAGGACAGGCGACCGGTCGTCGTCGCGGCGAGCGAGAAGGAGGTGTGGACGCGGCCCGTCTGACGATTGATGTGATCTAGCAGCGCGTCCGCATATGTCGATTTCAGCTTGGCAAACTGGCGGTATTCCAAGAGCGCGACCGGCATGGCATGGCCCGCCCCGGCGAGCTCATCGAGCACTTTGGCGTCGGTCGACCAGGCCCCGGTCTTGGTTTTCTTGCCACCGGGCAAGTCCATTTCACCAAACAGGATTTCACCAATTTGCTTCGGTGACGCCACATTGAATTCACGCCCTGCCGCCTCATGCGCGGCGGCTTCGGCGGCGGCCATTTTCTGGGCGAAGTCGGAGGAGAGGCGGTGCAGCTGGTCCGGGTCGACCTTGATGCCCGCGCGCTCCATTTCCGACAGCACCGCCGGCATCGGCCGTTCCAGGGTTTCGTAAACCGTCGCCTTCTTGCGCCCGACCATGGCCGGTTTGAGGATCTCCCACAAGCGTAGGGTCACATCCGCGTCTTCGGCGGCATAGAGCGTCGCCTTGTCGAGCGGCACCTTGTCAAAGGTGATCTGGGATTTGCCGCTGCCGCAGATCTCCTTGAAGGGGATGCATTGATGACCGAGATGCTTCTCCGCCAGCGCGTCCATGCCATGCTTTTCCAGCCCGGCATTGATGACATAGGACAAGAGCATGGTGTCGTCATAGGGCGCGACATCAATGCCATAGCGTGACAGCACGCCGAGATCATATTTGAAATTCTGGCCGATCTTGAGAATGGCCGGATCTTCCAGCATCGGCTTGAGTGCTGCGAGGGCCTTGTCCATATCGAGCTGGTCCGGCGCGGCACCCGTGTCGAACATGTCGCCGGAGCCTTCCGGGTCGATATGGGCGAGCGGGATATAACAGGCCTCGCCCGGCGCGGTGGCGAGGGAAATCCCGACCAGGCCGGAGGCGGTCGCCGAAAGTGCATCGGTTTCGGTGTCGACCGCGACATGGCCGACTTCACCGGCGCGCGCGATCCAGCGCTCCAGATCCGCCATCTCGGTGACGCACTCATATTTGGAGCGGTCGATCGGGGCGGTGGCATCGCCGCTTTCATCCGCCGCCGGGGCGCCCAGCGCCTCCTCGACCTTGCGGGTGAAAGTGCGGAATTCCATCTCCTTGAGGAAGCCGACCAGGGTCTCCGGATCCGGCTCGGAGAGGCCGAATTCGGCCATGTCATTGGTGACCGGCGTGTCGACCTTCAGCGTCACCAGATCACGCGAAATGCGGGCATCATCGGCATGGTTGAGCAGTTTCTCGCGCCGGCCTTTCTGCTTGATCTCCTCGGCCCGGGCCAGGAGCGTGTCGAGATCGCCGTATTCATTGATCAACAGGGCGGCCGTCTTCACACCAATGCCGGGCACACCGGGCACATTGTCGACACTGTCGCCGGCGAGCGACTGGATGTCGATCACCTTGTCCGGCCCGACACCGAACTTCTCCACCACTTCGGGCGCCTGGATGCGCTTGTTCTTCATCGCGTCGAACATGGAGACGCGGTCGGAGACCAGCTGCATCAGATCCTTGTCGGAGGAGACAATGGTGACGTCCGCACCCTTGGCCTCGGCCATGCGGGCATAGGTGGCGATGATGTCGTCGGCCTCGTAATTCTCCATCTCGATACAGGGCGTGCCGAAAGCCCGGGTGGCATCGCGGATGATGGAAAATTGCGGCACCAGATCTTCCGGCGCCGGCGGACGATGGGCCTTGTATTGCGGGTAGAGATCATTGCGGAAGGACTTGCCGGAATGATCGAAAATCACCGCCAGGTGGGACGGCTGGTCCTCCCCCTTGAGGTCCTCCAGCAGCTTCCACAGCATGTTGCAGAAGCCCTGCACCGCCCCGACCGGCGTCCCGTCCGACCGGGTCAGCGGCGGCAGGGCATGATAGGCCCGGAAAATATAGCCCGACCCGTCGATCAGATAGACATGAGAGTTTTCGTCGACCGGTCGATTGATGGCCATAAGGAGGCTCCCCGCAGAATTGAGTCGCGACACTACCGCGGCTGCGGCGCGGGGTTAATGGGGCAGGTGTTGAAGGCCTAACCGAAGAACACCGGCGCCAGCAGCACACCGATGACGCTGATCACCGCAATGGCCGCCAGGTTGATGCGGAAGCCGGTCTTGATCATCTGGCCCTGGGTGACGGCACCGGAGGCGTAGACAATGGCGTTCGGCGCCGTGGCGACCGGCAGCATGAAGGCGGTCGAGGCGGCGATCGCGACCGGGACGACGAGATGCTCCGGCGGCACGCCGGCATTGACTGCGAGGACGCCGAGCACCGGCAGGAAGGCCGTGGTGGTGGCGACGTTGGAGGTCACCTCGGTCAGAAAAACAACGACGGCGACCATGGCCAGGACCAGGAGCGGCGTCGGCCAGGTCTCCAGGAAGCTCATCTGACCGCCGAGCCAGTTGGCGAGGCCCGTTGAAGACAGGGCCGCGGCGAGCGAGAGGCCGCCGCCGAACAGGATGATGACATTCCAGGGCAGGCGCGACACGCCCTGCCAGTCCATCAGGGCCCGGCCCTGGCCTTCCTTGCCGCCGGCCGGGATGAGGAAGGCCAGAAGTGCGCCCATGACGGCGATCTGGGTGTTACCGAGGGCGAGGGTGATCGGCAGGTCGAGCCGGGTCGAAAGCCAGGCCAGGAGCGGATTCCAGCCCCAGTCCATGCCGGGCTGACCAATCAGCTCTCCGGGCAGGACCCGGCCCACCCACAAGATGGCAACGGTACCGAACAGCAGCGCAACGCGGAATTCCGGTGCCGTCATCGGGCCGAGCTTCTTGATTTCCGCCTGCAGATGCTCGCGCGCCGCGGCGCTTTCACTGCCCGATTTCAGCTTGAACACCCATTTGGTGATGATCAGCCAGGCGATGGGAATGATGACAATCACCACCGGCAGGCCGATCGCCATCCACTGGGCGAAATCGATCGAGCGGCCGAACTCGTTTTCCAGGTAACCGATACCGATAAGATTGGTCGGTGTCCCGACCGGCGTGGCCATGCCGCCGATGGAGGCGGCATAGGCGACCGCGAGGGCCAGCGCCGTGGCGAAACCGGCCGAGGTCGCGCCTTCGCGGTCCACTTCCTCGGCCACTTTGAGCGCGATCGGGATCATCATCAGCGTTGTCGCCGTGTTGGAGATCCACATGGAGAGCAGGGCCGAGGCGACCATGAAACCACCCACCAGGGCGGCCGGTCGCGAGCCGAATGTCTTCACCACATTAAGCGCGATACGGGCGTGCAGATTCCATTTCTCGATCGCCAGGGCGACGATGAACCCGCCCAGCAAAAGCATGACGATGGGGCTGGCATAGGGTGCGGTGGCAGCGCCGGTCGAGGTAATGCCCAGCAGCGGGAAGAGGGCGATGGGCACCAGCGCCGTGGCGGCGATCGGCAGCGCTTCGGTGGCCCACCAGCTCGCCATCATCAGGCCGAGCGAGGCCAGCAGCCAGGCTTCAGCGGACAATCCTTCCGGGCGCGGCAGGAGCTGTAGTCCGACCGCGAGCACCAGACCTAGGATCAAACCGATCCGCTGACTGAGCGTGCCTGTCACAATATCGGGGGCTTAGGCGTTCGGGTCTTCACTGGAACCGGCACGCACAAAGCGGCGGTCGCAATAGGGGCATTCCACGAAATCGCCCTCGCCCATTTCCAGGAAAACCTTGGGATGGCCGAGCGCGCCGCCGCCGCCATCACAGGCGATACGATGCTCTGAAGTGACGATGATTTCCGACGGCGGAATGGAATTGGCAGCTTCAGCCATGGACAAGCCCTCATGGACAGGACGAAAAGAGGACCCTAACTATGGCGCCAACCCCGTGCCCGTCAATCGCGAGCCGACATGTCCGACACATTGAAACTGCCTGATTTCGCCCTTGAAGCCATCGATCTGCGCAAGACCTATGCCGGATCGGCCAAGGCGCCGCCGAAAGAGGCCCTCAGGGGTATCGATCTGAAAATCCCGCGTGGCTCGATTTTCGGGCTGCTGGGGCCCAATGGTGCGGGCAAGTCGACCTTCATCAATGTCTTTGCCGGCCTGGTGAAGAAAACCTCGGGCACGGTCCGGACCTGGGGCATTGATATCGACAAGGACAGTCGAGCCGCGCGCGCGGCGATCGGCATCGTTCCCCAGGAAATCAATATGGACGTGTTCTTCACGCCCTATGAGACCCTGGAACTGATCGCCGGGTTCTACGGCGTGCCGAAGGCCGAACGCCGCACCGAGGAATTGCTCGAAGCGGTCGGGCTGATGGACAAGCGCGACGCCTATGTGCGCCAGCTTTCCGGCGGTATGAAGCGCCGCCTTCTGGTGGCCAAGGCCATGGTCCACGCGCCCCCCGTTCTGGTGCTGGACGAGCCGACAGCTGGTGTTGATATCGAACTGCGCCGGCAGCTCTGGGAGTATGTGCGTGAATTGCATGCTCGCGGCACCACGATTGTCCTTACCACCCACTATCTGGAAGAAGCCCAGGAGCTGTGCGACCAGATCGCCATCATCGACCAGGGTCAGGTCGTCGCCTGCGAGCCCAAGGAACAGCTCCTCAAGCGCATGGACAAGAAGACGCTGGTGATCGAGCCGGTTGAAGCCCTCAATGCCGTTCCCGGCGAGCTCAGCGAGTACGAGGCAGAAATCCGCGAAGATGGCGCCCTGGCCATCACCTATCGCTATGGCCAGCAATCCGTGGCGGACATGATCGAGAAATTCCGGGCCTCGGGCGGCCGCATTGATGATCTGCGGACCGAGGAGCCGGACCTGGAAGATGTCTTCCTGGCGCTGACCTACAATCGGCAAGACTGACGGTTTTCCGGCTCGGGTGAAAGTGGGACAGCCAGGAGCCCAATCCCGTAATCCTTGCCCGATTTCCGGCACAGTTTGACGCCAGTCTCGCCCTGCCCTGAAAGGGCAAGATGCAAGCTGGGAGGACAGATCATGATGATGGCAATTCGACGCTTTTTCGCACTCGCCGTGGCGGTGCCGATCTTTCTCGCGCTGACCTGGTTCTTCGGCATCTACGCCCAGCCGCAAGGCGCTGCGGGTGCCGGCTTTGCCTTCACCCTGATCGCCGTTAGCGCTGTCTTCTCCGTTATTGTCTACGCCTGGCTGATGCGGCCGGGTCCGAAAGTGCGCTTCCGCAATCGCGGTGTCGAAGGTTTTGACAAGGACTGGGGTATGGGGCTGACCGGCTATGGCGCCAAACAGGGCGGCAAACGCCGCCGCGATGACGACCCCGATCCGGACAGTCTGGGTGGCCGCCGCGGTTCCGGCGATGTGGACGGCGACGGTGATGCGGACGGGCTATACTAGGCCGTCTCCTCGCTGGCGACAAAACCCTCCCAGCTCGCCATATAGTCGATAAAGGCCGGGCCCAGGCCTTCCGCCTTGAGATGTTCCCGGCTGACCGGCAGCGCCGCCGGCTCGAAACCGGCATCGGCCTGCATCTGGCGCGGGAAGTCATGGTGCAGGATGCCGCTGCGGCCCAGCACCACGAAGTCGAGCCCTCCATCCAGCGCCCGGCATACATCCGCGGCCGTCGAGATCTTTCCGGCCGCGCCGAGGCGGACCTGGCCGCGATCAAGCGCCGTGAAGTGCTTGAGCAGGGGCTTGTCCTTGAAACCCTCTTCCTCGGGTGTCTTGAAAGTGTCCCAGAGCGACAGGTCGAGATAATCAATGGCCTGGCCGGCAAACAGGCGCTCGACGATCTCGAGGATCTCGCCCAGTTGCATGCCGAAACGTTCCGGTGACAGGCGCACACCGAGGCTGAAATCCGGACCGCATTCAGCCCGCACGCGCTCGATCAGGTCGAACAGAATGCGGCTGCGGTTTTTCAGCGAACCGCCATATTTATCGTCGCGCTGATTAATCATCGGGCTGATGAATTGGCCCAAGATATAGCCATGCGCGCCGTGCAGCTCGACGCCATGGAAGCCGGCTTGCTCGGCCCGTTTGGCGGCAGCGACGAAATCATCCTTGAGCGCCTCGACCTCGTCCGTGCTCAGCCCCTTGGCGCCGTGTTTCTCATTATCCGAGGGGCATTCCGGCGGACCGTCGATGAATTCGGCCGGGGTGCGCATACCGGCATGGTGTAATTGCACGATGGAGTGAGCACCGGCCGCATTGAGGGCCGAGGCCAGACGGGTCAGGCCCTCGAGATGGTGATCACCCCAGATGCCGAGCTGGCCGGGAAAGCCGATACCGCGCTCGCGCACATGGCTGGCACAGGTCGACACCGCCCCGAACCCGCCCTCGGCACGCTTGGTCAGCCAGGTGAACTCATCATCGGAGAGCGTGCCGTCCTTGTGGCTTTGCAGATTGGTCAGCGGCGCCAGCATGAAGCGGTTGGACCAGTCCGGCCCATGGGCCAGGGAGAGCGGGGAGAAGGGATCGGTCATGAGAACTCCGGCGATCTGGGGGAGGGCCAAACTGGACCGCACCTTGGCAAACCCGCCCCGCCGCCGTCCAGCACCGGACGCGGCTGAGCTGCGCCACAGCGGCAAAACCGCCGCCCGCCGCGATTGCACCCGCCCCCCGCATCAGGTAACAGTCCTCGTTCAACGCACCTATAGCTCAGCTGGATAGAGCGCTGCCCTCCGAAGGCAGAGGTCTCAGGTTCGAATCCTGATAGGTGCGCCATCCTTTCCATTGTTCCCGCTCCGCTCGACCCGAGCCTGATGCCGCTGTCGGCGTTGGGGTCGATGCTCACATGGAACGCGCTCAAGGCTGAAGAGTTCGAACCTAATCCCGCAAGGTGCGCCACTTTCTTGATCTCACGTTTGTTCGCCCCGCGAACCGCTCCGATGGGGCGACCTGGCCGGCCGACGCGCGGTCGCGCTTGCGAACCCGATGGGTTCGACGTGCCTCCGCCGAGGTGCGCCATTTCCCTGTCCCGTTGAGTGCCGGGATCGATCTTACGACAATTCGCCTCGCCCATCCCTCCAGCAATCGCCCTGAACGGCCGGCGCACCGCTCGGCGGGTATTAGCGCTTGGCGGATAGTTCCTCCGACAAGGGTTTGAATGGCTTGAGCGAGAAGATCATCTCGACTGGCAGGCCGAAGAACTCCGACAGGGTCAGCGCCAGTTCGAGCGAGGCGTTGTAATTGCCACGCTCCAGATAGCCGATGGTCTGGAAATTGACCCCCACAGCTTCGGCCAGCTCTTTGCGTGACAGGCCGCGTTCGGTGCGCAGGACGGCGATGCGGTTATGGACTTTAGTTCCCATGATCATCTTCATCTTCGCCGAGGGGCGGGATCGACCAGGCCATGAGTGCGGTCGGAAGGGCAGCGCCGGTCAGGCCGATAAAGGACAGGCTGACGAACATGAAACGCGCGGTCTTGAGCGCGTCTTCCGGAGCAAGCTCATCCCCGAGAACCAGGCCTTCGATGGTAACGCCGATCAGCATGCCGATCAGGACCAGCAGGCTGAAGGCGGTTCTTGTCGCAGCAATCCGCGCCTGTTCCAGAACAGCTGCGTCAGTCTGCTTGATCCAGGGTTTCAGATTGAGGGCGCGCTGGATGTAGTCACCCTGCAGCCACCGTATGCAGGAATAGGCGAGTACTACGACCCAGGAAAATACCATCAGCTGGACCCCCGCACTGTCGGGGCCGCCGCCATGAATGCCCCAGAGGATAATTCCTGCCGCATGGATCGTCATGCAGAGGGGGGCGACGAGCCGTGCAAACCAAAGGGCAATGGGGGGCATGTTCAATCCTCCACAGAATGTGTTGACCTAATCACCAGAATGTTATACATGTACAACATACCAAGTAACAAAAACAACATATCGTACGGTTTTGGAAAGGGCAAATCCCATGAAATTCAACCTCCCGAACGCTTTTGACAGGCATGACAACACCCGGACAAAATCTGGCTGCGCGACCTGTGTCGCCCTGATAGCTGGGTTGATGGGCTCGACGGCGGCCCTCGCCGAGGATGTGCAGGCCGACCCGTCTCCAGCGATTGACGCGCCGGCCATGTACAAGGTCACCGATGAGAATACGACGCTGTATCTCTACGGCACCTTCCACCTGCTTCCTTCGGCGGTGCAGTGGCACTCGGACGCCTATGCAGAGGCGATGGCGGCCTCACCGCGGACGATTGTCGAGGCGGATGTTCAGAGCCCGCAAGCGCAGGCGCAAATCCAGGCTCTGATCCCGCAGCTGGGACTTAACCAGGCCGGTGTCACTTTGAGCGATACCCTGGGTGAAGAGCGTGCCGCGCGTTTTGAAACCGCCCTGGCCCACTACGGTGTACCGCTGGCCGCGCTGGAACAGATGCGTCCCTGGTTGGCGTCGCTGAGCTTGGCGCAGATTGCCTATTCCCAGGCCGGGTTTGATCCGGCTTCCGGGGTCGAGACCAGCGTTCTGGCCCAGGCCGCAGAAGAGGGTGACACTTTGGGCTATCTGGAGACGGCTACGTTCCAGCTGGAAACCCTGGCCGGTCTGGATGAGGCGGAATTGCTCGCCAGCTTCGACCTCGGACTCGAGGACATCATTGCCATGGATGAGATGATCCAGAATGGCGTTGAGGCCTGGCGTACCGGCAATGTCCAGCGACTTGACGATGTCCTGGTCGCCGAGGCCCGGACGACAGCGCCGGGAATGTTCGAGGCGGTTTTCGCTGGCCGTAATCGAAACTGGGTGGACCAGATCGAAATCTTCCTGGCGGAAGACCAGGACGCCTTTATCGCTGTCGGTGCGGGTCATTTGGTCGGCAAGGACAGCGTGATCGACATGCTGGTCGAGCGTGGCATCAGCGTCGAGCGTATCCAGTAATCAATCGCGGGCCTGATTGCCGGCGCATAGAGCTTCAAGGTGCCGGCGGTCTTTTCTCTCCAATATGGATTTGAGCATGCAGAATGAGTTTCAAGACCTTTTCAAGTCGCGCGCTGTGCAGCTGAGCGCGCTCGGTATTTTTGCCTTCATCGTCGGCGTTTTCCTTTACGCCGTGGTGTCCGGATAACTGGAGGTTATTGTGCTAGCAGAACTCTGGAATGATTTTTGGTGGGCGGTCGTTCTCTTCGTCATTCTCGTCGCAGGCGGTGGAATCGGCTTCAGTCGCAAGAAGACGGATCAGGAGGACGAATAATGTCCAAATCTGTTTGGGGCTGGATTGCTCTCATCCTGTCAATTGCCGGTGTCTACACACTCATTGATGGGCTCACAGAGAGTGCGATGATGACCGCGAGCGGCAATCAAGTCGCAGACGGGGCGGTCGTCCTGGTTCTCGCGGCCGGGGCTGTGGCCCGGTGGTGGACAGCAAGTCCAAAGTCCGGGTGGGGCGAGCGGTAAAAGGTCTTTTTTCAACATCAAATCAACGCTCTAGCCGATTACGTAAAATTGTTCCTATCACCTAAACCGGACATCAATTCCGTTTCGGTAATATCCCAATACTGAAAACAACACGACCTCCGGGAAACGGGGGCGGTGGGCCAAGTAAAAAGCGCCTCAACAAGAAAAACGGGAGGATGCGCGATGAAGATGAATTCCTGGGTCAAAGCCTTTGCCTTGAGCGGTCTGATGCTGTCGGGCCTGGCTGGTGCGCCGGTGCTGGCGATGCAAGATCAGCGTGAGCCGGTGCGTGTGTCGGCGCCGGACTATCCGCGTAGTGCGGAGCGCCGCGGTATCGAAGGCTATGTTGTGATTGCCTATGACATCGACGAGAGCGGCGATGTGGTTGAGCCGACTGTCGCCGAAGCCGAGCCGGCCGGTGTGTTCGATCGTGCGGCCATTCGTGCGGTGAGCTCCTGGCGTTTCGCCGAGGCCGCAACGACGACGACCGGTCACCAGACACGGCTGAATTTCACCTTGCAGGACTGATTGCCGGGATTGGCGAGGCAGGCTTTGCGGGGTGCGGCCAGCGAGCCTCTCGCCTAATGCGCGAAGCGGGCTAGACTGGGCGCCGACCTCTTCTAGCCGCGAGCGCTTTTCATGACCGAGATTAATTCCGACGCACCGATCCTCGTGACCGGTGCGACCGGCTATCTGGCCGGTGTCATCATCCAGCAATTGCTGGACAAGGGACACACGGTCCACGCCGCTGTGCGGGACCCGGCCAAGACGGACAAGCTGCAATATCTCGACGCCATTGCAGACGCCTCGCCCGGCTCAATCCATTATTTCAAGGCTGATCTGACCACGCCGGGCTCCTATGCCGAGGGCATGGCGGGCTGCGAGCTCGTCATCCACACCGCTTCGCCCTTCACCCTCGCGGTGGCTGATCCGCAGAAGGACCTGGTCGACCCGGCTGTCGATGGCACGGCCAATGTGCTGACCAGTGCCAATGAGACCGACAGTGTCAAACGCATTGTGCTGACATCCAGCTGTGCCGCGATCTATGGCGACAATGCCGATATCGCCTCCATGCCGGAGAAGAAGCTGACGGAGGCGGTCTGGAACACCTCCTCTTCGCTCAAGCATAATCCCTATTCCCTGTCCAAGACGCTGGCCGAGAAAAAGGCCTGGGAGATCGCCGAGGCACAGGCGCGCTGGGATCTGGTCACCATCAACCCGTCCTTCATTCTCGGACCGGGGATCAATCCCAACCTCACCGGGGAAAGCTATTCCACCATTGTCCAGTTCGGTGATGGCACCATGGCGGCCGGTGTACCGGACTTCCGTATCGGTGTGGTTGATGTTCGTGATGTGGCCGCGGCCCATGTGCTGGCCGGCTTCACCCCGTCGGCCAACGGACGGCACATCCTCTCCGGCCATAACAGCGGCTTCCCGGAAATGTCGAAGATACTGCGCGAGCATCTCGGTGACCGTTTCGGATTCGGGAAATCCATTCTGCCGAAATTCCTCGTCTGGCTGGTCGGGCCGATGCTCAATCCGGGTCTGACCCGCAAGACGGTGAGCCGCAATGTCGGCATCGATTTTATTGCCGATCATTCCAAGAGTGTGCGCGAACTGGGTGTCAGCTACCGGCCGCTGGAAGAGACGATGATCGATTTCTTCCAGCACCTGGTCGACAACGGACGGGTCAAGCCCAAGAGCTGACCTGTCAGGCCAGACACCAAACCCCGGTACAAACGCCGAAAAAGAGCTGCATGGCCAGATCCATCAGCCCGGTCACGACGAGCAGCGGCAGGCCGACATAAAGAAACACCAGCCAGATCGCCATCAAGGTGAGGCGTGGCTCGGTGATCTTGTGACCCATGACGGTTTCCGCCTTGCGGCCGAAGGGAAGGGACAGCATGCGATTGTGCTCCCGGCAGGCTCGTGGATAGTGGATATCAAAGCTGATTCGAGCCTGCGGGGCGAAATGCGTCTCTCCTTCGATATTGATCGCGCGACCTGGGATGCCGAGCTGAGGCGTCATCCGGCGGCCTTGCAGCAGGACTGGAATTACGGTGAAGCCCTGGTCGAACTGGGGGCGGATGTGCGCCGGGTCTCGATTGAGGATGACCAGGGCCGATTGGCACTGGCGCAAATCACCGTGCGCAAATTCGCCGGCCTTCTGACTCTGGCGGTGTGCACGCGCGGACCGGTCTGGTTGCGCGAGCTTGATGCCGGGCAAAAGGGCCAGGTAATCAGACTCATCAAGCGGTCGCTGGGGCTGTCCTGGCCCCGTGTCACCCTGATGACGCCGGATGATGTTGTCCCGCCAGCCGGGCTGTCCCGGGTGATGACGGGTTATTCGACTGTGCTGCTCGATCTGAACCAGGACCTGACCACCTTGAGGGCCGGCTTCGATGGCAAATGGCGCAACCGTCTCAATGCGGCGGAAAAATCCGGGCTGAAATCGGCGCAGAACAGTGTCAAGCTGGCGCAATACCGCTGGCTGTTGCAGACCGAGGAAGGTCAGCGCGAGGAGCGCGGCTACAAGGCGACGCCGGCTGCCCTTGTGCCTGCTTTCCAGACCGCGACCGGTGACCGCGACAGCCTCCTGATCCTGCGTGCTGACCAGGGCCGCGAGAAAATCGCCGCCATGATGTTTCTGATCCATGGCTGTTCGGCGACCTATCATATCGGCTGGAACAGCGAGACCGGCCGCAAGCTGGGCGCACATAACCTCCTGCTCTGGCAGGCGCTCGACGAACTCAAAAACCGTGGTGTTGTTCAGTTTGATCTCGGCGGGGTCAACACCACCCAGGGCGCCGGCCTGGCGCGGTTCAAGATCGGAACCGGTGGTGAGGTCGTGACCTATTGCGGAACCTATTTCTAGGCGGGGGCAAAGCATGCGGTGGATTATGGGACTGGTGGCGGGGCTGGCCCTCATGGGGTGCCAGGCGCCGACCAATAACGGCGAGGACAGCGCTGACATCATCACCATCTATGGTGAAATCGCCACGGTCGACCGCGGCGCGATGGACCCGCTGACCGAGCCCTTGTTCAACACGTTCGGTATCGAGTTCGATGCCGCCTGCGTCATCAATACGGCCGCGCTTTTGACCCTGGAACAACACGCGGTGCGGGCCGACTTCCCCGCTGGTCACAGCGTGCGTAACTTCTCTGGTCCGCTCCTGCGTGATGTCCTCGCCATTGCCGTACCGACCGGACAGGTGCTGGTGATCACATCGGTCGACGGCTATCAGCGCGAGATCGCGCTGCAGCGAATCTATGATCACGACGTCATCCTGGCCATACGCATGGAGGGCGACCCGCTGCCCATGGGCGGTTTCGGGCCGGCCATGCTGGTCTGGCCGCGCCGGGATGACCCGGCGCTGACCGGTATGAATGATGATGACTGGTCCTGGGGCGTCATCGCCATTGAAGTGCGCTAGGTCTAGTCGACGCGCCAATTGGCGATGACCCGGCCATCGGGCATATGCAAATCGAGACGGTCGAAGCCGTTTTCGCCTTCGATGAAGACGAGGCGATATCGATCATCATCCTCCAGCATAAAGCGATGATTGCCCAGCGGGACCAGGGCGACCGGGTTGCTGCCTTCGCGGAGATAATACAGGCGCCCGTCTTCCATGAAGGTGTCGCGGACACCCCAGTCGGCCGCATAGCGGCGCAACTGGCGGGTCGATAGCTCGACCGGGTTGCGCTGCGCTTCAAGCGCTTCAATCGCCAAGCTGAGGCTGTTCGCGATGCCGGGGTCTTCGTTGTCTGCGGCCAGCTGGGCGTAAAGATGCAGGCGCGCTTCGATCAGCGCGTCGTCGGCCTCGACGGCGATATCGGGCGTCACGCCTGTGCCCTCCCAATTGGTTCCGGTGATCGGGTTGCGGGCCGAGCCGGTCGAAATGAAGATGGCAAAGCCCTCTTCGGCCAGAAAGGTCTGACCCGGATTGCCGGCGCCATAGGTGGTCTCACCAATGATTGTTGCGCGCTCCATCGCCTGCAGGTGATAGGGGAAGGCCTCGCCGGCCGAGCCGGAGCGACTACTCGTCAGAACCACCAGCGGAACATCCGGGCGATGCCCGGCCGGGTGGCTGGCGAGTGACCAGAGCTGATTGGGGTAGTCATAGTCGCGCGACACGAAGGTGTTGATCAGCGTGTCTCCGCCGGCGGGCAGGAAATGGCTGGTCAGGAATTGCACCATGGATGGATGGCCGCCGCCATTCTGGCGCAGGTCGAAAATCACGCCATCGGTGTTGGCCACGAAGTTCAGGGCAGCGCTGGCCGTATCCATGGCCGGCTCGATCGGGGCGAACTGGTCGAGTTTGATATAGCCGATATTGCCGGGAAGGATGGAGACCTCGGCGAAACCGAAATTCTGCCGCGCCAGCGGCGCCCAGCGCCGCTGGATTTCCTCCGCCGAGGGCGGGCCGCCTTCGCGCCGCTGTTCGCGCCGGGCCATGGCCTCTGCGACCCGTTCGGCGCCGACATAGCGAACCGAGAAGTGATTGTCCTGTTCAGCCAGATCTGCGCCAACTGCAGAGGCGAAGGCCTCGGCGCTGTCCTGCTGATAGGCGCCTGCCGCATGGGCGCCGCGTAGATTATCCGCAATCTCGGCGGCGCGTTCGGCATCATAGAATTCGTCGGCGATGAGCGTGGCCAGGCTGTCGACGGCGCTGTCGCGCGTTTCCGGCGCCAGCGGGGTTTGTGCCAGGGCGGGCAGTGCCAGCATGGCGGCACTCAACGCCGCAGCAAAACGATTCAACATCTCATGTCCCTCTTAGTTCCTGAGTGCGCAAAATCGCGCGCAGGCCCCCGCGGGTTCAAGTGAATAAGCGGATAGTCGCTGGACAGGCTGAGGTAAGCTCGCCTTCAGGTTGGCAGAGGCGAAAACTGTCACGAAAACGCATAAAAGCCTTTCAGCGGGCCGCCGTACTTCATAAGGTGCGCACAGTTTTTTGGATTGGGGAGTGTAATGGACGGCTTCTTTGACGCTGCGACTACGGTCAGCGATTTCCTCTGGGGGGGGACCTGGGGTGATCAGCGCATCCTGCCCGTAGGCATTATCACCATCGCCCTTCTGGGCACGGGTCTCATCTTCATGCTGCGCCTTGGCTTCCGGCCGCTGCGCCGCCTTTTCCCGGCTTTCGGCGAGCTGTGGTCTGGCCGCAAAGGCGGCGGCGAGGGTGAGATCACGCCCTGGCAGGCCCTCTCTACGGCCCTGTCCGGTCAGGTCGGCACGGGTAACCTCGCCGGTGTGGCAACCGCCATCACCCTGGGTGGCCCGGGCGCGATCTTCTGGATGTGGATCACCGCCCTCTTTGGCATGGCCGCGGCCTATGCCGAGTCCAGCCTCGCGGTCCGCTACCGTGAGAAACACCCGGACGGCCACTTCCACGGTGGTCCGATGTATTACATCAAGAACGGCCTCGGTAAGCATTGGGGCTGGCTCGCCGTTCTCTTCTGTATCGGTACGATTTTCTCTGCTGTCGGTACCGGCGGCATGATCCAGGCCAATTCCATCACCCAGTCTGCTGTCGAGGCGGGCCGTTCGATGGGCGTTGCCGTGCCCAATTGGAGCGTTGGTCTCGTGATCGGTGCGCTGGTCTTCATCGTGATCATTGGCGGCATCAAGTCGATCGGTAGCGTGGCTGGCAAGATCATCCCGTTCATGGCCGGCGCCTATATCCTCGCCGCCCTGTTCGTGATCATCACCCACATCGAGTTCATCCCGAACGCCTTCATGCTGATCATCGGCGGCGCCTTCGGCTGGGAGCAGGCCGGCGGCGGTCTGGCCGGCTATGGTGTCCTCGCGGCGATCCGTGCCGGTGTGGCGCGCGGTCTGTTCTCCAACGAGGCCGGCCAGGGTTCTGCCCCGATTGCCCACGCGGCTGCGCAGACCAAGAACCCGGTCAAACAGGGCGAGATCGCCATGCTCGGCGTGTTCATCGACACCATGATCATCTGTACCATGACGGCGCTGGTGATCCTGGTTGTGCAGGGTGCTTACCCGTCCGGTGACGGTGCCACGGTGGATTATGCCTGGCAGTCGACCACGCTCGAGGCGTCCGCCATTACCACGGCGGCCTTTGCCGAGGGCATGATGTATGGTGCCTGGGTGATCCTGGCGGCGCAGGCCCTGTTCGCCTTCACCACGATTATCGGCTGGTCCTACTATGCCGAGCAGTGCCTGACCTACATCACCGGCGACTGGGCAGCCAAGCCGTTCCGCTTCGTCTGGGTGGGTGTGGCTTTCGCGGGCACGCTGATTACCAATGTGACGGGGCTCTGGCGCTTCGGCGATATTGCCAACGCGTCCATGCTGTTGCCGAACGTGGTGGCACTGCTGCTGCTGTCAGGCGCCGTGGTGGCCTACACCAAACGCTTCGACAAGACCGGCGAACTGCCGCCGAACTGGGCGGGCGATGTCTGGGGCACGCAAGAGTCGACGGAGGAAGAACTCCAGTCCGGCCATGCCAATGCCGAGGGCGAAGCGACGACCAAGGACGACTAGGTCCGGTTGTTTCGACCAAGGAAAAGCCCCGCCGGATCCGGCGGGGCTTTTTCTTTGGTCTAACCCAATGGCGTGGGGGCGAGCTAGAGCCGTTTTCCAACGAAGAGCGAGAAGGACATGCCGATCAGGATGCCGATCATGTCCGCCACAACATCAGCCCAGCTGGCCGTACGTCCGACCATGTCAGTGGCCTGGACCAGTTCGATGAACAAGCCAAAGCCCATCAACAAGACGGTTTGCAGCACATGGGCGCGGCCGGGCCAGCCAATCCGCATCAGCACGGTCAGGGTGAAGAACGCGGCGATATGCTCGAGCTTGTCAAAGCCGAGAATATCCGGACGCATGGCGAGGCCGGGTTGAAACGCCAGGTCGAGCACGAGCGCGCTGGTGGTCACAAACAGGACACGGCCAGCCCATCGCAGTCCCGCATCTGGACGGCGGGCTTGAGTGTTTTTAGGTTCCGTCGACATCAAACAGGACCGGGCTCCAAATGACGCATTTCCTTGACGATCTCGACACTTTGACGACACCGCGCACGGACTGGACGCGTGCAACGGCAGGCGAGATCTATCGCGCACCGTTTAACGATTTGATCTTTGCTGCTCAGAGCGTGCACAGACGGTGCCACAAGGCCAATGAGGTCCAGACCAGCCAGCTGTTATCGATCAAGACAGGTGGTTGTGCCGAGGATTGCGGATATTGCAATCAGTCAGCTCATTTCGACACCGGGTTGAAAGCGTCCAAGCTGATGCCGTTGGATGACGTGCTTGAGGCGGCGGAGAAGGCCAAGGCCGGCGGTGCCACCCGCTTCTGTATGGGCGCGGCCTGGCGCGACCTGAAAACCCGCGATGAAGACGCGATCTGCGACATGATCTCCGGCGTCAAGGCGATGGGCATGGAGACCTGTGTCACGCTCGGCATGCTGTCTGACGGTCAGGCGGAAAAGCTGCGCGAGGCGGGGCTGGATTACTATAATCATAATCTCGATACGGCGCCGGAAGACTATGGCCGGGTGATCTCGACCCGCACCTATCAGGACCGTATCGACACGCTCGACCGCGTGCGTGGTGCCGGTATCCATGTCTGCACCGGCGGTATTGTCGGTATGGGCGAGGATGAGGCGGCCCGTATCGGCCTGCTGACCGAGCTGGCGTCAATGGATCCGCATCCGGAAAGCGTGCCGATCAATCACCTGGTTGCCGTGCCGGGCACGCCGCTGGGAGACAGCAAGCCGCTCGACGGCATTGATTTCGTGCGCACCATCGCCACGGCGCGTATCCTGATGCCGAAATCCATGGTCCGCCTGTCGGCCGGCCGCGAGGGTATGAGCAAGGAGTTGCAGGCGCTGTGCTTCCTGGCCGGGGCCAATTCGATCTTCGTCGGCGAGGAATTGCTGACCACGCCGAACCCGGAAAAGCACGAGGATTTCGACCTGTTCAAGACGCTCGGCATCGAGCCGATGCAATTGCCGGCGGAATAGGGAGTGAGGCTGATGGACAAGCTAGGTGCACGGGCGGTTGTCGCGCAGCTCAGCGGCTGGGAGGCTGTTGAAGGCCGTGACGCCATCCGCAAGGTCTACAAGTTCGCCGATTTCAACGAAGCCTGGGGTTTCATGAACCGGGTCGCGCTGAAGGCCGAGCAGATGGATCACCATCCCGAGTGGTTCAATGTCTACAACACGGTGGATGTGACCTTGGCGACCCATGATGCCGGAGGCGTGACCCAGCTCGATCTCGACCTGGCCAAATTCATGGATGCGCTGTCCTAGGGGCTTAAACCCTAGTCGGAATGGATGATGATCATGCCGAGCAGGACTTCGGCGCCGTCCTGGCCCAGGGTCATGTCGGTCGCTTCCTGCAGTAGTGCAGCGATGCGGTCCGCGTCCGGCACCTCGCCATACTGGAAGTAATTCCCGGTATAGACGCTCATTGCGGTGACATAGGCATTGCGCAAGCGCGGCATGTAGCGTTCGACGCGGCGGCGAAGCCGAGAATCCTCGACCTCGAGACCGGCTTCGATCTGCAGGATGCCGCGGGCACGGCGATTGGCTTGCACGGTTGCCGTCAGCGGCGGCAGGGGCATATAGCTGTCCGATGAGGTGATATTCCGGTGACGCGGATCATCGCTTCCGCTATCGGACGCCGGTGGGGCCAGCGCGGCAGCCGGCAGGGCGCCTGCCGTCAGGGCCAGCGCCAGGGCGCAAAGAGTAGAACGCAACATCATCATGCACCCGGTCTAGCACGCACCCGTAAAGGAAGCGTTGGCGTTGTGGCCGGTATCGTGTCTCAAGCCGCGTGCAGGTTGGTAATCTGGACCCAGCCCTTGCGCCTGCTTTCCAGCTCGCTGAAGCGCTCGGCGCAGATGCGGTCAATTGCGGCGTGAAGAAACCATTCGCCGTCTCGACTTCGCATGGGGGTGTAGACGCCATGCCAATGGTCCGTCACGCCTTCATACTCGGAGCGCCAGATTGCATCGACGGCTTCGACATGGCCGGAAAAAATCCCGCTCTCCTTGATAATTGAAAGGAGTTGACGTCCTTGGGTACTGATCTGGGTGTCGACCAGATCGCCCTCCTCGACATTGGTGAAACGGGGGTGGCTGCGCATGCCCGCGCTGAGCGCGACATAGCGGACATCGTCCGCATCCGGGCGAATGATGCAGGTCATCAGTGGAGAGACCCGCACGCTCTTGAGGGCGAAGTCGATCACATCGAGATAGGAAGGATCGGAGAGCAGGGCGCGGATGCGGTTTTCCAGGCCGGATTTGGGGTCTGCACTACCCCCTTCAATGCGGGAAACATAAGCCTGGCTGACATGCAGCAGATCTGCCAGGGCCTCCTGTTTCAGCCCCGTCCGGCGCCGGAAGGCCCTCATTTCTGCACCCCAATTCATCGCCTCTCCCCCGAGCGAACATGATTTCGACCATACGTTACAGGGGCTTGGGCTGTATTCAAGCGGCTGATGCTGAAGCGCTGGCGCATTTTTTATCGGCCTCGCCCCGTCCTAAGGCGGCGCGCAGCGCAAGTGCTGGACGCTGGCCGGTCAGGCGGGCTAGAACCGGGTAACTATCGTGCAGCAAGGACCTCCGCATGTCTTTCGTCGACAGCCTGCTCTATTTTATCAGTGCCTATATCCTCAACTTCCTGGTCTGGATCATCATCATTGGCGTGGTGATGAGCTGGCTGATCAATTTCAATGTGATCAATACACACAACCAGTTTGTCGCAACGATCTGGCGGATCACCAATGCGATCACAGAGCCGCTGGTGAGCCCCATCCGGCGTTTCGTGCCGCCGATCGGTGGCATTGATTTTTCTGCCCTGATCCTCCTGTTCGGCATCTATTTCCTGCAGGTCGTGATCATTCCGGCACTGGCGCGCGCTTTTTAAGGCACCACCGCATATTCAGGCACAAGCTTAGGGACAGGGCGAATGAGTGCTGAAATCATCGACGGCAAGGCCGTCGCCGCTGAAATCGATGTGCGGGCGGGTGAGGCTGGTGCCGAGCTGGCCCGAAAGCTTGGGCGCGCCCCCTGTCTGGCCGTTGTGCTGATCGGTGAGGACCCTGCAAGCCAGGTCTATGTGCGCAATAAGGTGCGCCGGACCGAAGCGGCCGGACTGACCTCGATTGAAATCCGCAAGCCGGCGGATGTCAGCGAGGCCGAGACGATCGAGATTGTCCGGACCCTCAATGCCAACCCCGAGGTTGATGGCATTCTGGTTCAATTGCCCCTGCCCGATCATATCGATGCCAATGCCGTGATCGAGACCATTGATCCGGACAAGGATGTCGATGGCCTGACCGAGGCCAGCGCCGGGCGTCTGGTTCTGGGAAAGCGCGGACTGCGCCCCTGTACGCCGACCGGCTGTGTTGACCTAGCCAAGCGGGCGCTTGGCGATCTGTCTGGCAAGTCTGTCGTCGTCATCGGCCGCTCCATCCTGGTGGGCAAGCCGGCGGCTCTCCTATTCCTTGAACAGAACGCCACCGTCACCATTGCCCATTCGCGCACGGCCGACCTGCCGGGACTGGCGCGTACGGCGGATATCCTGGTTCCCGCTGTTGGGCGTCCTGAAATGGTTCGCGGCGACTGGGTCAAGCCGGGCGCCTGTGTGCTTGATGTCGGGATTAACCGGATCGATGCGCCGGAGCGCGGAGAAGGCAAGACCCGTCTTGTCGGGGATGCGGCATTCGATGAGATCGTGGGTCATGCCGGCTGGATTACGCCTGTCCCTGGCGGCATCGGTCCGATGACGATCGCCATGCTGTTACGCAACACCGTACTCGCCGCTGCCTTGCGCAACGGGCTCGAAATTCCCACAGGTTCATAAAGCGTCGAACTTTCCTCCCGCTGTAAACAGTTCGATAACGCAACACTCATATCATATGAGTGAGGGAGGAGATCATGCCGGGACAGGCGCTCAAAGTGCTGCATGTCGAAGACGACTTTGCTGACGCGATGCTGGTTCAGCATGCGGTCTGTGAAGCCGGGGATTTCGATATTTCCTTTGAGGTGGCTCGGACGTTGAAAGACGCCAAGCGCAAGCTCTCCCGTGAGCAATATGATCTGGTTCTGCTGGATTTGCGCCTGCCCGACAGTGCGCATCCGATCGACACCCTGGAAACCGCGCAGGATTGTATTGGCGAGACGCCGCTCCTGGTGCTTTCCGGTTCCATCGCGGTCGACAATGTCCACCTGCCGGAGGATATCGCCCGGCTCGACAAGAATGTGAGCTTCCGTTGCAAAAAGGGTGAGGCGCCCGTGCATCTGGCGAGCCTGATCCGCGATGCCGCGGAATCTGCGGATATCCAGACGATTTAAGCGGTTTTTCGCTTTCCTTGCCGGACTGGCTCAGTCACCATCACCCCAATCCAAACCAAGCGGAGAGCCATCATGCGCAGCGCTCATGAGATCGATTACAAAATCGTCGGCGAAGACATCCAGTTCGTGGAAGTCGAGCTCGACCCGGGCGAAAGCGTGATCGCTGAGGCTGGCTCGATGATGTACAAGACGCCGGCCGTCGAGATGGACGCCATCATGGGTGATGGCTCGGAGAAGCATAAAGGGTTTCTCGGCGCCCTCGCCGGTGCCGGCAAGCGCATTCTGACCGGCGAAAGCCTGTTCATGACCATCTTCACCCATCAGGGGCAGGGCAAGGCACACACGGCTTTCGCGGCACCTTTCCCGGGGACGATCATCCCGGTCCACCTTCCCGATGTCGGCGGCGAGCTGATCTGTCAGAAAGACAGTTTCCTGTGCGCTGCCAAAGGGGTTGCCGTCGGGATTGCGCTACAGAAGCGCATCATGACCGGCCTGTTCGGCGGTGAGGGTTTCATCATGCAGCGCCTGGAGGGCGATGGCTGGTGTTTCGTCCATGCCGGCGGCACGCTGATCGAGCGCGAGCTGGCAGCCGGTGAGGAAATCCATGTCGATACCGGTTGCGTCGTGGCCTATACGGCGAGCGTCGATTTCGAGATCGAGCGGGCGGGCAATATCAAGTCGATGATCTTCGGCGGGGAGGGTGTGTTCTTCGCCCATCTGAAAGGTCCTGGAAAAGTCTGGCTCCAGTCGATGCCGTTCTCACGCCTCGCGGGCCGCATCCTGGCTAATGTCCCCGTCGCTGGCTCCGGCCAGGGCGAGGGCTCCGTGCTGGGGCCGATCGGCGATATCATGCGCGGCAGCTGATCTGCGACGATCATGCAGTTGACAGTCATTCGCAGGAGGCGCATAAAGATGAGACTGAGATTGGTTCGCATCTGACGCGTGACTGCCAAGCATGTATATCTGCATCTGCAATGCCCTTCGTGAGAAAGACCTGAAATCCGCGGCTTCCGCGCCGGACGTGCGTTCTGCGGCCTGTGTCTTCAAGCGTTGCGATGCCCGTCCGCAATGTGGCCGCTGCATCCCGGATGTCGCGGAAATCGTCTCGTCAGTTGAAATCCGGCGCGCTGGCGAAGGCGATAGCGCAGCTTAGTCTGCGAGCGATTTCCACTTGCAAAGAAAAGTGTTGGCGCTGTCTCAGAACGCCCTAATTTAGCGCGCGCAGCAGTTGTGAAAGGCGTGCGATTATGAAGGGCGATCCCAAAGTCATCGAGTATCTCAACGGCGCACTCAAGCTCGAGCTGGCCGCAGTGAACCAGTATTTCCTGCATGCGCGCATGTTCAAGGACTGGGGCCTCGGCAAGATCGCCGACATCGAATACGACGAATCGATCGATGAGATGAAGCATGCCGATGCGCTGATTGAGCGTATTCTCTTTCTCGAGGGTCTGCCGAATGTCCAGGACCTGGCCAAGATCTATATCGGCGAGACCCTGAAAGAGTGCCTGGAAGCTGACCTCAAGGTCGAGCAGCGGGCCCACCCTTATTACATCGAGGCTGTGGCCTATTGCGAAGAGGTCAAGGACTTCGTCACGCGCAAGCTCTTCTCCGATATTCTAGCCAGCGAGGAAGAGCATATCGACTTCCTCGAGACCCAGCTGGGCCTGATCGATAAGATCGGCGAAGAGCGCTACATGCAGTCCCAGATGAAGCCGGGCGAACACGGCTAGCGTTGCGCCGCTGCCGGTCCCAGATCGGCAGCTGATGGCGGCGGCAGGGCGATCTGAGCCAGGACGGGCCGGTGGTCGGCATAACCATCGGCCTCACGTCGGCAGTAATTCTCTTCCAGGAAGGCCAGTTGCGAGATTGCATTCCATTGCTTCGCGGCGCCCGCAAGGAAGACAAAATCGAGCATATTCTGATAGCGCGGATTGCACTGCGTACCCGTGATCGGGCAATTGTCATTGGCCATGCAGATCGGCTGCGGCCAGGACGCGACACCACCGCGGGCAAAGATTGAGAACGCACGATTGCCACCCTGCCTCGCGCCCCGGAAGTCGAAGTCGAAGTTGAAGTCACCGAGCGCGATGATGGCGAGGTCCTCATTGGCTTCGATCCATTCGCGAAGGCGGCGGGACTGGCCTTGGCGGACGGTTTCATTGCCGCGGTTGAAGTGAACATTGACGAACGCCAGTTCCTGCCCGCTCCAGTTCGTCGCGGTCATCAGGAGCGGCCACCGTGAACCGCCGATTTCTTCTAGTTCGACGATAGACACATCCTGGAAAGCGGCTTCCAGATAGATGAAAGCCAGGTGATCGCCCCATTCATGGCCGCGTGTGCCCAGCTGGCCGACATAGCTATGACCGGTTGCCTCATTGAGGGCTGAGACAAACAAATCCAGCGTTTCCTGATCCTCGACCTCCTGCAGTGCCCACAAATGCAGGGGCGCAATCCGAGTCAGGTCGGTCGCCACGAGTTCCGGCCTTGTGTCCACATCGCTCTCGACATTGAAAGTTGCCAGGCTCAAGCTCTGAGCCCAAGCGGTGCTGCCCCAGATAAGGCAAAGTGCCGTGAGGAAAATACGCATGATGAAAGTCCTGATCTTGCCCTGGACCTTCCCCTACTATGGATGCTCGGAATTGCAATAAGCGATTCAAACTAAAGACAAAAATGAAACCCTGGCGAGCATTTATACGGCTATAGCGCGTCAGGATTGCGCCGTCCGGGAGGTACAGACGTGCACCATTCAGACCTTGATCAAGAAACCCAGGACCAGCTCGACGCCGCCGCCTTCCGGCGGCTGCTAGCGCATCTGGATGCGCGCAAGGATGTGCAGAATATCGATCTGATGATCCTGGCCGATTTCTGCCGTAACTGCCTGGGTAAATGGTACCATGCCGCTGCCAGAGACGCCGGGGTCGATATCTCCGATAACGACGCCCGGGAACGGGTCTACGGCATGCCCTACGCGCAGTGGAAAGCCGAACACCAGACGCCGGCCAGCGACGAACAGATGGCCGCCTTCAAGGCGCGTAAAACATCCCCCTAAAAACTACGTCTAACCCTCGCCATTGTCCGCAACGGCCTGCGCTGTATAGTCTCGTCCGACTTTTGGCGTAGGCGATGTCCAGCGAGGGATGAGTCATGATGCGTTGCGGGCTGGCAGCCTTGGGGGCTGCCGCGATCGCTTTTCATATTTCCGCCGCTCCGGCACTGGCCCTGCCCGTGCAGGACAGGGCGCCGATTTTCCAGCCGGGTGCGCCCGGCGAGGCGGCGCGTCAGATCAGCCGCGAGGAATCCCTGGAGCTCGGTCAGAGCCGCTATATTGCGGCCGATGTGCGCTTCATGCAGCACATGATCGTGCACCATAACCAGGCGGTCGAGATGGGTGATCTGGTAGAGGGACGTACTGAACATCCCGGCGTCATTGCCATGGCCGAACGCATCGCTCTGACCCAGGCCTCGGAAATGGACATGATGCGGACCTGGCTGACCCGGCGCGGGGAATCCACAGAGATGGACATGTCCGAGCATGCCCATATGGATCATGCCAATATGGACCACGCCGTTATGGATCACGGCGAAACCGACCACTCCGGGGTCGACCATTCGGCCATGAATCATGACGAGATGGACCACGCAGCCATGGGGCATAATGACCCTTATGCGGACCTGTCGGACCAACCGCTCATGCCCGGCATGCTGTCACCGCGGCAAATGGCCGAGCTGGCCGATGCCAGCGGCGAGGAGTTCGACCGGCTCTACCTGACCGGCATGATCCACCACCACCAGGGTGCGATCGATATGGTCAACGCCCTGCTTGCTCAACCCGGCGGCGCCGAAGACCCGGAAATGTCCGGTTTCGTTTCCGACGTTATCACCGATCAAACCACTGAAATCATGCGCATGCGGGCGATGCTCGCAGACCTCGGCTAGGGGAGGCCCTTTATGATCAAACACTTCAAGACATCCGCATCCATACTGGTCCTGGCGGGCCTGGTAGCGGCTTGCACGACTGGGACCGAAGAGTCCGCTGAGAATGCGGTCGCGAGCAATACCGCGGAGGCTGTGCCCCAGACCCGTGAAGGTCTGGCGCCGGGCCTGTGGGATGCCGAGGAAGCCTCCTCGAACATGCAGCTCGTTCACCATGTGCGTACGCCGGACGCCTTTGCCCAGCCGAATGCCCTTTGGGCTCCGGCTGTCGAGCGCGCCCTGTGGCAGGCCATGGCGGCCGGCGAAGAGGTCGAGCGTCCGCCGAGCCCGATCTCCTTTGCCAATACCGACCTCGCCTTCACCGGCAATCGTGTCGTGATGGGTAATTGGCACGGTTTCAACGTGTTCGAGACCTCTGGCGATGCCGCGCCGGAGCTCATTCTGTCGGTCGTCTGTCCGGGTGGTCAGGGTGATGTCAGTGTCCATGGCGACCTGGTTTTCCGTTCCGTCGAAGACAATCGCGGCCGTCTCGATTGCGGCACCGGCGGCGTGGAGGGTGATGTCAGCGACGAGCGTTTCCGCGGCGTGCAGATCTTTGACATTTCCGATCTGAGCAATCCGCGCCAGGTCGCAGCGGTTCAGACCTGCCGTGGCTCGCACACCCACACGCTGGTTCCGGACCCGAGCGATGAGAATGTGCTCTACATCTACAACTCGGCCACCTCGGGCGTGCGGTCCGGCGAAGAGCTGGGCATTTGCTCCTCCGGTCAGCCGGATGAGAACCCGGAAACCGCGCTGTATTCCATCGACGTGATCCGCGTTGATCTGACCGAGCCGGAAAACGCTGAAATCGTCAATCGTCCGCGCATCTTCGCCGACCGCGAAACCGGCGAGATCAATGGCCTGTGGATGGGTGGCGCGATTGAAGAGGGCGGCCAGGAATCGGCCGTCACCAATCACTGTCACGATATCAATGTCTATCCCGAGCTCGGCATTGCCGCCGGCGCTTGCTCTGGTAATGGCATCCTGCTCGACATCTCCGATCCGGTGAACCCGTCGCGCATCTCCGAAATGGCCGACCCGAACTTTGCCTACTGGCACGCCGCCATCTTCAACAATGCCGGCGACAAGATCGTCTTCACCGACGAGTGGGGCGGTGGTCTCGGTGCGCGCTGCCGTCCGGAAGACCCGGAAAACTGGGGCGCCAATGTGATTGCCAACATCACCGAGGATGGCCTGGAGCGTCAGTCCTACTACAAGATTCCGGGCAATCAGACGGCCGTCGAGAATTGCGTGGCGCACAACGGCAATCTCGTCCCGGTTCCGGGCCGCGATATCATGGTCCAGGGCTGGTATTCCGGCGGTCTCTCGGTGATCGACTTCACCGATAGCGCCAATCCGGTCGAGATCGCCTGGTTCGACCGCGGTCCGCTGTCGGCGGACGAGCTCTATCTCGGCGGTCACTGGGCGGGCTACTGGCATAATGGCTACATCTACGGCGCTGAAATCGTGCGCGGTCTGGACGTGCTCCAGCTCACGCCGTCCGATCTGCTGACGGAAAACGAGATCGCCGCTGCCAATCTGATCCGCTTCGACGAGGCCAATACCCAGGTCCAGGAGCGTTTCGTGTGGCCGAATGAGGCTGTCGTCGCCCACGCCTATCTCGATCAGCTGGTCCGTGGCGAGGCCGTCGATGCCGGGATGGCCGCAACGCTGCGTGCTGCGATCGAGGCTGGTGCGGGCGATGCCGATCTGATGGCCGCCATCGCCTCCGCAGCAGAGGCTGCCGGCGACGCCGACAGGGCCCGTTTCAACGGCATTGCCGGCTATCTGGGCCGCTAACACCTTGCGGGCGGAGCGGCTTCCGGGCCGCTCCGCTCAAGCCCGCCGAGCGGAACTCAGCGGGCTATTGCGCTACTCTTCCGGGAACAGCAACTGGAAGCCCACTTCACTGTCAGGGCATTCACCCCTCAGGCGCTGAAAGCGAACAACCGCTTCGCCAGCGGCGTCATGCGCGTTATCGATGGTGATACGAAGCACCGGGTCTGGCCCTATCGTGTTGATGGTAATCGAATTTATGCTGCCGCGGACGAGTGCGCCGGTGTTGCGACGGATGTCATTGGAGCCGAGCTCACGCCAGCTTCCATTGCTCTCGCGACGGTGCGTTGTGATGACCGTGGCGGTGCCGACTTGATTGGGGATGGCTGCGAAAATCACGCATTCCCGCTCCGCGGCCCGCGTGATCAAAGGCTGGATCACGGCCGGTGTTTGCAGCGTGATCTCGGTCATTTCACCCGGCACGCGCAACGAGGCGATTAGATTGTGTGTGCGTCCAGCCTCGGCCATGCTGCGTATCCGGGATCGCAGGTTGCTCTCAAGCGTGCGCGCCTCCTCAAGCGCCCTGAGCGCCGTATCGCGTTCGCTTTCTGCTTGAACCACCGCCGCGAGCGCCTCATCGAGCGGTCGCCGATCAGCGGTCGACAGATAACCCCCAACGCTATGGCTATAGTCCTCGGAGGCGATCAGCATGCCGGAGCCCGCTGCGATGGCAAAAAGCAGGGCGAAGATGCGTAAAACCGCTTTCGCGTCGCGTTCAAGTGTCACCACGACAGCGGCGCCGGCGATGGCGGCGAGGCCGGCAAGTCCGGCGGGTGGAAGTAACGTCCACCGGTCCATTGCACTGGACGGCAAGTCAAGCAGGCCGATAATCGCTGGCATGGCCAGATTGGCCGCGATGAGAAGCAGGCTCGCAAAAATCAGCACAGCCGCTACGCCGCGCAACACACCCGAAACTGACATGAGAACACCCCCCGTACCCGCGTGGAAGTATAGCGCGGATTTCATGCGCGACAATCGGATGCGAAAGAAAACCGCGCGTGTGTGGCGCGTCAGGCCGCGTGCTTGGCAAACTGCTCGCGGATCAGCTTCAGCTTCGGGTCGATATAGCGCTGGCAGAAGGGGCGTTCGGGATTGCTGGCATAATAGTTCTGGAACTGCGGCGGCGATGCATTGAAGTCCGAGAGCGGCAAGACCTTCGTTATGATCGGCGCTTCGAACCCGGCCTGAAGCGTTTCCAGCACGACCCCTGCTCGCTCTGCCTGGGCCGCATCCAGCGTATAGATCGCGCTGCGGTATTTTTCTCGCATCGAGTGTGCGCTGGTGGAGGCATGGGTGCGCAGATGAATCTCGATCAGGCTGGCCAGATCAATGGCGCAGGGATCGAAGCCGATGCGTACCGCCTCGGACCAGCTGCCGGCGGGCGGGATGGAGCGGATAAAGCCCTGCTCCACCGACGCCACACCGTTCAAGGCGGTAAACACCACCTCTGTGCACCAATGGCAACCACCGCCGAAACCAATCGTCTCAAGCGTCATCGGGTCAGTCGAAATCGGCGGCGCTGTGACGCTCGTGTAATTGCGTCGCTTCACCGCCCCAGGCCTTGTTGACGCGCACGCCGCGCTTGACGGCCGGGCGGGCGGCGAGCTGCTGGGCCCAGCGCTGCACGTTTTTATAGTCCTGCACCGAGAGGAATTCGGCGGCCTCGTAGAGCAGGCCGCGGGCGAGACCGCCATACCAGGGAAAGATCGCCATATCGGCGATGGAATAATTCTCGCCGGCAATGAATTCGCGCTCCGCCAGGGCGCGGTCGAGAACATCCATCTGCCGCTTCACTTCCATCGCATAGCGATTGATCGGGTATCCAAACTTCTCCGGCGCATAGGCGTAGAAATGTCCGAAACCGCCGCCAAGGAAGGGCGCCGAGCCCATTTGCCACATCAGCCAGTTGAACACTTCGGTGCGTTCCGCCCCTGAGGCGGGCAGAAACGCGCCGAACTTCTCGGCCAGGTGAACCAGGATCGAGCCGCTTTCAAAAACCCGTACCGGCTTGTCACCGCTCCGGTCGAGCAGGGCGGGGATTTTCGAGTTCGGATTGATGTCGACAAAGCCGCTGGAGAATTGATTGCCTTCGCCGATATCGATCAGCCAGGCGTCATACTCGGCGTCCTTGAGGCCCTTTTCGAGCAATTCCTCGAACAGGATGGTGACCTTCACACCGTTCGGCGTGGCCAGCGAGTACAGCTGGAACGGATGCTCGCCGACCGGCAGATCCTTCTCATGCGTGGCGCCGGCGATCGGCCGGTTGATCTTGGCAAACCGGCCGCCGCTTTCGGCATCCCAGGTCCAGACTTTCGGTGGCGTGTACGTCGTATCGGTCATGACAATCCCCGTTGGTGTTGAGGGTGAACCTAAGGAGTGGTTCCCGAAGTTCAACGGGCTGGGCCGCGTGCGGCGTGTTCACGATGGCGTGTGGCGAGCGGGTCCCTATTCCTCCTCTTGCCCGGCCACCGGTGCGAAGACCTGCACCATTTCCCGGTAGAACATCCCGAACTCGGCAAACTCGTCGGTGTTTATATTGGTGTTGAAAGCGATGCTCATCCCATAGTCCGGGAAGACCAGAAGCCAGGACTGGGATCCGCGGGAAACCCCGCCGTGATTGGCATTTCGGATAACCCCGACACCTTCAACGTCCCACTCTCGCCAGCGCCAGCCAAGGGCGTAATCCTGTTCATTGGTTTCCCCATTGGTGAGTGCTTGCGGTGTCCAGAACGCCTCGCGCGTTTCCGGCGAAATGAAGTCCTCATCGAGCCAGAGCGAGCCGATGCGCACCAGGTCGCTCGGCGTTGAGGCCCACCCGCCGCCGGGCAGGCGGTGGCTGAGATCAATCGGGCGCCAGACCCGGTAGCGCTGATCCCGGTGGACGTAGAAATTCGCCAGCTCGCCGGAGCGGCCCCGCGGCGCCACGATGGTGGCGCGCGCATCAGCCGGCTCGATGACCTCCCGGGCAATGAGATCGCGATAAGTCACATCGCCGGCTTCGCTCATAGCTGCGCCGAGCAGGACCGTACCGAGGGAGGAATAGTCGAAATTCGTGCCCGGTTCGAAGAGAAGCTCACTGCCGTCAAAGACATCAAGCGCGTCCTGAACACTGGGGTAGTGGCGGCGCATGGTCATGGTCGCGATCAGGCCGGCGGTATCGCTATTGCCGCCATAGTGCGGCACGCCTGCCATGTGTGAGGCGAGCTGGCGCGCTGTGATCGCGGCCCAGGCCTGATTGGGCAGGTCGGTGAAATAGCTCTCCAGCGGGGCATCCAGGTCGAGTTCGCCGCGCTGCACCTGGCGCGCCAGGGCGGTTGCCGTAACCGCCTTGGAGGTCGAGCCGATGCGGAAAACCGTATCCGGTGTGGCCGGTGTGCCGCGGGCAAGATCGCTCCAGCCGGCCGCGCCGCGCCAGACCACTTCTCCGTCTACCGCGACCGCGGCCGAGAGCGCCGGAGCGCCAATCTGCGCGCGCCAGGCTTCCAGCCGGCGGGCGGCTTCTTCACCCGCAGCATCATACTGCGGGTTCAGCGTCTCGTGAGTGACCGGTGCCGCTGCAGACGGCAAGTCCGACCAGCCAAACGGTCCCAGAGGAGCGGCGCCGCGATGGGAGAAGAAACCGTAGACCGGCCAGAGATACCAGATCGCCAGGACGACCAGCACAGCGCAAATGGCTGCAGTGACCTGTCCCCATGAACGCACAAAACCCGGCATTGATCGCTCCCTTGCATTGACCCGCACAGGCAGGCTCGTGGTACTTGTCTCGGACCCATTATCGGCCCTCTTACAAGTCGTAAATGCCCAGTCTTGCCCGCTGTCGCCAAGTGTCGGGAAATGTCGTGAAGCGTCTGATGTCGAAATTGATCGCCGCCCTTCCGCCCCGGCGTGTGCTGTTACAGATCGCCGGTCTTGTGGCCGGGCTCAGCCTAATCCAGACCGCTTCGGGCGGGTTCGACAGTGATGATGTGTCTTTCGGCCACCGGCTGGTTCTTTGGGTCGTAGTGGTCAGTCTCTTGGCGCTTCAATTCCTGGCCGTTTCTGCATTGGTCCGTGTCAGTGGTCTCGCCTCTGCAGAGCGGCGGTGGCCGGGCTGGCTGATCGGTTTAGGGGTCGTCTGGCCACTGGTGTCGCTTCAGGTGGAGGGCCTCAAACGCACACCGCTACTGGCCTATCAGGCGCAAGATCCCCTGCTTGAATTCACCCTCTTCATGGCACCGGGCATCGCCTTTGTCTGCGGCCTGATCGTCATCATCGAGGTTCACTCTGAGCGTCTGCGACGCCAGTCCGAGGCGCAGGCGCGCTGGGTGCCAGAGCCGCTTGATGTGGAGCCTGGCAACGACGCCCGGCCATCCGGCCCGATCCTGTCGATTGAAACGCAGGATCATTATCTCAGCCTGACCAGTTCTGCTGGCCAATCTCTCGTCCGGGCCAGGATGAGCGAGGCGATCGCGCGGACCGAGCCCGGCGCGGGCATGCAGGTCCACCGCTCCTGGTGGGTCGCACGCGAGGCCGTCGAACGGACTGAACGCCGCGGCCGGGACCACGTCCTGGTGCTCACAGACGGCCGCGTTGTCCCCGTCGCTCGCGGCCGGGTGGATCAGTTGAAACAGGCCGGATGGCTCTAGGCGCCGGCCGGATTGGAATTGACCCGCCCCCAAGGCGCTGCTCTACCTGATAGCGTGTTTCTAGCCGGCACTGGGCTGGCATTGAATGGGCTGATGATGTCGATGGAACTGGACCAGATCAGACAATTTGCGACGCGGATCGTAATCCTCTTGGGCGCCCTGTCTGTCACCGCTTGCGCGACGGTGGTCCGGGGTCCCAATACCGATTTCCAGGTGGCCAGCGAACCCCCGGGTGCCCAGGTGACGACGGACTTGCTGACCCGAGAGTCCCAGCGCGCCTACGACCGTATCGATCCGTCCGACAGCGAAGCGCTCGCGGCCTTTATTGGTGAGACCCATGGCTGCGCCGCCACACCGTGTGCGTTTGAGGTTTCGAGGCGCTCCGAGTTCCAGGTCACCGTGACGCTGGAGGGCTATCACCCGGTCGTGGTCGACATCACGAGCGGCTTTGGCTCGGAGGGCCGGGGCGCTTCTGTGGCGGGTGGCGCGGTTGTTGCGACCGGTGCCTATGTCGCGTCGACCGCACTGCTGTCCAGCCTGTCCTCGGCGATCACGACGATAGCGACTTTCGGCACGGTCACAACCGGGGCCTCAGCCGGGTCCTTCGCCGCGGCCGGGGCGGCCACCGGCCTCCTCTTTGGCGGTGCCATGATCGGCATCGACCTGGCGTCAGGCGCGATGCTGAACCTGCAGCCTAACCCCCTGGTCCTCATCCTGATCCCGGAGGACCAGCCGCTACCCAGCGGAGATGAGCAATTCATCGAGACCGAGGAGCAGCTTGAAGAGGTGCTGGAGCGGTTCGAGCAGGGAGATGTGTCGGCGAGCTAAGTTTTGTCGCCTTGAGGACCAACGATTTCGCAAGCGCAACTGCGCGGCCGCAGTTTTCGCGGAAATTGGCCGGACGAATTCAAAGAAATGGGAAGAAATGGTGCCGCTTGCGTGACTTGAACACGCGACCTACGCATTACGAATGCGTTGCTCTACCAGCTGAGCTAAAGCGGCACGCTATTCCCTGACAGCCCAATCGCTGCCCGAGAGGCGGCGGAAACTAACCGCGAATGGGGTTGGCGGCAAGTCCCGTTGCGGTGCGAATTTCACACGGCGGGCTGGAGACGTCGAATGTGCTCGACAACCGGGCGGACAAGGGCCTCGAAATCGGGGGCGCCGCGGTTTTCCAGGATCAGGTCGGCATGCGGTTTTTGCGGCTCGACATGGAGGTCGTGCATAGGCCGGACATGGGTCTCGAACTGTTGCCGGGCGAAGGCTTCGGTGCGCGAGCGTTCGGCGACATCGCGGGCGATGCGGCGTTGCAGGCGCAGCGGGTCGCCTGCCGAGACATAGACACTGAAATGGAAGTGTTCGCGCAGGGCCGGGGCACAGAGCAGGTGCATGCCTTCCACGATCACAACCGGGGCCGGGTGGCGTTCAACCGTGTGCCCGGCACGGCAATGGGTGGCGAAATCATAGACCGGCTGGGCGATCGGGCGGCCCTGGCGCAAATGGCCAAGATGTTCGCCGAGCAGGGCGTGATCCTTGGCGGCTGGTTCGTCGAAATTGAAAGCGGAGGGGTTAAAGTCGGGCATATTGCCGGCGTCGACATAGTAATCATCCTCCGCCAGGACATAGCTGCCCTCATGGGCGAAATGCTGGGCCAGCGCCTGTGACAGGCGCGACTTGCCCGAGGCGGAGCCTCCGGTGATAGCGATCAGGCGGCAGGTCTGGGTCATGCGGCGCGTCCCGCATCCTCGCCATTGAGTTCGTCATCGCCATCGGTCTCGATCCCGGGATCATCCGGCTGGCGTGGCGCTTCGAAATACTGGGTTCCACTGCCCGGTGTCACCCCGCCGGAAGCGGGTTTGGCACGCGGGGCTTCCAGCAGTGCGGTTTCCGGCACCGCCTCCGCAGCGCTTTCATAGCGTTCATAGCGCGGGTGGATCAGGCGGGCTTCATCGCCGAAGACATAGACCATGCGTTTCCAGTCATCTTCGGTATAGGGGAAGGGGCGGCCGTCCTCGTCCATATCGCTCCAGTCGGCCTCGACCGAGGCATGGGCGGCGCGTGTCATCCAGCGGCGGGCCTGTTCGTCCTCATCCTTGAGTCGGGCGAGACGGGCCGCGAGGGCGCACAGGCGAGCGCTGGGTGCGCCTTCCTCGAGGAGCGGTTTCAGCAGGCTTTCGGCGGTGGCGCTTTCGCCCTCATCCAGCGCGATCTCGGCGCGGATCAACTGGCTCTCGCGGTGTTCCGGCTGCAGGTCTGCGAGGGTCTTGAGGCGTTCTTGGCGTTTGCTCCGCGTGTCGGATTTGCGCAGTTCGCGATAGACCCGTGCGGTGACCGGGTGCGGGGCGGCGGTCCAGCTCGCCTCGAGCACGTCCGAGGCCTTCTTGAAGCGACGGCCAGCGGTGAGCAGGCGCGCGGCCAGCGTTGCGGCCGGAGCAAAGTCGGGTGCAGCGCGGGTCGCGGCCTCCGCCAGGTCGCGAGCACGTTCCGGCTGGTCTTCTTCCAGCTTGTTAGCCGCCGCCGTCATGATCACGGCGCGGCGGCGCAGGAGCCGGTCCGGTGCCATCTGCTTGCGGCGCTCGGCTTCATTAAGCGTGTCGAGCGCCTCCTCCCAGCGGCCCTGGGCGATCTGCGCATCAAACAGGGCCTCAAAAGCCCAGCGTGCGCCCTTGGCCCGATTAAACGCGTCCTGGGCGTGCTCCGCGGTAGCGTTGTGGTCGCCGCGCTCATGCGCCAGCTGGGCCAGGCCACGCCGGGCCATGACCCGGGTCCGGTTGTCCTCCAGCAGCGCTTCATAATGCGCCTGGGCGCCGTCGATATTGCCGGCCGCTTCAGCTGCGCGGGCGGCGAGCAGACGGGACAGGGCCGGACGGTCAAGCAGGGCATCGGCGCGGGCGGCCTGGCGCACGGCGGTTTCGCCATCTCCGGCGGCCGAGGCGATCAGGGCTTTTTCCAGCGCGTCATATCCCTGTTCACGGCGGCGGCGGGTGACGAAATTGCGCAGCTTGTCCGGTGAGGACCAGGCCATGTAGATCGCCCACCAGACCACGACCATCAGGAAGGCGAAGACGATGATACCGCCGGCGGCGAGCACGAAAGGCATCTCGGTCTGGATGCCGAGAAATTCGAAGCTGGCCCGGCCCGGATTGAGCGCCAGGAAGGCACCGAGCACGGCGGTGAAAATGGCGAAGGCAACGGCGAGGATGAGGCGGATCATGAGGGATCGGCTCCGAGTTCGGCCGCGTCCTCGGCCAGGGCCTGGCGCAGGCGGGTAATGGCAGCATCCACGGCGAGCCGGGCGCGGGCGGCAATGAGCCAGTCCTGCGCGGCGGCGAGGGCATCGCCTTCCAGCTGCTCGGTCAGGCTGACCGCTGCAGTGAGATCGCGTTCACCCAGACGGGTCTCGGCGAGCGCGGTCAGGGCCAGCGGGTTGTCGCCGTCGCTTCCACCGCTCACATCACGCACCTCGATCAGGCCGAAGAAAATCCGGCCCGGACCGGCGGCTTCGCGGATGGCGGCGGCCGGGAAGTCATCGCTCAGCGTATCGAGATCCGGCACGCCGGCGCGGGAGTATCCGGCGAGGGTTGCGAGATCCGGCTGGCCCCGCCAGAGCCGGGCCAAGGCGGCGCGCTCGGCTTCAAACGGCGTTCCGGTCGCGGCCATGTCGCGCAAGGCGGTCAGGGCCAGGGCGCGGGCGGCGAGCTGTCGATCAGCGTCACTGCTCGACTGAGAGGATGTGGCCGCCGTTCGGGCCGCATCATCGGCCGTGGTTTGCGCGCTGTTCGCTGCCGTCTGCGCCGCGTCCGCGACGGAACGGGCTTCTGACAAGGCGGTTTCCAGCACGGCGATGCGGGCTTCTAGCGCGGCGATTTGCGGGCTGTTGTCGATCGCGGGCGAGCCGGGCTGGTCAGTTGAGCTTTCCAGGGCGGCGATCCGCTCGATCAGGTTTTGCAGGATCGACGGATCAATGGCGCTGCTTGCGGCTTGCTGCGCGGCTTCAAGTGCGCTGCTGGCCGTACTTTCCAGGCTATCGAGATCGCCCTCGAGCGCGGCGATGCGCGCGTCCAGCGGTGAGGTGTCGAAACTGTCCCCGGCGACCGGTGCCGGCGCCTCTTCAAGCGCGGCAATGCGGCCCTCCAGCGGGCTGAGATCCGTCGTCCCCGGCGGCAGGCTTTCCAGCGCTCCGATGCGATTTTCGAGGTCGAGCACCGCCTCGCCGACCGTGGCCTGGGCGACGCGGGCCGGGTCCTCGGCCTCGATCGCGGTGATGCGGGTTTCCAGCCCGGTCAGGTGTTGCGTCAGTGCCGCGCGTTCGGCGGCGGCGCCGTCATCGGCCTGCTGTTCCGGCGCGAAGAACTGACTACCCCAGGCCCCCAGGGCGCCGCCGATGAGCGTCGCGGCGACAAAGCCGGAGATCAGTGTGGTGGAGCCGGGGCGAGCGGATTTTGCCGGCGCCTCGATGTCCGCCGGTTCAAACTCCGCATCTACGGGTTCAGGATCAAGATGTTCGTTGTTCGACGCCATGCCGGAGTATGATTCGGTTGCTACCGAAACACCTTAGGACGCGTTGCCAGCGCTGACCAGTTGCATGGGTTCGCCAAGCAGGCCCAAAAGCGCCTGCTCATTGGGTTCGCGTGCCGCTATCAGGTCGGCGAAACCGGCATTTTCCAGCGGTTTGAGCGCTTTCTCGCTAATCCCGAGCGCCGTCACAGAGCCAAGCCAGTGATGCAGCCCGAATTTGCGCGCCAGATCGAGGAAGGTCTTGGCGCCGCGCCCAGAATGGATCAGCACCTGGACCGGTGCCCCGGAAATGATCGCCGCGATGGCTTCCTCGCTGAGCACATCCACCGGAACGGTGCCATAGCCGATCGCCTCGCGGGCGGTGTAGCCGTCCTTGCGCAGATCGCCGGCGAGATTGCCGGCCGTGTGGATGCCGCGGATGTGCAGGATGGAGCCGCCGGACGGGCGCAGCTTGCGCTTGATCAGCTTGCCGAGATCCTCGACGTCGCCGCGCGCCGAGTGGACTTTCTTGAAGCCGATATTGCGAGCGAGTTCGGCTGTCGCATTGCCGACGGTGAATACGGGGAGGTCGCGCTCGGGACGGCGCGGGCCCCAGGACCGCACACCATTGGCGCTGGTAAAGGCCAAGGCCTGCACGTCCGAGAGATCAGCATCGATCTTGGCGCGGAAATTGACGTCCATGACCGGACAGATGATCGGGTCGATACCCATCGCACGAAGTCCGGTGGCGGTCTGTTCCGCCCCGGGCCAGCCGCGCGTGATCAGCACGGTCACGTGAGTTTCAGGGCGCTCTGCAAAGCAGGGCCCGCCTCCTGTTTGACCGCTTCGCCGAGCGCATGGCCCGCCTCAACGGCTTTGCTCATGGTCATGTCACGCATGTCGAACGTCATCGTCTTACGCCACCGGATGTCTCCGGCAGGACTCAAGACTTCGCCGGTGAAATCCATGGATTCAATATGCACGTAGGCCGCGATCGGTGTGCGGCAAGATCCGTCTAGCCTTGCCAGGAAGGCTCTTTCGGCCGCAATGCTCAGCTCGGTCGGGCTGTGATTGAGAGGCTTGAGCAGGTCTTGTGCCGACCCGTCCTGCGTGCATGCTGTGATTCCAATCGCCCCTTGGGCGACTGCCGGAAGCATCTCACCCGGTTCCAGCGGTTGCGATTCGGCCTCGCTGCGGCCGAGACGCTTGAGCCCGGCGCGCGCCAGGAAGGTGGCATAGACTTCACCCTCGCGCAGCTTGCCGAGGCGTGTGTCGACATTGCCGCGCAGGGGCACGACTTTGAGATCCGGACGCGCGGCGAGTGCCTGGGCCTGACGCCGGAGGCTGGCAGTGCCGAGGACGGCGCCTTCAGGCAGGTCGGCGAGGCGGGTCTCGCCACCGCTGGCCAGCAGCATGTCGCGCGGATCTGCGCGCTCCAGAATGGCACCCAGCATCAGCCCCTCGGGCAATTGTGTCGGCACATCCTTCATCGAATGCACGGCAAAGGCGGCGCGGCCATCGAGCTGGGCTTCGTCGATTTCCTTGGTAAAGAGGCCCTTGCCGCCCGCCTCGATCAGGGTGCGGTCCTGGATCCTGTCGCCGGTCGAGACCAGGCCGAGGATCGGGAATGCCTCATCCTTGTCAGCCGGGTCGACGCCATGATGCCGCGCCAGCAAGTCCTGCACATGCCGGGCTTGGACCAGGGCGAGCGGGGATTTGCGGGTGGCGATGGCCATGGGGCTGGCCAAGGGGCTGGACGGCTGAGACACGTTGCGATGATCCGGAGAGAAGGTTATCGACAGAGGCATGGACTTAGCCCCCCCTTCCCCCAAGACGCAAGCAAGCTCGCTCACCGTGCTCGGCCTGGAGTCCAGCTGTGACGAGACGGCTGCGGCGATTCTGCGTCGTCATGCCACGGGCGAGGTGGAGGTTCTTGCCGATCTCGTGCTGGGCCAGACCGAGGCACACGCACCGTTTGGCGGGGTGGTGCCGGAGATTGCCGCGCGCGCTCATGCCGAGGCCATTGACGGGCTGGCGGCCGCGGCCCTGCAGGAAGCCGGTCTGACTCTGGCTGACATGGATGGCATAGCGGCGACGTCCGGGCCGGGTTTGATCGGTGGCGTGATGGCGGCCCTGATGACGGCGAAAGGGCTGGCGCTGGGCGCAGGCAAGCCCCTGATCGCCGTCAATCACCTAGAGGGCCATGCCCTGTCACCGCGCTTGTCGCAGAGCGCGGAGTTTCCCTATCTCCTACTGTTGGTGTCCGGCGGGCATACGCAATTGCTCATCGCCGAGGATGTGGGTGTCTATCACCGCCTGGGTTCAACGATAGATGACGCCGCCGGCGAAGCCTTCGACAAGACAGCCAAGGTCATGGGGCTAGGCTTCCCGGGCGGGCCCGCTCTCGAGCGTTGCGCGGCGCGCGGTGATGCCAGCCGTTTCGATCTGCCGGTCCCGATGAAGACCAAGCCCGGTTGCGACTTTTCCTTTGCCGGTCTGAAAACGGCAGCGCGGCAGATCTGGGACGGGCTTGAGCAGCCGGGCGAGCAGGAAAAGGCGGATCTGGCGGCATCAGTGCAGCAGGCTATTGCCCGTGCGCTTGCAGCACGATCGAAACGCGCGATGAGCCTGTTCAGGGAGCGGTATCCCGGTGTGATCGGGCCTGCGCCCTTCATCGTCGCCGGCGGCGTGGCGGCCAATGGCACCGTAAGGTCGATGTTGTCTGAAACAGCCGCTGCGGAAGGGTTCGAGCTGATCGCGCCTCCAATGAAGTGGTGCACGGACAATGCGGCGATGATCGCCCTGGCTGGCCTGGAGCATCTTGCACGGGGTCAGACAGATGGGTTGGATGCGCCGGCGCGGGCGCGCTGGCCTTTGGACGCCAGCTCGGCCAAGCTGGACCCTGCCATTGGATCGGGACGAAAAGGACCTAAAGCCTGATGCAGTATGAAACGATTGGTGTAATCGGCGCCGGTGCCTGGGGAACAGCCCTGGCGCAGACGGCGGCCAGCGCAGGGCGCGACGTGCTTCTCTGGTCCTATGAGCAGGATGTCGCCGACGCCATCAACAACACGCGTTACAACTCGATCTACCTACCCGAAGTGGAGCTGCATGGCGCCATCGAGGCGACCACGGCGATGGCCGATCTCGATGCCTGCGATGCCATTCTCGCCGTGGCGCCGGCGCAGCATCTGCGCCGCGTCCTCGAGAGTTTCCTGCCCTTTGCCCCCTCCGGCGTGCCGATTGTCCTGTGTGCCAAGGGAATTGAGCAATCCTCCCTGTCGATGATGACGGATGTGCTGGCGGAGACCATCCCGTCGGCTCTGCCGGCCGTGTTGTCGGGGCCTAGCTTTGCCATCGACACGGCCAAGGGCCTGCCGACTGCGGTAACGCTGGCCTGTGAAGACGAGGCGGTGGGTGCCGGTCTGATTGATGCGCTGGGGACGCCGCGTTTCCGGCCCTATTTCGTCAATGACCTGATCGGTGCGGAGGTCGGCGGTGCGGTGAAGAACGTGCTGGCGATCGCCTGCGGAATTTCTGAAGGACGCGGTCTTGGCAAGTCAGCCCACGCGGCCCTGATCGCGCGCGGTTTTGCCGAGATGACCCGCCTGGGTTTGGCCCTCGGTGCGGAACGCGAAACGCTGGCCGGTCTGTGCGGCCTGGGCGATCTGGTCCTGACCTGTTCGTCGCCGCAATCGCGCAACATGTCCTGCGGGATGGCGCTGGGGCGCGGCGTCCACCTCGATGATATTCTTGCTGAACGCCGGGCAGTGACCGAAGGCGTGGCAAGCGCCCCCGCCGTCGTCGCGCTGGCGCAGCGGCACGGGATCGATATGCCGATCTGTCAGGCCATCGACGCCATCCTGGCCGGTCGCTCCAGCGTCGAGGAGGCCATCGAGACCCTCCTGTCCCGTCCCTTCACCCTGGAGCATGTGTGATGCTGTTCGTGATCCATACCCGCGACAAGGCCGGAGCGCTGGATCTGCGCCTGGCCAATCGTCAGGCTCATCTCGACTGGCTGCATGAGGCCGGTGACCGGATCAAGGCGGCCGGCCCCTGGCTTGATGGCGGTGACAAGCCAGCTGGATCCCTGCTGATCGTGGAAATGGGCGACCGGGCCGAGCTCGATGCCTGGCTCAAGCAGGACCCTTACGCCAAGGCCGGCTTGTTCGACAGTGTCGAGGCCGCCCCGTTCAAATGGGTGATCAATGCACCGGAAGGCACCGGTGCATGACCGTTCTGTGCCGGCTGGACGATATCGAAGACGGCAAGGGCAAGGTCGTGCCGCCCGGGCCGGAAGGCCTGTTGATTGTACGGCGCGGGGACCACGCGTTTGCCTGGCGCAATAGCTGCCCGCACGCAAACCTGCCGCTGGGATTGCCGGACGGGCGGGTTCTGGTGCATGGCGGGACGCAGATCGTATGCCCGGTGCACGGCGCCAGCTTCGATGCCGTGACCGGCATTTGCACGGGTGGACCGGCCGCTGATGACAGCCTGACGCCGGTCGCCATTGACGTGGTGGATGGTGAGATACGGCTGAAAGACGGCTAGTTTGGCTCGCCTGGCTCGTCTGCCGGGGTTTCCTCTGCCGGGGTTTGCTCGACCTCAGCGTCGTCTTCCAGGCCCCAATTATCCGTAGCCGCCATTACCGACTTCATCGCATCGACCAATGCCCCGCCGGTCTCTTGCGAGCGCACAACGGTGCAGAAAATGCCATCGCGCGTCCGGTGGTAGATCACCGCGTCGGTGGTCGGGTCATGGGCATTGCCGGCGGCGCGGAAGAAGGCGGCACTCGCATCCTCGATCTGTCCGCGATAGGGCTCGTCCATACGGGTGACGCGGACGCGAAGGTCCTCGCGCATACCATTGAGCGCATGCGAGACACCCACGAAACCGCGCGGCCCGCGTTCGAGCAGGGTTTGTCCCTCATCCAGCAAGGCGGCCTGGCCAGTTTCAACGAGGCAGGCCTCCGAGGTGGCCAGATTGCCCGGGCCATAGGGACCGGCGGCGGTCTCTTCCGCCGGAGCGGTTTCCGTCACGGTTTCGGTTCCGGGCTCGCCAGTGTCCGGGCCGGAGCAGGCGGCGAGCAGAATGACGGCGGGAAGTGCGAACCAGGCTTTCATTTCGGGTACCCTCGAAAAATACAAACTCTGGCGCGCTATATCTCAAAACTCACCGGGCAATGAAATGAAACTTATGTGTCGGCGTTTATTCAGCGGCTTCAGCTTTGGCCGGAAGATCGAAAAACGGCCGGACCTCGGTGATCAGGGCGGCTTTCGCCACGTCGACAATCGTCTTTCCGGCTTCAACACTGGCCTGGGCCGGATCCGATCCGCACCGGCCATCAGGGAAGTTGCGGCGGAAGTCTGCGGCATCGGTGAAAGTGCCGTCCGGCGCGATGCGCGGGGACATGGCGGCCGATTTCACCGATTGTGGATAGCCGTGCAGGGTGACGGAGATCTCCGACGCCGTGGCATGCGAGCCTTCGCCGGCCGGGAAGAGTTTGCGGCAAGTGTCCATGACGCTGCCCAGCTCCCACCAATTTCGCTGTTTCAAGACAACGGGGCAGGGTTCGCCGCGCATGGACCAGCCGGCATAATACTCGGCAAATGCGGCGTTGAGCGTGGTGATATTGCCGCCATGACCGTTGAAGAAATAGATCTGCTTGAAACCATGACCGGCTAGGCTGGTGATCCAGTCATTGAGTGCGGCGATCATGGTTGAGGGACGCAAGGTGATGGAGCCCGGGAAGGCCAGATGGTGTTGCGCCATGCCGACATTGAAGGTCGGAGCGACCAGGAAGCCGGCCTCTGCGGCGGCCTCATGGGCGATGATTTCCGGACACAACGCGTCCGTTCCAACCAGCCCGGTGGGACCGTGCTGTTCGGTCGAGCCGATGGGGACTACAATCCCCTGGCAGCGTCCCAGATAGGTTTCGACTTCAGGCCAGGTGGATTGATGCAGCAGCATGGGCGTTTCCTTTGCCAAGACGGGAAAAGAAAAGCCTGCTTGCCGGTTTAAGGCAAGATGATGTGCAGATTAGCCATCGCTTGGATCGCGCCGGCATTCCCAGCGGTACAGATAGGCGGCGCCCAGCGCCATAAGCGCTGTGAGCATAAAGAAGAATTCCATGGTGCCTCCCCCGGCCCCCGACAGCTGATTTTCTCAGCCAGTGGCGCTTTTATGGGCGCCAAATCCTGATCAATCGTAAAACCCGCCGCTGCACGCCTGGGTCATTCGCCAAAGCTCACACCATCGTGATTGGCGGCGCGGTCAGGCTTGCTAAACTACGCTGAGTGCGGGCGGTTTGTGTTGTCCTGGGGAGATCGACATGATTAGAGCAATTGCAGGTCTTGGCCTGGCGGCGTGTCTCGCCGCCTGTTCACCGGCAGTCCAGACGGACGATGCGCCGGCGGCCCCGCCGCAAGCCGCTCCGGTCGCGCAGCCCGCTGCGGATACCGCATCGGACAACATGCCAGAGGCCATTGAAAGGGCGCTGGCCGACCAGTCCCGGCCGGCGGAGGACCGCGAGCTCGATATCAATCGTCACCCGGCAGAGGTCCTGTTGTTCGCGGGTGTCGAACGCGGTTGGACGGTCGCGGACCTGGCGGCGAGCAGCGGTTATTATTCCCGGGTCCTGTCCACGGCTGTCGGCGAGAATGGCCGCGTCTATGCCCACAATCCGGACTGGGTAGCAGAGCGTTTTCCCGAGCCCAATGAAGCGCTCGCGGCGCTATCGGCCCAACGCGCCAACATGACCCATATCGTCGCGCCGATCCCGGACTTCAGTGCCCAGATCGAGGACGAGCTCGATGCGGTCTTCATGGTATTGTTCTACCACGACACCGTTTGGGCCGGCACCGACCGCGCGGCCATGAACCAGGCCATTTTTGATGCCCTCAAGCCGGGCGGTGTGTTTCTGGTAATCGATCACCACGCAGTCGAGGGCACCGGGCTCGCCCATGTCCAGGATCTGCACCGGATCGAGGCGGCAATCGTGCTGGAGGAAGTCACCTCCGCGGGATTTGTCCTGGACCGTCAGAGCGACATGCTCGCTAATCCGGCTGACCCCCGCGATATCAGTGTGTTTGGCGAGGGTATCCGGCGCCAGACCGACCGCTTCGTCTATCTCTTCCGCAAGCCTGTGGCCTAAAGCCCAAGACCTGGCGCGCAGCAAAAAAGGGCGGCCCGGAAGGACCGCCCTTTTCGCAAGTAACGGGTTCTGATGATCAGGCGGCGTCGAGATCCGTCTGGAAACTGCCCAGCTCGGTCTGGAGGCGGCTGGCATTCTCATTCATCTCGACAGCGGCCTGGCTGAATTCCTTGGCCGTTTCACCGGAGCGGGAGACGGTCTCATTGACCTCTTCCATGGTCCGGGTGACTTCCGTCGTCGCAGCAGCGGCCTGTTCGGCCAGCTGGGCGATTTCGCGGGTGGCTTCGTTCTGCTGACCGAAAGCGTCGCGAACACTGTCGGAGGACTTGCGCAGCTCGGCAATGATCTCGGCGATACGGCCGAGCGAGCTCGCCGCGCCACCGGATGCACCACGCATGGCTTCGATGCGGCCGGCAATATCATTGGAGGCGTTGGTGGTCTGCTCCGCCAAGGCCTTCACTTCCGAGGCCACGACGGCAAAGCCCTTGCCGGCTTCACCCGCGCGCGCGGCCTCGATGGTGGCGTTAAGTGCGAGCAGGTTGGTCTGTTCTGCGACATCGGCAACCATCTGCATGATGTCCTCGATTTCCTTGGCCGCAGTCTGCAGGTCGTCAATCGAACGGCCAGCGCCTTCGGCTTCGGCAACGGCACGTTCGGAGACCTCGTCGGAGTTCTCGAGAATACGCGCCACCTCGGCGATGGAGGCGGACAGCTCCTGGGCGGCAGCCGCCACCGACTGGACGTCCGAATTAGTCTGCGAAGCGCGCTTGGACGCGGTGTCGGCGCCGGCGCTGGTGCTTTTCGAGTTAGCGTTCAGCTCGCTGGCCAGACCGTCTACCTTGGTCGCGGACTTGGAGACTGCAACCGCAACGCGGCGCAGGTTGAGTTCGAAGTCCGAGGCCATATTGGCGATTTCCTCGCGGCGGCGGACCGCCTCTTCCTCGGCTTTCCTGATTTCTTCAGTGGCAGCCTGGGCATTGGCCTCGGCCTGCTGGGCCTCATTGGTGGCCTGGGTCGCATCATCCAGCGCCTTGGCCGTCTGATAGGTCATCCAGATCAGCGCCGCCGCCTGGGCCAAGACCACCACGGCATGGAAAACCACGCGCATGAAATCGGCACCATCGGGGAAGACCGCGTAGGGCAGGAGAAAGTTCAGCGACAGGTGATGCACCGCCGTGACCGCAGCAGCCGCCACGATCGCGCGCCAGTCAATCATGACCGCCGCAACCGAAAGCGAGGCGAAAAAGACCATGTGCATGTCGAGCTGCCAGGCGGTGCCGCTCGCCATATAGGTGATGACCGCGGGGAAGGCGATGATGGCGCCACCCGTGGTCATGCGAGAAATCTCGGTATTGGGATTGGTCTTCCAGGCAAAGAAGGCCGCTGCGGCGGCGATGCCGAGCAGGACGGTCCCGGGAATGACTTTTTCCGATGCGACGAAGAACGCCACGACCGGATACAGGGCGGCGCAGCCGATAATGACAAAGGTCAAAACCTTCTGCGCGTCTGCGCGAATGCTATCCAGACGATTCATGTTGAAATTCCGTTACTTGTAGAGCTGGTCTCGAGAAGGGCCGGAGTTGAACCAATGAGCATGCAGCCCCCCAGGGCCTGGGGGTGAAGCAGGAACCAGGCACCCTGGTCCCGAAGCGCGTTGAGCGCTTCGCGATCATCGAATTCGACAATTCCGATATTGGAGAACGCACCAAAACGAACGACGGAGAGATCGGCATGCGATGCGGCGATCATGATATCGCGGTGGGTCCAACCCGGGGGGAAGACAGCCGCGGCCTGATCGCCGGTAACTGGTTCGGCCAGACCCAGAAGGGGCGCGCTCGTCACAGCGAGCCCGACAATGATCGCCGGAGCAATCTGTCCCAGAGTATGACCGGTCTTGCGCACACATTTCTCCCGTAGTGTCACGCTAGGGAATAGGCGCCTGATATGCTTAACGCGGTCTTTCTACGAATATTGTATTACTCGTATTGAGAATAGGGAAATTCGCCTTATGCGGAGATGTCACAACCTTTGAGGGAGGCTAGGTGCTTAGTTTGCTCTTGACATCGAGCACCTGTTCTGGATGCCGCTTGTCTATACAATCCTGCATGGTGATGAAGCAGGCCTGAGAAAACCAGTCATTTTCTGCAAAACAAGCCTGGCGCGCCGACTCTGACGGCCACAGGGCGTAGGAAACATAATCCCCGTTTTCGTCTACATGTAGGTTGGCGCCGAAAGATCCGCAGGTCTCATGGATCAAACGCGTTCCCTCGCTCCATGCGGCTTCGAATTCGGCTTCACGTCCGGGTTTCAGTGTCCAGCGGTATACAACGGCAGAAGTCATGATTTTGTCCCTTCTCATCAGCGCATTGTTGGCTCTTGGGGTGATATCTGGGCAATGAGATGAGCGACCACAAGACGAGAATGAAAATTATTCGCAAGAAATGGCCAGTCGTGACTGGCCGGGCATTCACCGGTAGTCGCGCCTGTCGACTGTAAAAACGATCTCAGGGTATGTCCCGGCAACGGGTTTAATGGCCGAGGCGCCGTGGCCGCCAAGTATGCGCTAGCCTTCGCCGGCCAAACGCTGCTTGCGCAGCTCGCTGGCGCGGACCTTCTTGCTTTCCGAGCGCAATTGTCCGCAGGCGGCGAAGATATCGCGGCCACGAGGCGTGCGGATCGGGGAGGCGTAGCCGGCGCGATTGACGACGTCGGCGAAGGCTTCGATCTGGTCCCAGTCGGAACACTCATAGGGGCTGTCCGGCCAGGGATTGAACGGGATCAGATTGATCTTGGCCGGCACACCCTTGAGCAGTCTCACCAACGCCCGCGCTTCCGCCAGGCTGTCATTGACGCCCTTGAGCATGACGTATTCGAAGGTGACGCGCTTGGAATTGCCCAGGCCGGGATACTGACGGATGGCATCCATCAGCTCGGCCAGCGGGTATTTCTTGTTCAGCGGCACCAGCTCATCGCGCAGATCATCATTGGTCGCGTGCAGCGAAATCGCCAGCATGGTGCCGGTGCGCTCGCCGAGCTCCTTGATTTTGGGCACGACGCCGGAGGTCGACACCGTGGTGCGCCGGCGGCCAATGGCCATGCCGTCGCCGTCGGAAATCGTGTCGATCGCGTCGGAGACATGGTCGAGATTGTACAGCGGCTCACCCATGCCCATGAAAACGATATTGGTGATCTTCCGGTTTTCGTTGGACGTCGGCCATTCCTGCAGATCATCGCGCGCAATCATCACCTGAGCGGCAATCTCGGCGGCAGTCAGGTTGCGAACCAGGGCCTGGGTGCCGGTATGGCAGAAGGTGCAGTTGAGCGTGCAGCCGACCTGGCTCGAGACACACAGGGCGCCGGACTTGGCGACGTCCGGAATGAAAACGGTCTCGCATTCCACACCCGGAGACAGTTCGATCAGGTATTTACGGGTGCCATCGACAGAGACCAGGCGCTCGACAATCTTCGGCCGGGTCAGGGTGAAGCGGTCCGCCATCTTGGCGCGCAAGTCCTTGGAGATGTTGGTCATCTCGTCGAAGGAGGTGGCGCCCTGGTGGTAGATCCAGCGCCAGAGCTGCTCGGCGCGCATCTTGGCCTTCTTTTCATCCACGCCGATCTCGACCGCCGCATCGCGCAATTGCGCCCGCGTCATGCCTGCCAGGGAGGTGGGCAGATGCGGCTGCGAGCCGTCGAGACGCGGCGCATTGGGATTGGCCGCAGAAATGTTGAGCGCGTGGTTCATGGAACGCGGGACCTATCGTGTTTCAAGGAGGCGCGGGCTGTATCACAGATCGTGTGGAAAACCGAATCTTCAAGGACGGTCTTAGTAAGCCCCATTAGTGCGAACGGCTCAGCTGCAAAGCGCATCCACACGCTGCAGTGCTGCAGTCACCCCGCTCAGGGAAAACTCGTAGGACGTGCCGGTGCCTTCCGTCGAGGTGGCCTCGACGCGCATGACCGAGCCCCGGCGCATGGAGCGGACAAGGCGCGGCTCGTCTTCCAGATCGTCCAGGAAGCCCTCGCGATTGTCGACAAACATGGAATAGCGATTGGACCCGACCTGGACGCGCGGCGGGCTGGAAGGGCGCAGATCATAGCCGACCAGAAGGTTGGGCTGTTCTTGCACGCTGCCCGACTGCCAGGTGGCGACGATAAAATAGACGCTGCCATGTTCGTGCGAGCGCGGTGCGCTGTCGGACGGGCGGACCAGCGCATAGCAGACCCGGCCGGCCTCGGTGTCGCGGGTAAAGACGCGCCAGTCGGTATACTCGCCCCGAAACTGCGGGTCTGACTGGGCGATAGCAGTGGCTGGCAGGCAGAAGAAACAGGTCAGAGCAGCGAGAAGCGCGGAAAAACGCATGGGGGCAACATCCTCGTCGAGCGTTGGGGCGAACCGGGTAAAGCCAAATGGTATGGCCGTTTGATGGCCATGGTTAACCAGATGCTACCGCCAGCAGGTTTCCGCGATGTTACCGGTGCGTGCCGAATTTCTTCCAGTCGTCCGGTTTTTCCGGCTTGGGGCCGCCAGGCATGAGCGGGCGGTCAGGGTGGTTTCCGAGCGACAGGGTGCGATCATAAAGTGTGACCGCACAGGCGACGGAGACATTGACGCAGAACTTGGTCGGGATTTTCACGATATGGGCGCAGCGGGCCTGCATCGCCTCGGTCAGCGAGCCGCGTTCACGGCCGAAGACATAGGCGGCGTTGAGTGGATGGCGGAAGGAGGGCAGGTCGACTGCGTCATCGGTCAGCTCGATACCGACGAGCTGGCATTGCGCCGGCAGCACCATGGCATCGAGATCGGGCCATTCGTAATAGGGCAGATGCGTTACGGACTTGGAGGTGTCGGCGTCGAACACGTCCCGTGTCTTGTGATGGGCATCGACGGAGAAGGCGAAACTGGCGCCGAAGGCATGGGCAGTGCGCAGGATGGCACCCAGATTCATGGCCTTGGAAATGCCTTCAGCCCCGACAGCGAAATAACCACGCATGAGATCTTCCTAGTTGACCGCTATAATGACCGGCTTGCCGGCCTGGACCACGGCGCGCTTCATGCCCGGAGAGTTGAACGGGTGAGCGACATTGCCGGCGCGATCAACGGCGATAATACCGCCTTCGCCCCCCAGCCCGCCAACCGCTTTGAGTGCCGCGTCGGTCGCATCGCCCAGACTTAAACCGCCATAGGCGACACGGGCGGCCAGGTCGTGTGCCGTCGCCGTGCGCAGGAAGAACTCGCCCTGCCCGGTACAGGACACCGCGACCCGGTCATCGGCCCAGGTCCCGGCGCCGATGATCGGACAGTCGCCGACTCGGCCTTCCATCTTGTTCAGCGTGCCCCCGGTCGAAGTGCCGGCTACCAGCTCGCCATGGATGTCCAGGGCAACGCATCCCACCGTGCCCGTGGGGATTTCGCGGTCATCCGGTGCTGCGGCCGGGGTGTAATAGTCATTGACGCTTTCGATACGCTGGAAGTCCTTCAGCGATGCAAACTCGCACGCTCCGTGCCCGGCCAGCATGACATGCGGCGTGTCATCCATGACTGCGCGGGCAACACCGATCGGGCTGACGAAGCCGGTGAGGGCAGCGATCGACCCGGCCTTGCGGGTCGGGCCATGCATGATCGCGGCATCAAGCTCGTAGCGGCCGGCCCGGTTCGGCGAGGCGCCCTTGCCGGCGACATAGAGGCCGGAGGCTTCCAGGTCGGCGATGACGTCGCAGACAATGTCCATGGCGTGATCGCCGGCGGCCAGCCGGCCCTCCGCCCGCTCGGCGAGATGGCGCATATGCTCGCGCTCGGCGCTGTAATCATGATCGGCAAGAACACCGGCTCCTCCGTGCAGGATCAGGGCATAGGTCTGGCTCATGAGAGTGTCTCCGCGCTGGGGCTTCCAGTCTCCTCTAGCACCGCCGTGCGGGTGCGCGAAGGCGCTTTTCCACCCGCCTGCGCCGAGCTGTCGCATTTCCCCACAATGGTAGTGTGGGTATTGTGTCTACGGCTATGGTATCTGTGCTGTCACAGTGGGCAGTGCGTGCCGTAACCAAGATTCTTGTCCCCCGACGACGCACACTTCCCCCGAGGATGCGTCGAGCGCGCCGCCTGTCCTGATCAGGCGGCGCGTTTTCTTTTCTCCCGTCTCAGGCTATGTCGCTGGGCATACGGTTATCAATCCAGGGGAGAACCAATGAAACTCGACAATTCCATCTCCGCGGTCGTTACGGGCGGTGCATCC
>NZ_JASBRW010000022.1 GCF_030149235.1 Maricaulis sp. | reverse complement strand
GAACTTGTAACCGCGGCGGTATTCGAACTTATCGACGGCCTTCATCAGGCCGATATTGCCTTCCTGGATCAGGTCGAGGAATTGCAGGCCGCGATTGGTGTATTTCTTGGCGATGGAGATGACGAGACGCAGATTGGCCTCAACCATTTCCTTCTTGGCCACACGGGCCTCACGCTCGCCCTTCTGCACGGTACGCACAATGCGGCGCAGATCCTCAATCGGCACGCCGGCGCGCTGCGTCAGATCGGCGATTTCATCGCGGATGGCATTGGCATCGGTCGCTTCGCGTTCAATGAAACGATCCCAGGCCTTCGAAGTACCGGCCATGGACTGCGGCCAGTCCGGGCTCAGTTCGTTGCCGAAATAGCTGTCCATGAACTGGGCCCGCGGCACACCATGGGCATCAGCCATGCGAAGGAGCTTGCCCTCAAGCGACATGCGCTCCTTGTTGATGGCGTAGAGCTGCTCAACCAGCGCCTCGATACGGGCGTTGTTGAGGTGCATGGTGTTGAGCGCGGTGACGATCGAGTTCTGTGTCGACTCGTATTTCTCACGGCTCTGCTTGGTCAGGTCCTTGCCTTCGATACGCGCGGCAACGAGCTTGTCCTGCAGTTTGCGGAAGGCGGCGAAATCGGTGGCGATACCGTCAAGCGTCTCCATGACGCCTTCGCGCAGCTCGGCTTCCATCGCGGACAGCGACAGGGCGGCGCCGTCATCGTCATCATCATCGTCGGAATTCTCGGAGCTCTCGCCCTCTTCACCCTCTTCGCCTTCGGCCTTGGCGTCGTCTTCATCCTCGTCTTCGGGATCATCCGCCTTGGGACCGGTGGCCGGGATCGGGGTTTCACCTTCAGCGGTTTCGCCCTCGCCTTCGCCCTCTTCCTCGCTCTCGCCCTGCTGACCGCCATAGGTCGCGTCGAGATCGATAATGTCACGCAGCAGGACCTGGCCTTCCTGCAATTCCTCGCGCCACACCATGATGGCTTCGAAGGTCAGCGGGCTCTCGCACAGACCGCGGATCATCGCATTGCGGGCGGGCTCGATGCGTTTGGCAATGGCGATCTCGCCCTCGCGGGACAGGAGCTCGACCGAGCCCATTTCGCGCAGGTACATGCGCACCGGGTCATCAGTACGGTCGGCAGAGGAACCGGTATTCTGACCGGTGACCGCAGTCTTCGCTGCCGTCGCTACAGCCTTGCTGTCGCTGGCCGGAGCGGCGGCGTTTTCATCCTCGCGGTCGTCCTCGGCATCATCATCCTTGTCGATGACGTTGATGCCCATCTCGGACAGCTGTGCGAGCACGTCCTCGATCTGCTCAGACGAGAACTCCTCGCTCGGCAGCACGGCATTAAGCTCGTCATGGGTGACGTAGCCGCGCTTCTTGGCGTTCTTGATGAAGTTCTTGACGGTCTGATCGGTAAGATCGAGCAGCGGTCCGTCCTGTTGTTCCGATGCTTCGTTGGCTTCGGCCGGCTTTGTCATCTAATCGTCCCTGGTCGCACGAGTGGTATGTGCGCGATTTGATTTCGTCTCAATCGGACTCGTCTCTGGCGTTCTCACGGCGATAGGCTTCGCTGATGCTTCGAACGCTTTCGGAGTCATTCTCTGTGATTTTCTTCTCTGCGAGCGCGCGGAGGTCTTCGCGCTGCTCCTGGCTGCCACACTGTCTCATATAGACAGAAGCCAGCCGTCTCCAAGCCCCGGCCCGCACCGAAACTGAAACGTCTGGTCCACCTATAGTCGCCCGCATGGGCCCCCGATTGACTTCCAAGCGTTGAATATCTTGCGCAAATCCGCGCGACAGAAGCTCTGCCTGAAGCTCGCTGGAAGACACAGCCGGTCCGAGAGAGCATGCGTCTAAAACGGCGTCACGTAAATTGTCAAGCGATCCAAAGGAAATAAGTGCGATTTCTTCAATCAGTTCCTCGACCAGATCGGGCCATTCCAGGAGCGCAACCAACAGCATCATGGCATTGGTATTGGTCACGCCCCGGCGCAGATCGGCGGCGTCCACCCGACCTTGCTGCACGCCCAGCCGGCGTTTCATTTCCGCCGACGCCCCCAGCCGCACCTGGCGACCGCCACGCCAATCACGCTGTCCACCCCGGCCCTGATAGCCCTGATCCCGCCGCGGCGGCCCGAATGCGGCATCCATGCGACGCTCGAACTCGGCCTTGTATTCTTCGCGGACATCGGAATTGGCGATGGTCGAGGTCAGCGCCCGGATGCGCTTGCGGAAACCGGCCCGGCGGTCCGGGTCCGTCAGCGGTTCCAGTTCAACTTCATGGTCCCAGAGCACGTCGATCAGGGCCCGCGTCTCCTCGACTAGGCCATGCAAGGCCTTGGGACCGCTGGCGCTGAGCACATCATCGGGGTCCTGACCTTCCGGCATGAAAGCAAAACGCAGGGTGCGGCCCGGCTCGAGCAAGGGCAGGGCACGCTCTGCGGCCTTCAGCGCTGCAGCCTGACCGGCACGGTCACCATCCAGGCACATGACTGGCTCATCGCCGGCCCGCCAGAGCAATTGCAGCTGTTCCTCGGTTACGGCTGTCCCCAGCGGGGCCACCGCCTGTTCCAGACCGGCCCGGGCCAGGGCAATGACGTCGAGATAACCCTCGGCGACGATCAAGCCCTTGGCGCCGGCCTTGGGATCGGCGGCCGCGCGGCGCGCCTTGGGGAAATTGTAGAGGACGGAGCCCTTGTGGAAGATCGGCGTCTCTGGCGAGTTAAGATATTTCGCCCGCACATCCTTCGACAATGCACGCCCGCCAAACGCCACCAGCCGGCCGCGCGGGTCGTGGATCGGGAACATGATGCGATCGCGGAACCGGTCATAGGGCGAGCCATCATCGGGCTGGATCAGAAGCCCGCACTCGATGAGATCATCGACCGGTGCACCGGCGGTCACCAGCTCATCCTTGAGATCATGCCGCCCGGCCGGCGCGTAGCCAATACCGAAATGCTTGCAGTCGAGACCGGTCAGACCGCGGCCCTTGAGATAATCACGCGCATGCTCGGCCTGGGGCGAGCGCAGCGCGCGCAGGAAAAAAGCCTGGGCGGCCTCCATCCACTCGACGAGCGATTTGCGGCGCTGGGTGCGTTCTTCTTGCTGCGGATCCGGCTCAGGCAAGGACAAGCCCGCCTCGGCCGCCAAACGCTCGGCGGCCTCCATGAAGGACAGGCCCTCAATCTCCTGCAGCCAGGAAAAGGCGTCGCCATGCTTGCCAGAGGAAAAGCAGTGGTAAAAACGCTTATCATCATTGACGTAGAAGGAGGGCGTCTTCTCCTTCTTGAAGGGCGACAGGCCAACGAATTCGCGGCCCTGGCGCTTCAGCTGGACAGACCGTCCAACGAGGTCGGACAGGCGCACACGGCCCTTGATTTCGTCGATGAAGTCTTCACCCAGGCGCATAGCGCTCCTGCTTGCCTACCTATCCAGCATGGCCAGACAGGTTGGCCGGAAAAACCGGCCACGTCACTAGTGCGTTATGCAGCGCCCGTGAGTAGGTCTTTGACCTTGGCGCCCGCCTTGCCGAAATCCATACGGCCGGCATAGCGCGATTTCAGCTCGGCCATGCAACGCCCCATATCCTTGAGCCCGTTCGCCTCCAGATCGGAGACGACATTCGCCGTGGCATCGGCAATTTCGCCATCGTCCATTGGCTTGGGCAAGAATTCCGCCACGATCGCGGCTTCGCCACGCTCCGCCTCAGCGAGATCGAGACGACCGGCTTTTTCATACGTATCGGCGCTTTCCTCACGCTGCTTTTGCAGCTTTTGCAGGATGGCCATGATTTCGGTTTCCTCGCAGCCACCGCAGCGGTCTTCTGCGCGGGCAGCGATGTCACGGTCCTTGATGGCCGCAGAAATCAGACGCAGCGTCGACAGACGCGCCTTGTCCTTCGCCTTGAGGGCGGTTTTGAGTTCTGCGGAAATCCGGTCGCGGAGCTTCATGAGATTAACTCGCTTTGCTTCGGCACAATGCCAAACCTGCGTGATCTGCCTTTATGTGGGTGGCATTTTTGTCGACGCAACTGACGTTTGGCGCGTGCTTCAAATCCTTCGTGGTCTGGCACTCATTATTGCTGCGCTGAAAAGCGCGCCTCCCCAAACCAAGGAGCGGGTCATTATGCCGTCTGTGTGAAAGAATCAAGACACTTTTCGCGATGACGTGACGGGCAGGCTCGCCGGTATTGACCCCGGGTCTGGGACAGACTAGTGACCCGGCCGTTTATCCGGCGGTCGACGCCGGCGCGATTCCGCGTCATAAGGCGCCAAACAGGAGACCGCCCCATGTCCGATATTCAAACCGACCGCCCGACCGCCGCTCTCGCGCTGGCAGATGGAAGCGTTTTCGTCGGTACGGGCAGCGGCGCGACCGGCATTGCCACCGGCGAGCTCTGTTTCAACACGGCCATGACCGGCCACCAGGAAATCCTCGCGGATCCGTCCTATGCCGGCCAGGTCGTCTGCTTCACCTTCCCGCATGTCGGCAATGTCGGCGCCAATCCGGAAGACGAGGAGGCCACCAGCGCGCCTGCGAAAAAAGCCGCGGTCGGCATGGTCAGCCGGGTCGAGATCACCCCGCCGGCCAATTACCGTGCCGAACAGGCGTTTGAAGAATGGATGCGGGCCCGCGGTATTGTCTCCATCTCCGGTATCGACACCCGCGCCCTGACCCGCCGCATCCGCGAGCATGGCATGCCGATGTGCGCCATCGCTTACGACCCGTCCGGCGCGATCGATATCGAGGCCCTCAAAGCTGCCGCGGCCGGCGCCACCTCGATGGAAGGCCGTGAACTCGCGGCCGATGTCGCCCGCGAAAGCGGTGGCGACTGGACTGAGGGCGCCTGGAGCTGGGATGAAGGCTTTGCCGAGGGTCCCAAAGACGGTCCGCGCGTCGTCGTGCTCGATTATGGTGTGAAGGCCAATATCCTGCGCCTGCTGGTCGATGCCGGTGCCCGCGTCGCCGTGGTGCCTGGAAAAACCAGTGCCGAGGACGTGCTGAAAATGTCCCCGGACGGTGTTGTCGTCTCCAATGGCCCGGGCGATCCGGCGGCGACCGGCGAATACGCCCTGCCGACGCTGAAAGGCCTGATCGAGGCCGGCACACCGATGCTGGGTATTTGCCTGGGCCACCAGATGCTGGCCTTGGCAGTGGGCGGCAAGACGATCAAGATGGCCCAGGGTCATCACGGCGCCAATCACCCGGTGAAGAACCATGAGACCGGCCAGGTTGAGATCGTGTCGATGAATCACGGCTTCGCCGTCGACGGCGCCTCCCTGCCGGAGGGTGCCATCGAAACCCATGTCTCCCTGTTCGACGGCACCAATTGCGGCTTCAAACTCGCCGACAAGCCGGTCCAGGCCGTCCAGCACCACCCGGAAGCCAGCCCGGGACCGCAGGACAGTTTCGGCGTGTTTAAGGGGTTTGTCGGATCGCTGGGCAGCAAAACGCCTGCCTGACCGCGGCCCAATAGCGCTGGCGCCGGGCCACCGAACCGCGCTAGCGTCACCTCATGCCGTTTTTGCTCGACCGCCGCTCCGTCCTGCTTTCCGCTGCTGCGCTGGCCGCCTGCGGTCGCAACGAAATTCCCGCGGACACACTCCGCGTTGGCGTCGCCAACCTGCCCGACAGTCTCGACCCAGCGCGCGGCGAGCTCTCTGCCGCGGCGCTGATCTATTACCAGGTGCATGCCGGGCTGACCGATTACGGGCCCGATGGCGAACTGGCCCCGGGCCTGGCAGAGAGCTGGAGCATCAGCCCGGACGGTTTGACCTGGACCTTTACCTTGCGGGAGGAGCTGGCCTGGTCTGATGGCCGACCGCTAACCGCGCATGACATCGTCTGGTCAGCCCAGCGCCTGGTGGACCCGGCCGAGAGTTTTTCCGATCTGGGCGATTTCTACGCCGTCGAAAACGCCCGCGCCGCCCTCGCCGGAGACGTGCCGCCCCAGGCGCTCGGCGTCACGGCGCTGAATGACCGCATGGTCTCTTTCCGCCTGACAACACCGCTCGGCCTGTTCCCGGTTTTGATGCGCGAATTCTATCCCTTCCCACGCCATCTCATCGAACGGGTCGGCGATGACTGGGTCGAGCCGGAATACTGGGTCTCAGCTGGCGCCTACAAGGTCGAGAGCGTCAGCCAGACGGCAATCAGCCTGATCCGCAATCCGCATTACTATGGTCGTGCCGGTGTATCCATTCCGCGCATTGAAGTGCTCTCGGTACGTGATGATGCCACACGGGTGCGCTTGTTCCGGGCGGGCGACCTCGATCTCGCCCAGAACCCGCCCGCCAACCAGATCAGCTTCCTGCAAGGCGAGCTTGGCGACCGGCTGCGTGGCTTCGAGGCGCCCATCCTGCGCTATCTCAAGCTCAACCATGCCCGCAGCCCGCTCGATCAGCTTGAAAACCGGATCGTGCTGGCCCGGGCCGTCGACCGGGACTTTATCGCCCGCGAAGTCTTTGCCGGATCAGCCAGCGCTAGCGCCAGTGTGCTCAAGGACAGCCCCAACACAATCCCACCCGCCCCGGACAGTTTCCAGTTCGAACGCCCCCTGGAAATCCGCACGACAACGGGCATGGGCGAACGCATTGCCGTCGCCCTGGCCGATGACTGGCGCCGGATCGGGGTCGAGACGGAAATCCTGGTCAGCTATCCGACCGATCTCTACCAGGCGGTCGATGCCGGCGATTTCGATATTGCCGTGGCCGGATTCAATCGCGGTCTGAAAGCGGATCCCTTCTTCATGCTCGATCCGTTCGGTCCGACTGGTTTCGCCGCCAATTTCAACTGGGTTGATGATCAATTCGCGGCGATCATGCAGGCCGCCCGCGAAGAAAATGATCCAGGCTTGCGGGCCGAGACCTATTTCGCTGCCGAAGCCAGGCTGATGCAGGAAGCCGCCATTGTCACCCTGGCCCATGAACGCGCCCACTGGCTGGTCGAAACCCGCGTCACCGGCACCCGCGACAGCGTGCAACCCATGCTTTGGCGCAATCTGGGTATCACCGCGAGCTGACAGAACACATGATCTAAGTCACAACGCCTCTCGCCTTCCGTTCGAATCCGGGCTAGGAACCCCGCTCAGCATCCAATTCAAACGCGACACACTTCTCCGGGCCTTTCCGGTGGGGTGAAACGCGCACGCACGCGAGCAGGACCGCCCATGCCCAAACGTTCCGATCTGAACTCCATTCTCATCATCGGCGCCGGCCCGATCGTTATCGGCCAGGCCTGCGAATTCGACTATTCCGGGGTTCAGGCGGTCAAGGCGCTCAAGGAAGAGGGCTATCGGGTCATCCTGGTCAATTCCAATCCGGCGACGATCATGACCGACCCGGAACTGGCCGATGCGACTTATATCGAGCCGATCACGCCGGAAATGGTCGCCAAGGTGATCGAGAAGGAACGCCCGGACGCCCTGCTCCCGACCATGGGTGGACAGACGGCGCTGAACTGTGCCCTGGAGCTCGACAAGCGCGGCGTTCTTGATCTCTTCGGCGTCGAGATGATCGGCGCCAAGGCCGATGTCATCGACAAGGCGGAAAACCGCGAGCGCTTCCGCGCCGCCATGGACAAGCTCGGCCTGGAGAGCCCGCGCTCGCGCGTCGTGCACTCCATGGCTGAGGCGGAAGCCGTCATGAGCGAAATCGGCCTGCCGTCCATTATCCGTCCGTCCTTCACCCTGGGCGGAACGGGCGGCGGCATCGCTTACAATATCGAAGAATATCGCGAGATCTGCCAGAGCGGGCTCGATGCCTCGCCCGTGACGGAAATCCTGGTCGAGGAATCCATTGTCGGGTGGAAAGAGTTCGAGATGGAAGTCGTCCGCGACAAGGCGGACAATTGCATCATTATCTGTTCGATCGAGAATATCGATCCGATGGGCGTCCATACCGGTGACTCGATCACGGTGGCTCCAGCCCTGACCCTGACCGACAAGGAATACCAGATCATGCGCACCGCCTCGATTGCGGTCCTGCGCGAGATCGGTGTCGAGACCGGGGGCTCCAACGTGCAGTTCGCGGTCAATCCGAAGGATGGCCGCCTAGTCGTCATCGAGATGAATCCGCGCGTTTCGCGCTCTTCCGCCCTGGCTTCCAAGGCCACCGGCTTCCCGATCGCCAAGGTCGCGGCCAAACTGGCCATTGGCTACACGCTCGACGAAATCGCCAATGACATTACCGCCGGCGCGACGCCAGCGAGCTTTGAGCCGACGATCGACTATGTCGTCACCAAGATCCCGCGCTTTGCGTTTGAGAAATACCCGGGCGCTGATTCCAACCTGACCACCTCCATGAAGTCGGTGGGTGAGGCCATGGCCATTGGCCGGTCCTTCCAGGAAAGCATGCAGAAAGCCCTGCGCTCGCTGGAAACCGGTCTGGACGGGTTTGACGAGATCGAGATCCAGGGCGCCGATGAAGCTACCGATGAGGCGACCCGCAAGGAAGCGGTGCGTGCCGCCCTGACCAATCCGACGCCGGACCGCCTGCGTGTCATCGCCCAGGCCTTCCGCGAAGGCCTTACCCTGGACGAGGTGGAGCGTGCGTCTCTTTACGAGCCCTGGTTCCTGCGCCAGATCGAAGCGCTGGTGCATGCCGAGAATGAGGTCTCGACCATGGGCTTGCCGGCAGACGCCAAGGCCTTCCGCCAACTCAAGATGATGGGCTTTTCCGACGCCCGACTGGCCAAGCTGACCGGCAAGACCGAGGCCGAAGTGCGCAAGGCCCGCCGTGATCTGGGCGTGCGCCCGGTGTTCAAGCGCGTGGACACCTGCGCCGCCGAATTCCGTGCCGCCACGCCGTATATGTATTCATGCTACGAAACGCCGGGCTATGACGGTATCGCCGATTGCGAAAGCGAGCCGAGCGGCGCCAAGAAAGCCATCATCCTGGGCGGCGGCCCGAACCGGATCGGCCAGGGCATCGAGTTCGATTATTGCTGCTGTCACGCCGCCTTCGCCTTCGCCGAGATGGGCCTTGAGTCGATCATGGTGAACTGCAACCCGGAAACGGTTTCGACCGATTACGACACGGCGGACCGGCTCTATTTCGAGCCGCTGACCATCGAGGACACGCTCGAACTGATTGAGACGGAACGCCAGAATGGAGAATTGCTCGGCGTGGTCGTCCAGTATGGCGGCCAGACCCCGCTGAAACTGGCCGGCGAGCTTGAAGCGGAAGGCGTGCCGATCCTCGGCACCCTGCCCGATGCCATCGACCTGGCGGAAGACCGCGACCGTTTCAAACAATTGCTCGACGACCTCGGCCTGAAACAGCCGCCCAATGCGATTGTCCGCTCCGAGGAAGAGGCCCGCGCGGCCGCCGAGAAACTCGGCTTCCCGCTGGTGCTGCGCCCGTCCTATGTGCTCGGCGGCCGGGCCATGGAGATTGTCCGCGAGACCGACAGTTTCGAGCGCTATCTGCGCGAGGCGGTCAATGTCTCCGGCAATTCACCGCTGCTGCTCGATCGCTATCTCACCGACGCTGACGAGGTCGATGTCGACGCCATCTGCGATGGCGAGGATGTCTGGGTGGCTGGTGTGATGCAGCATATCGAGGAGGCCGGCGTGCATTCCGGTGACAGTGCCTGCTCCCTGCCGCCCTATTCCCTGTCTGACGAGATGATCTCCGAGCTCAAGCGCCAGGCTGTTGAAATGGCTAAGGCCATTGGCGTGCGCGGGCTGATGAATGTCCAGTTCGCGGTCAAGGACGACATCATCTACGTGCTCGAGGTCAATCCGCGTGCCTCGCGGACCGTGCCCTTCGTGGCCAAGGCGATCGGCGAACCGGTCGCCAAGCTGGCGGCCAAGGTCATGGCCGGCGCCAAGCTGTCCGACTTCAACCTCTCCGACCCGGCGCCGAAACATGTCTCGGTCAAGGAAGCGGTGATGCCGTTTGCGCGCTTCCCGGGCGTCGACCCGGTGCTGGGGCCGGAAATGCGTTCAACCGGCGAGGTCATGGGGATCGACACCCTGTTCGAGGCGGCCTTTGCCAAGGCAGAGCTCGGCGCAGGCATCGCCCTGCCGCGCACCGGCTCCGTCTTCATCTCCCTCAAGGAAAGCGACAAGGCGGCGATGATCGATCCGGCACGGGTGCTGGTGATGCTCGGTTTCACCATTCTGGCCACCGGCGGCACAGCCACGACGTTCGAGGATGCCGGCGTTCCGGTGACGCGCGTCAACAAGGTATTTGAAGGCCGGCCGCATATTGTCGACCTGATGAAAAACGGCGAGGTCCAGTTGATCTTCAACACGACTGAGGGCCGCCAGTCACACCTGGACAGCTATTCCATCCGTCGCACGGCGCTGGACATGAAGATCCCCTGTTACACGACGGCCTCAGCCGCAAGGGCAGCAATCGCTTCGCTGCGCCGCATCGATGACGGTGCGCTCGAACCAATGTCGATTCAGTCCTACAACACCTGAAACGAAGCCGGCCGCACCTGATACAGATGCGGCCGGTCTCATTGTCACGTGTGGCCAGGCGCCGCCAAGGTTGCGCCCGCCATGATGCGGGCTGCGCCTGCACTGGCAGGTCGTTGGAAATCCGAATCAGATCGGCCTTGCCGTCATTGATCACATTGGCGCCACCAATCCACCAGTTATTGAGCCAAGACGAGCTGCCGGGGGGCCGGGCGCTGAGTGCATTTTGCACGATCGAAACGCTCTCGGTGTGCTTGCGCTGAGCGGACTGCAAACCTACTCTTGATAGCGACAGCACTCAGCGCTAGCGTTTTGAGCTCTCCCGAAGATAAGTGGTCGCATGAACAAGATCCCCATGACCGCCGCGGGTCACCAGGCCCTCGACGAAGAAATGAAACATTTGAAGACCGTGGAACGCCCCGCCGTCATTGCAGCGATTGCTGAGGCGCGCGAACACGGCGACCTGTCCGAGAATGCGGAGTACCACGCGGCCAAGGAGCGCCAGGGCTATATCGAAGGCCGCCTGGCCGAGCTCGAGGACAAGCTGGCCCGGTCCCAGGTGATCGACGTGTCCCGGATGAGCGGCGAGAACGTGAAGTTCGGCGCGACCGTCACCGTGTTCGACGAGGATACAGAGGAAGAGTCGACCTACCAGATCGTTGGTGATGACGAAGCGGATGTGAAAGCGGGCAAGATCTCGATCTCCTCGCCGATCTCGCGCGCCATGATCAACAAGGAAGTCGGCGACGTCGTCGAGGTCAACGCTCCGGGCGGCCTCAAGTCCTACGAGATCGTCAAGGTCGAGTGGGTCTGACGACTCCGGCCCACAACCGATAGGCTGAACGGCCGGAGCTGCCACTCCGGCCGTTCTTGCGATCCGGTTTTGGGAATGCGGAGCAGGCTAGAAACTCCCCGGACCGCAATCCCGGTTATCTCAGGTCCTGGCGGGCCGGCAGGCCTGGTATGTGTGTGCCCGGATCGATCCGCTCGCCATTATGACGCAACTCGACATGGACATGCGGTCCGGTCGAGGCGCCGGTCGATCCGACCTCACCAATCTGGCTGCCCGCCTGCACGACTTCACCAACCTCGACATCAATGATGTGCATGTGGGCGTAAAGCGTTGACCAGCCATCGCCGTGGTCAATCACCACTGTATTGCCCCAGCGAGCCGAACCGTTGAAGCCCATCTCGGCATGGGTAATGACGCCAGCACCGGGGGCCGTAATGGCGGTTCCGGTGGGCGCCGCAACATCAACGCCATGATGCATGCGCGGGGCACCCGCCGGACGCGCGGGGCGATCACCATAGAGGCTGGTGATCCGGCCATCGGTGACGGTGTGGGAGAAATCGGGCGCATCAACCAGCAACCCCACCGCCACGCTGCCGGAGGCGATGACGCGCGGCGCGTGCTGCGCTGACGGCGCAGACGCAATCACGAAACTGTCCGCTTCAATAGTCAGGCCCGCCGGTTCCGCCAGCGGCGCGGCAACAGGTTCCGCCGCTTGGGTGAGCGATGCCGGAAGCGGTGCAATAGAGGCGCGTGGCCGCGGCTCGGGGCGCGGTTCGGCAAGCGGCGCCGGTTCGGCTGACGGCTCGGCGGTCGCAGACGCCAGTGGCGCGATAGCAGGCAGCGGCTCGGCATAGACCGGCACCTGCCGCTCGACACGGTCAGTCATCAGGGTCTGGGCCAGAGCGACCGGGCTGAGCACGGCACTGGCGGCCAGAACGATCATGGAGGCTGAACGGGCTGTGCCAGGCCGGCGGTTCAGAATGGCTTTGATACGCATTTCACGTAGTCTCCGATTATCGGCTCCGAATGCCGAGGCGGGGGCAGAAGCCGCCTGCATCAGACCGATCAAACTCGCCGCATAGGGCTTACGTGCCCCGCTTCCCAAAATCTCCATCACCTCGGCGTCGCAGGCGATCTCGCGCGCCGCATCAAGGTGAAATTCGATCTGGCGCAGGGGCCAGTGAAACCAGAAGACCGTCTTCAAGGCGATGCCGATGAGCCGGTCGCGTTCATCCCCGCGGCGCAAATGCACCAGCTCGTGCAGGAGGGCGAAACGCGCCGTTTGCGGAGTCTCGGCCAGATCGTCCGGAGCCAGGATCACCTCGCGCCACCCGGTCAGCACCGGGCTGTCGACATCCTGGCGTACCAGGAGTTCCGGCAAGCGCGCGCCGCTGAGACGCGCGGCTCCACGCAGCAAGGCGTCAATGGCGGGATCGCCAGGCCTAGCCTCAGCCAGCAGGCGACCGCGGGCCCGGTGCCGGCGCCAGCAGCCGTAAAGCGCCAGGGCCAGCCCGAGACCGTAAAGCCCCCCAAGCAGACGGGTCACGGACGGCCAGCGCACGGAATTAGACTGGGACGACATCGCGACCGGCCCCGCCTCCAACGGCGCATGGAAATCGACAGCGAGCTCTACAGCCGGGGCGGCAACCACGACTTCGCGCGTCTGCGGCACGAAATGGATCAGGGGAGCGGCCAGGATAGGCAGCAAGACCAGCACCCGGAAGGCGCGCCAGATCAGGTCGCCAAGCGGGCCGAAGCGGCGCTCAAGCATACGTCCGCCCGCCAGCAGGATGGCGCCGGCAGCACAGGAGGCGATGACGCCGAGCAGGAGCGCCTGGGCCAGTCCACTCATTGCTCATCCTCCTCGAGCAGACGGGAAAGCGCTTCGGCCTCTTCCTGGGTGAACAGACGGCTGGACGCGAAGGCCGTGGCCGGCAGGGGCTGGTCGAGTTCGAGAACCTTGGAGGCGAAATCGCGTATGAGATCGCTCATCAGCGAGACTTTCTCGACGCTTGCCTCGAAGACGGAGAGACCGTGCACATCCTTTCGCGCAACCAGACCCTTGTCCGCCATGCGTGTGATCAGGGTGCGGGTGGTGGAGTAGGACCAGCCGGTTTCCGGTTCGACCTTGGTGTGAATCTCGCGTGCGCTCTGCGCGCCACTGGCCCAGAGCTGTTTGAGAACTGCCAGTTCAGACTGGGACGGCTGGGCTGGGTTGGCCTTGCTCACGCGATCACCTCATAGCGTTGTCGCTACGCTTGTAGCACTGCGCTACAAGTGTCGCAACCCCGCAATTCCGTGCGCCTTGACGGCGCCGGCCCTGCGGTCTCTAACCGGACGATGGACGACACGCTTTCTAATTCTGCTCCGGCCCGTATCTGGGTCGTGTCCGATGGCCGCCGCGGCATTGAAAACCAGGCCCTGGGCCTGGCCGAGGCGGTCGCCCGGCGCAGCGTGGCAGAGGTAGCGATCCACAAGGTCGTGGTACGCAAGGACCGCTACGTCACCCTGCCCGATAGCCCGCCGCCGGATCTGTGGATTGGCTGCGGCCGCGCGGCCATCCCGCTGGTGCGCAAACATCGTCAGATCTTTCCGGACTGTGTCTTTGTCTACGTCCAAGATCCGCGTACCCAGTACAATGAATTCGACCTGATCATCGCGCCGGAACATGACCGGCTGTGCCGCGACAATGCGGTCAGCATGATCGGCTCGCCCAACCGGATCACCCTGGCCCAGCTGGAAACCGCGCAGCAGGATTTCGCGGCCCGGATCGACACCCTGCCCGCACCGCGCGCGGCCGTCCTGATCGGCGGCAAGTCCAAGCGTTTCGAGATGACGGGCGAGATCCAGGACTATTTGGTGCGCCGACTGGAGCAATTGCAGGACCAGGGCGTCAGCCTGATGATCACCGTCTCGCGGCGTACACCAGCGGCAGTCGCCAAGCAGCTGCGTGACAGGTTCCACAACCGCGACAGCGTCTGGTTCTTCGATGGTGAGGGCGAGAACCCCTATTTCGCCTTCCTGGCCGCCGCTGACTGGATCTTTGTCACAGAAGAATCAACCAATATGCTGGTCGAGGCCGCCGCCACTGGCCGTCCGGTCTACGCCCTGCCCATGGCCGGCCAGCCGGGCAAATTCGGGCGTCTGCACGCCGCCCTGGTAGGCCATGGTGCCCTCAAACCCTATCTCGGCCGTCTCGAGCGATGGACCTATCCGCCGCTATTCGAGACGGACCGGGTCGCCGATATTCTCATTCGCCGCTGGCAGGCCCTGTCGGCTGCCAGCCCCAAAAAGGAGCCAACCGCATGAGCCAGCCCGCTGTAGAAGTCGTTCGTCACGACCGCATCATCCTCGCCGCCCAGCCTGACCTTGCTGCCCTGGATGCCTGGGCAGACGCTGGCGCCAAGGCGCTGGTCAATTCGCGCACGCCGGAAGAAACCGCCAGCCTGCCCTTTGATCTCAAGGCCGAAGTGGAAGCGCGCGGCCTGACCTATCTCGAACTGCCGATTGGCGGGTCCTATGGCGCCTCCCCGGCCCTGGCCGGGCAACTCGCCGAGCTGCTCGACAGCACCGAGGGCGATGTCGTCATGCATTGCAAATCCGGCACCCGCTCGGCCCATCTTTATGGCGCTCTCCTGCTGAGCCGTGACGCCTCCATCGCCAATGTCTTTGATCACATCGGCTGGCCCGGCGGCCGCGACCCGAACATGGTCGCCGCGCTGATGCCCGGTGACGGCGCCTAGCCCTCACACAACACAGTACTGCAACCGCGCACTGCAACGGTGGGCGGGCAATTTCAAAAACTGGTCTTATATAGGAGTCAGACGACTCGGCGCCGTCCTGCGCCGCGCATTCAAAAGACTTAAGGAAGACCCATGTCGGACACGCGTCACTCGCGCCTCATCATCATCGGCTCGGGCGCAGCAGGCTACACCGCTGCGATCTACGCCGCCCGCGCCATGCTCGAGCCCACCCTGATCGCCGGCCTGCAGCC
>NZ_JASBRW010000070.1 GCF_030149235.1 Maricaulis sp. | reverse complement strand
ACGCTAGCGTCCGGACGGCCTGTCCGTCCAGACAATTTTGCGTCAAGGCAAACGGCTTGTTAGCAACATCAGGTCGAGTTGCTGCCGCTTCAATTCGAACTCGACAGCGACCAGGTCGAGCATGGCGCGCTCATAGTCCAGGCGGGCTTCGACAAGATCCGGCAGCGTACCGAGACCGAACTCGAACTCGCCGGCAATGGCCTCGAAATATTCCCGCTGGCTTGCGGCGACCGCTTCGCGCTGCACCTGTTGCGCCCGCAGGGACAGCAGGCGGCGAAACACCACCCCGCCCTGCTCGCGCAGATCGCGCTGCAACTGGCGCAAAGCGTATTCCTGCTCTTCCAGCACCGCATCCGCGCGGTCGGACCGGGCACCAAGCGCATTGCCGGTCAGGATCGGGACCGAAACATCTACGCCGATCCGATCACGATAGTCCCAGTCCTCGCGGGCATCATCATAAGTGTATGAGGAAATCCCAACCACATCGACAACCGGCAGTCGGCTGCGACGTTGGCGCTGGCGCTGGGCTTCCAGACTGCGGATATTGCTGCGTGTCGCATCCATCCGCGGATTGGCGGCCATGACCGCATCAAGGGCCTGATCGGCGGTTTGCAGATCGGCAAGCCGGTCCGCGAGCTCCGCGGCAGTTTGGACGTCTTCACAAACACCGGCCGGGCGGCCCAGATAGGCCTCCAGTCGCGCCCCTGCCCGCTCTTCCTGCGAACGCAATTCGAGCATGACGGCGTCCGCTTCGGCCAGCTGGGCCGCGATCTGGGCCCGCTCGGCCCGGGTCGCCCCGCCGCGCACCAGAAGGGCGTCGACGGATTCAAGCTGACGGGCGTAGTAATCGCGGCGCTCGGCAATCACCGCCATACGGCCCCGCGCTTCCTGTGCCGCAAGATAAGCAGACCCCAGCGCATAGGCGGCCTGTGCCTCGGCACTGGCCTGATCGAACGCGAGGCGCTCGCGCTGGTATTCGGCACTGTCGATAGCCAGGCGGGCATCGCCGAAATCAAACACACGCTGCGACAGGCGCAGGCCGACCTGGTTGTCATTCTGGTTCGTGGTCAGCCCGGTATCGCCAACCCCGCTACGGCCGAACGTCGACAATTGCGGCCGGCGCAGCGAGCGCGCTTCAGCCAGATCCGCCTCGGCGCGCTGCACCCGCGCCTGGGCGACGCTGACTTCCGGTGCGGTCTCGGCGGCTATCTGCATGCTCTCGACCAGCGGATCACAGCCCTGCGCCGAAGCGCCCGCGGTCCCGAAGGAGAGCAGTGCCAGCATCGCGACAGACAATCCGTTACGCATCATGACCCCCGGCCCTGCGGCCCTAACCCTGTCTCGAGCCACGGAACAGCGACTCGCTGATCGGCTCGAGCAGATAATCCATCGTCGTCCGGCTCGAACCGGAGAAAATAAACACTTCAGCCGGCATGCCCGGCGTCACGGCGAGTCCGTCGAGCCGGTCGATCTGGTCGGCCGGCACAACGATACGCACCTCGTAGAAAGGCACGCCCGTTGCTGGATCAGTCTTCAGATCAGCCGACACGCCCGTCACCTCGCCATCCAGGCTCGGCGTCAGCCAGCTCTTGTATGCGGTCATTCGCGTGCGCACGGCCTGGCCTTCATAGACCGCGTCCCGGTCTGCCGGGTTGATCCGCGCCGATACCGTCACTTCCTCAACCGCCGGGACAATCTCCAGAATAGTCTCGCCCGGACGCACGACGCCGCCACGTGTGGAATAGGCCAGATTAAGCACCTCGCCGCCCTGCGGTGCCGTGATGATGACCCGGTTGAGCACATCCTGCGCGGCGCCCAGACGCTCCTGTGCCAGCTGCAGGGCCGTGCGAACCTGAAGCTGTTCGGTGGACAGTTCACGAAGGAAGTTGGCGCGCGTCTGGGCTATCTGGCCGTCCAGGTCCTGTTCGAGCGTTTCTGATTGCTGGACCTGGGCGCGCAGTCCGCCGATCTGGGATTCCAAAGTGGCGACATCCCGCTCCAGGGCGCGCAATTCATCAACCCGTGCCATCTGCCGGCCCACCCGTTCACGCACCAGCTCTGCCTGGTCCTCCGCCGCATCGAGGGCACGGCCATTGATCTCGATCTGCTGCTGCAGCAAACGACGCGATGAGGCCGTGCCTTCACGCCGGGCCACCAGCACGGCGATATCGGCATTGAACGACCCGAGCTGTTGTTCAAATAAATCCCGCTGGCGCTCGACCACATCGCCACGGGCCAGCGCACTGATCTCCAGCGCATCTAGATTGCTGAACTCCGGTGTCTCGCGCCCGTCACGCAGCGCCGAGAGACGATCGAGCGAGGCGGTTAGAGTGGCAATCTCCTGCAGGATTTCATCACGCACCGCCAGCGAGGCCGTTTCCTGCAGCATCAGGAGCGGATCGCCGGCCTCGACCCGGTCACCGTCGCGCACCATCACATCCTCGATAATGCCGCCTTCCAGGTGCTGCACGACCTGCCGGTTATTCTCGGCCACGACCAGTCCGTTGGCAGGAACACCCTCGGCCAGCGGGACCAGCCCGGCCCAGCCCAGGAACCCGCCCAGACCGATCAGGCAGATCAGCGCCATCGCCCGCAGCGTGGGATCCTGGGTAAGCGTCTGATCCGGCATCATGCGGCTCCCTTCCCACTCGGGCTGCCACTTCCTGGACCCACGGCCAGTTTGAGATATTGCTCAGCCGGTGCCGCCAGCACGCTGCCCTTGCGCAGCAGCAGAACAGTATGGGCTTGCTCGATCACACGGCGGTCATGGGTGGAGACGAAAACCACCGCTCCGGCTTCGGCAACGCGGCCGATCGCCTTGATCAGATGGGCTGCGGTGGCGCTGTCGAGATTGGCGGTGGGTTCATCGAGCAGGACCAGGGGCGGCGAACCGAACAGCGCCCGGGCCAGGCCGACCAGCTGGGCTTGGCCCGCCGATAATTGCGCGCCGCCGGGACCGATCAGCGTGTCATAGCCCTCGGCCAGGGTGAGGATCATTTCATGCGCGCCGGCCAGCTTGGCCGCCTTGATCGTCTCGTCCGCATCGGCCTGGGTCAGGCGGTTGATATTCTCCGCGATCGTTGCCGGCAGAAGCTCGACATCCTGCGGCACATAACCGACATAGCGGCCGCGATCTGCGCTGGCCCAGTCCTGCATCGCCCGTTGGCCCAGGCTGACACTGCCGTCAGCGGCCGGCCAGGCGCCGGACAGGGTTTGCAGCAGGGATGACTTCCCCGCTCCGATCGCACCCGCGAGGACAATGATCTGTCCGCCCTCGGCCCGGAAGCTGAAAGGCTGGATGAGCGGGGCATCGCGCCCCGGGACAGCCACGCACAGGCGGTCAATTTCAAGCTCGGCCTCGGGCCGCGGCAAGGGCGTGAACTCGGCCGCCTCTTGCATGCCCTCGATGGAGGCCTGGAGGTCCTTCCAGGCATTCCAGGTCAGGACCGAATTGCGCCAGCCGCCGACGATCTGGTCGATCGGCCCCAGGACGCGGGCGAGAATAATCGAGGAGGCGACAATCGAGCCGGGCGAGATTTGCTGGCTCAGCGCCAGGGCCGCACCGCCCCCGAGCACCAGGATTTGCAGGACCTGGCGGGTCGAGCGGGAAATACCGGTGAAACGGCCATCGAGACGGGCCGCATTGAGGCCGAGCGCCTGGCCCTGGTCGCGCTGCTGGCGCCAGCGGCGAAATGCGCCGGGGATCAGCCCCATGGCCACCAAGGCCGATCGCTGACGTTCAAAATCACTGGCCAGCTGCGTCGATTGACCAAGAATGGATTGCGATACGGCGCTGGTCTGGCGCGAGGTCAGCTCGGCGGCGACGGCGACACCGAAGACGATCGCGGCGCCGGCCAGGCCGATCATGCCGATCACCGGGTGGATCAGGAATAGGACCAGCAGGAAAAGCGGGGCGAAAGGCAAATCAGCGAAAGGCAATGCGGCGCCATTCTGCAGATAGGACTGTATCCGCGACATGCGAGACAGGTTTTGCGCCAGCGCCGCCCGTCCGGCCGGCTGGCTTTCGAACTGTGCGAAGATGCGCGGGCCGAGGCGGGCTTCCAGCTCGACACCGGCCAGTGCCAGCACCCGGCGGCGGCCGATTTCGGCAGCGCCATAGATGGCCAGCAGGAAGACCGCCAGGATGGAAAGCCAGATCAGGGTGTCATAGGAGCCCGAGCTCAGGACGCGGTCATAGACCTGCAACATGTAGAGCGGCGACACCAGGAGCAGGATATTCACCGCGAGTGAAAACCCGGCCAGCCACCGCAAATGCGGACGCAGGCGCGAACGAATCTCCAGGGTCAGCGGTTTACTCATGATTTCCAGACACGGCGTTTGCGATCACCCCTGAGAGTATAAGCGTTTGCCAGCAAATGCACGTCTGGCCGGAGACGCTATTTCAGACCGATGCGCAGCAGGTCGTGCAAGTGCAGGATACCCGCCGGTTTGTCGTCCGCATCAACGATGAAAAGCTGGATGATCTTCACCGATCCGGCCGTCATCTCCCGCAACACGTCCGCCGCCAGCATGTCGGCCCGGCCGACGCGTGGCCCGCGGGTCATCACCGCCCCGGCGGTTTCATCGACCAGCCCCTCGCCCATATGCCGGCGCAAATCGCCATTGGTGATGATCCCGGCCAGGCGGCCGCTCTCGTCGATCACACCGGCACAGCCAAAGCTCTTGGTGGTCATCTCGATGAGCACATCGCTCATCTTGGCGTCCTGGTCGATCAGCGGCATGGCCGCCCCCGTGTGCATGATATCCGCGGCTGTCGCCAGGGCAGCGCCGAGCGCGCCGCCCGGGTGGAAGGTCTTGAAATCACCGGCAGTGAAGCCGCGCGCTTCGAGCAGAGCCACCGCCAGCGCATCGCCCATTGCCATCATCAGCGTGGTTGAGGTCGTCGGGGCCCGGGTCTCGCCGCACGCCTCCTGGGCGTCCGGGACGAACATCTTGTAGCCGGAGGCCCGGCCCAGTGCGCTGTCCGGCTTGGCGGTCATGCCGATCAGCGGCACGGAAAAGCGACGGCAATAGGCGATCAGGTCGCCCAGCTCCTTGGTTTCCCCGGACTTGGACAGGGCCAGCACCGCGTCATCCGGGGTGATCATGCCCAGATCGCCATGACTGGCCTCGGTCGGGTGGACGTAATAGGCAGGCGTCCCGGTCGAGGCCAGGGTCGCAGCGATCTTGCGGGCGACATGCCCTGACTTGCCGACGCCGGCGCAGATCAGCCGCCCCTTGAGACCGTCGACAAGGGTGACCACCTCGGCGAAGGCGTCGTCAATGGCGCGCTCCAGCGCGTCCAGCCCATCGCGCTCAATAGCAATGACGCGGCGGGCGGCGTCGAGCGGATCAAATTGGCTCATCTCAAAGTCCCGGAAAGTAAAAACGCATGGCGCTCCATAGCAGAACCGCGCACGTCCGGGGAAGAGACGTGCGCGGCGTCTACGGCAGTCTGCGCCGCGATGCATCAGGGGGACGAAGTGCACGCGGCATCACGCTCTTGGTAAGCGTGCGCAGACCTGTCCGGGTCTTCAACTACTCGTGTGCTGCCTGTGCGGCCGGATATCAGGGTGAGGCGACCACCCAAGCTTGGTGATAATAGCACGAACAGCGCAGCGCTCACTACAAATAATTGCGTAATGCAACCACACATGCGCGCTTGCTCCGGACGAGGTGTCGGGCTATCGCTCCGGCAACCAATTCAGGGAGATCACCGATGCCGCAACTCGCCTTTATCCGCCACGGCCAGAGCGAGTGGAATTTGCAGAACCGGTTCACCGGCTGGGTCGATGTCGACCTGACCGAACAGGGTGTGGCCCAGGCCAAGAAGGCCGGCGCCCTCCTGAAGGCTGAGGGCTTCGCCCCGCAGCTGGCCTTTGTGTCGGTGCTCAAGCGGGCGATCAAGACGCTGAACCTGACTCTGGAAGATCTCGACCGGCTCTGGATCCCGGTAGAGAAATCCTGGCGCCTGAATGAGCGCCACTACGGCGCCCTCGCCGGTCTCAACAAGGACGAGACCCGCGCCAAGCACGGCGAGGACCAAGTCCTGATCTGGCGCCGTTCCTTCGACACACCGCCGCCGCCGCTGGCCGAGGATCACGAATTCCACCCGCTCAATGATCCGCGCTATGCCGGCATCGATCGGTCCCTGCTGCCGGCCACGGAATCGCTCAAGACCACGCTTGCTCGGGTCGAACCCTATTGGGACGAGGCGATCCGGCCGCAGCTGGTCGCCGGCAAGGATATCGCCGTCGCCGCTCACGGCAACAGCCTGCGCGCCCTCGTCAAACTGCTCTTCAATGTCAGCGATGATGACATCATGGGCATTGAGATACCAACCGGAAACCCTCTGCTGATCGATCTCGACCCTGACACGCTGACGCCGGTCTCGGCGCGCTATCTCGACGCCGACCGGGCCCAGCCCCTGCCCGGAATTCCCGGCGCGTGAACACGGCGCGGGACCTCCGAATGATGTCCCTGGCCCTGGCCCAGGCCAGGGCCCAGCTCGGGCGCACGGCGCCCAACCCGTCGGTTGGCTGTGTGCTGGCCAAGGGCGATCGCATCATCGCTACCGGCGCGACCGCCGATCAGGGCCGACCGCATGCCGAACGCGTCGCCCTGGACAAGGCCGGTGACGCCGCGCGGGGCGCAACCGCCTATGTCACGCTGGAACCCTGCGCCCATCATGGCCAGACCCCGCCCTGCGCCGAGGCGCTGGTCGAGGCGGGCATCGCCCGCGTGGTCATCGCCTGTCACGACCACGACCCGCGTGTCGCCGGCAAGGGCGTCGCCATCCTGAAGCAAGCCGGGATCGAAACCGTCAATGACTTCCTCCGCGCCCGGGGGGAACCGCTCTATTCCGCCTTCTTCCACCGGTTGAAGACCGGACAGGCCTCGCTCTACCTGGATCAAAGGCCGCTGACCTACGAAGCGAGGATCGAGAGCGAGACGCTGGACGCGCTGCGTGTTGAGCTCGCAGAACTGGGGGCGAAGGGGATCAGCCGAGCCCATCTTGATCCGTCAAGCCGGCTTGCCCAATCGGCCCTTGCGGCCGGCCTGGTTCACACGCATCGTTAATATTCCCCGGCTAGGGTCTGGACGATCGAACACATGTATCCAGGAACCCGCCGATGACAGGTCGCAAGATCGAATACACCAAGCTGGACCAGATGACGGTCGACGCCATGTGCGAGCGGCATGAACGGCTGTGGTCCGGTCGTTCCGGCGGTGCTCGGGCGAGCTTTGCCTATACGATCCTGGAAAACCTCGACCTGTCCGGCCGCGACCTGTCCGATGCAGACTTCTCCGGCGCCGTCCTGCGCGGTGCGAATTTCACCGGAACGACCCTGAATTCCAGCGTTCTGTTCGCCGCGGACCTGCGCCAGGCCAACCTGGAAGGCAGCTCGCTGCGGCGCGCCGATCTGCGCGGCGCCATCATGCGCGGCGCCAATCTGACCGGGGCGGATCTGACAGAAGCGGATATGCGCGAGGGCGCGATCGCCGAGATCGACAAAGAGAAAGGTCTCGCCATCCTCAAGCATCGCACCCAGGAAAACGATGCGGGCATGGCCAATTTCACCAGCGCCAACCTGTCACGTTCGAAAATGGCCGGTATTACCGCCCAGACCGCCGACTTCACCGATGCCATGCTGCTCGGGGCGCGCATGATCCGCGCCAATCTGCGGGGTTCAACCTTCCAGGGCGCCAATCTTGAAGGCGCCGACATGTCCGGGGCCGACCTGACGGATGCGGACTTCCAGGACACTGTGATGATCGGGGTCAAGACCACCATGGCCAAGACCCAGGGCATGAAAACCGAAGGCGCTTTGACCAGCGCGCCGGTCGGCATTGACCCCAACGATCTGGACGAACCGATTGCCCAGCAGATCGCCGAGCATGTGCGTTGGTGCGAATCCGAGGGCCGCGAAGGCAAGCCGTCCCTGTTCGACAAGACCGATCTGCGCGGCCTGCAATCCCTGGCCGGTAAGACGCTGACCGCTTTTCACGCCCGTGGCTCCACCCTCTACGGGTTGGACCTGGAAGGCGCGCAATTGCAGGGCGCGCGCCTCGAACGGGCCGATCTACGCATGGTTTGCCTGCGCGGGGCCGATCTGCGCGGAGCCGATCTGACCGGCGCCAATCTCAATAATGCCGATCTGCGCGATGCGCGTTTCGGGCCGTTGCTGCTGGAAAATGACCGTCTTCTGCCGGCCTCGCTGGCTGGCACCAAGGCACGCTATGTCGATCTGCGCGGCGCCGATCTGCGCCAGGCCAAGGCCACCGGGGCTGACTTCTCCTATTCGCGCCTCGAGGGCGCGGATGTCTCACGCGCCCGCTTCTCCGGCTCCTGCTTCACCGGCACCACGGTCAGCGAGGACTTTGCCGAGCAGGTCGAGGACCTCGACGGCGCGGTTGATCTGAACGCGGCCTAGGTCAAACTCAGTCCCAAATACACAACGGCAGACCGTGGGGGGCGGCCTGCCGTGTCGTGTGGAGTTTCATCGGAGGAAAACGGGGCGCTTAGGCGGCCTCGGTTTTCTTCCCTTCGATCAGGGTCGAGCTCTTGCCCTCGCCATTCTTGATGGCGATGGAGCGCGGCTTGGCTTCCTCGGGGATTTCCCGCAGCAGCTGGACCGAGAGCATGCCATTCTTCAACTCGGCGCCGGAGACCTTCACATGGTCGGCCAGGTGGAAGCGGCGCTCAAAGGCGCGCTCGGCAATCCCGCGATGCAGGAAGCGGCGAGTATCGGTCTCATCTTCGCGGGCAATGCGGCCGGTGATGGTGAGCTGGTTGTTCTGGACCTGCACATCAAGATCAGCCTCGCCGAAACCGGCAACGGCCAGCTCGATCAGGTATTCGTCTTCACCAATGTGCTGAATATTGTAGGGCGGATAGCCTTGGGTTTCCGCCTTCGTCGCGTTGTCCATCAGGTTCGCGAGCCGGTCGAAACCGACAATAGAACGATAAAGCGGATTCAGATCAGTCGTACGCATAATTCCCTCATCCTCAATTGAGCGATAGGTTTTGATGTCGACCTGCCGTGCCATGGGCCCCGGCGGGTCAGGGCCCCGTTGCGGCGACCCATGACATCCAGATGGGAAGGCGGTTTGAGCGGCGCAAGGGGCAGCGCTCACAAAATCCTCAATTGCCAGCCCACAAGGCGCGCTCTAGTTAATGATCAAACATCTCTAGGGAGTATCCGCACCATGTATCGTAATTCGCTGACCCTGATCGGTTTGGCCGCCCTCACCCTGGGCGCCTGCAGCAATGGCACCGAGACCGAAGCCCCGGTGAGCGACACCGCTCCGGCAGAAACAGCGGCCGCTGCGCCAGCGGCTGAAACGGCAGCGCCGGCCCAACCGGGCGTGGCCAGCCTCGAGGCGGCGATTGCCGGCGAATGGCGCGGTGAGCGCGGCGAGCGCGACCAATTCCGCAACCCGGCGGAAACCCTGGCCTTCCTCGAAGTCGACCCGTCCTCCACCGTGCTGGAAATCTGGCCCGGCGGCGGCTGGTATGCCGACATCCTTGCGCCGTGGCTGGCCGGCAATGGTGGCACCTATATCGCCGCCCACTTCCCGGCTGATGCCGCCAGCGAGGGCCGCCGCGCCTCGCGCGAGCGCTTCGAGCAGCGCTATGCCGATACCGCCCTGTATGGCGACATCGTTATGTCCGGCTTTGATGACACTACGGACGCCCTGGCCGAGCCGGGCAGTGTCGACACCATCCTGACCTTCCGCAACGTGCACAACTGGATGATGGGCAATTACGCGGAGAAGGCCTTTGCCGATTTCTACACGGCTCTGCGCGAAGGCGGCACGCTGGGTGTTGTGGAACACCGCCTGCCCTCGACCCGCGAGCAAGCCTCCAATGGCGGCTCCGGCTATGTGCAGCAGGCCTATGTCATCCGCCTCGCCGAGGAAGCCGGTTTCGAACTGGTCGGCACATCTGAAATCAATGCCAACCCGGCCGACACCGCAGATCACCCGTTCGGTGTGTGGACGCTGCCGCCCTCGCGCCGTTCGGCCGGCCGCGGTGAAGAACCGGCCGCGGACTTCGATCGCGCCTTCTATGACGCCATCGGCGAAAGCGATCGCATGACCCTTCTGTTCCGCAAGCCGGAAGCCGCTAGCGAATAATGCGCCTGACCCGCGCTCTTCTGGGCCTGGCCCTCCTCCTGGTTCCGGCATCCGCCGCGGCCCAGGAGGAGGAGCGCATCGCCGGCCCGCTGTCGATGTTCTTCCCGCGCTGGACGGATTATCTGTCGATCGAGGAAGACCGCCGCAGCCATTTCACGCTTGGCTATCAGATCTCGTCCGACCGCGGCGTGGCGCCCGGCGAAATCCGCATGCGCTACACGCTGGATGAGGATCTCCACGGCTTCGCCCTCGATGCAAACGGCTTTGTCCTCAACCGCCCCGATGCCGCGGCCTTGGAAGCCAATCCCGATGTCTGGATCAATCAGCCCGAGGGCGGAATGAGTCTGGCCATGCGCTTCATGGTCGATATGGCCCCTGCGCTGACCTACGACACGGAGGAGCTGCGCCTCGCCACCGGGCAGGCCAATGATGCCATGCGCACGGTCGGCGGTGTGGCCGCTATGTTCGCGCCGCAAATGCGCTCGATCGTCTTCGTCTTTGACGGTCCGGCACCACAGGCCTGGGGCCTTGAGAGCGATGGCGACCGCACGGCTCTCACCGTGCAGGAAAACCGCGTCATCTATCGCCCGCGCGATCGGCGTAATCGCCGCATTGAAAGCCTGAGTTTCGGCCGCGAACCGGTCCGTATCCTGCTCGACAGCTAGGCCGCCGCGCCTTGCAGCAGGGCCAGCGCTTCAGCGTGCAATTGCGCATTGGCTGCGGCCAGGACCTGACCGCCCTCGGCCGCGGATCCGCCAGACCAGTTGGTGACCACCCCGCCAGCCCCGGTGACGACCGGAATGAGGGCATTGACGTCATAGGCCTGAAGACCACTTTCCACCACCAGATCAACACCGCCGGCCGCAATCATGGCATAGGCGTAGGCGTCATAGCCGAAGCGGACCAGCTGGCACGCATCGGAGACGGCCGAGAAGGCGTCGTATTCGAGGCCTTTGAAGAGATAGGGGTCGGTTGTCGCCATCGTTGCCCGGGACAGCGCCGGGGTCTGGCGCGCCTTGAGCGCCAGGCGCTTGCCGCCATGATCGAGCCAGCTTTGGCCCGGCAGGCCGACGAAACGCTCACCGGTATGAGGCTGATCGATAATGCCAAGCTGGGGAACCCCGTCGACCGCGAGGGCGATCAGCACGGTCCAGCACGGCAGTCCGGAAATGAAGGCCCGCGTGCCATCGATCGGATCGATCACCCATTCGCGGCCATTGAGGCCCGGCTTGCGGCCGAATTCCTCGCCGAAAACACCGTCCTCAGCGCATTCGACCTGCAGGATGGCCCGCATCGCCTCTTCCGACGCCTTGTCGGCGGCTGTGACCGGGTCGAACCCGGTATCGAGCTTGTTGTCGACCGACAGGCCGGTACGGAAATAGGGGCGGATCGCCGCGCCGGCGGCATCGGCCAGGGTGTTGGCAATTTCCAGATCGCGGGAAAAATCAGTCTTGGTCATGGCGAAGCGCCTAGCATGGAGCTCTACTCCAGGCTAGGCGCTTCCAGGTCCCCCGACCATGACCGTCTCAGTCCCCATTGACGGGACCGATGATAATGCCCTTTCAGGCCGCGTCGTTGGCGGCTTCATCAGGCTCGAGTGATTTGGCAAGTTCGAGAAGACGTTTGCGCGGACGCTCGCCAAGCCGGTAATAGGCCCGGATCAGGTCCACGGTTTCCTTCTGCGACAACACATCGGCTGCCAGATAAGTGTCTTCATTGGCGGCTTCATCGCGTCGCGACAGGCCTTCATAGAAATACTGCACCGGCACATCGAGCGCTTCGGCGAGCTCGAACAGGCGACTGGCGCTGACGCGGTTGGCGCCACACTCATATTTCTGGATTTGCTGGAAACGGATACCTACCGATTCAGCGAGCTGCTGCTGGGTCAGGCCCAGCAGACGACGCCGGCGGCGCAAACGCTTTCCAACGTGGAGATCAATATCATTCGTCATAACTACTCGCGGCCTCGTCTTCGCGTAACAACCTGCGCCGCACTGGGACGCACGCCTCAGAGGGGAGCAAAGCGCGTGCCGGGCGAAGACAGCTACCAGTCTTCGCCTGAACTGGGCATGATTATGACGTGAATTGGCCCGACCAGGGGTATTCGCCTAGATAGCTGATAAAACTATCCATTTCGGCCTTGAGAGAGGCGAAATTCTCCGCCAGGGCGACCCGGTGCTCGTCAAGATAGAGCCGCCGGGAGATCTCAATCTGGATCGCATGAACACCCGTTTCGGGGCGCCCATAGTGTTCAGTCGTGAAACCACCTGCATAGGGAGTGTTCCGAACTGTAACAAAACCCTGCTTGCGCAGGCGACGCTCAATCAGGTCCGCGAAGCCGGGATGGCAGGACCCTCCAAAGCGGTCGCCGATGACCATGTCCACGCCGCGGGCCGACTGGTCTGGCATGGAGTGGACATCAACCAGAAAAGCCTGGCCGAAGCGGTCGCGGACCTTTTCCAGCTGGGCCTGAACCGCAGCATGATAGGGCTGGTAATAGCGCTGCAGCCGCGCCTCTGCCTCGGCGACCTTGAAGCGGCGCCGATAAAGCGGCCGCCCGTCCGCGGCGATGCGCGGGATCACACCGAGCCCCGAGGCCGTCCGGCGCGACCCGCGATCGGCGGTGTCCGGAAGACGGTCGGAATACATGTTCGGATCCAGCTCGCGCGGACTGCGATTGACGTCGACAAAGACACGCGGGAAGAGCGCACACACCGTGGTGATGCCCTTTTGATGGGCGCCCTCGATCAACTGGTCGACATAGGCATCCTCGGAGCGGCGCAGCTGGCTGACACTGAGCAGGGTCGATTGCCGCAACTCCCCCTCATAGGCGCGCCCAGAATGCGGTGAGGACATGACCAGCGGCACCTGCACCTCGGCCTCCGCCTGCGCAATGGCGACCACGTCGCAATCCGGGCCCGGGTTTGCCGCTGCGCCGTCTTTAGACGATGATAAGGGAGCGAGGGTCATGGTCTGAATGTGAGCAGCTGCTATCGCCCGGTCAAGCGTTGCAGCGCGTTCAGCGGGTTTTTACTTTAGCCGTCTATGGTGCCGGCAAGTTTTTAGATTCGTAAGGGTGGGAAACCGAAATGGCTAAGATCCTTCTGGCGGAAGATGATGATTCCATGCGTGACTTCCTGGCCAAGGCGCTCAAGCGTGCCGGCCATGATGTGAAGGTATGTTCCGATGGCGAAGAAGGCCTGGACGCAATCGGCGAGGATCCGGCGACGTTCGATCTGCTTCTGACCGATATCGTCATGCCAGGCGTTGACGGGATCGAGCTGGCGCGCCGCGCCACCGAGGTCGATCCGGCGCTGAAGGTCATGTTCATTACCGGCTTTGCCGCCGTGGCGCTCAATCCGGGTTCCGGCGCGCCGACCAATGCGAAAGTGCTGTCCAAGCCCTTCCACCTGCGCGAACTCGTCGATGAGGTCGCCCGCGTGATGGCTGCGTAACGACGGCCTGATCGCCGCGCTGACAGCGTTCAAAGCACCCGCTGAAACGACGAAGGCCCGCCAAATGGCGGGCCTTCTTCTTTGCATGACACAAGGGTCGTGCCGGTCTTACAGGCCACCCGGGCCGCAATCATTCGCCAGATAGCTCTCGATCCGGGTCAGGAATTCGCGGTGGTGACGCGGATACCAGGGCAGGCTGTGCGGCATGTCGTCGACGACCATCAGCTCGGCATCCACCCGGTTGCGAACCGCATTGTAGAAGTCGCGGGAGTGGAAGAGCGGCACGCGCACATCGCGATCACCATGGAACAGGAAGATCGGGATATTGGCCTGGTCCGTATTCAGGATCGGATCCATGCCGCTAACCGTGCGCCCCTGGAAGGCGCGCTGGATACGGCTGTCACTCCAGTTGTTACCGATATTGCCCAGGTCAGCCACACCGGCGCCGGCAATGGCACACTGATACGGGCTATTCTCCCGAACAACAGCGGCGATGGACGCGAAACCACCGTAGGAATAGCCGAACATGGCGATCCGGTCCGGATCGGCAATGCCCTGCTCGACGAGCCAGGCGGCACCGTCATCCTTGTCGTCCTGCATGGCCAGGCCCCATTCGCGGTCGCCGGCACGCCACAATTCGAGGCCGAAACCGGTCGACCCACGATACTGCGGACGCAGCACGGCATAGCCGCGCGAGGTCAGGAACGGCACCCAGCCGGAGGCATCCCAGTTCGTGGTGTCACGGGCCCAGGGACCACCATGCGGGTGGATGATCGTCGGCAGCGGACCGTCTTCCGGGGTCCAGCCTGCCGGCAGGTCGAGAATGCCAGGAATACGCAGGCCGTCACGGGCCTCGTAATAGACCAGTTCGGAATCCGCGAGATTGTCGCTGTCGATCCACGGACGGGACTGACCAAGAAGCTGCAGCTCGCCATTCCGGAAGATGTAATAGGCCGGCGGCTGCGCACCGCTGGAAACCGAGAACAGGATCGTGTTGAGGCCGTTTGCGGTGTCCATGATGGAGACATAGGCATCCGGGAACAGACCGTTGAGCGCTTCTTGCGTCGCGTTCATTGCACCATCGAGCCAGTAGACCTCGCTACCGCGCGGGCCACCATAACGGAAACCCATCACCGAAGAAGAGTTTTCGCTCTCATCACCAAAGATCAGGCCGGTGATGGAGTAACGCGGATGCGCCAGGATCGGACCGTCAGACAGGCTGCGGGTCGCCGGATCATAGGCGTAAACCTGGGCCAGATCGGAATACAGGTCGGTGATGATGTAATACTGGCCACTGGCTTCATCACGGCCGGCCACAGACATGGTGTGGCGCGAGGCCAGCGAGTAGGCCAGCGTCTCATGGACCTCGAATTCCCCGGTTTCCGGATTGAGGAGATAGATCCGGTTCTCATACTCGTTTTCGCCAACCGGCTCGAGCTCTTCGCGCGCGAGAACGGTGCCGTCACGACGGTCGAACAGGGCCGGAGAGGTCCGGCCACCACCGCGGAACATGAATTCCTGTTCGCCGGTACGCAGGTTCATCCGGTAGAAGGCGGCGCCGAGGGAAATCGGGTTCAGGCGCGAGATGATGATACGGTCCGGGTCGAGCGGCAGCGAGGACACCACGCTGGTCGTACCGGCAATCTCGAGACAGCGGCGCAGGTTTTCACCAATACCCAGAGCCCGGCCGCCGGTTTCGAAGGCCTCTTCAAACTCTCCATGGGTGGCGTCGGTCAGATAGACCTGGTTGACGAAAGTCGCGGTCGCACCGGTGACACGGCCTTCGCCGCAACCACCCAGCTGACCGGTCCACTCCTGGCGGCCGATGGCAAGGATCTGGCCGTGCTTGAGGGCAGAACCGGCAATCCACTTCATGCGGTCACCGCTCGGCGTGATGACCGGCGCGGAGCCGGCGTCAGCCAGGTTCCAGGTGGCCAGAGCGGTATCGCCATTATCGCTCCCCGGGGCGGCGACGATCGCCACGACCAGATCGCCTTCACGGCTCAAGGACACGCTTTGGATATTCGGTACGCGCGCGAAGGCTTCGACCGGGATTGGTTCGGCCGTGATATCGGCCGAGGCCCCCGAAGCCAGGCCCAGCATTGCGGCCATGGATACGAGACAGCGCTTGATCATGCGGATCTCCCCTAGAAATTACACACTGACTGAGCCCTTAAAGATGGTCTCCCGCTCAGTCCTGACAAGTGAAAACAAGTTAAGCCAACGAGCGGTCGTTTGCCTACGGCTTGTTTCATTAAATCACATAAAAAGAGGGCGACGGCATGCCGTCGCCCTCCCAATCCAGTATGGACTTCTTCTTAGAACGTCTTGGTGACGCGGAAGAAGCCGGTACGGCCACGCAGGTCGTACTGGGTGCCGGAGATCGGCACGTTACCACGGCGGCTAGCAACACCCGAAGAGATCAGCGGCGGATCTTCAGCAAAGATGTTGGAGACACCGACGAGGATGCCAAGGCCATCGCCCTGCCAACGCACGGAGGCGTCGTGGTAGACGCGCTCGTCAGCGACGATGTCACGCCATGCGGTCGCACCGAAGTAGGTGGTGTCCGCAGACAGGCCGAAGATATCTTCGGAGGTCGCACCGACATAGTCCATGAACCAGGAGTAGGTGAAGTCGCCGCGGTTCAGGGACACGCGTGCATTACCAACCCATTCCGGATCGCCGATGGAACCGTTGAAGTCGCTGGTGTCGAAACCAGATTCCAGGGCCGGATCGAACAGGAAGACAACGTCTTCGTTCGTCTTGGTCGCCTGGGCTTCAACCGTCAGGTCACCGAAGGAGAACTCGTGCTCGTAGCGGACGGTGTAGTCGACGCCAGAGGAGATCTGGGAGTTCACGTTGATGTAACCGTCGAGAACCGTCTGGATCGCGAACGGGTTCACCGCATCGGTACCCGGGTTACGGGTGAAGAGGCTACAGAACGCGTTCGGATAGTTGTTCGCGCTGTAGCAACCGCCGACGATGGCGCTGGAACCCAGCTGCGAGATCTGATTGTTCACTTCGATGTCGAAGTAATCAATCGCGACGCTCAGAGCGATGGATTCCGGCGTCCAGATGACACCGAGGGTAGAAGCGTTGGAGGTTTCCGGCTCGAGGAAGCCAGCACCACCGCCAGAGATCACGGTCGCGGAAGATGCACCACCGGCGAAGTCAGACGGGATACCTTCAGCGGCACAGTTCGCCTGGATGTTGGTGTTCGTGCTGTTGCCCCAATCGATACACGGGTCGATCGCGAGCTGGCCAACGAACGCCGTCTGGTTGCCCAGGAAGAGTTCGAACAGGGCCGGAGCACGGTAGGACGTACCCTTCGTACCGCGGACGCGGAAGGTCGGGGTGACCTGCCAGTTGAAGCCTGCTTTCCAGACGTCACCCGAACCAGCGGACTCGTAGTCGAATGCGCGGCCGGAAACGTTCAGGGACAGGTCCTCGATGAAGGTCATGCCGTTGAGCAGCGGGATTTCCATCTCAGCGAAGATTTCCATCACGCTGTCTTCACCCTGGGTAACCAGAGCAGAGGATTCACCCCAGAGATCGCCGTTCTGAGCCAGAGCATCCGGCTGATCGTCGATCGAGAACTCACGGTATTCAATACCGAAAGCAGCACCAAGCGGGCCAGCCGGCAGCTCGAGGAGCTCACCGGTCATGACAGCGTTCAGGGTCAGCTGCTCATAGACAGTGTTGCCGAGGGTATTAGCCGTCAGCGCGTCATAGACAGCGTCGCCATAGTTGCCGCTCAGGAAGTCCGCAGAGAACGGATCATAGATCGGTGCATTGGTGTCGAAACGGACATCACCGGAAACCGAAGCCACGATGGAGTTACGGCCATAATCACCGCTGGAACGAGAATACGTACCAGAAGCGGTCCAGGACCAATCAGCAATCGGGCCAAACCAGTCACCGAAGCTGCCGTCCATCTGCGACGTCAGCGAGTAATAGTCGACCTGGACATTGCCATTGGACGGCCAGATGGTGACCGGCTGGGACAGCGCCAGAGCGCCATCATAGGTCGGATCATCAGCATAGCCGTAGATGCCGAAAATGCCCTGGATGGTGGAACCACCGATGAGCGGGAAGAACTGACGCCAGCCCTCAGACGTGGTTTCACGACGGTTGAACAGGAATTCGTTCTCCCAGTTCACGCCACCGAGGATGTCGAGCTCGAAATCAGACTTCGCGTAGACGCTGAAGCGCTCCTGGCGGTTGATCGCGTCGGTGGAAGCGTACAGCGGGCTGTTGAGGACGTCCTCGTAGAACGCAACGCCGCCCGGATCGTCGTAACGACCGTTTTCGCGCGGACGGTAACCCGGGATCGGGCCGGCCGTGGAAGACGGATCCGGAATGTAGCGCAGGCCCGTCAGAGCGTCGATTGCGGTGTTGAAGTAGATGTTCGAGCAACCGGAAAGGTCGGTGCCAGCCGTGATCGAGCGGTCTTCGCGGTCGATACGGTTGCCGCCCGGAGCGTCGAAGAAGTACGGCTCGGAGCAACGCAGATAGTCGCGATCGCCGACCGAGAGGTCTTCACGCAGCTGGTATTCAGCAGCGAGGACCACGGAACCACGGTCGAAGTTCAGACCATATGCGCCGTTCACGGTGTAGGTCTCACCGCCGCTCTCTTCCGGCAGGGAAGCCGCGATGGTCAGTTCCGGAGCGTCAACGCGGTCACGCGTGATGACGTTCACAACACCGGCGACGGCGTCAGAACCATAAACAGAAGACGCACCGTCTTTCAGGATCTCGGAACGCTGAATGATGGAAGCCGGGATCACGTTCAGGTCGAACGCACCCACTTCACCACGCGTACCGGCCGGACCCGGACGGTGACCGTTCAGCAGGACCAGGGTACGGCCAGCGCCAAGACCACGCAGGGAGATCGAGTTCACACCCGTACCACCCTGGACGACGAAGCCGCCGAACTGGTTGTTGAGCTGGAAGGAACCGGCTGCGACGGAAGCCGTCTGCAGCATCTCGGCGGTGTCGACGAGACCTTCGAGCGTAGCGATTTCCGCGGTGACCACCTGGATCGGCGCGGTCGAAGAGAATTCAGAGCGGCGGATCAGGGAACCCGTGACCGTGATCACGTCCTGTTCTTCAGCTTCTTCCTCTTCGGCTTCTTGTGCATAGCCAGGTGCAGCAGCGAGACCGATCGCTGCCAGACCGGCCAGCATGCTGGAACGCAGCAAGCCTGAGCGTTTCATTTTCATACGAAACTCCATATCTGTATGAATTCTTTCATTCCCCAATGCGCGGAACCGGCTGCCCACCACTCCCCTGGTGGCCCGGCGGCGAATACCGCTTACACGCTGCCGGTGATGCTCTAGCGAGAGTGGTTGCGTTGCAAGCCTCTTGGCCACGAATCTGTCTTGATTGAGCCACATTCACTGCGGCGTGTTGCATTTATGTCATTTCGTATACACATCCACGCAAGCTGAGGACCATTCCTGGGTGAATTTCAGTCCCTGCAGAGAGCGTTTTGGGGGAATCGGCCCGGTTTGAGGCCGGAAGTCTGGTCCTGGCGCCAGCGAACTGCAATCGAAGCCGCAATCCGTACAAACGAAGCTTGAACTCGCTGCACCGCGGCGCTAAACACCCGTCTCCGCATCGGATGGGCGATTAGCTCAGCGGGAGAGCACTTCGTTGACATCGAAGGGGTCACTGGTTCAATCCCAGTATCGCCCACCATCCACTTCCTACCTCACATACGCTGAACCACCTTAGCCATCGCTGTGATCGGCCGACTGCGCTGTATTCCCACGCCCCGCTTTCACATCCGCGCCGAATACCCTATCTCCCCAGATAACGAGGGAGAAAGCCATGGAAGCGCGTCTGAAATCCGCCTTGGAAACCGTCATCGAACGGCAGTCCGGACGGGATATTGTGGATGCCGGGCGGGTTGAATCCGCCGCGGTCATGCGCGACGCCGTGACCATCGTTCTGGCACCGCCGGTCGCCGGCGACCCCGACCTCGACCGCCTGCAGCCTGAGATCGAAGCTGCGGTGGCCAAGATTGATGGCATCAACAAGGTCCGCGTGGTCATGACGGCGCATCGCGAGCAGAGCGCTCAAAAGCAGCGCCCGGCCCCGAAGCAGCCGCAACAGCCCCAGCGCGCACCGGCGGATCGCCCGGCCAAGCGCATTCTCGCCGTGGCCTCGGGCAAGGGCGGGGTCGGCAAGTCGACCGTCGCAGCCAATCTGGCGGCCGCCCTGGCCAAGGACGGCCTCAAGGTGGGCCTGCTCGATGCCGATATCTACGGCCCCTCCGCACCGCGCCTGTTCGGTCTCAATGACGTGCCGGGCCTGCGCAAGACCGAGAAAGGCGTACAGCCGATCGAGGCGCATGGCGTCAAGATCATCTCCATGGGGTTCGTGGTGAAGCCGGGCGCCCCGGTCGTGTGGCGCGGCCCGATGGTCCAGGGCGCCATTCGCCAGTTCATGACCGAGACCGACTGGGGCGGGCTCGACGTGCTCATTCTCGACATGCCACCGGGAACCGGTGATGCGCAGCTGGCCATCGCCCAAGACCTGCCCGTCGATGGCGCTGTCATTGTCTCCACTCCGCAGGACCTGGCTTTGGATGACGCCCGCAAGGCGATGGGCCTGTTTGAGCAGACACATGTGCCGGTGCTGGGCATTGTCGAGAACATGTCGGTCTTCATCTGCCCGCATTGCGGCGGCAGCAGTCATATCTTCGGCACCGGCGGGGCCAAGGCGGAAGCCGAGCGTATCGGCGCGCAATTCCTCGGCGAGATCCCGCTGCATCCCGACTTGCGCGCCCGCTCCGATACCGGCGAACCGGTGGCGCTGGACGATGGCCCGATCGGTTCGGCCTTCCTGAAAACTGCCCAGGCGGCATTAGCGGCGGCCGAGGAAGCCTCTAAACCTTTACCCGAGATCGTCTTCGACTAGGCAGGACTGGCGTCATGATCGGCAAGGCTATTCTTCGCAAAGGGTATATCTATATCGAGCATGAGTATGTCAGCTCGGTTGCCGATGTGCTGCAACGTATCGAAGACGCCGCGATCCTCATAAAGGACGGGGCACCGCACCGGCTCCTCGTGGATGCGCGCTATTTCCATCGCACCTGGCAGCCTGAACAAGGTGGCACTATTGTGGATGCTGTCCGGCACAGCTTGCCGGAAGACACCCGCATCGCCCTGATGCTGTCACCCGAAATCCCGGCGCACGCACGCCCGGTGCTCGGCGGGCTCAAAGCCGCCGGCTGGCAGGTCGGGCATTTCACCCAAGAAGACGAAGCCCTGACCTGGCTGCTCGCCACGGATTAGCGCACGGGTTTGAGCCCGCTGGCCTGGATACCGCCGGGCGCTTCCACCCCGAAAACCGCGCGCACATTCTCTTCGCTCAAAGCCGTGTCCGGCGCCGCATCGGCACGGATTTGCCCCTCCTGCATCAGCACGACCCGATCGGCATAGCGCGCGGCCAGGTCAAGCGCATGCAGCGCCATGATGACCAACCGCCCGGCCTTGGCCTCGGCGGCCACAATGTCCATCACAGCCAGCTGATGCTTCAGATCAAGCGCCGCGGTCGGTTCGTCGAGCAAGAGCACCGGGGCCTGCGTCGCCAACATGCGGGCGAGATGAACCCGGGCCCGCTCGCCCGATGACAGCGTATCAATCCGCCGCGCGGCAAACGCCGTGACCCCGGCCCGCTGCATCGCCGAGGTAATCGCCGCCTCGTCGGCGTCACTCAACCGGCGCAGGGGTTTGCGGAAGGGAATACGCCCCAGCGCCACCAGACTTTGCACATCGAGCGGCCAGGCTTCGCGACTTTCCGCGGGCAGGTAGGCGATCTGTCGGGCGCGCTGACGCGCGTCGAGGCCGCCCACGGCCTGCCCGTCGAGCTCCACCTGGCCACGGTCAGGCGGCAGGAGCCCCGCCGCAAGACGCAGCAGCGATGACTTCCCGGCCCCGTTCGGACCGGCCAGGGCGATCAGTTCGCCTGCCCCGGCAGACAATGAGAGCGAGTGCAGAACCGGGCGTCCGCCGAGCTCCAGTCTGGCCTTGTCAAAGCGAATCCCGGTCATGGCGCCACCTTCTGATTGGCCCGCACAAGCCAGAGGAAGAAGGGCGCTCCTATCAAGGCGGTCAGCACGCCGAGATAGAGCGGCATACCAGGCCCGGAGAGCAGTCGCGTTGCCGTGTCGGCCAGGCTTAGCAGCACTGCTCCCGCCAGGGCGGACGGCAGGACCAGGGCGCCGGCCCGGTAGTGGACGAAAGGACGCAGAAGATGCGGCACAACCAGACCAACAAACCCGATCGCACCGGCCACGGCGACGCCGCCACCGACGGCCAGCGCCGTCCCGGCCACCACGCTGAGGCGCAGCCGCCCCAGATCGACGCCCAGGCTGCGCGCGGTTTCCTCCCCGAGACTGAGCGCATCGAGACCGCCCCGCGTCAGCATCAGCAGTATGAAACCGGCCCAGATCAAAGGCAGGGCGAAACCGGACTCGCTCCAGCTGGCATCATTGAGCGACCCCATCAGCCAGTAGGCGATCTCCGCCAAGGCCCAGGGATTGGGGGCGAGATTCATGATCAGCGCGGTAAGCGCTGTCGCCGTCGCACCGACAGCGACCCCGGCGAGGATCAAGGTCGTCGCCGCAGCCCGCGGGCCGGCGAGCATCAGCAACAGTGCCACGCCGCACCCGGCCATCATGATTGCGGCCAGCGGAACCGCCAGCAAGGACAGACTGGAAAGCCCCAGATACAGCGCCAGAACCGCGCCCAGGCCGGCACTGGCGGACACTCCGACAACACCGGGATCCGCCAGGGGATTGCGGAAAAAGCCCTGCAGGACCGCACCGCTGGCGCCAAGACCGGCCCCGATCAGTACGCCCAACAGCGCGCGTGGCAGGCGCAATTCGCGCAGGATCTGGACATCAAGCCCCTGTCCGCCCGTCAGCGCTGCAAGCAGGGCCCCAGGACCGAGCCAACCATCACCGGCAAACAGGGCGAGCGCAAACGCCACCAAGACCAGGACGGTGAGAACAAGATATCCCCGCAAGCTCATTGCACCGCCTCCCAACGGTCGATCGCGTCGGCAATCACTTCCGCCGCGTCGATCAGGCGCGGCCCCGCACAGGGCCAATATCCGGCTGGAATATCAATGCGCAATGCGCTTTCGAGAAGGCGATCATAGGCCGAGTGATAGCGTGCCCGGGACAGTCGTCCGGCATAGCCATCGGTGAAGAAGCTGGTCAGCAGGATATCGGCCTCCAGCCCCAGCGCCAGCTCCGGATCCGAACGGGTCCAGCCGCTGGCCCCGGCCGTCGCCATGACATTAATGCCGCCGGCTGCCGTGATCGCCGCATCGACATAGGTCCCCTGCCCGGCCGAACCGCCCGAGGCGCTGAGATAAGCAATGCGAGGACGCGCACTACGCGCCTCGTTTCGTTCCCGCAAGCCGGCAAGTCGGCGGTCGAGGGCCTCAATCTGGGCTTCGGCCGCCGCCTCCAGACCCGCGGCCTGCCCCAGACGGCGCAGGTTGGCCTGGACCGCGGCGAAATCCTCGCCCCAGATCAGGCTAGCGACCTGACGCCCCACACGTTCCAGCATCGGCCCGGCGCGTTGGCCCTCGCCGGGAGAGAAGACTGCGAGCCCCGGGTCGAGACGCAGCAGGCCCTCCACCGACGCCGATGCTGTCGGCAGCTCGCGCGCCCAGTCCGGGGCGGCAGAGACGGGATGATCGACCTGCCAGGACAAGGCTCGGATTTGTGTCCGGGGCACCAGGGCCAGCACATAGGCATCGGCACACAGGCCGGTCGATACGACACCGCCATCCAGCGGTGCCGCATCATTGGCCCAGGCTTCAGCCGCGATGCAGGCGCAGGCCGAGATAAACAGCCCGGCCCGGCGTGTGATAGCCAAATACATCCTGATAATCCTCGTCCAGGAGGTTCTCCCCCCTCACATAAAGCTCCATACCGTCACGGGCCGCCCAACGCACCTGGCTGCTCACCAGGGTGTAGGAATCCAGCGTGACCGGCTGGAAACTACCGAAGTCGGTATCACCCTGCTTGCCCGTATAGTCGGCGCTCAGGGAGGCCGATACCGGGCCGCCCGGACGCCAGCTCACGGTGACCGAAGCGAGATGTTCCGGCCGGCGGATTTCCGCGGCGCTTTCCTCTTCGCTTTCCATCCAGGTCGCCGAACCGAAAACCGAAACCCCCGGCGACAGATCGAGCTGGCCGCTCAGCTCCAACCCCTTGCGCGTCGACATCCCACTTGCATTGGCCGCAGTGAAGGGGAAAACAGAGAAATCAGTGAAGATCTCGTCTTCCAGCTCGCTCGAGAAATAGGTCACAGACGCGCTGGCACGATCATCGAAAAGGCTGTGCTCCCAGCCGATTTCCCAGCCCTGCGAACGCTCGGGAACAAGGCCCGGATTGCCGAGGAAAAAATCAGGGAAGAAGCCGAACAGCTCGAACATGCCGGGATTTTTCACCCCTTCGCCGATGCTGGCGCGCAGCCGTCCCCCGATACCGTCAAAACTCCAGCCCGCCCCGGCACGCCAGGTCGCGGCATCATCGAAGAGATCATTATTGTCGTGCCGGACCGACAGCGTCAGGTCGAGAGGACCGCGAGCCAGACCGTAGTCAAAGGCTAATGAATGCGTCTCGACCGTACGGGTCTGATTGGCTCCATTGCCCGGTCCAGCATCATTCTTGACCTTGTCGCGCTCGCTTTCCATCAGACCGGTCAGGCGGTGCGAGACCGGCCCGCTCTGCCAGCGTGCCGAGAGCTGATAGCGCAGCTGACGACGCTGCCCGAGATTGCGGCCAGTGCGTATCCCATCTGCGAAGCTGCGGCTGCGATCATCCGTCAGCCGGGCGGCCAGCTGGTGCGACAGGGTCAGTCCGCCCAGCTCGCTGTCCCCGGCCAGCGTCAGGCCCGAGAAGAATTGCTCGCCGTGACGTTCGCGGTCTGTGTCGTCCAGCGCGCCGTTGAAATCGAGATCCGCATCGGACGCGCTGACATAATCGATCCAGCGGGCCGCACCTTCGATCGACCAGCTGGAGCCGAGCTCGGCATAGGCGCTTGCCGCCGCCTGGGTGTTCTCATAACCATCGCGCTCTCCGCCCAGACCGGAGATATCGATACCCGCGCTGTTAAATTCGCCAAGGCTCAAAGCAAGTCCGCGGGATGGCCCGCCGGCGGCGAGCCGCGCTGAGATGCGGCGTGTGTCGAAACTGCCCGCCTCGACCCGCACCACACCGCTAACCCCCTCAGCGGGCCGTGCCGACTGCAGGGCGATGACACCGCCAATGGCATCCGCACCCCAGAGCGCCGACTGCTCGCCCCGGGCCACTTCGATACGGGTCAGGTCGTCAAACAGGAAGTTGGAAAAATCCGCCTCGCCCGTGAAGGGGCTGGCGGCTTCGATACCGTCGATCAGAACCAGGACATGATTGGCCTCGGCGCCACGGGCCCGGATCTGGGTCAGCGACCCGGCTGGCCCCGAACGAGAGATCGCCAGTCCTGGCACCGCGCGCAGGATGTCAGCCGCGAAGAGCGGACCGCGGGCCGCCAGCTCAGCCTCGCCCAGCACGGACACGCTGACCGTGGCATCATCGGCGGCAAGCGGCAGGCGGGCGGCCGTGACAAGGATGGTTTCATCAGGATCCTGCGCCAAGGCCAGGCCGGGAAATGCGAGCAGGCCGAGACCGCTCGCGATGAGTTTTCGTTTGTATACAGGCACGTTACGTCTCCATAGCAGTAACAGCCGGGGGCCCTAGGGCTCCGGCAAACAAGCAAGGAGTCGTCTCAGACGGTAAACCGCGCCGGCTTCGTGAACTCCCGCACGAACGGACGGACGACGGTAATGGCAGGTCTTCCGGCTTACGGGTCACAGCGAACGATGCGCCTTCCCGGTCCGGACAAGTCCGGCCCAGTGGCCATGTGCACCGCCGCTCACCGATTACGGCTGCGGGGACAGCGCCGGACTGGGCTTGCCCTGGACCATGATCCAGGACGCGCCGCACCGGCTTCCCGATTAATCCCTTGCGGGAACCATTACGCGGCGGACGCTATGTCCAGCCTGGTTGAAAAGCAAGCGGGGGTACGATGGGAGGATATCGTCGGAACACACCGCGTCAGCGGTTGTTGAGATCAGCCAGCTGGGTTTCCAGATCGCGGATACGCTGGTGTAGCTTGCGTTGCTTGACCTGTTCCGGTGATGATAGCTGAGCCTCGAGCGCCTGCAGGTCGCGGCGAGTCTTGTGCCAACGACGCCAGAGCATGAAGATCCGCGGCCCGTCGACAAGATAGCGCTTCCACATCCGGCGCGGCTCCTGGATCAGGCGGTGCAGCCATTCCAGCCGCGCCTCTTGCATCCAGACCGGAGCCCGCTCGGCCTTGCCGCCGAGGAAATCGAGAGAGGCGCCGACACACAGGCCCAGACCGGTACAGTCTCCCCGGTCAAGACAGGCCTCGGCCACCAGCTCCTGTTGCGGCGAGCCGACGCAGAAGAAAACGAAACGGGCCGGATTGTCGGCGACAAACTGCGCCGCCTCGGCGATGGCCTCGGGCTTGTTGCGCAAACCCATCGGCGGTTCATGCCACCGCACATCGCGCAATCCGTATCGCACCTTCACGGCTTCGATGACATCGGCATCTCCGCCAATCACCGTCACCGTTTCATGCGGATCGATGTGATGGTCGAACAATTCGGCCGTGAGGTCGGAACCGGGCGATATATGGATGGTTTCGCCGGAGACCTTGCCCAGCAATTCGAGCACGCGGCTGTCGCATACCGTCAGCCAGGCCTGCGCGTAGAGCCGGGCCAGGACGGTGTCGCGTTCGAGACGGACGAGGTGATCGACATTGGGCGTGACTACAAAGGCAAACCCGGCGCCGGCCGGGCGCTCGGTGATCCGGCGCACTGCGGTGTCGAAGCCGATCTTGTCGAACGCAGAATTGAGGAACCAGACATGACGCGAACCGCGGCGACGGTCGCTATTCGTGTCAAAATTCAACATATCGGCCATGTAGCCCGTCCCATTTCGCGTCAGAAGCGTGTTTTCGCTGCGATCCGGTGCAAGCCGTGCGCCGATTTTTTCGCCGCGATGCATCCAAAACGGATCCGCGCGGCATCTACTCGACACAGGGGCAGATAAGTGAGGTCAGGTCATGTTGGTCAAACCGTTGATCATTGCCGGTATTTTGAGCGTCATCGCGGCAGTCCCCGCGACTGTTCCAGCCCTGTTTGGTGTGCCCGTGACCCTGTCGGTGGGCCCGCTGGCGGCTGAATTCCAGCCCGGCGAGGCGGCCGATCTCGATCTCGTGACGGATTGTGCGGTTCGCGGATGTCCCATTCTTGCCGTGGCAATCGGCGAGGACTTCCGCATCCGGCTCTAGTCGCCGCGGCGCTGGCGCCTGAGTTCGAAACGATGCGGGCTCAGCGTCTCGGCTCCGGAGAGCTCCAGGGCCAAGGGTTCAGCACAGATTTCCGACAGAACCTGCTCCGCCAGCAAGGGCGCGTGGGCAAAGCCGCGGGACCCCAGACCGGAGAGAATCCAGCCCGCGTCATCCCTGTCCCAGCGCCCGGCCACGGGCAAGCGGTCCGGGGTTGAGGCGCGCACGCCGGACCAGGTTTCGACAACCGTTTCCGGCAGCCGGCCGGCGAGCTCCGGCAATCTCTCCAGGGCTTCAGCGCGGAAGGCCTGAACGGCGCCGGCGTCCGGCCCCGCCACCTCACCCTTTATATGCGTCGCCCCGAGCAGGAGGCGGCCATCTGCTGTCGGACAGGCATAATGCCCCCAGGTCACCGGCTGGGCCGGGACATCGGCCTCGAACACGGCGACCTGTCCCGCGCTAGGCGAAATATCGGGATGGTCAGCGCGATGGCCCCGCGCATCGATGATGCAGAACGCGCCTGCGGGCAAAGCGGCCAGAACCGGAGTATCTGCGATCAACTCGGCCACCAGGACAGACGGCTCAAACCAGCCCGCCTCCAGCATGTGCAGGCGATCGCCATCGACGCGGATATCGCTGCCCATCAAGTCCGCGACACCCGAATAGCGGGCGATGTCTTTTTGACCGGTCAGCTGGCGGATCACCCCGCCAGGATGAAATCCGTTCAGCCCGTCATAAAGTCGGCGAGCATAGGCAAAGGCAGCCAAGGTCGCGCGCACATGCGGGCGATCAGCCCGTTCCAGCCGCGGGGTCAGCATGCCGGCCGGAGCCGAGGACGCACCGCCAGCCGGCCCGTTCGGGTCGATGAGCACCACCTCGCGCCCGCGCCGGCGGGCGGCATGGGCGAGGCTGGCGCCGGCAATCCCGGCTCCGAGAATGGCGATCGGCCGTGTGTCGGCTTGCCGCTCTGGCTTACCCTCACCCTGGTAGATCGCCTCGAGCCGTTCGCGCTTGCGACCAAAGCCGGGCTGTTTGCTGACTGCGAACCCGGCTGCCTGGAGGCCCCGACGCACCGCACCGGCCACGGTAAAAGTGCCAATCCGGGCCCCCGGACGTGACAGGCGGCCGACATGATCGAGCACGGTTTGCGACCACATGGCCTCATTGCGGGCCGGAGCAAATCCGTCAAGAAACCAGGCGTCCACGAGCGCATCCACCTGCCCCAGCGCGGCTTCGGCCTCATCATGGAAGACGGTGATGGTGAAGCGGTCCTCGGCGAAGATCATGCGATGCGGCCCCTTAAGCCGCGGCGGCCATTGCGCCAGGAGCTGGTCGCTGAGCCCCTGTAGATCCGGCCAGGCCTGAAAGGCTCGCGCCGCCTGTTCACGGCTCAGCGGATGCTTCTCGACACTGATGAAGTGCAGCCAGCCCCCCTGCGGCCTGTGCTCGCGCCACATCTGCCATAGGGCCAGGGCATTCAGCCCGGTGCCAAAGCCCAGCTCGCCAATGGTATAGTGTGAACGCCTGTCCCACGCCGCCGGCAGATCGCAACCGGCGAGGAAGACGGCCCGGGTCTCTTCCAGCCCGTCCTCGGCGGAGAAATAGACATCGCCATAATCACTGGCCCGCGGCCCGGAGGGCTGCGACCAGTCCAGCTCCGGCGGATCGCAGATCAGCCGGCCGCTAGCCATCACAGGGACTGGGTGAATTTGGCGAAGGCCATGAGACCTTCGGGCCAGGGACCCTGTCCGCTGGCCTCGGTGAAATGTCCGGCCTCGCCCGCATTTCCGAACTGGACACCCCAGTCGCGCGCCCAGTGCTCGGCTTTCTCCACCGAACAGGTCTCGTCATTGGAACTCGCCAGCATCAACCCCGGGAAACCCAGCGGTTTGCGCGGCACCGGCGCGAACCCATGCCCCGGAAACTTCTCTTCCAGAGCGTCACGCTCCCAGTCAGATGCCCCCACCAGGAAAGCGCCGGCAATCTTGTCGGTGTTGAGCTCCGGTGCCGCGTGAACCACGGTCAACACGCCAACGGAATGCGCGACCAGGATGGCCGGCTTTTGCGCAGCCTCAACGGCCTCGATCAGCCGGGCGGTCCAGGCAGCGCGCTCTGGCTTGTCCCAATTGTCCTGCTCGACACGGCGGGCCGTCGACATCTTCTCGACCCAGCGGCTCTGCCAGTGAAAGGCGGAGGAATTGCCCAGGCCGGGAATGATGAGGATTTCGCTGTCTTTGATCTTCATGCGGTCCTTCTAGCGCGTCGTCGCCCAGATGCCAGCCCCACATATGAAAAGCGCGGCACCCATAGGGTACCGCGCCTCAGGTCGCTCGCCGGTGCTTCAAGCCGGCGCGCGGAGGGAAGGCTTAGCCAACCTCATTCGGAATCTGATCCAGAGCCGTTTCGAGCTCGGCAAAGCTCGGCTGCATCTTGCTCGGCACACCTCCGCGACCGATCTCAACGGAGATCTGGGCAGCATTGCCGTGCAGGTGAGCCACAAGCACATCCTGGATGATCTTGTAGAACTGGTGCTCCTCGTCATAGACGGCCGTCAGATAGGAGGCGAACGGCCCCACGAAACCGTAGGCGAGGAAAACGCCGAGGAAGGTGCCGACCAGCGCGCCGCCGATATAGCCACCCAGAACAGCGGGCGGGCTCTCGATCGCGCTCATCGTCTTGATCACGCCGAGAACCGCGGCAACGATACCCAGGGCCGGCAGGCCATCCGCCAGCGTCTGCATGGCATGAGCCGGGGCAGCGGCCTCGTGATGGTGCTTTTCCAGCTGCTTTTCCATCGCGTCTTCGACCTGGTGCGGGTCTTCCAGGTTCATGGTCATCATACGCAGCGTGTCGCAGATAAAGTCGACCGCGAAATGGTCTTTCATGATGCGGGGATAGCGCGAAAAAATAGCACTGTCGGCCGGGTTCTCGATATGGCTTTCGAGCGCGATAACGCCCTTCGTCTTCATCGTCTTGGTCAACAGGAACAAGAGCGACAAGAGATCTGTATAGTCCTGCGCCTTCCACTTCGGCCCGGCAAAGATCTTGCCGAGATCGCCGAGGGTCTTGGTCACCACTTTAGGCTTGTTGCCGATCAGGAAAGCGCCAACTGCGGCGCCGCCGATCATCATCATCTCAAAGGGAAGCGCCTTGAGGATCACGTCGAAATAGCCGCCTGCGAGCGCAAACCCGCCGAAGACCATGACGAACACGACCACAATGCCGATAATCTGGAACATCTACCCGTCCACCTGTGCTTTCGGACCTCATTTATTCGTCCGATTAAGGCGCACTATGACCGGTTAAGCTTAATGTCCCGTTGAA
>NZ_JASBRW010000004.1 GCF_030149235.1 Maricaulis sp. | reverse complement strand
GTGTTTGGAGGCAATGCCGGTGGCGGTGGAGGCGGTCGGAACCCGGCCGATATAGCGCGGGCGATTGGCCTTCACGTCTTCCAGCTTGGTGAGCACATACTCGATATTGGGCTCGACAAAGGTCCAGTAGCCCATATTGCGTGGCTCTTCCTGGCACCAGACCACTTCGGCGTTCGGGAAGCGGGCCAGCTCGGAGAGCAGCGCCTTGTAGGGGAAGGGGTAGAGCTGTTCGACACGGAGCAGATAAACGTCGTCCAGGCCCAGCTCCTCGCGGCGCTCGAGCAGATCGTAATAAACCTTGCCGGTACACATCACGACGCGGCGGATCTTCTCGTCCGGCTGCAGCTTGATCGTGGTGTGCGAAATCTCACCCTCGGCCGCCTTGCCCTGGTCAGCATCATCCCACAAGACACGGTGGAAGGATGAGCCCGGCCCCAGCGCGGCGAGCGTTGAGACGCAGCGCTTGTGACGCAGCAGGGATTTCGGCGTCATGATCACCAGCGGCTTGCGGAAACTGCGGTGAATCTGACGGCGCAGGATGTGGAAATAGTTCGCCGGCGTCGAGCAGTTGGCGACCTGCATATTGTCTTCTGCACACAGCTGCAGGAAGCGCTCCGGACGGGCCGAGGAGTGCTCCGGGCCTTGGCCCTCATAGCCATGGGGCAACAGCATTACCAGGCCGGACATGCGCAGCCATTTGCGCTCACCGGATGAGATGAACTGGTCGATGATGACCTGGGCGCCATTGGTGAAATCACCGAACTGGGCTTCCCACATTACCAGCGTGTTCGGGGCCGAGAGCGAGAAGCCATACTCGAACCCGAGCACGGCTTCTTCCGACAGCATCGAGTCGATGACTTCGTATTTCTTCTGGCCCTCAGCGAGATTGTTGAGCGGCGTGTAGCGCTCCTCGGTCTGCTGATCGATGATGTGCGAATGGCGCTGCGAGAAGGTGCCGCGACCGCAATCCTGACCGGACAGGCGCACGGGGAAGCCTTCAGTGACCAGCGTGCCGAACGCGAGATGCTCGGCGGTGGCCCAGTCGATGCCCTCACCGGTCTCGATCATCTTGCGGCGGGCGCCGATGACGCGATTGAGGGTACGGTGGATATTCACGCCCTCGGGGATCTCGGTCATCGCCATGCCGACGGATTTCAGACTCTCCATCGAGGCCGAGGTCTCGCCGCGGCGATCATCGCCCTCGGGCAGGCCCAGGCCCGACCAGCGGCCATCCAACCAGTCCGCGCGCTCCGGCTCGAAGCCCTTGCCGGCCTCGAACTCATTGTCGAGATAGGTGTCGAACTCGTTTTCCAGCGCCTCGACCTCGGCCGCGCTGAGTACGCCTTCCGCGATCAGGCGGTCCTGGTACTGCTTCTTCACCGGCGCCAGGTCCTTAATCACGCGATACATGATCGGCTGGGTGAAGGTCGGATCATCGCCCTCATTATGGCCGTAGCGGCGATAGCAGAACATGTCGATGACGACGTCCTTGCCGAACAGCTGACGGTATTCCGTAGCGATCTTGGTGGCATGGACCACCGCTTCCGGATCATCCCCGTTCACGTGGAAGATCGGCGCCTGCACCATCAGCGCAACGTCTGACGGGTAGGGGCTGGAGCGGCTGTCCTTGGGATCGGTGGTAAAGCCGATCTGGTTGTTGACGATGAAGTGGATCGCTCCGCCAGTACGGTGACCGCGCAGGCCGGACAGTCCCAGGCCTTCGGTGACAATGCCCTGGCCGGCGAAGGCCGCATCGCCGTGCAGCAACAGCGGCAGCACATTCATGCGCGGCGTACCGGGTTGCTTGCGGCAGTTCTCTTCCTGCTTCGCCCGCGCCTTGCCGAGGACAACCGGGTTCACGGCTTCCAGGTGGGACGGGTTGGCGGTCAGCGACAGGTGAACCTTGTTGCCGTCGAACTCGCGATCGGACGAGGCACCGAGATGGTATTTCACATCACCGGAGCCGAACTCGTCTTCCCCCTGGGTATTGCCGCCGAGGAATTCATGGAAAATCTGGTGATAGGGCTTGCCCATCACGGCCGCGAGCACATTGAGACGGCCGCGGTGCGGCATGCCGATGATGATATCCTCGACGCCCATCGCGCCGCCGCGCTTGATGATCTGCTCCAGCGCCGGAACCATGGATTCCGCGCCATCGGCCCCGAAGCGTTTGGTGCCGGGATAGCGCTTATGCAGGAATTGCTCGAAACGCTCGGTCTCGATCAGCTTCTTGAGGATGGCGATCTTGCCTTCCTGGGTGAAGCGGATGTCCTTGTCCGGCCCCTCTAAGCGCTCCTGCAGCCAGGATTTCTCCGCCGGGTTGGAGATTTGCATGAACTCCACACCAACCGGGCCGCAATAGGTCCGGCGCAGGATGTCCAGCATCTGCCGCGGCGTTGCGGTCTCGAGGCCGAGATAGCCGTCAATGAAGACCTCTTCGTCCATCGCGGCGCCATTGAAGCCATAGGTGGCCGGGTCGAGCTCGGGCTGCGGGCCGAAGGTGGAAATGCCCAGCGGGTCGAGCTGGGCCGCCAGATGGCCGCGCATGCGGTAGGCGCGGATCATCATGATGGCGCGGATCGAGGCGCGGGTGGCATCGCGGACATCCTCGGCCGATGCGCCGGGTTTTTGGGCTTCGACATGGGCCGCGACCTTGTCGACCATGGCACCTTCATCCGGACCGATATCGCCCAGGGCCGAGACCAGTTCGCCATTCGCGGCCGGCGGCCAGTCGGCGCGCTTCCAGCTTGGGCCATCGGCGGCACGGGCGGCATCGGCAGCCGGGTCACCCATGGTGGCAAAGAAACTGCGCCAGCCTTCCGGCACCGAGGACGGGTCCTTGGCATAGGCGGCGGCGAGCTGTTCCACATAGAGCGCATTGGCGCCCTGCAGGAAGGAGGTATCCAGGAAAGCCTGGTTAGTATCGGAGCGATTTTGGTCAGACATTGGGGGGAGGGCCTGAGTCAGGAGTGTGTCTGGAGCAACGGCCTAAGCCGGAATGGTTAAAAATCATCTAGGCCCCTTTTGTGACCAACAGAAGGGAAGAGCGCGGGTCTACTGACAAGAGGGTGACAAAACAAAACCGCGCCCCGGTTGCCCAGAGCGCGGCTTGTCAGGTCGGTTCGGCTTGAAGCCTAGCCCTTGAGCACGTCCGCCAGGGTCGTGCCGAGGCGGGCCGGAGACGGAGACACCGTGATGCCCGCCGCTTCCATGGCTGCGATCTTGTCTTCCGCGCCGCCCTTGCCGCCGGAGACGATGGCACCGGCATGGCCCATGGTGCGGCCCGGAGGTGCGGTACGGCCGGCGATGAAACCGACGGTCGGCTTCTTGCGGCCCTTCTTGGCTTCGTCAGCCAGGAATTGCGCGGCATCTTCCTCGGCGGAACCACCGATCTCACCGATCATGATGATCGACTTGGTCTCGTCATCGGCGAGGAATTTCTCCAGCACGTCGATGAACTCGGTGCCCTTGACCGGGTCGCCGCCAATGCCGACAGCCGTGGTCTGGCCGAGGCCCTCCGCGGTGGTCTGGAACACGGCTTCATAGGTCAGCGTGCCCGAGCGCGAGACGACGCCAACGGAGCCCTTCTTGAAGATGGAGCCCGGCATGATGCCGATCTTGCACTCTTCCGGCGTCAGGATGCCGGGGCAGTTCGGACCGAGCAGCATGGAGTTGGACTTCTCCAGCTTGGCTTTCACCTTGACCATATCCATCACCGGAATGCCCTCAGTGATGCAGGAAATGAACGGGATTTCCGCCTCGATGGCCTCGATGATGGCCGCACCGGCACCGGCCGGCGGGACATAGATGACCGACGCCGTGGCGCCGGTGGCTTCCTTGGCTTCACCGACAGAGGTGTAGATCGGCAGCTCGGCGGCGCTTTCCAGGCCGGACGACCAAGTCGAACCGCCCTTTTTCGGATGCACACCGGCGACCATCTTGGTGCCGTAATATTCCAGCGCCTGTTCCGTGTGGAAGGTGCCGGTCTTGCCGGTCAGGCCCTGGACGATGATCTTGGTGTCTTTATTGACGATGATCGACATTATTCGGCCTCCTTCACGGCGGCGACGATTTTCTGGGCGGCGTCGTCGAGATCGTCAGCGGCGATCACGTTGAGGCCCGACTTATTGATGATGTCCTTGCCAAGCTGGACATTCGTGCCTTCCAGGCGAACGACGAGCGGGACCTGCAGGCCCACTTCCTTCACCGCGGTGACCACGCCTTCGGCGATGATGTCACAGCGCATGATGCCGCCGAAGATGTTGACCAGAATGCCTTTGACGTTCGGGTCGGCGGTGATGATCTTGAACGCGGCCGTCACCTTCTCGGTCGTGGCGCCGCCACCGACATCGAGGAAGTTGGCCGGTTCAGCACCATAGAGCTTGATGATGTCCATGGTCGCCATGGCCAGGCCGGCACCGTTGACCATGCAGCCGATATTGCCGTCGAGGGCGACATAGGCGAGGTCGTATTTGGACGCCTCAATCTCTTTTTCGTCTTCCTCCGTCGTATCGCGCAGCGCCATGATGTCGTCATGGCGGAACAGGGCATTGCCGTCGAAGGAGACCTTGGCGTCGAGGACGCGGACGCGGCCATCTTCCATGACGATGAGCGGGTTGACCTCGAGCAGGGACATGTCCTTCTCGGTGAAGGCCTTGTAGAGGATGCCCGCCAGCGAGAGCATGTCGTCACGTGCCGTGCCGGACAGTTCCAGGGCGTCGGCGATCTTGGCCGCATCATCCGGGGTGACACCGGTTTCCGGATCGATATCGATCGTGTGGATCTTCTCCGGGGTTTCCTCGGCAACGGCCTCAATGTCCATGCCGCCCTCGGTGGAGACGACAAAGGCCACACGGCCGGTTTCGCGGTTCACCAGCAGTGAGCAGTAGAGCTCGGTGGCGATATCGGCACCGTCTTCGATGTAGAGACGATTGACCTGCTTGCCTTCCGGGCCGGTCTGGTGCGTGACCAGCGTATTGCCCAGCATTTCCTTGGCGTGGGAGAGAACCTCGTCCTTGGAAAAGGCGAGACGGACACCGCCCTTGGCGTCGGGACCAAGTTCCTTGAACTTGCCCTTGCCTCGGCCGCCGGCATGGATCTGGGATTTAACGACCCAGAGCGGGCCGGGCAGCTTGTCTGCAGCGGCAGCGGCTTCATCAACGGAGAAAATGGCAACGCCGTCAGCGACGGGCGCACCGAAGGATTTCAGGACAGCTTTTGCCTGATGCTCATGGATATTCATGTAATGGGCCTCGCGGGAGGGATGAGCGAAAGGATGGCCAGAATGGACTCGCCTTATAACACCCGGCATCGCGCAAGCAACGCCTTCGCGCCTTTGCCTTTAGGACTAAATCCTAACTATATTGCTTTCATCGCTGTCAGGCCTGTTACGGCTGGCGATTGTGGAGAAATCCAGCGTCTGCGTCGGCGCCGGCAGAGCCCGTGCCTCAGCGATCACATCGCCCGCCATAAGCCGTATTCCGGTGGAGACGGCCGCATTGAGCAGGTCGAGATTCGCCACGCCGGTGAGATAGGTCTCGGTATTCAGCGAACGCGACGCCGCGACCATGTCCATCAGCGCCATGACAGTCGCATCCGTCGGCTCTTTCGACCGGACCGAACGCGGCAAGGAGGACCCGAACAGGCCTACACCGCAGCCCTCAAAACGCTTCACATCCCATTTCGGACCGAATTTGAGCTCGGCCAGGATATTGGAACCGAAATGCATCATGGAGCGGAACAGCTCCTGCATCTGCGCCATGGGTGCGCCGTCGGGGATAGCATCGACCTTGAGGAAGAAGAAACGGCGGATGTGTTTGGGCACGCTTTGCAGGATGGAGAAATAATCCATCCGCTGCGACACCGTCGCCAGCGTATCGTAATGTACCGGCACGATGATCGGACAGTTTGAGCCCTTGGCGTGCAATTGCTGAAAACCGCGCTGGGCCGCCAGGGCGACCGAGCGGTCGAGCATGCGGATCAGGACTTCGCTGTCCTGGCCCATCAGCGTTTCAGTGCCGTAGAGCACGCGACCATCGACGATGCGGCGGGCGCTGCACAGGTGATGCCCCAGCGTCTGATTGCGCGCATCCCAGACCGGCTGGAAGACGATATCATCCCAGACCCCGTCCTTTTCCTTGAACTGGCTTTCGGGCCATTCCGGCACACGTTCGGCGGCCAGCGGATTATCGTGCTCGGCCTTTTCCCAGGTCCCGCCCTTGGCCCCGCGCGGACCGGCCGGGGCGGTAGATTTCCAGCCGGAGGGCCTGGCCTCCTCGTCAACCGGTTCACGCTCGGCGACCGGGTCACCTTCCAGTTCGGGCATGTCCTCCGGCTGGTTCTCGGCCATGATGGACAGGAATTCGCTGGTCGGGACGCGCCGGGCCTCGCCCTCGATCTTGAGACGCGCATATTCTTTCTCACCGAGGAAGAACTCGTTGAGCTCGTCGGCGATCTCGCCGACCCGCGCCTCAGCCTCGATGCCCCCGATCAGGCTGAAAATGATCAGGAACCCGCCGCGTACGCGGATCATGACATCATCCTCGTCGAGGCGTTTCTCGATGAAATGCTCGGACACCTGATAGGTCTTGGCGCGCACATTGGGCCAGTCGCGTCCGGCCCGTTCACGGATCAGGTCAAGATTGAGGAACTGGAATTGCCCCATCTCCACGGCCGCTTTGCCGGCCAGGGCGCGTTTGAGCTTCTGTTCCAGTTCCGGGGACATGGTGGATGCCGCCTCTTAATGCCGGGGAATCAGTCAGCACAGTGAAGCGGATAAGCAGAGGTTTCGCCAGACGCAATTACGTCCTAGCGGGTTGTGGCCGCCAGCGCCCCATCCACCGAAAGCGCCCCGCTGCCCCGGGCGAAGAGATAGAAGGAGACGGCCGCAAAGACCGAAACCGAAACCCAGCTGTCCGGCACGATCCACAACAGATAGGCGAGAGAAAAGGCCAGGAGCACGAAGCCGACCAGCCGTGTGAGAAAACCGACGGCCAGCATCAGGGCGACGATATGCGCGCCCCAGACCGCGATCTGGGCGAGCAAGGGTGCCGGAATCAGCGGAATGCCCCAGTAATCGGCGGCACTGACGATATCAGGCGAGACGCCGGGCCATTCAGCCGCGTTGGCACGCCCCCACATCCACAAGCCGGGCACGACGGACAGGCGGATTACCAGGCCCAGCACCCAGTCCGGCATGAAACGGTCGCCACCGCGCGTTATCGACGCCTGTGTCATGGTCCAACCCCCCGGTTTTCAAAGACCGCGGCGACCATGGCCCGCCCGTCCGGGCGATGCAATCCCGTGCGCCTAGCGGGCGAATCTGTTTCCGAAGACGTGGTCAAGCGACAAGCGCCCCGGCCCATGGGCGGCAATAAAGATCGCCATCACGGCCCACAATGCATGCGTGCCCCACCAGGCTTCCGGGAAGACAAAGAACTGGATCACAAGCGTCATGACCAGCAGCCCCACCGCCGCGAACCGGGTGAATAGTCCCAGCACAAGCAGGATCGGCAATACGAACTCGCCCAGCGTTGCCATCCAGGCCGCGATATCGCCGGGGATCAGCGGCAGGGCAAAATCATTGGCAAACTGGTGCAGGGTGGCCGGCTTCAGATCCAGCGGCAATTCCGGCACCCGCATGCGCGCCCGTTCGACCGGGAAATCATTGATGTATTCGGTGTAGGTGAAGAGTTTGGCGGTCTCCACCTTGGTCAAAAGCGAGCGCCAGAACACGCCGGCCAGCGTCAGTCGGGCCAGCAATTGCAGCAATGACCCGCCCAATACCGTGCGGAAGGCACCGAAAAAGCGCTCATGGAGATCATGTGCGCGGGTAGCAAAAGCCATCATGGCGAAAATCCTAGATCGTGTTGGGTGCCGGCGCGGCGATGAGGCCGTGGGACAGGGCATGGCCGAAGAAACCGGCCGGGTCTTCGCGTCCGCCCTCGGCAGCGGCCCGTTCAACGGCCTGCTGCAAGGAGCGCCCCTCACCTATTGCCGCGAGAAAAGCGGCATGCGCCGGGCTGAGACGGGATTGTTTTACCTGGCTCTGGAAGCGCCAGATGACGATATGTTCGTGACCCGGGGCGATTTCGGTCGGCGTGATCGAGCGGCCCACACGATGGGCGGCCCAGACATCGAAGACTGGCCAATCGAGCTCGACGACGTGCACCGATGGATGCAATCCCGGGCTCAGTTGCGGCAGGCTTTCCGCGGGGAGGGCTGAAACCGCCTCACCGCTGAGGGTCTCGCGCTCTGCGGCATGATGGGCGTCGAGCCAGGCCCGGTCGAGCCGGGCAATGTCCGGCAGATAGCCAAGTCGCGCCGCCGGTCCATAGCTGGCGATGTGCTCGGCGAAACCCGCGCCATAGAGCGTCATCGACCGGTCCTGCGGCGGATGCTCATCCCAGTAGAGCTTGGCCATGGGAGAGAAGAAACTGTCTCCGACCAGCTGGTTGACCACAGGATAGGCCGAACGCAGAGCCTCGATGGCCGCGCTGACGACGTTATTGCGATAAACGGCAAAATGCTGCCGGGCCCGCTCGTCGGCCAGGTAGGGCAACAGGGCGTCGGCATCACCGCTGCGCAGCGCGTATGACCAGTTGCGGAAAAACGCATCAGACATGGGCGAGGCACTCCTCCAGCACGGCCTGCGCGGCACTGCGCTCGGCCATCAACACGCCGAAGGGCGGCAGGTTGGTATCGCGCTCGATCAGTAGCGGGCGCGGGCCGATCCGGCCGATCAGATGCCGCAGCAGGGACCAGACATCCTCGCTGACCGGCGCCCCGTGGGTATCGATCAGCAGTTCAGCCCCCAGCCCCTCGTCCGGCTCGTGACCGGCAAGGTGGATCTCGCCAATGGCCCCGGCCGGAACCCGGTCGAGGTAATCGCGGGCATCGAAGCCGAGATTGTGGGCGGAGACGTGGACATTGTTGACGTCGAGCAGGAGACCGCACCCGGTACGCCGGACGGTCTCGGCGAGGAAATCGATCTCGGGAATGTCTTCGTGCAGGGGCATGTAGCGGGACGGGTTCTCGACCAGCACCTGACGGCCGAGCACGCTCTGCATTTCGTCGACATGATCGCAGAAATGATCGAGCGCGGCCTGCGTCATCGGGGTGGGCAGAAGATCGTTGAAATAGGTGCCCGCATGGGCCGACCAGGCGAGGTGTTCAGACACGCGCACCGGGTCAAAGCGCTCCACCAGAGTCTTCCAGCGCTTGAGATGGCCCTTGTCGAGCGGTTCAACACCGCCGAGCGACAGGCCCACACCGTGGAAGGAGGCCGGCTTGTCGCGGCGGATGGCCTCGAGCCAGTTCAGCCGCGGACCGCTATCGGCCATGTAGTTTTCAGGATGGACCTCGACCCAAAGACCGTGAGCGGTCGCCTCCAGCACCGGCCTGTAATGCTCAGGCTTCAGACCGATACCGGCTGTAGCAGCCAGATTTGCGGGGGACTTATCAGGGGCAGACACGCTCAACGGCCTCCTATGGGCAGCCGGCTCCGGACCGGCTGCACAACCGGTTCGGCTTATTCGCCGCGCTCGACCGGCTCCAGCGAGCCGTTGCCATAAGGGGTCTGGATGCTTTCGCAGGTGCCTTCCGGGACATAGGTCCAGGCATTGCCCTGATAATCGACGTTAGAGGTGCCGGCGCAGGACGTACCCGGGCCCGCGGCACAATCATTCTCGCCGGCAAGCGAGATGCCGTAGCACTGCTCGACTTCGTTGAAGGACGCGCTGGCCGTGCTGGCCTGCGCAGCCGCAGAGGCCAGCGACAGGGCGAGGGCGGACGCAGCGACGACGGCGATTTTCTGTTCGGCTTTCATCTCTCGAATACTCCTTGATAAAGGGGTCCGGAGAGACAAAGGGGGAAGGGCCCGGACCCGATGCCCGGAACCTAGCCCCCCGCCGTCAGAATTAGCCAGTAACGACCCGCTTAAGCGCAATAACCTTCCCGTTATTGCGCGTCAGGTCCGCGTTAGAAGCGCGTTATCCGCGCTGGAGTTCCGCCAGATTGAAACCGGTTTCGCGCACAACTTCGCCGGCTTCATCGCGGATTTCCAGGCGGATATCGCCATTGTCCCAATCGATCGCCACGGCCCCGAAATTGACCGGTGCATACATGTCGCCGATCCGGTTCGGGCCCGGCTCGTTGTTTTCATCCCGGAAGGACATGTTCAGCGAGGACGAGGTGATCTCGTAGAGCGGATAGCCAATCACATCATCGCGAACATAGAGCCCGGAAGAATGCCGGTCACCGGAGATCAGGACCACGCCTTCAGCGCCGCTTTCCTCGATCGTGGCGTAAAACCGGTCCCGCTCGTGCGGCATGGTGCGCCAGGCTTCCCAGCCATGGCCATCGGCATGAACCTGGATGGAGGTCACGACGAGACGAAGATCAGCCGGCTCCTGCAACACGTCTTCAAACCAGGCCCATTGTTCTTCACCGAGCATGGAGACACTGGTGTCCTCGGTCGGAAGATAACGTTCGCGGCCCTGCGCGCCACGATCATCCGTTGGACGCAGGGCGCCGCGGAAATAGCGTGTATCGAGCAGGATGACCTGCACCCGCTGTCCGTCCGGCCCGTAGGTGCGGCTGGTATAGATGCCCGGACGGTCGCGACGCTCGTCCTCAGCCGGCACACCCCAGAATTCCAGGAACAGCTCCTCGGCAAAGCCCTTATAGGGGAACTCCTTGCCCAGATCATTCATGCCATAGTCGTGATCATCCCAGGTCGCGAGCATCGGCGTCGACTGGCGCAGGCGCCCGAACGGCTCGGCATCAGCCAGCTCCTGATAGGCCTGGCGCAGTTCCGGCAGGGTCGCATCCCAGGAATAGGCGTCGCCGTAAACATTATCGCCCGTGTAGATGAACAGATCACCATTGGCGGCACTGACCGTGTCGAGGATCGACAGGTCCCGTTCCGTGCTGTGACAGGAGCCGAACAGGATGGTCGAAAGCACAGCATCGGCGGCCGGTTCACCCGCACCTGCCGGAGCCTGCGGGCGAGCGACGTCAAGCTGGGCGTAGAAGGGTGCGAGCGCATCAACGACATTGTCAGGCGCCGCGGCCACGGCCGGCGCGGGCTGAGCGGTTTGCGCAGAAGGTGCGGACTGTGTGGCTTCGCCCTGGCAGGCGGAAAGCGCGAGCACGCTCGCAGCAGCAAGTAGATGGCGCATGATGTCTCTCCCCAGAAAGCTCAAATCAGCCCGCTTTAGGCCAAGTGTGTGACGGGGGAATTACAACGCCCAGCCCCTCACGGCCAGCCCAATTCGGGCCAGCCGCAGGGGGGAAGGCAGGGCTCTAGCCGCCAAAAAACATCTGCCACATCAGCCGGCCCGGCATGAAGGCGAACAGACCAGGCACAACCAGCGCGCCGAGAAAAAGACCGAGCACGGCATTGCGATGCTTGTCAGTGCGCATGGCCCGGGCGTGGGTGATGACGCCGAACAGACCGAAGAAGGTCAGCGGGACGAAGATATGGATGAAGCTGAAACTGCCATCATTGATCTGGCGGATGAAGATCGCGGTCGTGGCGGTCACCAGCATGAGCACAGCCCAGACATAGCCCAGCGTGCGGTGCGGGATCGTGCCCTTGGGCGCGAACAATTGCACCAGTCCAAGTACCAGCGCCGCGATCGCCGTGCCGGCATGCAGCTGGATGATCAGCGGCGCTCTGGCGAAGGCGCCAAAATCAGTACTGATACCGCCTGTCATCGATCCGAGCTGGCCGGCATAGGCATCCAGCACACCGGCTTCCAGGATCCCGCCCTGAACCAGGGCAAAGCCAACGACGACGGCCACCAGACCAAAACCAACGGCGAAATGACGTACTGCATTCATGGCGCAATTCCTTCCTGCGACTTCCTGTTGGAATTGACTTGGCAGAGGCTCTTGCCATGCGGTAGCGGCATTTCGCGAGCGGGCTGTTTCCCGCCGCGAATGGGGTTAGGTTTCCATTCGCGATACGTGAACGGAGTGCGAGAAATTGCCTGACTGGCTGAGGTCATTCGTGCGTGAGCACCGCACCGGCTTCCTGATGCTAACAGGGATCGGGGTGTTCCTGACGCTGATCAGCCCGCTGGGATCGGGCACACTGCCCTTTCCCTGGCGCCTAACTTATTGGGTCGGCCTGATGTATCTCGGGGGCAGTTCCGGTCACTACAGTGCCGTCCTGCTCGAGCGCCTCGCGCCCAACCTGCCGGCTTTCCCGCGCTATGCCCTGATCGCCGCCATGGTCTCGGTTCCGGTTTGTGCTGCTGTGATCGCGATCCAGGCCGCCGCCGGCTCCCTGCCCCCGGTGCAGTACTGGCCCTTCATCTACATGTCGGTCCTGGTGGTCTCGAGCGGTGTGTCGCTGATGACATTCCTGTTTGAGAGCCGCGCTGCGGGCGACCCGGCGCAACAGACCGGACGGGCCCTGACCGACAAGCTCCCGCCCCGTCTGCGCAATGCGGACATCCTGGCGCTGGAATCCGAGGATCACTATTTGCGCGTCCATACCAGCCTGGGGGACGAGCTGATCCTGATGCGGCTGAGCGATGCCATGGCGGCGGTGGAAACACTGGAAGGCAGCCAGACCCACCGGTCCTGGTGGGTGGCCCGCGCCGCTATCACCGACGTCGAACGGGAAAACGGTCGCGCCAAGCTGACACTGACCTCGGGCGCTATCGCGCCGGTCAGCCGCACCTACGTTCCGGTCCTGCGCGACAAGGGCTGGATCTGAGGCTTAGTGAGCCAGCAGGATAGCGAAGGGCAGGCCCTTCAGCAGGCTCGTCGTTTCATCCCGCCCCAGCGAACGCTGCCAGCCCGGCGCACCAAACCCGCCCATCACGACGAGTTCGGCCCCGTTCTCCTTCGAGGTCTCGATCAGAGCCCGCGCTGCACTGCGGCCTTCAAGCGGCACCGTCCGGGTCGCGGCCTTGACGTCGTGCAAGGCCAGATAGGCGGCCAGGTCGGCCAGCTGTTCCGACGCCTCTGCATCAGCACCGGCATGCAGGATTTTGACGCTCTGCGCCGATTGGAGGAAGGGCATCGCCCCCACCACAGCCCGCGTCGCCTCGAGCGACCCGTCCCAAGCGACCACGACATTGTCGAAGTCATCTGCAGGCTCACGGTCGACTGGCAGAACCAGAACCGGGCGTCCGCTCTCGAACGCGGCCGTCTCGATCGCGTTGAGCTGGTTGGACAGGGAAGAACCCTCCGGCTTCTGCATCACGATGAGATCGCTGAGCCGGCCTTCCTGTTCCATCGCGGTAAGGGGCAGGCCGACATATTCGATGAAGCGCCCGATGGCATTGTCCGGCGCGTCATCCGCGGCGGCATTGAACGCGGCGTGAGCCTCTTCACTGGCCTTGGCAGCGGCATCGTCCAGCGCCTCGAGAACGGCTTCCATGCCGTAGGTGGAAAAGGCGTCACCGAGAAAATCACCACCGCTCGCGGCATTGCGGCGAACGAACAGCCCGTCGAGACTGGCCTCGTGCGCCGCACAAAAGGCGACGGTCTGACTGAGGAGTGACGGGTCGCTCTCGGTGCCGTTGAGGACGACGAGAATTCTGCGTGGCTTCATGGTGAGCCTCCTCTGGTCTCACTCCGGGTAAAGCGGAGCGCTTCTACCTCAAGGGCACATGTGTCAGGCGCCCTCGTCAAGTGGCGAATCGGCGCAGGCTTGATGGATGGAGTCTGGTTGCAGGACGCGGCCATAATTCTGCCCGAGCTTGGCGCGAAGCTTGCTTTGAGTGACAATAGTGTAATGAGTTGGGTGTGGGGTGTACCTAATGGACGAAGCTAAGCGTCCCGGTGTGGTACGATTTCTGGTCTATCTGATCGGCGCGGCGAGCCTTGCTGGCGGCCTGGCCGGATGGGTATTGTCCAGCGGTGGCATGAATTGGGCCGAAAACCTGTCCATGCCGAACTGGACACCCTCGGCGCGGACGCTCGTACTTTCAGGCATTGTGATGTTACATCCGCTGGCCATCAGCCTGTGGATCACCCAGCGCGGCGGCCGCGACGGTATGCGCGCACTGTGCAGTCTTCTCATTCTGGGTCTGATAGGCGGCTTCATCGCCTGGCTTATCGTGTTTTTTGGCGCCCGCGACGTCACCTCGACCTTCCTGGCCAATCTGGCCGGGTGGACCTACGCCCTGTTCGTGACCGGGCTGGTGGGGCGCTGCTCGAGTGCGGCGGGCTATCTGCTCTGGCCGGTCTTTGTCTGGCAGACGCTGAACCTGGCCCTGAGCTTTGAGATCATGCGCTTGAATTCCGGCGGCGGGTTCGCCGGCGGGCTCTAGTCCCGCTCGACCACCAGCACGCCCTCATCAAGCCAGCTGACAGCCTCATCATAAAGATTGAAACACCGGACCTCCGCCAGGCCGGACCGGCTCAGCAGGCGTTCAATCACGGCCAGTACAGCTCGCGGGCGGCCGTCCGGGGTGACCCAGGCACTTCTCGGCTTGGCGAAAATGGACTGCTGCGGCACCGGGATTTCGACCGGACGCCAGACCAGGTCACGCATTTGCGGTAGCTCGGTATCGGGCCTCACGGTAATGCAATGATGCCGGTCCGGACCCCAGCCCGGCTCTGCCACCGTCTGGCGAGCCAGCGTCATGAGATCGACCGCCGTCACCCGGCCGGACAGGATAATGTCGACGCGAGGCGTGACGGTATGGAGCTCGATCTCGAAGGCCATGGCATGCATCTAAAACACGCAACCTAAACCGTCGATTCATCGAATATGCGCATGCCTAACAGGGGCTGAATGCAAAAAGGGCGGACCATGACGGCCCGCCCTTTTCGATAATATCTATAACAAAACCAGGTGTTACGCGAGGCTCGGCTCGAGCCCCTTACACGCTTCAACGAGGCCTTTCACAGCGTCGACGGAATTGTCGAACATGGCCTGCTCATCGGCATTCAGCTCGATCTCTACAACCTTCTCGACGCCATTGGCACCGATCACGATCGGCACACCGACATAGAGATCATTCTGACCGAATTCGCCGGTCAGGTGCGCGGCACACGGCAAGATGCGCTTCTTGTCGCGCAGGTAGGAAACTGCCATTTCAATGGCGCTTTCCGCCGGGGCGTAGAAAGCCGAGCCCGTGCCGAGCAGGGCCACGATCTCGCCACCGCCCTTGCGGGTACGCTCAACGATCGCGTCCATCTTCTCCTGCGTTGACCAGCCCATGGCAACCATGTCCGGAACCGGGATGCCAGCGATGGTGGAATAGCGCAGCAGCGGCACCATCGTGTCGCCATGGCCACCCATGACGAAAGCGGTGACGTCTTCGACGGAGACCTTGAACTCGTCAGCCAAGAAGTGACGGAAGCGCGCGCTGTCGAGCACACCCGCCATGCCGACGACCTTATTGTGCGGCAGGCCGGAGAATTCACGCAGCGCCCAGACCATGGCGTCGAGCGGGTTGGTGATACAGATCACGAAAGCGTTTGGGGCATGCTTGGCGATACCTTCACCGACAGCCTTCATGACTTTCAGATTGATACCGAGCAGGTCGTCACGGCTCATGCCCGGCTTGCGCGGCACACCGGCCGTGACGATGCAGACGTCCGCGCCTGCAATGGCGGCATAGTCGTCGGCGCCGGCCAGCTGGCTGTCCTTGCCGAAGACCGGCGAGGCTTCAGCGATATCGAGGGCCTTACCCTTGGCAACGCCTTCTGCAATATCGAAAAGGACGACATCGCCGAGTTCTTCGCGGGCGGCGACATGGGCGAGGGTACCGCCGATCATGCCGGAACCGATGAGAGCAATCTTGTTACGGGCCATGGGAGGACTCCTTGATCAGGAATGGCTGTGGTCGAAAAAGCAGTTGCGGGCGGTCTAGCGCTGCGGCCGCCACGGGGCAAGCGCGCAGTGCGCCGCACCCGACTTATGGATGAGATAAAACCAGGGTCAGCACGCGTCCATCGCGGCGGTTTGTCAGCTCGACCCGGGCCGGCAGTGCCGCCGACTCCGGTCGCCGCCCGCAGGCCCGGTAGTATTTGTAGCAGCAACGTTCGCCGTCGGGCCGGTGCGCTGTCTTGGTGCAGGTGAGGCATTCATCCTGCAGGATTTTCGGAACCTCATCGAAATCTATGGGGCTGAACCCGTTGATTTCGATCATCGCGCGGGATCCGGCTCCGGCATCACTTTGCAGCGCACCAGCATAGAGTTTCTCCGGTGCCACCAGAGACCGCTCCGCCGCCGCGGCGAGGCGCGCCGCGATCATGTAGCGTTGCAGGGAAAATCCGGTCATGTCACCGCGCACCAGCGCAGCGCCCATTTCAAACTCGCCATGTTCGAGCGGCAAAATGGCGGACATGGCGATGAGCGCATTATCGTCATCGATAATGGCGACAATAACCCCCTCCTTCATGGTGCGGGCGAACATATCCGCATCACGAATAGTCAGGCCGCCCCGCGCATGAGCCCGGACAAAGGCCTCCAGCGCATTCGGGCCGGGAAAGTCCGGATGGCCGCTAATGAGGAGACGCGCTTTCATGCCCGCCTTTTGAACCAGGCCTGCCATTGCGGCAAGTGGGGCCGCAGCGCTTACACTATGCACTGTCGCTAGGCGATTGGGGCGAACCTGCGTAAGGGACATGCACCAGCGCATAGGAGCAAGACATGGACTGGCGCGATCTGCAGACCTTTCTGGCGACGGCTGAAGCGGGCTCGACGCAAGCCGCGGCCGGTGAACTGGGCCTTGACCAGAGTACTGTTTCACGCCGGATCGCAGCCTTTGAAAAGCGCATGGGACAGCGCTTTTTCGACCGCCTCCCCAGTGGGCTGGAACTGACCTCGGCCGGATCGGTCATGCTCGAAACGGCGCGCCGTGTGGAATGCGAGATCCACGCTCTGGAACGCCGGGTCATCGGCGACAGCCCGGACCTGGAGGGCGAGGTCAGACTGTCCGCGCCACCGCTCTATCTGGCGGAATATCTCGGAACCGTGCTGCAGCAATTCCATCAGCGCTATCCGGATGTCCATATCGACCTTGATGTAACAATGGGCGAGGCCAATCTGACCAAGCGCGAGGCGGACATTGCCGTACGCGGCTCCAATACGCCGCCCGAACATCTTGTCGGCCGTCAGGTTGCGACCCTGCATGTCACCCTCTACGCCGCAGCCGAGATCGCCGATCAGGGCCTTGATCTGCCCTGGATTGGATGGGGTGAGCCGGGAGAGCTAGAGGACTGGGCCACGCACCGTGATCTGCGGATTTCCCGCCGCCTCTGGCGCGCCGACACGCCAGATGCCCAGCTCAACCTGGCACAGCGCGGTATGGGCATCGCAATCCTGCCCTGCTCGATCGGCGACCCTGACCCCGGGCTCAAGCGCATCTGCGGCGATAGAAGCTGGCCCAGCCGGGAAATCTGGGTGCTGACGCATCGCGACCTGATCGCGGCTCCGCGCATCCGCACCCTTTTCAACTTCCTCGCGGACGGGCTGCGTGAGCGCGCCGACCTGATCGAGGGCCGTCAGCCCGGCTAGCGCTTGGTCGCCATCAGGATGCCGTCACCAATTGCCGTGAAAGCCATATCAACCCGTTCATCTTCGCGGATTTTCTCGGCCAGCTGATACAGCGCCGCCGTATCGCGATCTCCCTCCCGCTTGCGCGGATCGGCGACATCGCCGGACCAGAGCACATTGTCGAACAGGAACAACCCGCCCGGTCGCAGAATCGCCAGCCCGGCCTCGTAATAGGTGTCGTAATTCGCCTTGTCGGCATCGACAAAAATCAAATCCGCCTGCCCGGGAATCTCGGTGGCCAATTGCTTGGCCGTCTCCGTGGCGTCGCCCTGACGCATATCGACCTGCCCGGTCACACCAGCCTGGTCCCAGAAGCGCGTGGCCTGTCGGAAATAGTCGGCGTTGATATCGCAGGCATACAGCTTGGCCGCCTCACCATGCAGCTCCTTCATGGTCAGGAGCATTGCGGTCGAGGAATAGCCGGTGAAGACCCCGATCTCGACCACGGTCCGGGCCTGGACCAGCCGGGCGCACATTTGCAGAAAGGCGCCCTGCTCCGGCGAGATCTGCATGCGCGAGATCTGGCCCATATTGTCTGTGAAGGTCCGGCAGGCCTCGAGAGCGGGATGCTCGGCCCGGTTAGCGTTGCGGACATAGGCGGTAAGGGTCTCATCGAGACCGATCGATCTGGACATGCGGTATCCCCGGCTAGCACGCCGAGGATACCGTGTGGCTTGCGGGTTTCGCTAGTCCCCGAGACCAGCCACCCAGGTCTGGAGCGCCGGCGTACTCCAGTCGGTTCCGGGATAGGCACGCTCAGGCACATAGGTCTCACCCGAGGCGCGCGGGCGGCCACGATAAACTTTGATCGGAAGCCCCAAGCTGCCATAGCCCGATGGCAGGTCGAGCGTGCGCAATTCCATATAGGCACTGTCGGCGTAGGTTTCGCCGCCAACATGGGTAACGCCCCCAAGCGCGTACATGCGGTCGGCGAAGTCGAGACACGCGCTGCCACAGGCTGAATCGGTGAGGAAATAGACGCGGGCCGCGACGGGGTTTTCCGCCGCCGGGGCCACCTCCTGGGCCTCGCGGCGTTCACGGTAGAGATCCTCGTCGGCCTCGCTGGCCGCGAGCATGCCGGCAAGAACCTCACGGAAATAGGCCTCGGCATCGCTCATATTCTGCTCGACCGTGAAATCGATGATGAACCGGGCGTGGTCAATATTCTCCTCGGAGATGCGGTAGTCCACCCCATCGGACCGGGCCGGCGCGCGATAGGCGGCGTAATCCTCGCCCCACACCGCGTTGACGATGGCATCACCCCAGGAGCTGGCACCGCCATTATTGCTGCGCACATCGAAGACCAGCATATCGGCGACCCGCAAATCATCGGCACGCTCTTTCAGCTCGTCGATCAGGGCGTGCATGGTTGCCAGGTCTTCACCTTGCGGCGCAAAAGTCGGCGTGCCGATCCAGAAGGCGTTCGGGGCAAACTCGTGCAGCCCCCAGGGCGCCGGCGCCGGCTGGGACAGCGCATCGGAGACCTCCCACCAGGTGTCCGCATCAATGTCCCGCCATTCCAGAGCCACCGTCTCAGTGCTCTCGCCGTCAGAAAGGCGGCAGCTGCCGGGCCGCTCGATGAAGGGATTGCCACGCTCGACCATCAGGCGCGGCGCCCGCTGGGCCCAGTCAGCGACCAGGTTGGGGTTGCCGGCGAAATCGAAGATCCGCTCGCGCATCCAGTCGTCCAGAGTGCGGCCATCGCAATCGAGCAGTTCATAGCCATCCAAAGCGGCCGCAGTCGCGTCACCAGAGCGGACGAACCAGCGCCCGCCAGTCCGGATGGTGACGAAGCCCGGCCACTGATAGGTCTCGACACCGGACCGGGCCCCGACACCGTAATGACCGTCGCGATAGTGTGCGGCATAGGCTCGAAGCGCCATGGCATAGCCGGCCTGGCTATCAACCCGCGCCGCCAGATCGAGCCCGCGCTCCAGCGCGATCTCCATCTGCGTGCCGAAACCCGGGTTCTCGTCATCGACGGGACCGGGGTGATGCGCCTGGGTCTGCGCGTGCATGAATTCGATATCGCTGCGCGCCAGTGCGCCCCAGTCCGGCATATCTGCCTGTGCCAGCGTCGCCGCGGCCATCGCCGTCATAACCGTCAGCATGGATCCCCCTGATTTCAGTTCCGTTGTGCTTGCAGGCGGCAAAATACCCAGACCGGCAAACCGGTCTATTGCGGGAAGCTTACGGATAGCTCAGGAAATGGAGATCACGCCTCGGCGGCGTCATCGACCTCGCGCCGCTCAGCGGCGAGATAGTCGTGCGAGCGCATTTCGATCAGCCGCGACACGGTACGTTCGAACTCGAAGGCACCATCACCGGCCGGATAGAGGTCCTGGGGCTCGGCGTCGGCGCTCATCACCAGCTTGGTGCGCGCTTCGTAAAGCGTATCGATCAGGGTGACGAAGCGCTTGGCTTCATTGCGCTTGTCGGGCGAGAGCCTGGGGGTGCGCTCCAACAGGACCGTGTGGAAACGCCGGGAGATGGCGAGATAGTCCGCTGCCCCCAGCGGTCTGGCGCACAATTCCTCAAATCCAAAGCGAGCGACACCGGCCGCCTCACGCTCCACAATCAGCTCACGACCATTGACGATCAGCGTGCACTGCTGCGGCGCCGCGCAATGGGTCAGACGGTCCCAGGCATCCTCCATGGCCAGCTCGGCATCGGTATCGAGCGGACAATAATAGACCGGCGCAGCCTCAAGCTGGCGCAGGCGGTGATCCACGCCGCCATTGAGCTCGAACAGATCCATGCGGGACTTCAGCTCCTCGATAAAAGGCACAAAGAGCTGGCGGTTGATGCCATCCTTGTAGAGGTCGTCCGGGAAGCGGTTGGACGTGGCGACAACGACGATACCCTCAGCATAGAGCGCCTCGAACAGGCGGCCGAGAATCATGGCGTCGGCGATGTCGGTAACCTGGAATTCGTCGAAACATAGCAGGCGCGATCCGGCAATCAAAGCGCGCGCCACCGGCGGGATCGGGTCATCACCGGCGCCCTTGACGTATTCGGACCGGCGGCGGCGCTCGCGCTCGCTCAGACCCCGCCATTCGGCGATGCGGGCATGCACGTCCTGCATGAATTCATGGAAGTGGACCCGGCGCTTCGGCTGAGTCGGGGCATCGTCATAGAACAGGTCCATAAGCATGGACTTGCCGCGTCCGACCCCGCCCCAGAGATACAAGCCTTTCGGTGCCGGTTTCGGTTTCGAGAACAGGCCACGCTTGCCCGGCTTCCAATTCGCCAGCCGCTGCTGTAGCGCACCAAGCGCCTGTGCCGCCCGTTCCTGGTCGGCATCGGGCGATAATTCGCCGGAGGCAATACGCGCTTTGAGACGGTCAATCGGGGTGGCCATGGGATCAGCCTAAACCAGAAGCCTTGCTGTCAGGTCAATGCCGAACAACTCATCCCGCCGGCCAAAGCCGCCAGATCGCGGCGGCCAGCAGGAGCGAGGTTGCAAGACCGGCGGCAAGCAACAGACCGGGACGTCGGATCTCACGCATGAAGCGTCTCCAGGACCGATCGCATCGAGGCTGGCAGGGTAACGGGACGTCGGGTTTCACGATCAACATAGACATGAATGAAATGACCCTGGGCCGCCGGCTCGTCTTCACCGGGTTTGAACAGACCGATCTCGTATCTCACAGAGGAATTGCCCAGACGCGCCACGCGGATGCCGGCCTGGACGGTTTCGGGATAGGCCAGTGGCGCATAATAGGCACAGCCGGTCTCCACGACGAGGCCAATCACGTCACCGGCATGGATATCCAGCCCCGCTTCCTCGATCAGGAAGCAATTCACCGCGGTATCGAAGAAGCCGTAATAGGCGGCGTTATTTATGTGACCATAGATATCATTATCGGCCCAACGGGTCGGCAGGTCGCGCCAGCGTGCATAATCAGAACGGATTCGTTTCTCGCTCACAATACAGCCTCATAACAGGCCTGGGCGGCCTCCAGTGTCATTTCGCGCGGGTTGTTGACCAGGAGGCGTTTGACCTCCATCGCCTCTTCAGCCAGGCGCGGCAGATCATTATGGCTGACGCCGACCTGGCTCAACCGGGTCTCGATGCCGACACTGTCAGCGATGCGCTCCATTTCCGTGACCAGTCCATCGGTGGAGGCATGCAGGCCGAGATGGATCGCCAGCTCGGCATAGAGCGGCTCGGCTTCAGGAGCGTTGTAACGCAGCACTGGCGGCAACATCAGCGAATTGGAGAGCCCGTGCGGTACGTGGAATACGCCACCAAGCGGGTAGGCGAGGGCATGCACGGCCCCGACCGGCGCGTTGGCGAATGCCTGACCGGCCAGGAGGGCGCCCAGCAACATGTCTTCGCGCGCCTGGCGATCAGCGCCATCGCGGCAGGCGGTTTCAATCGCGCCATGCAGCTTCTTCAACCCCGCCAGAGCGAGCGCGTCGGATACCGGATTCTTCTCGATTTTGGAGGTATAGGCCTCGATTGCATGTACCATTGCATCAATGCCTGTCGCGGCCGTGATTGCGCGAGGCAGACCATAGGTCAGCTCGGCATCGAGCACGGCGATATCAGGATAGAGCGCTGGCGCATTGATCCCCATCTTGGTGCTTTCGCCGATCGTCAGGACTGAGATCGGTGTCACTTCGGACCCGGTCCCTGCGGTCGTGGGGATGAGGACCAGTGGAAGGCGTGGGCCGGTGGCATTATTGACTCCATACATGTCCTCAAGGCGCTGCGAGGAGCCGAGCAGGAGCGCTACCACCTTGGCCGTGTCCATCGACGACCCTCCACCCAGGCCAAGCACGACCTCGGCCCCAAAGCCGCGCGCTTGATCCTCCGCCTCCAGGACAATCGTTTTCGGCGGATCGGCGAACACACGGTCGAAGACCTGCACCTGCAGCCCGGCTGACTGCAGCGAGGTCACGGCCGAATCGATCAGCCCGGCCTTGCGAACGCCGGGGTCGGTTATGAGGAAGACCCGTTTGCGGGCACCGATCAGCGGTGCAGCCAGACGGGCCAGCTGGCGTGTGACCCCGGCGCCGGCATGAATGTGCGGCACGGTGCGGAAGGAGAAGGCGGAGGCGGTCATGCGGCAGGTCCTTTCAATCGCGACCGGACCATGCCCGCGCCTACCGGATCAGGCAATAGGAGACGCTGGCGCGCGCTCCAGGCTAAATCCGGTATTAAGCAAACTCATACCGTGCATGCCGCAATCAGGTCGCGGAAGGGTTGGTGATTCTCATTTTCAAATACTGGCCGAGACCGTGTGACACTTATATGTCAGCCCCGTCGCCAGAAGAGCGATGAACAACAAGACGAGTGTGTGTGGTGAGTATGTCGGTAAGGGTCAGCCTTCTCGAGCGGGATAGAATTGTATCCATGACGCGTTCCGGTCTGGCGACCCGCGTCCAGACCAGTGCGGCCAATGAGACGGTCCGCGAGCTTGTCATCTCGTCCGGTGCGCGCGGCGTGCTGGTCGACATGCGGGAGATCGAGGTGATCACCTCGGCCCGGCATTGTGTCGAAGTACTCGAGGACTTCATCTACACGCTCGAGCGACCGCTTCCCATCGGCTTCCTGCCGCCCCGGCAATGGAGCCAGGAGCACCACGAAGCCGCCTGGGCCCTGTCGCGCCAGATCGAAAATCGTTGCGGTGTGTTCAAGACCTCCGAACTGGCATTGGAATGGCTGCGCTCGGAGACACGTTCACCCGCACAAGGCTTACGGGCTCAATCCAGCCCACCTAAATCAACCCCAAACAGATCAAGGTTATCACAGATTAACTTTACTAGAACAATAACTTAAGATCATTTCGCATGACTTGAATCTGGGTCGTGAATGCAAATATAATTAGAATACTATTCAAAATATGTGTGGGTGCGTTATGCCAATTCGGGTTGGGCCACTGGATATTCCAGAACCCTAGAAGTGACGAGTGTCGGTGACATCACCAACCAGGAAACGGGTTGGGCGATCGAACGGGTGCGTGAGCTGGTGGCCGAAACCGAGGCAACGCATATCCCTGTCGACAGCTCACGTCTGGATAACTCGCTGTCGCGCAACAAGGTCGAGAATATCGCCGAGGACTTCATGCTGGCGATGGACCAGCCCATCACCCTGGCCTATGTGCCCTCGCAAATCTCGCGGACATGGGATCTGTCGACGACCTGGCCGGTTTTCGAGGCTGGCAATCTGCGCATCAAGGTGCTCAAGGACCGCGCCGCGGCCCTCGACTGGCTCCGCGAGCACGCCGGCGTGACCGAAGACGACAGCTGATCGCCCCCGGTCTGCGCCGGTCTGGAACTTACCGCATTGTCGGAATAACGAAGGCCTGATCACCGATTTCACCCGACGGCCAGCGCTGGGTCACGGTCTTGACCTTGGTGAAGAAACGGATGCCGTCAGTCCCGTACTGGTTGGTATCGGTGAAGGCCGAACGTTTCCAGCCGCCGAAGGAGTGGTACGCAACCGGTACCGGGATCGGCACATTAATGCCGACCATACCGACATTCACCTTGGCCGCGAACTCGCGTGCCGCGAGACCATTGCGGGTAAAAATCGCGACGCCATTACCGTATTTGTGCTGGCTCGGCAGGCTGGCCGCCTCTTCCAGGTCATTGGCACGCACCACCTGAAGAACCGGGCCGAAAATCTCTTCCTGGTAGGAGGTCATCTCCGGCGTCACCTTGTCGAACAGTGACGGACCGATGAAGAAGCCCTTCTCGTGTCCCTGTAACGCGAAGCCGCGACCGTCGAGCAGCAAGTCAGCGCCCTCATCAACACCGGTCTGGATCCATTTCTCAATGCTCGCGCGGTGCGCCGAGGAGACAACCGGGCCGTAATGCGCATCCGGATCGGTGGAGACGCCAACCTGGAGCTTTTGGGCCTCTTCCTTCATGCGCGCGACGAATTCGTCAGCCGTGTCCTGGCCGACCGGAACCGCGACCGGCAGGGCCATACAGCGCTCGCCGGCGGAGCCGTAGGCGGCACCGAGGAAGTCCTTGACCACCTGGTCCATGTCCGCGTCCGGCATGATGATACCGTGGTTCTTGGCACCGCCCATGGCCTGGAAACGCTTGCCGTTATTGGCGCAGGTCGCCGCGATATACTGGGCAATATTGGAGGAGCCGACGAAGGATACGGCCTTGATGTCGTCATGGTGCAGGAGCGCGTCGACGGCCGTCTTGTCACCGTGCACCACCTGCAGCACGCCTTCCGGCAGGCCCGCTTCCATCCATAGCTCAGCGAGACGGACCGGAACCGACGGGCCCTTCTCCGACGGCTTGAGCACCAGGGCATTGCCGGTCGACAGCGCCATGCCCATGAACCACATCGGAATCATGGCCGGGAAGTTGAACGGGGAAATGCCCGCGACCACGCCGAGCGGCTGGCGCATGGAGAAAACGTCGATGCCCGGGCCGGCGCTTTCCGTGTACTCACCCTTCATCAGGTGCGGCACGCCCATGGCGAACTCGACCACTTCAAGACCGCGGATGATATCACCCTTGGCGTCGGCAATAACCTTGCCGTGCTCGGAAGAGAGCATTTCGGCCAGGCTGTCCATCTCCGCCTCGACCAGCATTTTATACTTCATCAGAATGCGGGCGCGGCGCTGCGGGTTCATCGCGGCCCAGGCCTGCTGCCCAGCCTTGGCACCGGCAACGGCGGCATTGACCTCGTCGACCGTGGCGAACTGGACGCGGGTCTGAACCTCGCCCGTGCTCGGATTGTAGACATCGCCATACTGGCCCGATTGGCCCTCAAAGCTCTTGCCGTTCAGAAAGTGATGAATGTCGCGGCTCATGGCGCGGTCTCCCCGGTTATGGCTGGGCGGGATTTCGATACGCTCCCGCGGAAGGAATTGGGGCTCAATTAGTATGGCGGCGCGCGCCTGTCGAGCCGCTGCGCGGATTGGGCGCATCCCGCCGCCGTGACCGTCGTCACAGGTAATAGTCTATACATGTGGACTTTGCGCAACAGTTCGGTCGCGTAACAGGGTTTTCTGTCTAAACCGGGAGTGGAGTGCTTGCGGCCAAGCCCCGCTTAATGTGTATCTACGGTTACTAGAATTATAAAACAGGGTGCGGGGGGTGAATTTCAGTCTCTCCTTGCGCTCGCTCCGTGTTTGCTCAAGGAGGGGACCTCTGATGAAACTCGAAACCGCAAAATCCGCGTTCAAGAAAACGCTGACCTCGACCACGTCGGCCATGGTGCTGGCACTGGCCGGTGTGACCGCCATGACGGCGGCTCCGGCAGAAGCTATTCCGTTCCGTGACGATGTTGGCGATGCCGGCGCCCAGGCCTTCGCGGCCGGCTGGGACGGCGTTGTCCAGATCTTCTACTGGGACCAGGGCACCGGTTCGATCTTCTTCAACTGCACCGGCTCCATGATCAATGCCCGTACGGTGGTCACTGCGGCACACTGCTTCAACAGCCAGCCGGACAGCACCTACGGTTTCGGCCAGTCGGCGGTTCCGATCGTCGCCTATGGCACGGATACGTTCGACGCCCTGTTCAACTGGATCGGCACCGGTCAGCAATTCCTGTCCGACACTCAGGGCCTCAGCTTTGCTGTCGACACCATCAACCATCCGGACGGCCAATTCGGCGTTGAGGACTTCCCGGGCGCCGACGTCACCCTGCTGGCGCTGCAGGACCCGCTCTACACCCTGCCGACCTATGGCATGCTGTTCAGCCCGATCCCGACCGACATCTTCGATGCCGGCGTTCTGGTAAACCAGATCGGTTACGGCACCTTCCACCCGGGCTCGACCGATGTCGGCGGCATCAATGGCCTGCGCCGTGCCGGCGAGAACATGCTCGGCCTGATGGGCTCACAGAACGATTTCTTCAACGCGCTCGCCCAGAACGCACTCTACACCGGGCCGACCAGCAGCAATCAATCGCTCTACTGGACCGATTTCGACCTGCCGGGCCGCACCGGCACCTGTGTGCGCGGCCCCGACCCGTTCCTGCTCGGCGCCACCAATTCCATCGTCTGTGACGATAATAACGGTTTCGATGGCGGCTTTATCGACGGCGATACGCTGATCCTGCCGAGCCCGAGCATTGACTACTTCCCGGGCGACGCCCTGCCGAATGAAGTTGCCACCGGCGGCGGTGACTCCGGTGGTCCGCTGATGGCGATGAACCTCCATGACAATCCGCTCATTCTCGGCGTTCTGTCCGGTGGCTTCGTCGGCGGTTTCTTCCACTCGGCTGGCCAGACCTATGGCGAAGTGAGCTATTACAACCCGCTGTTCAACTTCCACCAGTTCATTGCCGAAAATAACCCGTACAAGTACGTCTCGGCTGTCGCCGGTGACGGCAATTGGTCAGACGCCACGCACTGGGTCCAGACCATGGACCCGAACTATTTCATCTATGACGGCTCCGGCAATCTCGTGAACGGCCTGCCGACCGGCCCGGAACCGGGTCTTGGCGGCACCGGCCCGCAGGAAGGCATTGTCTTCGACACCCCGGCCGAAACCTTCACGACTTCCGGCGGCGCTCCGTCTGTGCAAGAGCCGCTCGACAGCCAGAAGGCCAATGGCTTTGCAGTGGCCGATGCCACTGAAGCAGCCGGCGGTTTCCAGACCCTCTCCGGTGATCTGGCGGCTGACGACTCGGCCAACGGCCTGGTGATCGGCACCGGCGCGACCGCGTCCAACACGGCTGCGTCCATCACCGGCAAAGCCCCGGTCCAGGATGATGTCGCCGGCGTCTTCACCGACTTCGTCGCCACCGGCTTTGTCGCCGATGCCGGCGTGGCCGAGGCTCCGGCTGGCGGCTGGGCTGGCCAGTCCGGCAGCACCGGCACCCGCGGCGCAGCGACCGGCCCGGGCTCGACCGATTTCGTTCCGGACAACAACTATGGCTTCGGCGCGGCTGTAGCGCAGTTCTTCGAGGTCACCCTGGATGCCAATGGCACCACGACCGCGGACCTTCCGTTTGTCGAGATCGACAAGCTGAACATCCGCGGCACCGGCGCGACCCTCGACATCCTCGACACCTCGACCATCCTGTCGATGATCAATGTCGAAGTCTTCGGCGGCACGCTGAATGTCGACGGCCTGCTCGGCACGCGCGAAGTCGTGCTCTGGGGCGGCCTGCTGACCGGTTCCGGTGAGCTTGACCTGTTCGAAACCAACCTGCTGTTCGGCAATGGCGTCTCCCAGGCCGGCACGCTCTTCAACCTGAATGGTGTGGTCAATCCGGGTGCCATGGGTGCGACCGGCACGCTGGAAATGTCCGGCAATTACGTGCAGGCCTCTGGCGGCGTGTTCATGGCCGACATTGATGCAGGCGGTGCGTCCGACAACCTGCTCATCGATGGCGACTACTCGCTCAACGGCGCACTGGTCGTGAACCCGGTGGCGGGCTATCTGCCGCGCTATGGCGACAGCTTCGAGATCATCACCTCGACAGGTGTCGGCATCGGCAGCTTTGCCGCTGTCTCCGACCTGCCGGGTGTTCTGCGCCCTGTCGTCAGCTACGGTGCCTCCACCGTCGGCCTGACCCTGGAAGCTGACGCTTTCTCGACGCAGGCGGACTTCACCAATGCGTTCCAGACCAATATCGGTTCCGAGCTCGATGCAGCACGCGACACCGACTATGCGGCCCTGGCTGACGTCTTCGGTGGCCTCGACCTGATGCAAGGCAATCAGCTGCTGTCCAGCCTGAACAGCTTGGCCCCGTGGGAATCGGTCCTCTTCGACCGCTCCACCCGCATGCATGACCAGGTCCTCAACCGCGCCCTGCGTAACCAGATCGGTGAATACTGGGGTTACTCCGGTGCCGGTGACACGACCATGGCAGCTGCCAAGCAGGCGACGGGCTCGACGCTGGATCAGGATCTGTCCCACCTGGCCATGGCGGCTTCCGCCAAGGAAGGTCACGGCGATCATGATGGCGCAAGCCGCGTCTTCGGCTCCTTCGGTCTGATTTCCGGCGATGCGGAAACCATTGTCGGTGCCGAGCAGAGCGATCTTGAGGGTGATTACGGTCTCGTCGGTTTCGACATGCCGCTCGGTCACAACATGCGGGCCGGTGCTGCAATCGGTTTCGCTGACACCGACAACACCCTTGGCGCCATGTACGGTTCCACCATGGCCAGCGTGGAAACCGACCAGTACAGCGCCTTCGTGTCCTACGAGGAAAACCGTACGCACGCATCCGTCGCCCTGCACTACAGCGAGCACTCCAGCGACAGCACGCGGATCGTCAATGTCGGCTCCACCGCTCCGAGCGCTGCGCGCTACGAAGCTGACGGCTTCGGCATCGACGCCTCCTGGCGTTACGATCTGAGCCCGGAAGACCGTCGCTATCGCGCCGCAACCGTGGCCGGCCTGAGTTATAACCAGGTCGACTTCGATGCGACGAGCACGACCGGTGCCGTGGCCGGTCTCGATATCGCAGCACGCGATTACGAGAGCCTGGCAGCGCGCTTCGGTGCGGCCTTCGCCTTGAACCTGGGCGGTTCGACCGAGCTCGGCTTCTACACCGGTGCGGCCAAGGAGTTTAACGACGATGCTGAACTGTTCAGCGCCGTCTTCTCCGACGCTCCGAATGTCGGCGCCTTCGCCGTCGAGGAAGATGGTCGCGATACGATCTGGTTCGAGTTCGCGAGCTCCCTGTCTGCCGAAGTCGGCGGTGGTGTTCTGGCCCTCAACTATGAGAGCACGTTCGACCGTGACTATGCGGACGGCGAGACGGTCTCCGTCTCCTTCGCCCTGCCGTTCTAATCAACGGCAAACGCATCAAGGGAAACGCCCGGCCGATTGGCCGGGCGTTTTCTTTTGCGCTGAGCCCTACCAAGTTTTCATGCAGGAACGCGACGGATGCCGGCCGGGCCGTGCGTTGCTGGGGTACTGCTGGCACATCGCAAAGCCCCCGGCGGGACTTACGTCCTCGCTCTCCCGCACGCCGCCAAGCCCTGTGCCGGCAGCACTCGGCCTGATCTAGTCTTGCTCATCCGGTGAGAGCCACGCCGCCACGCCGGCCGCGCACAGGGCGCCTGCCAGCTGGGCCAGGATAAAACCCGGCGCATTACCCGGTGCGATACCGGAAAACGTGTCCGTCAGCGAGCGCGCGATCGTCACCGCCGGGTTGGCGAAACTGGTCGATGCAGTGAACCAGTAAGCCCCGGTGATATAGAGCGCCACGGTGGTGGCGACGGCCTCGCCGCGATAACGCACGGCCAGGAAAATGAAAAAGACCAGACCGAAGGTGGCCAGCGCCTCCGAGCCTAGCTGGGGCCAGCCCTCGCGCACCTTCATCGAGGTCTGGATGATGTCCGTCTCGAACATGAAGTGGGCGATCCAGACACCAATGATGGCGGCCACGACCTGCACAAGCGCGTAAACAAGCCCTTCGCTGAAACCGATCCGCCCACGCACCGCCATCGCCAATGTGACGGCCGGATTGAAATGGGCACCGGAAACCGGGCCCAGAGTGGTGATCAGCACATAGAGAGCCGCGCCGGTCGCGATCGCATTGGCGAGCAGAGCCAGAGCGACATCACCCGTCAGCCGCTCTGCCATTATGCCACTACCGACGACAGCGATGAGCAGAAAAGCGGTACCGATGGCCTCACCGGCCAATCGCTTGATCATGACATCCCCCGCGAGGCCTAAAGACGACCGATATCCCGCAGCTTCGACTTCAGCGTCAACCGGTCGATGCTCAAATCCGGCAGGGCGATGAAGGCGTCGATGCGCGCCTTCATCTGATTATAGGCGGTCACGAAGGCCAGCCTTCGCTCTGCTTCCGTGCCCGTCGCTGCAGCCGGATCGGGGATGCCCCAATGCGCACTCAGAGGCTGGCCCGGCCAGGCCGGGCAGACCTCAGCGGCGGCGCTGTCGCAGACGGTGAAAACGAAGTCGATCCCGTCACCCATCTGGCTCTCGTCAAACTCGTCCCAGCTCTTCGAGCGCAAACCGGAAACGTCATATTCCTTCTGACGTAAGAGATCGAGCGCGAGCGGATGAACCTCGCCTTTCGGCTGTGATCCTGCCGAGAGCGAGACAAAACGTGTTCCGGCCTGACGGGCAAGAATGGCTTCACCGAGAATCGAACGGGCTGAATTACCGGTGCAAAGAAAGAGCACCGTATAGGGCGTGTCTCTCATGAGGCGTGCTGCAAGTCGTTGGTCTTGGGCTCAGACGGCGCGCCGCCGCAGATATCGGTGCGGTTGGCGCAGCAGTCTTCGATGAGGTAACGAATAAAACGCTGAGCACCAGCTTCATCAAGCGAATAGAGCATGAAGCGCGAACGACGTTCCGAACGGATCAGTCCGGCGCGTTCCAGTGCCTGCAAATGCCCGGTCATTGTCGAGGGTGGCACGTCAAAACCATCGGCCAGCTCGCCCGCTGCCACGCGCTCAGGCGCACGCCTACACAGCGTCTGGAACAGGGCCAGGCGGACGGGGTGAGACAGGGCAGAGAACCCGGACAGGGCGATACGCGGCGTCATAGCGCCTCGGTTAAGCCCTAACCATGACCGTCACGTACTAAATTGATGAAAATTTTGCGACATCGCGGAGCTGTGACAAGGCTCAGGAGCGCCGAGCCAGCGGCCTTGAGCCAAACAGCGTCCGCAATACGCCCGCCAGCAAGCCCGGTGCTGTTTCCCCCGGCTCCGACGCGACTGCGGGTGCATCCGGGTCGATGTGCTCGGCCGGCCCGTCATCGACGCTCATACGGACCTTGCGATAAACCGCGATTTCCCCACCGATCATGTCCTGGAAAGCCCAGGCCGGGTCGGTGTAGAGCGTGTCGGCGAGGCGAGCGACCGCACCGGGACTGCAATGGCTCAGCAACAGTACGCCACCCAGCTTGAGACGCTGGGAGATGTCACGCCAGTTGGCGGCCAGCAGGGCGAAACCGGTTCCACCGCCGATAACCGCGAGGTCCAGATCCTGCTGCGCAAAGCTTTCCCCGGCCCGCTCCGGAAAGCTCAGGCGCGGTGTATCGATTTTGCGCTTGAGACAATCGGCTTCAAGCGCGTCCATTCCGGCCTTGTCGGCAATACACTCATGGAACGCACCGCTGCGCAGGCATACCGCACCCAGTGACGACTGCCCGAGCTGCAGACTTCGATCCCCGGATTTGACCGCCACGCTGAGAAAGTCGGCGGCCAGGTCATCAACAATAGGCCGCCGCTTGGTGGGCAGCTTGCGCAGGGTTCCAGCAGGTGCAGTGTCAGTCAGGGTCATGGCGCGTCCCGATCGTGAACAGTCCGTTAATACCGAACCGATGCGTCGCAAACAGCGGGCCAAATGGTAAAGCCCCGTTAACCCTTCGCGCCTGCAGCAAGCTTTTCGACATTGCGTGACGGCCGAGTAGGGAGTTTTCTCAACGCATGACCGAGACTGATTCCGTCGCCGTCCGCGAGCAGCACATTGTCGATGAGCTGATCGAGGACCGCGCGCCCAAGCTGATCCACACCCCTTTCTGGCCCCTGATCAAATTCGTGGGCTATCCGCTGCTCGGCTATCGCAAGGCAGTATGGATGGCAGACCAGATCGCCACCATGACGGGGACTGAATGCCTCGACTGGACCGCGAACTACCTGCACCTCAATGTCGAGACCCTGGGGCTCGACCGCGTGCCGGAAACCGGCCCCTGCGTCATCGTCGCCAATCACCCTGGCGGCATCGCTGACGGGCTGGCCCTGTGGGAAACGATCAAGCAGCGCCGACCCGACACGGTGTTTTTCGCCAATCGGGATGCGCTGAAAGTCTGCCCGGGCCTGGAAGAGCGGATCATCCCGGTGGAATGGCGCGAGGAAGAGCGCAATCGCAGCCAGTCACGCGAATTGCTCAAGCGTGCCTTCGCCGAGTTCAAGGCCGGCAAATGTGTTGTCGTCTTCCCATCCGGGCGCATGGCCGAATGGAGTTGGCAAGACTGGCGCCTCAAGGACAAGGTCTGGCATCCGACAGCGGCGAGCCTGGCCCGCAAGTTCAAGGCCCCGGTGATACCGCTCGCTGTGCGCCAGCGCATGCCGCTGCTCTACTACGCACTGGCCCAGGTCAATGAAGAGCTCAAGGACATGACCATCTTCCACGGCCTGATGGGCAAGGCCGGCGCCCGTTACCGCCTGCATTTCGGCCGTCCGCTGGACGCGGTCAATGAGCCGGGAACCGACGTCGAACTGACCGACAGGCTACGCGATCTGTGCGAAATTGCACCGTGGGAGGCTGATTAGAAAAAGCCCCGCCGGAAGCCGGCGGGGCTTTTCCTATACAGTCTGGAGCGAAGATCTAGCCTTCGCGCTCGACCATCATTTTCTTGATCTCGCCGATCGCCTTGGCCGGGTTGAGACCTTTCGGGCAGACCTGCGTGCAGTTCATGATGGTGTGGCAGCGATAGAGCTTGAACGGGTCGTTGAGCTCTTCCAGGCGCTCGCCCTTGGCTTCATCGCGGCTATCCGCGAGCCAGCGATAGGCCTGCAGCAGGGCCGCCGGGCCCATGTATTTGTCGCCATTCCACCAATAGGACGGGCAGGCCGTCGAACAGGAGGCGCACATGATGCACTCATAGAGGCCATCAAGCTCTTCGCGCTCTTCCGGCGACTGGCGCCACTCCTTCTCAGGAGCCGGGGTATCGGTCTTGAGATAGGGCTTCACTGCCGCGTGCTGGGCGTAGAAGGTCGTCAGGTCCGGAATCAGGTCCTTAACCACAGGCTGGTGCGGCAGCGGCGCGATAGTAATCGTGCCCTGGTAGTCCTCGATACCGGACGTGCAGGCGATGGTGTTGCGGCCGCCGATATTCATCGAGCAGGATCCGCACACGCCCTCACGACAGGAGCGGCGGAAGGCCAGCGAGCTGTCGATATTGTTTTTGATCCACAGGACGGCGTCGAGCACCATCGGCCCGCAATCATCCATATCGACCTTGTAAGTGTCCCAGCGCGGACCCTCTTCGCCTTCCGGATCATAGCGGTAGACGCGGAAAGTGCGCGTATTCTTGGCGCCGTCCGGCTTCGGCCAGGTCTTGCCCTTCTTGGGCTGCGAACCGCGGGGAAGTGTGAGCTGAACCATGCGTTTCGTCCTTAGTAAACCCGGGCCTTAGGCTCGATATAAGCGATGTCATTGGACATGGTGTAGGTGTGCACCGAGCGATAGTCGATTTTGACTTCGCCGGTTTCGCTGGCCCAGGCCAGGGTGTGCTTCATCCACGTCTCGTCATTGCGATCCGGATAGTCCTCGCGGGCATGCGCGCCGCGGCTTTCCTCACGGTTGGCGGCGGAATTCACCGTCACCGCCGCCTGGGCGATCAGGTTGTCAAACTCCAGCGTTTCCATGAGGTCTGTATTCCAGACCATGGTGCGGTCGGTCACGGAGACATCCGGAAGGCCGGAATAGACCGTCTTGATCTTCTCCACGCCCTCGTCGAGCACTTCGCCGGTGCGGAAGACGGCACAGTTTTCCTGCATCGCCCGCTGCATTTCCAGACGCAATTTCGCTGTCGGGGTGCCACCCTTGGCGTGGCGGAACTTGTCGAGGCGATCGAGCGAAAGCTGGCCGTCCTTGGCGGTAAGCTCTTTCTGGGTCGCACCGGCTTCCACCGTCTCGCCGACACGCAGACCGGCCGCACGGCCGAAGACGACGAGGTCGATCAGGGAATTGGAGCCGAGGCGGTTGGCCCCGTGTACGGACACGCAAGCGGCCTCGCCGACGGCCATCAGGCCCGGCACGACGGTGTCTTCATTATCGCCGGTCTTGGTCAGGACCTCGCCGTGATAATTGGTCGGGATACCGCCCATATTGTAGTGGACCGTCGGCAGGACCGGGATCGGCGCCTTGGTCACATCGACGCCGGCGAAGACCTTGGCGCTTTCGGAAATACCCGGCAGACGCTCGGCCAGAACGGCCGGGTCGAGGTGGTCGAGATGCAGGTGGATGTGGTCGCCATTAGCGCCGACACCACGACCTTCACGGATCTCGATCGTCATCGAGCGCGAGACAACATCACGCGAGGCGAGGTCCTTGGCCGATGGCGCATAGCGCTCCATGAAGCGCTCACCCTCCGAATTGGTCAGATAACCGCCCTCACCGCGCGCGCCCTCGGTGATGAGAACGCCGGCGCCGTAAATGCCGGTCGGGTGGAACTGGACAAACTCCATGTCCTGCAGCGGCAGGCCGGCGCGCAGCACCATGGCGTTGCCGTCACCGGTACAGGTGTGAGCCGAGGTGGCGGAGAAATAGGCCCGGCCATAACCGCCGGTCGCCAGGATCACCTTCTGGGCCCGGAAACGGTGCAGCGTACCGTCGTCCAGCTTCCAGGCGGTGATGCCGCGGCAGGCCCCGTCCTCGTCCATGATCAGGTCGAGGGCGAAATACTCGATGAAGAACTCGGTCTCATTACGGACCGACTGGCCATAAAGAGTGTGCAGGATGGCGTGTCCGGTACGGTCGGCGGCTGCGCAGGTGCGCTGGACCGGGCCTTCGCCGAAATTACGGGTCATGCCGCCGAAGGCACGCTGGTAGATCTTGCCGTCTTCGGTGCGCGAAAAGGGCACCCCCCAGTGCTCCAGCTCGTAAACCGCTGCCGGCGCGTTGCGGCAGAGATATTCGATCGCATCCTGGTCACCGAGCCAGTCGGAGCCCTTGACGGTGTCGTACATGTGCCAGCGCCAGTCATCCTCGCCCATATTGCCGAGCGAAGCGGAGATACCGCCTTGGGCTGCGACCGTGTGCGAGCGGGTCGGGAAAACCTTGGAGATACAGGCGGTCTTCAGACCGGCCTGGGAGGCCCCGAGGGCGGCGCGCAGGCCGGAGCCGCCGGCGCCGACGACGACCACGTCATAGGTGTGATCGATCCAGTTGTATTCAGCCATGAGAAACGTCCGTTACAGCGCGAATTTGACCAGGAAGAAGGCGGTGACCAGCCACAGGCCCATGGTCAGCAGCGTATTGCCGACCAGAAGCAACACCTTCGTGCCCGGCTTGTGGATGTAGTCCTCGATGATCACCTGCATACCCATGCGCATGTGATAGAACGCCGCAGTCAGGGTCAGCAGGGTCACAATGGAACCGGCCGGCGAGGCGAGGAAGGCGCGCATCGCATCGGCATCAGGAGCACCGGAGGTGGCCAGCATCCAGACGAAGACAGGTGCAAGAAGGAACATGGCGATCGAGGACACGCGGTGTGCGATCCAGTGACCGGCACCATGACCGGAAGCGCCGAGGCCGCGGACTTTGGCGGTAGGGGTACGATAATCCGACATGATCAATTCCCCAGATTGAGCCAGAGCAGAGCCGTCGGGATTACGGCACCGATCATGATCAGGATGGAACGCTGGTTTGAACCCTTGGCGTCATAACCCTTGCCGAAATCCCAGAACAGGTGGCGCAGGCCGTTGAGCCAGTGATAGCTGACCGAATAGGTCAGGGCGATGAGGCCGAAACGGGTCACCCAGGCCATCCAGCCTTCGAACAAGAAGCCGATGCTCGACTCGGCGCCGACCGCCAGCAGGATGATCCAGACAGCGATGGCGACAGCGCCGACATAATTGGCCACGCCCGTGGCGCGGTGCAGTATTGAAGACGCCATCGTCGCATGCCAGCGCCACACCTGCAGGTGCGGTGACATCGGACGCGGGTCAGACCACTCGGAAGACATGCGGTGCCCCTTCCTTCTGATCGGCCGGGAGGGCCGGTCTCTTGTTCGGCGAAACGTCGCGTGAAGCCCCGTCACGCAACAGGAATAAGTATCGGGATGGCACAATAGGCCGGGAAATGTCAGGGTCAACGCGCCCCGGCGCACCCCGCTGACAACTTGCCGACACTTTTCATACCGTCTTAAGGATTGGTCCTGCCCCAACAGCGCTTTAGCGTAAGATTCCAGGAGGCCATAACTGATGCATCAAAACTCAAAAACCGCCGTCGTCACTGGTACCGTCTCGGGGATTGGACGCGCGACAACGGAGCGTCTCGTGGCCGAGGGGTGGCATGTCTTCGCAACCGTGATGACGCAAACCGAAGCTGATGAGGTCCAGTCAGCTTTCGGCGAAGCCGTCACAGTTCTGATGGTGGACGTCACGGACGCCGCCTCCATCGCCCGGGCGGCCAGCCAGGTCGCGGAAGCCCTGGGCGGCAGGCGCCTGGATGGGCTGGTCAATAATGCCGGCGTCGCCATGGGCGGGCCGGCGATGGAATTGCCGATCGAGGAATTCCAGCAGCAGATGGACATCAATGTCACCGGGGTCCTGCGCGTCACCCAGGCCTTCGGGCCGCTGCTGGGGACCGACAAGGCGCGCACGGGCGAGTCGGGCCGGATTGTCATGCTGTCTTCGGTCGCCGGGCAGCTCGGCTCTCCCTTCATGGCGCCCTATTTCGCCTCCAAGCACGCGGTCGAAGGCCTGTCGAAATGCCTGCGCATTGAGCTGCAGCATTACGGTATCAAGGTCATCATGATCGAACCAGGTATGGTGGCGACACCGATCTGGGAAAAGGCCGGCGAGGTTGATGCGACGCCCTATCACAACTCCCCGCTCTATCCGGCAATGACGCATTTTCGCGATTTCCTCACCGCGATGGGCCCGAAAGGACTCAAGCCGGAAATCATCGCTGACCGCATCTTCCGCGCCCTCACCGAGACCGAGCCGCGCCTGGCCTATGCCGTAGTGCCCGACCGGTTCAACAACTGGACCCTTCCCAAGCTGATGCCGGCACGCATGCTCGACCGTATCATCGCGCGCCGGGCGGGAATTGTTGAGGACTAGCTCACCCGGCCATGGCCAAAGCGTCAAAAGGCGCTAACTTCCCCGCCAAAGAGGGAGATCCAAGTGAGCAAGACCCAGAAAACCGCCGTCGTCACCGGCGCATCGACCGGTATCGGTTATGGCTGCGTCGAAAAACTCGTATCCAAGAAATGGCATGTCTTCGCCGCCGTGCGAAAGCCGGAAGACGCCAAGCGACTCACCGATGCTTTCGGCGACAGCGTCACCCCGCTCTTCATGGACGTGACCGATCAGCCGGCGATCGACAAGGCCGCCGCCCAGGTCCGCGACGCGCTGGACGGTCGTACGCTTAATGGTCTGGTCAATAATGCGGGCGTCGCCGTGGCCGGCCCGATCCTGGAACTGCCAATCGAGGATTTCGAGCGCCAGATTGCCATCAATCTGACCGGCCAGCTGCGCGTCACCCAGGCTTTCGGACCGCTTCTCGGGGCTGATCTTGCACTGGAGGGGCCGCCGGGCCGGATCGTGATGATGTCGTCCATGGCCGGCGAGATGGGCGCTCCATTCCTCGCGCCTTACGCCGCCTCCAAGCACGGTCTTGAAGGCCTGTCGAAATCCCTGCGCCGCGAACTCAATGTCTTCGGCATCCAGGTCATCGTGATCGGCCCCGGCGCGGTGTCGACCCCGATTTGGGCCAAGTCGGACGAGGTGGATGTCTCCGGCTATGAGAAGTCGGTCTTCTACGATGCCCTGGTCGGCCTTCGGAATTACATGTCAAGCATGGGCGAGAAGGGTTTCCCGCCGTCCAAGATCGCCGATCGCGTCTATCGCGCCTTCACCGACGCCAAGCCGAATTTCCGTTATGCCATCGTGCCCCAGCGCTTCACCAACTGGACGCTGCCGAAACTCCTGCCAGCCCGGAAAGTCGATGAGCTTGTCACCAAACGTCTCGGCCTGACGCAGAGATTCCGCCTCAAGAACTAATCTTTCCAAAGCTTAATTGGCCCCGATTCGCTTTCTCTGCGAGAAGGCATTTATCGAAAAGCGATATGGACCGGGGACCAGAATGACACTCACCGCCTTGGCGGCTGCTCTTGCAGCACAGACCAGCCCGATGACCGCAGCGGCGGACATGGCGCTCTATACGATTGAGGTGACGCCGCGCGCCGGTGAGATCGCCGATGTTCGCATGAGCCTGGTATTCACCGGCGAAGAGGACGGCGAAACGGCTGTCATCCTGCCCAATGAGTGGGGCGGCGAGGCGGACCTCTGGAAAAACGTCTCGGACCTTACCCTTCTGAGTGCCGGCGAACTGGCCGACGGTGACAGCGCCAGCGAAAGACTGATCCGGCACGAACCAGGCGCACGCATCGCACTGCAATGGCGCATCATACCAGACCGTCCCGGCGATCCGGACGCACTGGCCCATGACTATTACCGCCCGGTGGTCACTGAGGACTATGTCCACATGATCGGACATACCGTCTTCATCTATCCACAGAATTTGACCGATTACCGCTTCGGCCTCTGGCAGAACGACAACACTGAGGCCTGGCCTCTGATTTCCGACCTGCAGCACGAAGGCGAGCCGGACGCGGAGGATTTCCTCACCTCGGTTATCGTCGCCGGTGACTTCCGCCTGTCCGAAGCCGATATCGCGGGTGCCCCCCTCCGCGTGGCCATGCGCGGCGATATCGGTTTCTCCGATGCGGACTTCTTCTCCGGCGTTGAAGGCGTTCTCCGCGCCAACCAGACCTATTGGGGCACACAGGGCGAGCCCTTCCTGGTCACAGCCCTGCCGCTGATCTCGCAGCCCAATTATTCCACCCTCGGCGGCACCAACCTGGCCGACAGCTTTGCCTTTTTCGCCACCGATAACGGCGATGCCATGACACTGTTGCGCATTCTCCAGCACGAGCACGTCCACACCTGAAACCCGGTGCGGCTGGGCGGGTTTATTGAGGGCTCAGAAGAACAGATTGCCGATTACTGGTTCTCCGAAGGCTTCACCGACTTCCTGACCCAGCGGGCCGGCGTCCTTGGCGGGGTCTGGGATGCACAGACGGCCATCGCAAACTGGAATGAAGCCTTGCTGGAGGACAGTTTCTCGCCGGTCCGCGGAGCCCCGAATAGCGGCATTGTTGGCGGATTCTGGTCGAGCGCACCGTATCAGCGCCTCGCCTATCACCGCGGCATGGTGTTCGCCGGTTTGCTCGATCACCTGATCCGCATGCACAGCGACGGGTCGCAGGATCTCGACGATGTCATGTTCGCCCTACGCGAAACGGGGGAGGAGGGAGCTCCGGCTCGACGCCTCACACGGGTCACCCAGGAGGTCACCGGCCTCGATATCAGCGAACTCGTAGAGCGCCATATCATGCAGGGCGAGCCGGTCGCGTTGCCAGAGGACAGTTTCGGTGCTTGCGGTACGGTCGAACAATTCGAGCGGCCGCGCTTCGTCTATGGCATGGAAGGCATGCGCAATGAGGCGGGCGAGTTTGTTCTCGTCTCTGTCGACCCGGACGGGCCGGCGGCAGCAGCCGGGTTCGCGCCGGGCATGACGTTCGAAGGCCGCATTGGCGGCAGCTATGGCAATGCCAGCGTCGACAGTGTTTTCCGGGTGCGTCTGGAAGATGGGACGGTGACGGAAATGTCCTACAGGCCGACCGATGGCTCTGTTGAACGCGGCCAGCACATCATCCCCGGAGAGGGCGATTTACAGACCAATGGCTGCGCGGCCCTTATCGCCGGACGTCCATTGAACTAGATTGCTCCCCGACTTGTCCGGCTACACAGTGTGCGCCGACACAGGAATTGCCGAGACCGGTAATAAGGGGAGAACTCATGCGTCTTGTTCCAATCGCCGCCGCCAGCCTGCTGGTCGCCGCCTGCCAACCCGCCACTGAAGCGCCTGCTCCGGCCGACCAGGCGCCCGAGACCGCTGCTGAGAGCACGGCCGCCCAAGCAGCCGCTGTGGCAGAAAGCGAAGCCTCTGTCGCCTTCAATGCGCTGATCGAGGAGTTCGAAGCCTATCGGGTGGAGAACAGCACGAATGCCCGCGCCCGCCGGGGCGATGTCGAGGCCATGGGCCAGTGGGATGACATCTCCCGCGAAGCGCAAGCCGCCCAGACCGCACGCCAAGCGGAATTCCTGGAGCGCTTGGAAGCCATCGATGTAGCTACGCTGACCGAGAGCGAGCAGGTTTCCTATGTCGTTCTCGACTACCTGCTCAAATTCCAGGTCGAACTGGCCCAGTTCGACACCTCGCGCACGCCCTTCATGTCCGATAGCGGCTTCTTCACCGGGCCGACCTATGCCGCCTCCTCCACCCGTCCGCGGACGATCGAGGAGGGCGAGGCCTGGATCCAGCGCCTCAATGGCATTCCCGGCGTGTTCGACCAGAATATCACCTGGATGCGCGAAGGCATCGAGACCGGCTTCACCCAGCCACGCATCATCGTCGACGGTGTCATCTCGCAGATGGAGAGCCTCAACGATCCGGAAACGCTGCGCGACATGCTCATCGCGCCAATCGATGCGCTGCCCGAGGCACTCGACGAGGGCGAGCGCACCCGCCTGCGCGACGAAGCCATGGCCGCCATCAATGAAACGGTTCTGCCGGCCTATGAAAACCTGCTGAACTTCTTCCAGGGCGAGTATTACGAGGGATCCCGCGACACGATCGGTATTTCCGACGTGCCGGGGGGCCGCGAATACTACCAGTCCGTGACGCGCTATCACACGACGCTGGACACCTCGCCAGAGGAAGTGCACCAGCGCGGCCTCGCCGAAGTCGCCCGCATTCGTGGCGAGATGGAAGAAGTCATCGCCGAGACCGGGTTTGAAGGGTCGTTCGCCGACTTCCTCAACTTCCTGCGCACCGATCCGCAATTCTACGCCGAGACGGAAGAAGAGCTGCTGATGCACGCGGCCTACCTGTCCAAGCTGGCGGACGACGCCATGCCGCGCTTCTTCGGCAATTTGCCGCGGCTGCCCTATGGCGTGCGCGCGGTCCCGGCGACCATGGCGCCGACCTACACGACCGGCCGCTACTGGCCGGGCGATCCGGAACGCGGCATTGCCGGAGGCTATATGGTCAACACCTACGCCCTCAACCAGCGCCCGCTCTACGTCCTGCCGGCACTGACCGTGCACGAGGCGGTACCGGGCCATCACCACCAGATCGCCATCGCCCGCGAGCTGGAAAACGTGCCGGCCTTCCGCCAGCAGACCTATATCACGGCCTTCGGCGAGGGCTGGGGCCTTTACACGGAGAACCTCGCCATCGATATGGGCCTCTACCGCACGCCGTACGAGCATTTCGGCCGCTTGACCTATGAGATGTGGCGCGCCTGCCGCCTCGTGGTCGATACCGGCATGCACTATATGGGCTGGACGCGCGAGGAGGCCGAAGCCTGCCTGCTCGAGAACTCCGCCCTGGCTCCGCACAATGTGCGCACCGAGGTCCTGCGCTATATCGCCTGGCCGGGCCAGGCCCTGGCCTACAAGACCGGCGAGCTGTTGATGCGCGATCTGCGCGCCGAGGCCGAGGAACGCCTGGGCGAGAATTTCGACATCCGCGATTTCCACGACACCCTGCTGCAAGACGGCGCCATGCCGCTCTCCGCGCTGGAAGCCAAGATGCGGCGCTGGATGGACGAGCAGGAAGCCGCTGCGGCGGAGTGATCGCCTGCCTGCCGTAGCCAGATGATCAACGGGCGGCTCAATGAGCCGCCCGTTCTCGTTGGCACTGGCCTGATGGCCGACCCCGGGGTAGCGCTTCACACCGGCGGCCTGAGCCGTCCTGCTTGACAATCCGCCCTCCAGCCCCCTTATCCAGCGGCCATGACCCAAGCGCGTGACGACAATCCTGCCGCGTCCGGAGCCGACACGCCGTCCCAGGTGCAAACGCCCGGGGAGCCAGGCCTCGACATCATGACTTTCGGCTGCCGCCTCAATGGTTGGGAGAGCGAGGTGATGCGTCAGCATGCGCGCGAAAAGGGGCTGACCAACGCTATTCTGGTCAATACCTGCGCCGTGACCAATGAGGCCGTGCGCCAGGCACGCCAGCAGATCCGCCGCGCCCGCCGCGAAAACCCGGACGCGAAGATCATCGTCACCGGCTGTGCCGCCCAGGTCGACCCGGACATGTTCGCCAAGATGGACGAGGTCGATCGCGTGATCGGCAATGATGACAAGCTCAAGGCCGAGACCTTCGAGCCGGCAACCTTGCTCGGCGGCAGCGAGAAAGTGCGCGTCAACGACATCATGAGCGTGCGTGAAACCGCCGGCCATCTCGTCGACGGCATGGACAATCGCGCCCGCGCCTATGTCCAGGTTCAGAACGGCTGCGATCATCGCTGCACCTTCTGCATTATCCCCTATGGCCGCGGCAATTCCCGCTCGGTCCCGGCCGGCGAGGTCGTCGACCAGATCAAGGCACTGGTCGACAAGGGCCATAGCGAGGTGGTGCTGACCGGGGTCGACCTGACCTCCTGGGGTGGCGACCTGCCAGGCGAACCGCAATTGGGCCGGCTGGTTCAGGCGATCCTGACCCAGGTACCGGATCTGCCGCGACTGCGCCTGTCCTCCATCGATGCCATCGAGATCGACGACGCCCTGTTCGACGCGGTCACCGGTGAGGCACGGATCGCGCCCTATCTGCATCTTTCGCTCCAGGCCGGCGACAATATGATCCTCAAGCGCATGAAACGGCGTCATTCGCGCGAAGATGCCATCGCCCTGTGCCAGGGATTGAAAGCCAAGCGTCCCGAGATTGCCTTTGGCGCCGATATCATTGCCGGTTTCCCCACCGAGACCGACGCGATGTTCGCCAATTCGCTGGCTCTGGTGGATGAATGCCACCTGGCCTATCTGCACGTTTTCCCGTTTTCGCCGCGCCCGGGCACACCGGCAGCCCGCATGCCGCAGCTCGACCGCGCCCTGATCAAGGATCGCGCCCAGCAATTGCGAGCCAGGGCGGAAGCGGCGCTGGAACAGCATCTCGACGGCATGATCGGCCGTATCGAGGGCGCTTTGGTAGAGCGCCCCGGTTTTGCCCGGGCCGCCAATTTTGCCGCCATCCGGTTTGACGAAAATACGGCCCCTCGACCGGGAGCTCTTGTGAATATTGAGGTTTCGCGCCATGACGGGCGTGAACTGCACGGGATTTTGTCTCAATGAGTGAGAAGAAGCCGGGTTTCTTTTCCCGACTGGCCGCCGGCCTCAAGCGCACCTCCTCCAAGCTCGGCGAAAGCGTCACGGCGATCTTCACCAAGCGCAAGCTGGATGCTGAAGCGCTCGAGGAGCTGGAAGACACGCTGATTGCGGCAGACCTGGGCGCCCAGGCTGCCATGCGCGTCACCGAACGCCTGGCCAAGGACCGTTTCGACAAGGAAGTCTCCGACGAGGAAGTGCGCGAGGCCCTGGCCGAGGTGGTGGCAGAAACCCTCGAACCGCTCGAACGCCCGCTGGCCCTCGACGGCGAACAGCCCCGCGTCGTTCTCTTCGTCGGCGTCAACGGCTCGGGCAAAACCACGACGCTCGGCAAGATCGCCGTCAAGCTGAAACGCGAGGGCCGCAATCCCTTGCTCGTCGCCGGCGATACTTTCCGCGCGGCGGCCATCGAACAGGTGTCGGTCTGGGCCGAGCGCGCCAAGGCGCCTGTGGTCAAGCGCGAGATCGGTGCCGATGCCGCGGGGCTGGCCTTTGACGCCCTGGAACAGGCGCAGGCCGAGGGCCGCGATGTCGTTCTGATCGATACGGCTGGGCGGCTGCAGAACAAGTCCGAGCTGATGGAAGAGCTCAAGAAGATCGTCCGGGTGATCCGCAAGAAAATCCCCGATGCGCCACATGAGGTTCTGCTGGTGCTCGACGGCACGGTCGGCTCCAATGCCGTGTCCCAGGCCCAGGCCTTCATGGAGGCCTCCGATGTCAGCGGTGTCATCATGACCAAGCTGGACGGCACCGCGAAAGGCGGGGCGCTGGTCCAGGTGGCCGAGAAGTTCCAGTTGCCGATCCACTATATCGGCATCGGCGAAGGCGAAGAGGACTTGCAGCCCTTCAACGCCGAAGGCTTCTCCCGCGCCCTTGCCGGACTCGAGGGTTAGGGTTTGAGCGAGGCCCTTCCGCTCGCCTCGCTTGCCATGCTGGCTTCGGCCTCCCTGCACGCGGTCATGGGGCTGCTGACCAAACGCGCCGAAGACCGGCTGACCTTCCGGGCTGTCATGATGTTGGCAGGAGCGATTTTCTACCTGCCCATCGTTCTCCTCAACCCGTTACCCGATTGGGAAGTCTGGCGTTTTCTGCTGATCGGGGCGGTGCTGCACTGGGTCTTTCAGATGGCGATGATCGCTGCCTATGAGCGTGGGGATATGGGCCTGGTCTACCCGGTCATGCGGGGCGGCGCCCCGGCGCTGGCCGCCATTGCCGCGCTGGCATTTCTCGGCGAGAGCCTGTCGGCCTGGGAAATCCTGGGCCTCGCCATCGCCTCGCTCGCCGTGCTGGGGTTTGGCTGGCCCGAGAAAGGCGGCGCACCGAAACTGGCTGCGCTGGGCTTTGCTGCCATCGCAGCGATGATGACCGCGCTCTATTCCGTCAATGACGCCGCCGGAGCCCGCGCCGCCGGCAATCCGCTGGTCTATGTCGGCTGGTTTTTGATCGTCACATCGATCCCGATCACCGCAACCGCCGCGATCCGGCGCGGCCGCTCCCTGCCCGGTCTGATCCGCCAGGAGCTTCGCTGGGGCACGGTCGCGGCAATCTTTGGAAGCGGGTCCTACGGCTTTGCTTTATATGCATTTTCCGTAGCCCCGGTCGGCCCGATGTCGGCTTTGCGCGAGACCTCTGTCGTGTTTGGCGCTTTACTCGCGGCCTGGGTCCTGAAAGAACCCTTCGGCCCAAGACGCATCGCCCTGGCAATCCTTTTGGCCTTCGGGCTCGTAGTAATGCGTATGATGTCGACCTGACGGGAGAAAAATGTGAGCCAGTCCCAGTCCACTACCGAGCAATCCTCCCGCCTGATGATTGATGCCGGCCCGATCGCGGTCTGGATCCTCGTCTACAATGTGTGCCGTTTCTATGTGCCGGATCAGGCGCTTTATATTGGCACCGGGGCCTATATGATCGCGGTCACCATCGCCCTGGTCGCGTCGATCCGGATCGAGAACCGCATTCCGCCGATGCTGGTCTTCACCACGATTATCGTGCTGGGCTTTGGGGCCATGGGGATCTGGTTGCAGGACCCGATCTTCATCTACATCAAGCCGACCATCATCAATATCTTCCTGTCCTTCCTCGTCCTTGGCTCGATCGCAGCCGGGCATAATGTCTGGAAGATCTTCTTCGAACATATTTTCGACCTGCCGGATGAAGCCTGGACGCTGCTGGCTGTCCGCTGGGCACTCTGGTTCCAGGTCCTGGCCCTGGCCAATGAGGTGATGTGGCGCCACATCACCGATACCGTCGTGCCGGAAAGCGCGCGCTGGTTCGACGGTCTGGTCCTGACCGAAGCCTTCTGGTCAAACGCCAAGCTCGGCGTGCTTGTCGCCTCCATGCTGTTCGCCGCGGCGCAATTACCGCTGCTGTTCAAATACCAGAAAGCCGAAGCGGACGAGGCCTGATCGGATTGTGAAAATCCGTGCTCGGACAATCGTCATTTTCGCGTTATAAATCGGCCCTATGGTGAGCAGGGGCATACGCGGAGTGGACCATGTCGAGAGAACTGCCTGATACGTCGGGATTCAATCTCGCCGAGTCGCCGGGCCACTTGCTCCATCGGGCCCAGCAATTCGCCTCCGAGCGCTTTACGAATGCCATGGCCGGAGCGCGCCTGACCCAGCGCCAGTTCGCCGTGCTGCACGCAACAGCACAGCAGGAAGGCCTGACCCAGACTGATCTCGTGAAAGCGACGGGCATCGACCGTTCGACCCTGGCCGAGCTCGTCGCCCGCATGGTCAAGAACGGGCTGCTGGAGCGGGAAAAGCTCGAGGGCGATGCGCGGGCCAACGCTGTGAAACTCTCCACCGAGGGACGCACCCTGCTCGAGGTCGCCACGCTCGGTGCCATGGAAGCAGACGAAGCGATCCTGTCATCTCTGCCCAAGAACAAGCGGGCCAGCTTCCTGGAAACCCTGCGCCGCATCGCGATCACGCTGGAGAAGGGCGAGGAAGCCGCCAAAAAGGCGCGCGAAAAGGAAAAAGAGAAAAAGAAGAAGGCCAAGAAGAAGGCCAAGGAAAAAGCCAAGGCCAAAGCCAAGAAAGCCGCCAAGAAAGCGGCGAAAAAGCTGAACAATCCCGACAGTACGGTCGCCGCGGAATAGCCCGCTAGAGGCCTGCTCGGCGGCGGAGCAAACGGGTGCCAAGGATATTGGCAGCGCCTACCAACCATACGGTAACCACCCCGCGCTCCCAAGCTGGGTTGGGCAACAGCACGGCCAGCAATCCAAAAACGCAGAAGAGCCCGATCAGGACAAGGCCGGTCCGGCGCCACGTCTCATATCGCCAATCCATGGCATTTGCCTCCCGTGTCAGCCGCGGTTTCGCCGCGCCTCGCGCTCGAGGGCCGGGTAGATTTTCGACTGCAACACCGACAGATCGATCGCTCCTTCGATCAAAGCGATGATCTCGCCTTCATTGGACACGATAACCGTGAAGGGCAGGTCGGATGTTCCAAAATCGGCGAGCAGCTCGTCGCCGGTCGTCAGCATGACGCCGGCAAACGGATCGCCATATTCGTCGAGAAACAGGTTGGCGGCATCCGCATCTTCGCCGTGGAACAGGGCGTAAAGGGTTATGCCTTCAGCCGCCAGGGCGCTCAGCACCGGCATTTGGCTTCTACAATCAAGACAATCGGGCGATAGGACATTGATGAGATAGGCCTGGGATTGCCCGGAAGGATCAAAGCCAGCGCGGGCTTCCAGCCCGGTCAGCTCAAGCGCGGGTAGGGCCGGACGCGGGGCATAATTGAGCTGGTATTCGCGCCAGCCGAGAAGACCCGCCAGGGCGATGATCGCCACCAGCGCCAGCACCTGAAATACCCGCATTACCCGGCATCCTCTTCCAGTTCGCGCAGGCGGGACCTGGCCCCGGCGCGTTCCAGAAGAGCGAAGACGATCAGACCGATAATGGCAAGGGCGGAAACGCCCCAGGAGCCCCAGACGTAAAACGCATAGCCGCCCATGCTCAGAAAATCCTGCATCACATGCCCTCCCGCTCACGGCGGCTCTGGATCGAGCGGGCCCGCTGGACAAGGGCGCGCGAGCGCAAGCGGTAGAAGACCAGCCAGGCGGTTAGAAGCGTGTAGGCGCCCATCATCAGGAAGAGCGGGGTCAGCTGGCTGCCATCAATGGTCGGCCCGTCCATGCGGATGATCGAAGCCGGCTGGTGCAGGCTCGACCACCACTCAACCGAAAACCGGACGATGACGAGATTGATGACGCCGATCATGGCCAGGATGGCGGCCATGCGGGCGGCAAGCTGGCGGTCCTCAATGGCCCCGCGCAGGGCGATATAGCCGAGATAGATCAACAGCATGACCAGGACGGAGGTCATCCGCGCATCCCATTCCCACCATGTGCCCCACATCGGCTTGCCCCAGAGCGAACCGGTAGCCAGGGCCAGGGCGGTAAAGATCGCGCCGATGGGCGCCATGACGTCCGCAGCCGCATCAGCCAGGGAATGGCGCCAGACGAAGAAGATGAAACTCGCCACCGCCATGCCGGCATAGATAGCTGATGCCATGTAGGCGGCGGGCACGTGGACATACATGATCCGCACCGTATCGCCTTGCTGATAGTCCGGAGGCGAGGCGAAGAAGGAGATGTAGACCCCGATCACGGCCAGGACCAATCCGCCGAAACCGCAAACCGGGATGGCAATGCGGGCGAGCTGGTCGAAACGCTGGGGGTTGGAAAAGTAGGACAGCATGCTCGCTCCCTTACTCACACGGCAGACAAAGGGCAACTGACATGCGGTCGCACTAGCCCGTCCGGGCCCGCATTGCGGCGGCGATACCAAAGGGCATCAGCGCCATGGTGCCAAGCGACACGGCCAAGGTGAGCAAGACGGTGGCCCAGGCCCGGTCCCATTCGCCCTCAAGCGCTGCCCGGCCCGCACCGGAGGCAAAGATCAGGGCCGGGATCATCATCGGGATGGCGATCAGGGCGATCAGCAAGCCGCCGCGCTTCACCCCCGCTGCCAGAGCACCGGCAAACCCTGCGATCAGGGCCAGCGCCGGCAGCGCGCAGAACAGGGCCAGCCCAACGAGGGCCGACTGGGCAAAATCGAGTCCGAACATGATCCCGCCGACCATCGCGATAAACGGAAGCGGTGCCAGTGTGGCAGCAGACTGACCCAGCACCTTGGCCAGGGCCAGCAGCGCCGGGCTGACCGGCATCAGAACATAGAGTTCAAGGGTTCCGTCCGAAGCGTCATCGGCAAACAGGCGCTCAGCGGTCTGGACCACGGCGAGCAGGGCAGCGATAGCGGCAATGCCCGGGCCCATGGCGACGAGGCGTTCCGCCTGCGGCCCGACAGCCAGAGGGACAATGGAGATACACGCCAGGAAGAAGGCCGCCGGTCCGGCAGCGCCCCCGCCTCCGGCCCAGGCCAGACGGGCCTCGCGGGCAAAGACTTGCAGCAGCGCGCTCATCGGATCAGCTCCAGCGTTTCCGCTCCGGGCCAATCGAGGGTCTGGTGCGTCGCCGCGATCACGATACCGCCGCGCCCCCGATGCCAGGCCACCAGCTCAGCCAAGCGGTCACGGCCCCGCTGGTCCAGCGGACCTGCCGGCTCATCGAGCAGCCAGAGCGGCCGGTTGGCGACCGCCACACGGGCAAAGGCGACACGGCGCTGTTGCCCCCGCGACAGACGCCCCGTCGGGCGGTCAATGAGATGTCCGATATCCAGCGCTTTGAGGACCGGCATGATCGGCGGTTTGCGCTCCCCCTGCAGCCCGGCCCAGAAGCGCAAGGTCTCCCGTACGGTTTCGTTCGGCTTGAGCCCGTCGACATGCCCGAGCCAGCCGATCCATTCGGAGGCTTCAGGGTCGAGCGGCGTATCGCCCAGCATGATCTGGCCCCGGTCGGGCCGGACAAGGCCGGCGAGAGCATGCAGAAAGGTCGTCTTGCCGGTACCGTTGGCGCCCATCAGGAACACCGCATCGCCACTGGACAGGGACAGGTTCAGCCCCTCAACCAGGCGCAAATCCCCCCGGGACAGGGTCAAGTCCGCGACTTTGAGCGCAAAGCTCTCAAAGGGCGCAAGATCCGGCAAGACTTCGACAATCTGGGTCATTCACCGCATGTCGCCCAATTGCCGGGCTCGCGTCAACGCGTTGGGGCCGCATTGCACCGCAGCATGTGTGCGGCTAAAACGCACGCAGCACTGAACCCGAAACGGTTCCCCTCCCCCACGGCGCAGGCGCGCCCTTTACAGCCGAGGACGATCTCAATGGCCTCTCTCGACAGTTTTTCCTGCAAGCGCACGCTGACCGCAGCCGGCGAGACCTATTCCTATTTCGATCTCAAAGCCGCTGAAGAAAACGGCCTGGCCGGCATCTCCCGGCTCCCCGCCTCGCTCAAAGTTCTGCTGGAAAACCTGCTGCGCTTTGAAGACGGCAAGACCGTAACCAAGGACGATATCGAGGCCATGGCGGCCTGGCTGACCAGCAAGAGCTCGACGCACGAGATCGCCTATCGCCCGGCCCGTGTGGTGATGCAGGATTTTACCGGCGTACCCGCCGTCGTCGATCTGGCCGCCATGCGTGATGCGGCCGGCAAGCTCGGCGCCGACCCCGAGCGCATCAACCCGCAGGTTCCCGTCGACCTGGTAATCGACCACTCGGTCATGGTCGACTATTTCGGCGGCGAGCAGAGCTTCAGCAAAAACGTCGAGCGCGAATACCAGCGCAATGGCGAGCGCTACAAATTCCTCAAATGGGGCGCCAAGGCCTTCGATAATTTCCGCGTTGTCCCACCGGGCACCGGCATTATCCACCAGGTCAATCTGGAGAACCTGGCCCAGGCTGTGTGGACGCGTGAGGAAAACGGCGAAACCATCGCCTATCCGGATACCTGTGTCGGCACGGACAGCCACACCACCATGATCAATGGTATCGCTGTGCTCGGTTGGGGTGTCGGCGGTATCGAGGCAGAGGCCGCCATGCTCGGCCAGCCGGTCTCGATGCTGATCCCGGAGGTCATCGGCTTTGAACTGACCGGAAAACTGCCGGAAGGCTCAACGGCCACAGACCTCGTTCTGCGCGTGGTGGAAATGCTCCGCGCCCGCGGCGTTGTCGGCAAGTTTGTTGAATTCTACGGCTCCGGCCTCGACCATCTCTCGCTCGAGGATGAAGCCACGATCGCCAATATGGCGCCGGAATACGGAGCCACTTGCGGTTTCTTCCCGGTCGACCATGAAACCCTGGCCTACATGCGCGCCACCGGTCGCGACGACAAACGCGTCGCCCTGGTCGAGGCCTATTCCAAGGCCCAGGGCATGTTCCGCCCGGACTATGAGGCCGACCCGGTCTTCACCGATACGCTGCACCTGGACATGACCACGGTCGTGCCCGCGATCTCCGGTCCGAAACGGCCACAGGATCGCGTGATCCTGACCGAAGCCGCGCCGGCCTTTGCGGAGGCCATGGAGCGCGAATACGGCAAGGGCGATGAAATGGGTAAATCGGCACCGGTCGAAGGTGAGGATTTCGCCTTCACCAATGGCGATGTCGCCATCGCGGCGATCACCTCCTGTACCAACACCTCCAACCCGTCCGTGATGCTCGGCGCCGGCCTGCTGGCCCGCAACGCCGTGGCCAAGGGACTGAAGGTCAAGCCCTGGGTGAAGACCTCGCTGGCCCCGGGCTCCCAGGTTGTCACCGATTATCTCGAACGCGCCGGCCTGCAGGATGATCTTGATGCGCTGGGCTTCAACCTGGTGGGCTATGGCTGCACCACCTGTATCGGCAATTCCGGCCCGCTGCCGCCTGCGATCTCGAAAACCATCAATGCCAATGACCTGGTGGCAACCTCGGTGCTTTCCGGCAACCGCAATTTCGAAGGCCGGATCAGCCCGGATGTACGCGCCAATTACCTGGCCTCGCCGCCGCTGGTGGTGGCCTATGCCATTGCCGGTTCGATGACGATCGACATCACCAAGGACGCTATCGGCCAGGACCAGGACGGCAATGATGTCTATCTGAAGGATATCTGGCCGAGCGCGCAGGAAATCGCCGACACAACCCGGTCCTCGGTCACGCCGGACATGTTCGCCACGCGCTATGCCAACGTCTTCAAGGGCGATGAAGCCTGGGCGTCCATCCAGGTCGAAGGCGGCCTGACCTATGCCTGGGATCACACTTCAACCTATGTGCAGAACCCGCCCTATTTCGAAGGCATGACGATGGAACCGGAAGCGCCCGGTGATGTCATTGACGCCAAGATCATGGGCCTGTTCGGAGACTCGATTACCACCGACCACATTTCCCCGGCCGGATCGATCAAGGCCGACAGCCCCGCCGGCCGCTATCTGCAGGAACGCCAGGTTCCGGTTCTCGAGTTCAACTCCTACGGCTCGCGTCGCGGCAATCACGAAGTCATGATGCGCGGCACTTTTGCCAATATCCGCATCAAGAACAAAATGCTCGACGGGGTTGAAGGCGGCTACACGCTGAAAGACGGCAAGCGGGTCGATATTTTCGACGCCTGTATGGAGTATCAGGCCGAGGGCACGCCGCTCGTCGTCTTTGGCGGCAAGGAGTACGGCACCGGATCCTCGCGCGACTGGGCGGCCAAGGGCTCGCGCCTGCTCGGTGTCAAAGCCGTGATTGCCGAGAGCTTCGAGCGGATTCACCGCTCGAACCTGATTGGTATGGGCGTGCTGCCGCTGCAGTTCGAGGAGAACGTCTCTTGGGAAGGCCTCGGCATGAAGGGCGACGAGACCGTGACTATCACCGGCGTTTCCGAGCTCGAGCCGCGCGCGTCCATGACGGTCGAGATCACCTTCCCGGACGGAACCAGGAAGACCGCCCCAGTCCGCGCCCGGATCGATACCGAGAACGAGCTGGAATACTTCCGCCACGGCGGCATCCTGCATTACGTGCTGCGCAATCTGGCCCGCGATTAATGCGACCGACATAAACCTCCGGCCCGTGTCACAGCCAAGTGATTGGCCGATCCGGGCGGGAGTGCTTATCTAGGCGGCATGCGAATGTATGCCGCCTTCTTCTTTGCGATCAGCCTGGTTTTCCCCGCATCCGCCCATGCTGGCGCCATTGCGGGTGATGAAGCGAGCGAGACGCGCCCGGTCCTGGTTGAGCTTTTCACCAGCCAGGGCTGTGGGCTGTGTCCCGATGCCAACCGCTATCTCGGCGAGCTGGATCAGCGCGAGAATGTCTTCGTGCTCGCGTTCGGAGTATCTTACTGGGACATGTATGGCTGGGCGGACACCTATGCCCGCCCGGAATATGTCACCCGTCAGCGCACCTATTTGCCGCGACTGGGCCTCAACCGGCTCTACACGCCGCAATTTGTCGTCGATGGCGCGATCAATGCGCCAGGCTGGAACGAGGACAAGGTCTCTGACGCGGTGGACGAGCGCCTAACCGCCATGCCGTACACGCCTGAAATCACTATCGAAGACGGGCCTTTCGGGTCCTTCGTCGTCAATATTGATGGCGAGACGCCCGATGAACCGCTCGACGTCTGGCTGGTTTCCTATGCGCCGGGCTGGGCCACGGTGGAAATCCAGGCTGGCGAAAATGCCGGTACCGACATGCTCCACTACAACATGGTCAAGAGCTTGAACCGTATTGGCAGCTGGGAAGGTGGCGCGGCGGAGTTTACCGGCGAGAGCTATCGTGATCTTGGCACCATGGCGATCGTACAGGGCGCCAATGGCGGCCCGGTTTACGGCTTTGCTTTTGCCGGCGAAGCCGAGACGGATTAACGCGGCGCGCGCTTGGCCAGGATGCGCTGCAGCGTCCGGCGGTGCATGTTGAGGCGACGCGCCGTTTCCGAAACGTTGTGATCGCAGAGTTCGAAGACGCGCTGGATATGCTCCCAGCGGACACGATCTGCCGACATCGGGTTTTCCGGCGGCTCCGGCTTGTCCTCCGGATGCGCCAGGAGAGCCTTTATAATGTCGTCGGCATCGGCAGGCTTGGACATGTAGTCGACGGCACCGGCCTTCACGGCAGCAACAGCCGTGGCGATATTTCCATACCCTGTGAGCATGACAACACGGCAGTCCGGTCGCGAGGCGTGCAGCGCCTTCACCACTTCAAGCCCATCACCGTCTTCGAGGCGCAGATCCAGGACGGCAAAGGCAGGCGGGTTAGAGCGTGCAATTTCCCGGGCTTCATCGACAGTTCCCACGGCCGAGACGATAAAGCCCCGCCCGGTCATGGCCCGACCCAGACGCGTGCGGAAAGGCGCATCATCGTCCAGGATCATCAGCGTCTTGTCTTCGGGAAGCTCGAATTCGAAATCGCTCACGCTCAAATCCTCGTTTTCAATCGCACGTCTTGCCCCGGGAAGGCCCCGGTGCGTCGCCGGCCCCTGTCCTAGCGGACAATCGGCGCGGCCTCTACCTGTTTACGCGGCCAGCGCACACGCACCACAGCGCCGCCCTGGCTACCGGCATTGTCAAAACTGACCTCGCCGCCGGTTTTTTCAATCATCGTCTTGGCAATAAATACACCCAGGCCCAGCCCGCCCTGACCCGGCGTACCGGAACGGGAGGTGACGTAGGGCTCGCCGATCTTGGACAGGATTTCGAGCGAAAACCCGGCACCGTCATCCTCGATCCGGATCATGATGTAATCATCATCCCACGTCCCCTCGACCACGACCCGGGTCTCCGCGAAGTCCACCGCATTCTCGATGAAGTTGCCAACGCCATAAAGCAATTCCGGCATGCGGCGCAGGACCGGCTCCGCCGTCGCAGCAGCGCTTCCGGGTTGTTCCAGGTGGACATCCACCATTGGTCCGAGCCCCCGCAAAGGCGCCGCCGCTTCCTCGAGCGCTGCCAGGAATTCCACCCGGTCATGGCGCTGGTCAGAGGCGGTCCGCTCCTGGCTCAACCGCTTGAGGATGTCACGGCAGCGTCGGGCTTGCGTCACCAGCAGCTCCGCGTCCTCACGTAGAAGGTCGTTATCCTGCAGCTCGCGCAGCATTTCCTTGGCGGTCAGCTGGATCGTGGCCAAAGGTGTGCCGAGCTCGTGCGCTGCGGCAGCAGCCAAGGCCCCAAGTGCCGACAGCCGCTGCTCGCGTGAGAGAACGCTTTGCGTTGCCGCCAGGGCCGTCGCCATCGAGCGCCCCTCACGGCTGACGCGCCAGGAATAGACAGCTGTGAAAGCCACGGCGATGAAGATCGCGGACCACAGGCCGAGGATGTAGAAGGCTGGCAATTGCACCGGTTGACCATCAATCCAGGGCAGAGGCAGGCTCCACAGCCACATGGCGCCGGTCCCGAGCATGGCAATAACGGCGATCGCGACCGACCAGCGGGGCGGCAAGGCGGCGACGGCGATGGTGACCGGCGCAGCGAGCATGACCACAAACGGGTTCTGCAAACCGCCGGTTAGCATCAGCAGCGCGCAGAGCTGGAGCACATCGTAGACCAGCTGGGCGAAAGCCTGCCAGTCCTTGGCGAATTGCTGCGGCCGCACGGACAGGGTCAGCCAGGTATTGATCCAGGCGCTGGCGATGATGACGCCGAGACAGAATCCGAGCGGCAGCTCAAAGCCGAGAATGAAGTGCACGCTGAGCACGGTCAGTGTCTGTCCCGTGACCGCCAGCCAGCGCAACATAACCAGTGTACGCAGGCGCAAACGGCCGAAGACCGGGGTCAGATGTGCATCCCCGCCATAAGGGTCCCAATCCGCATCACTCATAAGAAACCCTGCACAAATTCGTCATACTTGATGGACATATCAACTCGCCGAACCTAGTTTCGCACCCGCAGCATGCTTGCGCGGGGACCTCGCATATCATGCTTCGCCGACAGGCGAACAGCTCATGGAGTTCTGATGTCCGAAAATGGTGACAAGCAGGGATCGGCTCTTGGCCGCCTCCTCCGCGGGATGGCCCGCGAGCGCGCCTGGGTTTTGCTGGTCCTCGCCGCCCCAATGGTCATGATGCTGACCTTCTTCACGCTTATGGCCATGGAAAGCGGCGATACGGTCAACCGTCCGGCACCCGTCCGTGTCAGCGGCGAGGCCGATATCGGCGGCCCCTTCACCCTGGTCAATCATCTCGGCGAGACCGTCACCGACGAGGATTTCCGCGGCAAGGCGATGCTGGTCTATTTCGGCTTCACCTATTGCCCCGATGTTTGCCCCTTCTCAATGCAGATCATGGACCTGGCGCTGGAGCGCCTGTCCGAAGAGGAGCGGGCATATTTCCAGCCTATCCTGATCTCTATCGATCCGGAGCGCGACACCGTCGAGCAAATGGCGCAATACGTGTCCTCACCCGCCTTCCCCGACAATCTGATCGGGCTGACCGGCACGCAGGAACAGGTTGCGGCCGCCGCTGCAGAATACCGCGTCGCTTATCGCCGCTCGGGCGAAGGTGACGATTATCTGATGGATCATTCGTCCATCATCTATTTCATGGATTTCGAAGGTAAGTTCTACAACATCTTCGCACACGGCACAGATCCGGAAACCGTGGCGAGGGGGTTGCAAGACTTCCTTGAGGAAGAAGGCGCATCCTGACGGACAGGTAATCCCGCCGGCTGCGCCCTGGAGGCTTTATGCTCTACAGCATGTATGAAATGAACCGGATGGCGATGACGCCCTGGCGCGCCGCCGCCAATGCGACCCGCCGCATGATCCGGGCACCGTGGAACCCGATGGGCGATACTGTCGCCGGGCGCACCATGGCCGCAGCCGCAGAATTGTTCGAAAGCGTCACCCGGCGCTATGGCAAGCCTGAATGGATGCTCGACCACACCATCGTTGACGGCCACCGTGTCGCCGTACGCGAGGAAGTAGTCTGGTCAGAAGCCTGGTGTGATCTCCTGCATTTCCGCCGCGACTATGAGGCCCTCGACGCGATCCGCGGACCCAAACAGGACCGCAAGGTTCTCTTTGTCGCACCGATGTCCGGTCACTACGCTACACTGCTGCGCGGCACGGTCGAGACCTTCCTGCCGGACAGCGAGGTCTACATCACCGACTGGCAGGACGCCCGCATGGTCTCGCTGGCCGATGGCCGCTTCGACCTCGACGACTTCACCAGCTATGTGCGTAAGATGATCGCGCTTCTGGGTCCTGATGTGCACGTCGTCGCCGTGTGTCAGCCGGGTCCGCCGACTCTGGCCGCTATTGCCCTGATGTCGGAAGATGATGATCCGTGCCGCCCGGCCTCGATGACCTTCATGGGTTCGCCGATCGATACGCGCAAATCACCGACCGTGCCGAACAAGCTGGCCGAGGAAAAACCCTATGACTGGTTCGCCAAGAACCTGATCCACACAGTGCCAGCTCCCAATCCAGGCGCGCTGCGCCGGGTCTATCCGGGCTTCCTGCAGCTGGCGGGCTTCATGAACATGAATCTCGACCGCCATGTTGATGCGCACTGGAATTTCTACAATCACCTCGTCGAGGGTGATGGCGACAGCGCCGAGAAACACCGCACCTTCTATGACGAGTATCTCGCCGTGATGGACCTGTCGGAGGAATTCTACCTTCAGACCATCAAGGACGTCTTCCAGGAGCACAAACTGGCCAAGGGCGAGCAGGAAGTGCATGGCCGTCGGGTCAACACGGCCGCCATCAAGGATGTGGCCCTGCTGACCGTCGAGGGCGAGAAGGACGATATCTCCGGCATCGGCCAGACCCAGGCCGCGCACGATTTATGCTCCAGCTTGCCGGAGGCGCTGCAAATGGACTGGATTCAGCCCTCCGTCGGACATTACGGCGTGTTCAACGGGCGTCGTTTCCGCGAACATATCGCGCCGAAAATGCGCGGTTTCTGGGACGAGCAGGGCGCAGAGGCCCTGGCCGCCCGAAAAGGCTAGTCCGACGGCGGCGTGTGGGTCACGGACAAACCCATCGCCGCCACATTCAAGCCCCCGCTCTTCGCATCCGGCGTCAACATGTCCATGACCGTGGGCGTACCATCCGGAGCGACCCGTACGGTCAGCGACCCGCCTTCCTGGATGAAGCGCGTCAGGGCCCGGTTCACCTGCATGCCGAGATCCGGCCCCAAAGACTGGGTCATGCCCAGCGCCATCAGGCCAGCGGCGCCGGCCATCTGGGATCGCGCGTCTGCTACCGGCATTTGCTGCTCCTCGCTCATGCGCGTGAAGAAGCGTGACAGCAGGCTTTCATCGGTCAGCGTCAGCGCGAGCTCATTGATCCGGATCGCACTGAGCGCATCCTGGCCGATGGCCTGGGCCACGGCTTCGTCATCCCGGTCGGCTTCAGCGGCCACTGCCATGACTTGAGAGAGCTGGTCATAGCCGGATGTATCCGAGGCGACATCGAGCCGGAACCCGTCTTCGAGGCGATAGAAATTCTCGCCCTCGGTCCAGACCCGGCCAGTCTCAGCATCGTAATTGGTGTTGAATTCAGCCTGCAGCGTGATCTGGTCATAACCCATCTGGGCGAGCCCAGCGGCGACGGTCGCACCTTCCTCATTCTCGGCATCGGGCACCAGGCTCAGCCCGTTCAAGCGGGTCCGTGAGCGAGTCAGGGCACCATTGACCTGATTGTTGACGGTCAGGGCGTCCAGAGCCAGTTCGACACCGCTGGTGCTGAGCGAGACATCGCGAATATTGAGGACCTGGTAGAGCTCACCCGGCTGCAGCATCAAGGTCTGGAAATAGGCTTCGATAAAGCCGGCCTGGTCATCCTGATCAATGAATTCGCCCCAGCCACCAATCGTATCAATTCCGATACCGTCCAGCCGAATTTCCGCGACATTGAAGGCAAGCGCGCCACTCTCCGCGGTCTCGGTATCAACACGCCAGTCACGCAGCACGAAGCCGCTGGCCGCTGCATCGGCGTCATAGGTCAGGCGCGTGTCCTCGATACGCATGCGGACATCCGTTCCTTCCGCGTCCACGCCCTCCATGACGAAACCGGAAAAGACCACTTCGCGGGCGGAGACCTCGTCACCTTCGAATTGCGCGTCATCACCGCCGACGCTCGGAGCCCGCAAGGCTTCGCCGATCACCGCTGCCAGGTCAGGACTCGGTGCATCCACACGGATGGATTCAAGGCTCAACACCGCGCTGCTTTCGTGCCCCAGGAGGGCAAAGCCCGTCATCACCAGACCGTCCAGCAGCAGGCTGTCATCGGAGCTCAGGCGCGGGCCATCGAGACGCAATTCCTCGATATGCAGGTCGGCGCCGAGATAGGGATTGTCATCGAGCGGCTGACCTTTGGCGTCGCGCTCGATTTCATCCGCGCCGGTATTGTAGATCACCACATTGGACAGGATCACGCTGCCCGCCTCATAGCGCGTGCTGTCAAAGCTCAGCACACCCGGACGGGACCGGTCCAGCTCGATCGCGGCCAGGGCCGCCAGGGCTTCGTTGCGCGAGGGCTCTGCCTGCGTCCAGCCGACCGATGTGAGAATGAGGCAAGCCGAGCCGGCGATGAAAATCTGATCGAGTACGCGCACAAGCAACCCCCTGTTGAATTCGTTCGTGAAATAACTAGCGAGTTCAACAGGGTGTGGCCAGACGCTTGTGCCGGGAATTAGAGTCTAGTCGCCGCCAAGACCTGAAAGGAAGGCTGCGATCGGATCGCGTTCCTCGGCGACGGGCGGTTCTTCGACCGGTTCGGCCAGGGGCTCAACCGGCTCGCTGGCCTCCGGCATCAGCGCGAGGGGGGCGCCGGCCGGCTCCGAGGCGAGACCGTATTGCGGTGCATTGCGGACAAAACCGGCATAAATCGCGGCCGGCGGCCCGCCACCGGTTGCGCGTTCGGTCGGCGCATTGTCATCATTCCCCGCCCAGACGACGGTCACCAGCTCACCACCAAAACCGGCGAACCAGGCATCGCGGAAATCATTCGTTGTGCCGGTCTTGCCACCCTCGGTCATACCGTCGGCCGCGGCCCGTCGCCCGGTGCCCCAGCTCACGACGGAGCGGAAGAGCTGACGCATGCGCTGATAGGTTCGCTCATCGAGTACGCGTTCATACCCAACGGGCTGGGCTTCGTAGATGACCTCGCCGGCACGGTCCTCGATCAGCAATATGCCGTGCGGCTGGGCCCGGTATCCTCCATTGGCAAACGCGGCATACGCACCGGCCATCTCCAGCGGGTTGACCTCATAGGCCCCCAGCGCCAGTGACCGGTCGACCCGCAGGCGGCTCTCAATACCGAGCCGGCTCGCCAAACGCGCAATGTGGCCGCGCCCGGTCTCCTCGGCGATGCGAACGGCAACCGCATTGGAGGAGCGGGCAAAGGCCTCGCGCAGGGTCACATCGCCCCTGTATTCACCATTGTAATTGGCCGGGGCCCAGTCACCGACCGCGACCGGTGTATCGGAGCGGACATCGTCCGGCGTCAGGCCGGCCTCGAAAGCGGAGGCATAGACGAAGGCCTTGAAGGCCGAGCCGGGCTGGCGCTGGGCCAGAACGGCGCGGTTGAACTGGGATGCGGCATAGCTGCGGCCGCCGACCATGGCCCGCACAGCGCCGTCGTGGGCCAGCGACACCAGGGCGGCTTCACTCGCCCCGCGCGCCTGGTCCGGGTCAGCCATGGTTTGCGCGAGGGCTTCTTCCGCAGCCCGCTGAGCAACAATGTCGAGCGTCGTCGTCACCCGCAGATCGCCATGATCCGGGCCAGCCAGCTCACGCACTTGCGGCGCAATCCAGTCGATGAAGTATTGCGCACCCGGGCTGGAGGCGCCGCGCGACACGCGAATCGGCGTCGAGGCTGCATCAATGCGCTCCTGGGCGCTGATGCGGCCGGTCTGCTCCATCAGATCCAGCACAACCGTGGCACGGGCTGCCGCCCGGTCGGCATCATTGACGGGGCTGTAGCGTGACGGTGCCTTGAGCAGGCCGGCGAGGAGCGCGGCCTCACCAAGATTGAGTTCGGAGACCGTCTTGCCGAAATAGCGGGCCGAGGCGGCCTCGACACCCCAGGCCCCGCCACCGAAATAGACGCGGTTGAGATAGAGCTCGAGGATTTCATCCTTGCTGAAACGCCGCTCGAGCCAGAAAGCGAGCAGCACTTCCTGCACCTTGCGGCGGATGGTGCGCTCTGGGGTCAGGAACAGGTTCTTGGCCAGCTGCTGAGTCAGCGTCGAACCGCCCTGGACCACACGGCCGGCACGCAAGTTGGCGAGCAGGGCACGGACAGTACCGATCAGGTCGACACCGAAATGCCCATAGAAACGCCGGTCCTCGACGGCGAGGACGGCATCGATCAGAGCCGGAGGGATTTCATCAATCGTCGCCGCGCGACCATGGGCCGAGCCGCGGCGCGCGATCAGTCGGCCGGTCTGGTCATAGAAGCTGATGGATGCGGTTCGTTCCACATCCGCGAGACCCGACGTGTCGGGCAGATCCCGGGCGATCAGCACAATCCAGACCGCCAGGACCAGGGCAACAGCCGCACCGAGCACGAAAAGTGCCTTGAACCAGCCAACACCGCCCTTGCGCCGGCCCGGCTTGCGCCGGCGCGGCGCGACTGGGCGGCGCCGTTGCGAACGGTCGGCGTTTGCTGAGCGCGGCATGCTTAATCCCCGACGGAAACCGAAGGCTTAAAACTGGCCAATCGGGGTTAATTCGCCATGAATCACGCGCTTTCGCGCTTGCCCTTGTGACCGTCCAGAGCCACGATGGGTGCAGAGAGGGACAATATCATGACCATCAAGCGTTCATTTCTGGTACTCGCCGCGCTTCTCGGTGCGGCAAGCCTGGCCGGCTGCATGGCGATTTATGACGGTACCGACGCGGTTTGCCCGAACGGCGATCCGAATGCGGGCAACTGGCCCTATTGCGGCACGGCAGAGCCAGGCGGCAGCCAGCCGGGCGACGACCCGGTCTACTACTAGGTGTCTGTAGCTTCTGGCGGGGCGAAGCGGATAATCACCGTGCCCGCCCCGGCCGGCGGTTCCTTTCCCGGCCCCAGAAGCGCGAACTTCCCGTTGGGCATACGTGCCAGGACGAGGTCTCCGGCTCCGTTCGCGTCGGCGAGGCAATCGGCCATCGTGTAGCTCTCGCTCAGCTTGGTGGCTTTGAAACGCCAGCCACCCCACCAGTCCCGCGTCAGCCCCTCATAGCCGCGACCGCGCCGGATCAGCGTGCGTCCACGGGCCGTGTAGACGATGGCGCGCGGATCTTCGCTATCTTTGGTTTCGCTGTCCTCAGCATCCATGCCTGAGAGCTGGAAGACATAGCTCCGACCCAGTTCCGGCGAGTATTCGACGCAGACGAGCGCATTATAGGCATCATTCGGGCTGGCAGCGAGCAGGGCCGAGAACCGCGCCGGCTCAAGCCGCCAATCCGCCGCCTCCGACAGGACCTCACCGTAATAGACATCGTGGCCAGCCAGGCGAGCCGCGCGCAGCCGCCGCCAGCCGGTGTCGGCGATGGTCACAGGCACGCCGGCGCTCTTGAGCGCATCAGCCAGCCCCAGCGTCCACGGATTGGCCCCGACAATAAGCAAGCGGTCGGGCCCATCCTCAGACAGTTTCAGGGCCTTGGCCAGGGGTTGGACGGCAAAACCGCAACCAAAGACGCTGGCAAATATCGTGGCGAACACCAGCGGTGCGAGGATGGCCGCATCGGCCCGCCCGGCATCAACCAGGGTCAGGGCCAGATGCCCGGCCGCCGCGGCGGCAACGACTCCGCGCGGTCCGATGAGCCCGACGAACGCTGTCTCCCGCCAGTTCAACCCGGACCCAAAGGTCGCCAGAACTACTGACAAAGGCCTGACAATCAGCATGAAAGCCGCTATGAAAGCAGCATGGTGCCAGTTCAGCGCGAGCAAGTCCGACGGTGCGAGATCGGCAGCGAGGACCACAAAAACACTGGCCACGAGAATGGCGGCAATGCCCTCCTTGAAGCGGCGCATTTCCTCAATCGATGCGAGGCGGGAATTGGCCACGACCAGACCGAAAATGGCGACAGCCGCGAGGCCGGTCTCATCGGCCAGGGTTTCGGCCGCGGCATAGCAGACGAGAACCGCGGCCAGCACCATCGGCGCCTTCATCGGCTCGGGTACCCAGCCACGCCGGAAGGCCTGCGACAGGGCAAAGCCGGAGGCAAAGCCGAGGACGGCGCCAACCAACGCCCCCAGCGCCAGGAAGCCGGCAGCTGCAGCCCAGTCATGCCCCAAAGCGGTCTGGCGTATGGCTTCGAACAGGAACACCGCCGCGAGCGCCCCGATCGGGTCATTGACGATGCCTTCCCACTTCAACACTGCGGCGATCCGCGGCGGCAGCTTTGCCTGGCGCAAGAGGGGCAGGACGACGGTGGGGCCTGTCGTGGTCAAGAGCGCCCCGATCATGGCCGCCAGATCGAGGGCCAGACCGCCGACAAAATACAGCGCTGCGGTCGTCAGCCCCCAGCCCAGCGGAAAGCCGAGAAAGACCATGCGGCGGACCGGCGCGGACACGTCCCGGAGTTCGCGGAAATTCAGCGTGATCCCGCCCTCGAACAGGATCACGGCGACCGCGAGGGCGATCATCGGGCGCAGATACTCACCGAAACTCGCAGACGGGTCGAGCAAGGGTTGGCCGAGTACCAGGCTGGCATAAGGCCCGAGGATCAGCCCCGCGCCCATCATCAGGACAATGGAGGGCCAGCGCAGACGCCAGGCGAGCCATTGGGCAGCAATGCCTGAACCGGCGATGACCGCGATGGTCAGGGTAAGGTCAGCCTGCATGAATTAGTTTCGCCGCGTCGTTTCAGTTTGGACAGAGCCGCAGCGGCAGAACCGGCGCGGCAGGGGAGGCTAAGATGGACACAGTTCCGCACGAAGTACAAACCGCACTGGTGTCATTGGCAACTGCACTCATCGTCGGCGGCAGCGTCAGCATGTTTGGTGCACCGGCCGTTTTCGGCACCGCACGATCCGTTGCGACCTGGGTAGTCCGGCATCGCATGCTGACAACACTCGGGGTCAGTGCCGCGGGGGCAGGTGGGGCCTGGATGGGCGGACTGTTTGGCGAAGCCGGCCAGGCCATGATGGCGGGTCTGTCGGGATTTTTCGCCTGATCGCATTTTCGCTCTCCCGCTGACCGGCGGCGCAGTCTAGATTGCTGTCGCATTAGCGAGGGGGATTTGCATGCTTTACCGGATGATCGGCTCGGGATTGGCCGCCTTGTGCCTCACGGCCTGTACTCCACCCGTTGAAGAGGCCGAGCCCTTCCAATGGCAGACGCTGAGCGGCGAACCCACCCTCGTGATCGCCCACCGCGGGGCGAGCGGCGCACTGCCGGAACACACGCTGGAAGCCTACAGCCTGGCCATCGAACAGGGTGCGGATATTATCGAACCCGACCTCGTGATGACGGCCGATGGTGTCCTGGTCGCACGGCATGACCGCTACCTGTCAACAACGACGGATGTGGCCGACAAGCCAGAATTCGCCGACCGGCGGCGTATCCAGGGTGATCGCAATGACTGGTGGATCGAGGATTTCACCCTCGAGGAGCTACGCACGCTGCGCGCCCGACAACCCCGCGCCGATAGGCCCCAGGACTTCAACGGCCAATTCCTCATCCCGACGTTTGAGGAGGTTCTCGACCTCGCGGCCGAGGCCGGAATCCCGACAGAACCGGAGGTCAAATCCCCCGGCCATTTCGTCTCGATCGGGCTTGATCCTTTGCCGGAACTGGTGCGGATCCTGCGCCAGCGCGGTCTCGATAGTGCCGATGCGATGACGAGTATCCAGTGTTTCGAGCCGGATTTTCTTGCCCGGCTCGATGGCGAAGTCGATACGCCGCTCCTGATGCTGGTTTTCCCGATGGCCGAGCTCGACCCGAGTGTTGACCCGCTGATGCCGACAGTGTCGTTGGCCGACATGGCGGCCTTCGCGGACGGGGTCGGGCCGGCGAAATCCCTCGTCATGGGCCCCCATGGCAGCGATACCGGCTTCATCAGCGCCGCGCATGCGCTGGGCCTGAGTGTCCACCCTTGGACCTTCCGCGATGATCAGCCGGTGGCACCGGGTATTGATGCCGCCACCGAGCTGGAATGGATCTACCGGCTGGGCGCAGACGGGATTTTCACGGACTTTCCGGCGACAGCTGTAGACGTTCGCCGTCAACTCGCCGGCGAATAAGCTGCAGGCAAAGAAAAAGCGCACCGCAATTGCTTGCGGCGCGCCTTGTCGGTCAATCGATCCGTCGCTTAGTCAGCGAGCTGGAGATTGACGGCCTTCGGGCCCTTGCCGCGACGATCCGGCTCGGTCTCGAAAGAGACTTTCTGGCCGTCATCGAGGCCCGGCAAACCGGAAGCCTGGACTGCGGTGATGTGAACGAAGACGTCAGCGCCGCCCTCATCCGGAGTGATAAAGCCAAAGCCTTTGCTTTGGTTGAAGAATTTGACCGTACCGTTGGCCATGGTGGGATACCTTCCCTGATGCGCGCCGCGTCCGGGCGAAATATGCGATACCCACCGGCGTCCCGGCGGGGCAGTACGGACGTGGAAGTCGGGGAAGGCTGAAGTCATTCAAACCGGAGCGCAAACAGCACACGCGCTAGCCGGGGCAGGCAATCAGTATTCCGTCCGGCCGAAAGGCCGCCCGTTCCGGCGATATGCGCAGGTTTTTCGCGCACTGGCAAATGAAACTATTATATACCCGGACGGGAACCGCCCGTTTGCATGGACTCGATGCCAGGATGACGCGTCACGACCGAAACCAGTATTTGTTGTCTGCTGCTGCCCTGGGCATGTCGGCCCTGGCCATGTTCTTTGCCTTCATGGAGATGCGATCTTCTGACCGGCAATTCGACACCAGCGTCTGGCCCTATGTCGATCTGACCATCTCTTTGAGTGAAGACGTCATGGCCCTTGATGTCGAGAACAAGGGTATTGGGCCGGCCTTTATCCACGAATTCCGCCTGTCTCATCCTGAGCACGGCGACATCGAGCCGCTGGCCCTAATCGAACTGGCCGGGACCGGCGAGCAGATGACCTCATCCTCGACGACCTCGCTGACCCAGTCGGTGATGTCTGCCGGCGATGTCGTGAACGCCTTCCGCTTCGAGGGTGAGGGTATCGGCGGCGACATGGCGAGCCTGGTGCGCGATCTTGAAATCCAGATCTGCTATTGCTCGATCAATGAGGCCTGCTGGAACAATACCGGGTCGACATCATTCCGTACCCCGGTGAACCAGTGCAGCCTGCAGGATAACGGCGCGGAACGGGCGCTCGATGCCTTTGGCCCCGCCCACCGCAACAGCGAGGAGACGCCATGAGGCGCCGCCGACTGCTTGAGCGCACCCTGCGCGCCCGCGAAAAGCAACGCGACCAGGATCGTCGCGGTCTAGATCCGGCGTCCATGATCCGCCTGGCCGGATTCGGCGCGGCCCTGATCGTTTTTGTCGCCGTCTATATCGGTTTTCATCGCCAGGGTGCCACCTCCTATGGCGGCTCCTGGGGTGTGATGGAACGGCTGACGCGTCCACTGATATTCGGTTCCAACGCCCTCGAACTCATCGCCCTACTACTGGTCGGGCTGATTGCCTGGCGCGCCTGGCGAAAGATGCAGGGTCGGAGCTAGCGTCCGCGTCCGCGAGCGGTTATCTCCGGGTAGAAGCACGGGGCGGCCCATCGCCCCGCGAAAGAAGGACGCATCCATGTCACTCAAGCTCGCCGTTTTCGGTGCCACCGGCGCCGTGGGTAAGGAAATTCTCGAAATCCTGGCCGAACGCCTGTTTCCTGCGGAAGAGGTTTTTGCCCTCGCCAGCCGCAAATCCATGGGCGTGGAAGTGTCCTACGGCGAAAAGACCCTGACATGCAAAGACGCTGAAACATTTGATTTTTCGAAGGTTGACCTGGTCCTGATGTCAGCAGGCGGCGATGTCTCCAAGGCCTGGGCGCCGAAGATCGCCGAAGCCGGCGCTGTCGTGATCGATAATTCCTCGGCCTGGCGTACGGATCCCGACGTCCCGCTGATCGTCCCCGAGGTCAATCCGGACGCGGTCGACGGTTTTGCCGCCAAGAAGATCATCGCCAATCCGAACTGCTCGACCATCCAGCTCATGGTCGCACTGAAGCCGATCCATGACCGGGCCGGGATCAAGCGCGTGTCCTGCGCCACCTACCAGTCGGTGTCCGGCGCCGGCCAGGCGGCGATGGACGAGTTGTGGACCCAGACCAAGGGTATCTATGTCAATGACAGCGTCGACCCGAACGCGTTCACCAAGCAGATCGCCTTCAACGTCATTCCGCATATCGACGTCTTCATGGAAGACGGCGCCACCAAGGAAGAGTGGAAGATGGTGGTCGAGACCAAGAAGATCCTCGACCCGTCGATCAAGCTTTTTGCCACCTGTGTGCGGGTGCCGGTCTTTGTCGGCCATTCTATCGCGGCGCACCTGGAGTTAGACAATGAGCTCAGCGCCGACGAAGCGCGTGACCTCCTGCGGTCCAGCCCGGGTCTCTTGGTCGTCGATAAGCAGGATGATGAGGGCTATGTGACGCCGGTCGAAAGTGTTGGCGAGTTCGCGACCTTCGTTTCACGCGTGCGTGAAGACCCGACGGTCGAGAATGGGCTGGCACTCTGGGTCGTGGCGGACAATCTGCGCAAGGGCGCTGCGCTCAATGCGGTACAGATCGCCGAGCTGCTGCTCAACCGGGGCCACCTCAAAGCCTAGGCTTTGAGGCGCGGCGCCCACCCATGAGCAACACCCCGCAATCGGATATCCGGCCCGCCATGGCGGCGGGCCTGTCGGCGTACCTGCTCTGGGGACTCTCGCCGCTCTTCTTCCAGCTGGTTGATTTCGCCTCGGCGCTGGAAATCGTCATGCACCGGGTGATCTGGGCGGTTCCGCTGCTGGCCGGCGTGCTGCTGGTCGCCAGCAAGCAGCGCGAAATGTTCGCGGTATTCCGCAATCGCAAGGCGCTCTACACACTGATCCTCACCGCCGCGCTGATCTCGTGCAATTGGTGGGGCTTCATCTACGCCGTCACCAATGAACAGGTCCTGCAAGCCTCGCTGGGCTATTATATCAACCCGCTGATGAGCGTCGCGGTGGGCGTGGTAGTCCTGCGGGAACCGCTCGGGTCTTGGCGTATCGCGGCCATCGCTCTGGCAACGCTGGGCGTGCTGACCCTGATCATTGCCGGCGGGACCGTGCCCTGGCTGTCCCTCTTCCTCGCCAGCTCCTTCACCGCCTATGGCTATCTGCGCAAGACCATCGAGGTGGACGGGCGGATCGGGCTGTTCTGGGAAACGGTCTTCATCCTGCCTTTCGCGGTTATCGGCCTGGTCTGGCTGCATACGCAGGGTGGCGGACACTTCTTTCTTGGCTGGCGCGAAGCCCTGCTGCTCTTCCTCGGCGGCGGCGTCACCATCGTACCCCTGCTATTCTACATAATCGGCGCCCGCGGCCTGCGTCTGTCGACCATGGGCGTGATGCAGTTCACTGCCCCGACGCTGCAATTCATCATTGGCGTGATCGGTGGTGAGCCCTTCACCACCGTACACATGATCACCTTCGGGCTGATCTGGTCGGGTGTCGCCGCTTTCACCTGGAGCCAGGTCCGGCGCCAGCTCCGGCCGGCCTCGGCGGCTAGCGAGTAAGCGGCTTGCGCGCCGCTGCCAACAAGGTTCAACTGCGCGCAGAACTGGAGGCTCCATGACCGATTTTCCCGCCCCGACCCGCATCGAGACCAATGGCGTCACGCTCTCGGTACACCTGGCCGGACCGGAAACCGGGCAGCCCTTGCTGCTGGCCCATGGCTGGCCGGAAATCGCCTATTCCTGGAAGAACCAGATCGAACCCCTCGCCAATGCCGGCTATCGGGTCATCGTACCGGATCTGCGCGGGTTCGGGGCATCGGATTGCCCGACCGATGTCGACAGCTACACCATGGACACCATGGTCAGCGACCTGACCGGTCTGTTGGATGCGCTCGGGCATGAAACCGCGGTCTTTGTCGGCCATGACTGGGGCGGAATCATCGTCTGGCACGCCGCCATGCTGGCCAAGGAGCGGGTCGCCGGCGTTATTGGCGTGAATACCCCACACCTGCCGCGCGGATCAGAGCCGCCGAGCGCTGCCTTCATGGCGATGGGCGGGCCGGACCACTACATCCTGCGCTTCCAGGAACAGGGCTATGCCGAGGGCGTCTTCACCGGGCGCGAAGACGACTTCTTTGCCTTCATGTTCGGCAGGCCGCCAACCGCCGATGAGCTGGACGGCCTTTATCCCGGCATCACCCATATTCCCAAACTGTTCGAGGAATTCACCGGTCGCAGTGAGGACCGCATCGTGGTCGGGCCGGAAGACCGCAAGGTCTATGCGGAGGCGTATCGCCAGTCCGGTTTCGCTGGCGGCATCAATCTCTATCGCAATTTCGACCGCAACTGGGAACGCATGGGCGGGGTCGATCATCGCCTGACCATGCCCTGCTTGATGGTGTCGGCCGATGCCGACTTCATGCTGCCGCCCAAGCTCGCGGCCTGGATGCCGGCGCTGTGCCGGGACGTTGAATTCAATACGCTGGAAGGCTGCGGACACTGGACGATGTGGGAGCAACCCGACATGCTCAACGTCATTATGCTGGAATGGCTGACCCGGCGCTTTCCCGCGCGAAAATAAGCATTTCGCTTGCCCTCTCTTCTGGTTGCATTACGCTATATTTGTGACTCGGTTTTCTTGGGTTCCGAGAGGTGTATATGGCTCATTATGAGTGGGATTTTCTGCCGGATGCCAATGTCGCAGAGCTGACGACAGCGGGGCGGATAACGGTCGCCGGCCTGTTTCACTCCATGAACCAACTGCCCGATGATCCGCGCTGGCGCCCAGACACGCAGCTACTTGCCAGCTTTGGATTCGACACGGCCCTGACATCCATTTTGCCGACTGAGCTGATCGCCTATGGCGACACGTTCAAGGCCTGGAACCGCGAACATCGCAATAGCGAGCACCCCCGCACCGCCATTGTCTGTCATCCAGCCGTAGCGCTGTTCGTCGCCAGCCTGTGGAGCGCCCTCAACCCGACTGGCTGGATGGTGGAAACCCGCGTCATGTCCTCACGCGAAAAGGCCCTCGCCTGGCTGACAGAGCCGCTGGCGGCAAAGCAGGACGAGCCGGAAAGCGTCGACTAGAGGCAGCTATAGGCCGCTTCGATCAAACGCACGGCGCGCGGGTCGGCGGCGAGATAGTGCTGTTGCCGGTTCATCACATAGGCACCAGAAATCCGCTTGACCGGGTCGGCGAAAGCACATGATCCGCCCCATCCGGAATGGCCAACGGTCTCCGGCGTCCGGCCGAACAGACGGGCATGGGAATTGCGCATTATACCGGCCGCAAGCGACAGATCGAAGGGCAGAACCCTGTCCTGCCCACTAACGCGTTCACGGGTCAGGGCATCGAGCGTCGCCTCAGACAGGAAGCGCTTGCCATCGAGTTCGCCATCCAGCGCATAGACTGACATCAACCGGGCCAGCGCACCCGCCGTGGCATGCGCATTGGCGGCCGGGAATTCTGCCTTGCGCCACTCAGCGGCGCCCCGTCGGCCAGGCGAGGACCAGGGCTTGAGGAAGGCGAGCTCGGTCGCCTTGTTCATTTCACCCAGATCCGGCAATTGTTTCGGCATGGCGTGTTCGGCAGTGCGCGCGTGCTCTTCCTCGGGCAGGCCGACATGGAAGTCGATCCCCTTGGGGCCGCAAATATCCTCCCGCAGAATAGCGCCGATGGACCGGCCATCGGTGCGACGCGCCAGCGCATCCGCGATGAAGCCGAAGGTTACCGGATGATAGCCGGACCCCTCGCCAAGCGGCCAGAGGGGAACCTGGCGCGCGAGCTTGTCCTCGATCAGCGCCGCATCAAACCAGTCGCCCGGGTCCATCTCCTCGGAAATTCCCGACAGTCCGGCCTGATGCGACAGGGCCTGGGCGACCGTCACCCCGGATTTCCCGCCAGCAGCAAATTCAGGCCAGTAGTCCGCGACCGGGGCGTCATAGTCGAGCAGTCCCCGATCAACCAGCTTGGCGACAACAAGGGCCGCGATCGCCTTGCCGGAGGAATAGACCGGAATCAGGGTTTCTGCAGTCCACGGCCGCGTCTTCTTGCGGTCGGCCCAGCCGGCATGGATATCGATCACCCGCTCGCCATTAACGCGCAGGGCAAATCCGGCGCCGATTTCATCGAATTCGCGCCAATTGCTGGCAAATACGTCGCGCACATGCTCGAAGCCCGGCGCGACCGTTCCGTGAATCTGGGGAAGCGTGTCTGTACTCATGGCTCTGGGCTAGCCTGTTCCGCAGGCCGCTTCAAGCGGTCACAGCGCCTCTGCCTCAACTTCAATGAGGGGCGTGGACAAGACGTCTCTCGAGGCAACCAGCGGCAATTCCGGCGCGCCCCATTCATTGGCCCGCATCACGACACTCGCCGTGGCCGCCGTCGCATGTTCGAGCGCGGCTTTCGGCGTGTCGCCGGCAACGATACGGGCAACGAAGCTGGCCGTGAGCAGGTCTCCGGTTCCATGGGGCGCCGTGGGCGCGCGGGGATGTGTCACAATCCAAGCCTCGCCGGCATCGACATACATCACCCCGATCTCGCCATGGCGGGGCAGAGAGCTAACCAGTACCGGGCGTTCAAGCGATTGCGCCGCGCGCACCATCGATGCGAGGTCGGACAGGTTACGCCCGGTCAATTCTCCAAGCTCGAACGCATTGGGCGTGATCAGGTCGGCGCGCGGCAGGAGCTGGTCCTTGATCGCGGCCGCAATGGCCGGAGCGACGTACAAACCGCCCGGTGCGTCGCCCATGATCGGGTCAATCACGGTCAGTGGTTCGCGGGCATAGGCCTTTATGCCGCCATGCTGGCGCGGGGATTTCCGCACGGCATCTATCACCGCGGCCGTGTCGAATATCTGGCCGACATCGGCGAAATATCCGGTGAGCAGGACATCGGTCAGGTTGAGAAGGCCCTGATCGGCAATACCGGACAACATCCCCTGAAAGACGTCGCCCTCGACCACCCCCCCGCCCGGCTGGCCCCAGCCGGGGTGGCGGCCGAACAGAACCGTCGGCACCAGCATGGTGTCGATTTTCGCGGCATTGAGCACGCGTTGCGTCACGCCGCCGCCGACCATGGATCCGGCAACATGACTGGAAAGCAGAAGCGCCATCGGCATGTAATCCATGCTATAGCGCTTCGCTCAATCCCGGAAAGTCCTCATGAAACGCCTGATCCGCTCTGCCTTGTTTGTTCCGGCCTCCAAACCGCGCGCCATCCAGAAGGCCGCCGGTCTGGGAGCCGACATGCTCATCCTCGACCTGGAGGATGCCCTCGGTCCGGAAGAGAAGGCGGACGGCCGCGAAGCCGTCGAGAAGGCCCTGTCCAGCTGGGAGACATCCGGCGCCATCCGGGCTGTGCGGATCAATGACCTAGACACACCCTGGGGCCAGGATGATGTTCGCGCGGCCTGCCGGGCCGATGCGATCGTGCTGCCGAAAGTCGACCAGGTCGGCGATCTCCACTCGGCACGGCAGGCCCTGAGCTCACACGGCGTTTCCACACCGATATGGGCCATGATCGAAACCCCGCGCGCCTTGCTCAACCTCGCCGGCATTGCCTCAGCAACTGGAACCGGCCTGGCCGGCCTGATCGCGGGTACGAATGATTTGTGCAACGAGCTTCGCTGCCTGCCGGACGCGGAGCGACAGGCTCTGCTGCCTCACCTGGTGCAGACGGTTTGCGCGGCCCGCGCCAATGGCCTGTACGCGCTCGATGGCGTTTACAATCACTTTCTCGACCCAAAAGGCTTTCGCCAGGAAGCCGAACAGGGCCATCGCCTCGGTTTTGATGGCAAATCCCTGATCCACCCCAATCAGGTCGACCTGGCACATTCGTATTTCGGCCCGACCTCGGCAGAGCTGGAGCAGGCCGCCCGTATCATCGCGGCATTTGCGGCACCGGAAAACGCCGGCAAGGGCGTCATCTCGCTCGATGGGGATATGGTCGAACGGCTGCATCTGGAGGCCGCCCGGGCCCTGCTTGCGCACGGCAGTGACAACGATTCCTGAACCTGCGCGCAACGCGGCAAACGCAGGCGCAAACTTGATTTGAGCCCCCGAATTCGGGTTTCATCGCGGCGATCGAAGGAAAAACCATGACGAAAACGATTATTTGGCACAATCCGCGCTGCTCGAAGTCACGCCAGACCCTGGCCCTGCTGGAAGCGCGTGGCGGAGAGTTGGACGTCCGCGAATATATGACCGATACGCCAAATATCAGCGAGCTGCGCGATGTCATGGCCAAACTTGGATACAGCTCCGCGCATGAATGGCTGCGCAAGAATGAAGCGGATTATCGCGATCTGGGCCTCAAGGCCGTCGAGGATGAAGACGCGCTCCTGAAAGCCATGACCGAATATCCGCGCCTGATCGAACGTCCGGTTGTGATCCATGGCGATAGCGCCATGATCGGAAGGCCGCCAGAGCAGGTCCTCGAGCTTTTCTAACAATTCGCCGCCCGCTGCAGGTTTTATATGAATCGCTGCAACGCCCTGCCCACGCTATGATTCCAGTCGAATCAGATGCGGAGGCAAGGCTTTGGGCAAGTCGCTGAGTAAAGTCGCCGAGAATTATCTAAGTGATGTGGCCCTGCGGCTCGTCGCGACCCCTGAATCCAGCTATCTACATGAATTCGTTACCGCTGTTGGTGAGATCACCGACGCGGCCATGGTCCTTGTCAGCCGGATTAGCGGCTATCAGAAGACAGTTGAAGCCTACGCCATTTATGATGTGAGCGGTCAGGCCACCGCCTATTCCTATCCTCTCCGGGGCACGCCCTGCGAACAGGTCTTCGCCAACAACAAGCCGTTCTTGCGGCTAGGCGGGCTGCAAGACGACTTCCCGAGCGATACCGATCTGCGGGATTTCGACCTGAACTCCTATGTCGGCATGCCGCTCAATCACGAAGATGGCAGTTGCTTCGGCTTGATCGCTGCCCTTTGGACGAACATGCCGGGGGAGCCGAAAGCCGTGCTGGAACTATTTCAGGCCGTTGAACCAAGGCTGGTCGCCGGAGCCTACGCCGTCGATCGCATCAAAGGCCGCGAGGAAGCCCTGCGGAATGAACTCGCCATCACCTCGCGGCGGCTTGATATCGCCCTCGAGGCGTCCAGCATCGGCGTCTGGGATTACGATCTCCTCAATGACATCGTGTTCTGGGACGAGCAGCAGTATGAGCTCTTTGGACTCCCGGCCGATGGAAAAATTCTGCGCTATGCCGACTGGGAAGCGGCGCTTCACCCAGACGATGTCGAGGGTGCCAATGCCGCTTTTCAAGAAGCGCTAAAGGAGCGCAAAAACTTCTTTTCCGAGCACCGTATCATTCGTCCTGGCGGCGAGGTTCGCTGGTTGCGAGCTGCGGCACGCATTCTGGAGGTCGAGGGCCAGCCGATCAAAATGGTCGGCTGCAACTGGGATATTACCGACGACATACATTTGCGCGATCAGCTCAAGACCGAGCGCCGAACCGCTGAAACCGCCAATGCTGCCAAGTCGCAATTTCTCGCCAATATCAGCCATGAGATCCGCACGCCACTAAACGGGGTGCTGGGCATGGCGCAATTGCTTCGCAGATCCGATCTAACCAGCCGGCAGGAATTCTACACCGAGACAATCCTGTCGTCCGGCGAGGTCCTGCTCAGCCTGATCGATGACGTGCTCGACATCGCCCGCATCGAGTCCGGTCGGATCGACCTCGAACGCAAACCCTTCTCCATCAGCGATATGGTCCACGCAGCGGCCGACACGATACTGGGCCCGGCGCAGGAAAAGGGGCTGGAGGTCCATATCGATATCGCAAGAACCGTCGACCGGACGGTTGCAGGCGATGAGAAACGGATCCGCCAGGTGCTGGTCAATATGGCCGGTAATGCGGTGAAGTTCACCGAAACGGGCTCCGTGACTATCCGCGCCCTGCCCGGCGCCCTGAGCCGAATCCGTTTCGAGGTTGTCGACACCGGAGTCGGAATTCCGCCGGACAAGCACGCCGGCCTGTTCGAGCGCTTCACGCAGGCCGACATATCCAACACCCGCGAACACGGCGGCGCCGGACTCGGCCTGGCGATCTCCCGCGAGATCATCAATCTTTATGATGGCGAAATCGGTTTCGAAAGCACCGAGGGCGAGGGCACGTGTTTCTGGTTTGAGCTGCCCCTGCGTTTTTGCCGACCCGCTCTGGGCAAGCTGGACAAAGCGCCGGCCAGCCAGGCTTCTGCCGACACCTCCCCGGCGAAGACCATTCTTGTGGTCGAGGATATCGACCATAATCGCGCCCTGTTGGTTGAGGCATTGGAGCTTGAAGGTTTCGCAACCCGTACCGCCGAGAACGGCTCAGTGGCCTTAGATATCTGGCGTCAAGGCGGTATCGATGCGATCCTACTGGACCTGCAAATGCCCGTCCTGTCCGGTGATGAGGTGGTAAAAACCATTCGCGCATCCGGGCATGCAGACCGGCATATTCCGATCTTCACGGTGACAGCGGATGCGACCGCCTCGACTCGCCTGCGTCTCAATGAGTTGGGCGTGGATGCGCAATTTTCCAAGCCGCTGAACTTGAGCGAACTGATTGAGGGGCTAATCTTGCGACTCAGTGAAGTCGAACAGGTCTGACCCCTTGGCCAAAGCTCTTATCGCCGTCGTAGATGACGATCCCGTCGAAATCGTCCTCCTGTCGGAGATCGGCAATGAAATATCGTCCGGCTGTGACTTTGTCGGGCACGCCACCTTGCGTGATTTCATTGAGGCCGGGCCAACTCAATACCCGCTAGTTTTTCTCGATCGCCGCATCCCGCCCTATAACGATTATTCCGAAACCCTGCCGATGCTGGCGGAAGCGGGATATAAAGGGCGGGTCGTGTTGATGACCGCCTATGATCCGGGGCTCGAATTCGATGAGTACCCGTTCGAAATCAAGGGGCCGATCGACAAGCTGGAGCTGTTGAATCCGGACACGCTGGGCCCGATCCTCAGCGCCGCAGAGACCACTAACCAGACTTAAGCAGTTTGCGGATTTCCTCGCCGATCTGACGCGCTTCCTCCGACCGTGCCGACCCCTTGCGCCAGGCGATACCAATTTCGCGCCCCGCGACGGGCGGATCGAAGGCGTGCACAACCAAACCCATCTGATCGACCAGGCCAGCATCGACTGCCATTTTCGGCAAGAGGGTCGCACCCATGCCGGACTTCACCATCTGGACCAGGGTGTGAAGACTGGTGGCGGCAAAGTCGGACCGCGCCTCTCCGGCCGAACAGGCCGACAGGGCATGATCGCGCAGACAGTGACCATCTTCCAGCAGCAACAGGCTCTCACCGCGCAGGTCCTCGGCCTCGAGCGGCTCCTTGCTGGCCAGCTTGTGTTCCGGTGAACAGGCGAACAAGAACTCGTCCGAGCCCAGCGACACGCTTTCGATCATCGGCGCGTCATAAGGCAGGGCGATCAGCGCAGCATCGAGGCGCCGCTCGCGCAGGGCCTCATAGAGGCGGCCGGTCAGATCCTCACGCAGGAAGAGTTCGAGATCGGCATAGCGTTCGCGCAAGCGCGGCAAGACCCGCGGCAGCAGGAAAGGCGCAATCGTCGGGATGACCCCGAGCTTGAAGGAGCCGGACAAGGGCTCACCCGCGGCCTGGGCGGCGACAACGAGATCCTCGGCCTCAGCCATGACTCGGCGGGCGCGATCGACCACGGCCACTCCGGCCGGCGTCAGCACCGCACCGCGGGCACCCCGCTCGACAAGCGTCGTGCCCAATATCGTCTCCAGCTCCTTGATCGCCGCGCTGAGCGTTGGCTGTGTGACATGCACGGCCTCGGCGGCCCGGCTGAAACTGCCATGTTCGGTCAGGGCGAGCAGAAATTGGAGTTGGCGCAAAGTGGGAAGAGCGATCATGTTATAGACATGGCCTATGGATATCAAAAAAACAATCCATTTGATTTATTTCTCACATGCCAGCATATCGCGGCCATCGCGTCATTGCGGTCCGCGACGGGCCGCTTCTTTTTACGGAGAATATCATGTTGGGTATTGGCGAAAAGCTGCCTGAATTTGAAATCGTTGGCGTCAAGCCGGGCTTCAACGCCCATGAAGAAAACGGCGAGTCCGCTTTCGAGGCCGTCAACCAGGACAGCTTTGAGGGCAAGTGGAAGGTCATCTTCTTCTATCCGAAGGACTTCACCTTCGTCTGCCCGACCGAAATCGTCGCCTTCGCCAACCTGGCTGAAGAGTTCGCCGATCGTGATGCAGTCGTCATGGGCGGCTCCTCGGACAATGAATTCTGTAAGCTGGCCTGGCGCCGCGAGCACCCGGACCTGGACAAGCTCGGCATGTGGCAGTTCGCTGACACGACCGGCTCCCTGATCGACAGCCTCGGCATCCGCTCCGAAGAAGGCGTTGCATACCGCGCCACCTTCATCGTCGACCCGCACAATGTCATCCAGCACGTCTACGTCACCAACCTCAATGTTGGCCGTAACCCGGAAGACACGCTGCGCGTTCTCGACGCCCTGCAGACGGACGAGCTGTGCCCGTGTAACCGCCCGGTCGGTGGTGAAACGCTCTAAGAGCTCCGAGTAGTGGCGTTCCGACCCCCGTCGGAGCGCCTACCTGAAACCCCGGAACCCTCCGGCCACCCCCGCTGGACCGGTTCCGGGGTTTATCAGCCCCTATATTTGCGACTGCGAGTTACTTGCGAAAGGAATATGCCATGAGCCTCGACTCCCTTAAGGGCGCACTTCCCGAATACGCCAAGGATCTGAAGCTGAACCTGTCATCCCTGGCCCGCGAAACCGAGCTGGATGATCAGAAGAAGTGGGGCACTTTCCTCGCATCGGCCCACGCTGTGGGTGAACCGACCACACTGGCCGCGATCAAGGCGGAAGCTGAAGCCGTGCTGAGCCCGGAAGCGCTGAAAGCCGCGCAGGCTGCCTCTGCGATCATGGGCATGAACAATGTCTATTACCGCTTCGCTCACCTGGTGACGAATAAGGAATACGCCACCCTGCCGGCCAAGCTGCGCATGAATGTGATCGGCGCCCCGGGTGTCGAGAAAGCGGATTTCGAGCTTTGGTCCATGGCCGTGTCCGCGATTAATGGCTGCGGCATGTGCATGGACGCGCACGAAGCTGAGCTGCGCAAGCACGGCGTTACCGCAAGCCAGGTCCAGGCCGCTGTCCGCATCGGCGCGGTGATCAATGCAGTCTCCGCGGTGATGCGCGCGGAAGCGTAAAACACGTTAATTCGTGAGTTCATGAAATGGTCGCAAAGGTGTTCGTCGACGCGGGTTAGCGGCCACCTTGCGATCTTTTTTTTAATCCGTATAATGAGGGCATGTCGCTTCTGGACAGAACCCTCGACCCGCTACCGCGGCGCGCCAAGCTCGAAGGCCGCTCGACGCATTCCGCGTTCGGGTGGTTTTCCAGTGAAACCGTGCGCAGCGCCCGGCGTTATGATGATGTCAGCTGGGCACGCCTGTGTTGCCCGGCGGTAGTCGCCATTCTGCTGCTGGGCTGGGCCGAGGCGATGGCCGGCTCCGACATTCAGGCCATTTTGCGCATCGCGGGCTTTGCCGGGCTGGCCATGTCGGCCTGGGGCCTCCTGTCCCGCCTTATCGGTCAGTTGCGCCGCAAAGATTGACCCTCCGGTCCGACCCACTAGTGTGCCACCCCGAACGTGATTAACGCGCGAGCGCCGCGCGAGAGGGGATTTCGATGAGCTGGTGGTTCAAGATTAAGCTGTGGCAGCGTGTTTTGCTGGCACTGGTGCTGGGCATTGTGTTCGGTCTGACCCTGTCTCAGGGCATGGGACAAGAAGCGGCGGCGGCCTGGATCGACGCCTATGTTCGCCCGGTCGGCCTGCTCTTCATCAACCTGATCCGCATGTTGATCGTACCCCTGATCTTCACCACGCTGATCGCCGGCGTCGTCGCTATGGGCGCGCCGGCCAAGCTCGGCTCCCTCGGCCTGAAGACCATCGGTCTCTATCTGATCACCACCTTCTTCGCCAATATCATCGGCCTGACCATGGGCACACTGCTGCGCCCGGGTGATGGCGCCAATCTCGACAATGTCGCCCCGCGCGGTGACATGATCCAGGGCGAGCCCGAACCCATTGTCGACCGGTTGTTGTCGATTGTTCCCCAGAACCCGGTTCAGGCGCTCGCGGACGGCGATGTGCTCGCCATCATCTTCATCTCGCTTCTGTTCGGCATCGGCATTCTGATGAGCGGAAAAGCCGGCAAGCCGGTCGCAGACCTGTTCAATTCGGCCTCCGACGTCGTGCTCAAAGTCACGCATTTCGTTATGGAAGTAGCTCCGTTCGGCGTTTTCGCACTGGTCGCATACACCGCGGCGAGCCAGGGTCTGGGGGCCCTGCAGTCGATCCTGACCCTAATCGTCGCCGTCTATATCGGCCTGTTCGCACATGCCCTCATCACCTACGGCATCTTGATCCGTATCATCCTGAATCTGCCGCTAATCCGCTTCTTCCGCGGCATGACCGACGCCATTGCCGTTGCCTACTCGACCGCCTCCTCCTCGGCGACCCTGCCGGTGACCATCACCAACGCTACTGACAACCTGGGCATCAAGAAGTCGGTCTCCGGCTCTGTCCTGCCGCTTGGTGCGACCATCAATATGGACGGCACGGCGCTTTATCTCGGTATTCTGGCGCTGTTTACCGCCCAGGCCTTCGGCTATGAGCTGACGCTGATGAATTACCTGATGATCGCCCTGACTGCGGCCATCGTCTCCATCGGCGCCGCGGGTATTCCCTCGGCTTCTCTTTTCCTGCTTGCAATTGTGCTGGAAACCTTCGGCGTCACGCCGGAGCACACCGCCATCATCATCGGCCTCATCCTACCGGTCGACCGCATCATGGATATGGCCCGCACGGCTGTGAACGTGACCGGTGATGCCGCCGTCGCGACCGCGGTGGCGAAGTCGGAAGGCGAGCTCGACGAGGAAACCTTCAAGACTCCGGCCGTCATCTAACAGCCCGCTCTCCACAATCCCGGGCCGGTCCTGGCGGGCATTCGCCAGACCGGTTCCGGCTGTCTAAAGCATTTTTCTGCAGCTCCGGTGATCCAGCCGGAAACTTGCCCCGTATATCGTCACGTTCCGAGCAAGGAGTGGCGGTATGCCCCCGACTATCCGCCTTATCGTCCTTGCACCCTCATTGGTCCTGGTCGCCCTTATTGCCTGGGCGATCAGGACTGGCGACTTCGGCGGAGCGGGCGACTGGCTGTTCTCCGATCCCTGGGGGATCGTCACCATGTGGGATCTCTATCTCGGCTTCATACTCGGCGCGATCATTATCGCCTGGACGGAACGTTCCAATCTTGTCCGCATTTTCTGGATTCTGCCGATTTTTGTCCTCGGCAATGTCTGGACCGGTCTGTGGTTCGTCCTGCGCGGACACAAGCTCTACAAGGCGCTGCGCGAGGCCGCGAAAGCTTGAGTCCAAGTTTCGCAAAATTCAGCCGAAATTAACGACGTTTGGCTTTTGACCCCCAAAAGTAGTAACCTGTTAAGCGACTCGCGGTGGACTCGGCGTGTGCCCAAAGCACGAGGAGGAGTGTCATGGCCCGAACCCAGTCAAGCGTTCGTACCTTCATGAAATTCGCTCTTTTGTGGCTCACCCTTGGTGCAGTCGCAGCGTCCCTCTATGGCGGTCTGCTGGCCAGCCAGGACGGACCGCGCTCCCTGCACATCGCCCAGGGCGTCCAGCCCGTGACCGCACCGGTCATGGCCAGCAACGCTGACACGGCGATCCGGAACTAGTCGTCCCGGCGCACCACAGCCGCTTGAGCCTGCGTATTCACCGAAAGCTGCAACACGTCCGGCCGGCCGTAATGACCGGTGACGTCGAAATCATATTTGCCGCGGGCAATCTCGCCGAGATCGAGCTTTGCAGCCAGAACGCAATCGCGTCCAAAGACCGGCTCGGCCAGCACCTCGCCCATCGGCGAGACGATACAGGATCCGCCATGGATCAGGACGGTGCCCGGATCATCACCCTGGATAGGATGGAAATCGGCCGGTGCGTCGGCGCGGGTGAAATACTGGTTGGCCGAGAGCACGAAGCAACGCCCTTCCATGGCAATCGTGCGCATCAGCGGCAGCCAGCTCTCGCGATCATCCACGGTGGGGGCGCAGTGAATGGCAGGCTGTTGCGCATAAAAGGCCGCGCGCGCCAGCGGCATGAAATTCTCCCAGCAGATCAGGGCACTGACCGGGCCGAAGGGAGTCGGTGTTGCCCTCAGGGTCGAGCCGTCGCCAAAGCCCCAGATCAGCCGCTCCATCGCCGTTGGCATCAGCTTGCGGCGGCGATTGGCCAGGCTGCCATCAGGCGCAAAGGTCAGAACGGAACAATACAGCGTGCCGCCCTCGCGCTCGATCACACCCGTAACCAGCCAGGCGCCGGCCGCCTTTGCCGCCTCACCGATACGGGCGCATTCCGGTCCCGGCACATCAATCGCGGCCTCGAAATAGCGCGCGAACCAGTCCCGTCCTTCCGGCGAGCGTGATCCGACCCGGGCGCCGAAATCATGCCCTTTGGGATAGCCGCCGATAAAGGCCTCCGGGAAGGCGATCAGATCCGCACCGGCCGCCTCACGGGCGAAGTGTTCCAGCCGCTCCAGCGTCGCCGGCGTATCGAACAGGACTGAGCCGCATTGCACGATGGCGGCGTTGACGGTCTGGCTCATAAGGGTCCTTTCCTTGACTCTTCTGGACAAGAGGCGTAGACGGCGCGCTTCATCACGCAAGCTCTGACGCTTGTCTTACCTGCACATCTTCCCATATGGGCCAAAAGCTCCGGGAAAGGGAGGCAGGCGAGAACTCCGCTCGGCGAAGGTTTCGCTCAGCGGAGCCAATGGTCTATGCCGATTGGCTTGTGGATGAAACGGATTTGAGGAAGGCGAACGCATGTTCGACGCGCTAACAGAACGACTGGGTGGAGTATTCGACCGGCTGACAGGACGCGGCGTCCTGTCGGAAAAGGATGTCGATGCGGCCCTGCGCGAGATCCGCGTCGCACTTCTGGAAGCCGATGTCGCCCTGCCCGTGGTCAAGACGGCGACCTCCTTCATCCGCGAACGCGCGGTCGGTGAAGACGTCATCAAGTCGATCGCCCCGGGCCAGCAAGTCGTCAAGATCGTCCATGACGCCCTCGTCGACCTGCTCGGCGGCGAAGGCGAGCCGGAAGGCCTGAACCTGGAAGGTGAACCGCCGGTCGCCATTTTGATGGCCGGCCTGCAAGGCTCGGGTAAAACCACGACCTCGGCCAAGCTGGCCAAGAAAATCACCGAGCAGCACAAGAAAAAAGTTCTTCTCGCCTCGCTCGACACGCGCCGCCCTGCGGCCATGGAACAGCTGCAGCAGCTGGCCGGACAGGTTGGCGTCGGCTTCCTGCCGATCGTCGAGGGCCAGCGCGCCGTTGATATCGCCAAGCGGGCGATGAGCGCGGGCAAGCTGCAGGGCTATGACGTCGTCATTCTCGACACCGCCGGCCGCACCTCGATCGACGAGGATATGATGGCCGAGGCGCAGTCAATTGCCGATGCCACGCGTCCGCACGAAACCCTGCTCGTCGCCGACAGCCTGACCGGTCAGGACGCGGTCGAGACCGCCAAACGCTTCCATGAGCGCCTGCCGCTGACCGGTCTGGTTCTCACGCGAATGGATGGTGATGGCCGTGGCGGTGCCGCCCTGTCCATGCGCCATGTCACCGGTCTGCCGATCAAATTCCTCGGCGTCTCGGAAAAGCCCGACGGGCTGGATGCTTTTGACGCGAAACGCCTCGCCGGCCGTATTCTCGGCCGCGGCGATATCGTCTCCCTGGTGGAAAAGGCTGCGGCCGAGATCGACCAGGACAAAGCCGAGCGCATGGCCAAGAAAATGGCCAAGGGCAAGTTCGACCTGGAAGACCTGCGCGAACAGTTCGGCCAGCTCAAGAAAATGGGCGGTCTCGGCGGGATTATGGGGCTCTTGCCGGGCATGAACAAAGCCGCCAAGGCCCAGGCGGCGGCGGCCGGCATGGACGACAAGATGCTGTCGCGCCAGGAAGCCATCATCCTGTCGATGACCAAGCAGGAACGCGCCAAGCCGGAAATCCTCAAGGCCAGCCGCAAGAAGCGGATCGCCGCGGGTGCCGGCGTCCAGGTCGCGGACGTCAACAAGCTGATCAAGATGCACCGCCAGATGGCCGACATGATGAAAAAGGCCGGCAAGAAAGGCCGCGGCGGTCTCGCCGGCATGATGGGCGGCATGGGCGGCGGAATGCCGGGCGGCATGCCCCCGGGCGCAGCCGGCATGAACCCGGCCGATCTCGGCAAGGCGACACAGGATTTGCTGGGCGGCAAGGCGCCCGGCGGGGCGCAGCTGCCGGGCCTCGGCGGCGGCGGCCAGGCACCGCAGGGTCTTCCCGGCCTCGGTGGATCACCTCAACTCGGACCGGACGGCCTGCCGATCGGTCTGCCTAAGAAATAACCCTGAATTCAAACGACTAAACCAAGGACTACCAATATGGCTCTGAAAATTCGTCTCGCCCGTGGTGGCGCCAAGAAGCGTCCCTACTACCGTATCGTTGTCGCCGACAGCCGCATGCCGCGCGATGGCCGCTTCATCGAGAAGATCGGCACCTACAACCCGATGCTCCCGAAAGACGGCGAGCGCGTGAAGCTGGACATGGAAAAGGTCAAGGCCTGGATCGCCAAAGGCGCCAAGCCGACCGACCGTGTTGGCCGCTTCATCCACCAGATCGAGGCTGACGCCTGGGCTTGGGAAGCTGGCAACAACCCGAACAAGGGTGAGCCGGGTATCAAGGCCAAGGAGCGCCTGGAAGAAAAGGCTGAAAAAGAGGCCGCTCGCAAGGAAGCTGAAGCCGAAGCCAAGGCCGCTGCTGAAGCTGCTGCTGCAGAAGCTGAAGCCGCTGCGGCTGAAGCTCAGGCTGAAGAGGCTCCGGCTGAAGAGGCTCCGGCCGAAGACGCTGCTGCGGAAGAAGAAAAGTCCGAATAGGACTTTTGATCCTTCCTCATTCCGGCGAAAGCCGGGACCTCGAAAAGATGCGATCAACGCAATCGGGGTCCTGACTTTCGTCAGGATGAGGAGAGTTTGCAGGACACACCAATGTCCAAACCCTCGTCCGATCTCGTATTCGTGGCCGCGATCGCCGGTGCGCATGGCGTAAAGGGCGAGTGCAAGGTGAAAAGCTTCACCGGCGAACCGGAAGCGGCCTTTGCTTACGGACCCTTCCTCGACAAGACGGGCAAGACCCTCTTCACCCCGGCCCGCCATCGCCGGGCCAAGGATGTGTTTGTCGTCGCCTTCAAGGAAAACCTCACCCGCGAACAGGCCCAGGCCGCCCGCGGCACCAAGCTCTACGTACCCCGCTCGGCCCTGCCCGAGCTGGACGAGGATGAATTCTATCATTCCGACCTGTTGGGCCTGAAAGTCCAGACCCTGGACGGCTCACCCATGGGCCGCATCAAGGCGGTGCATGATTTCGGCGGTGGCGACCTCCTCGAGATCGTCGACAGCCCGGATCGCCGCGGCGCCTGAATGATCCCCTTCAGCCGCGAACAAGTCCCCCACATCTCCATCAGCGAAGGCGTGGTCACGATCGACCCGCTCGAAGAGGTGGAGGGGGATCGTGACCGGGATGAGCTGGACGATGAGTGACGCCGCACCCCAAATCCCCTGGACCGCCACGGCCCTGACGCTCTTCCCGGACGCCTTTCCCGGCCCTTTGGGTGTATCCATCATCCAGACAGCTGCGAATCGCTCGATTTGGGCGCTAGAAACTGTGGACATCCGGGATTTTTCCCGTCATAAGCACCGCTCCGTGGACGACACCCCGGCCGGCGGAGGCGCTGGTATGGTGCTCAGGCCGGATGTCGCAGCGGAAGCGATCGATGCGGTACAGTCTCGCTGGCAAGGTGAGAAACGGCCGCTGATCCATGTGACACCGAGGGGCAAGCCCATCACCCAGGCCCAGGTTCGGGAATGGGCGGCGGGTCCCGGTGTTGTCGTGTTTTGCGGACGTTTCGAAGGCCTCGATCAAAGGGTCATCGAGGCCCGCGAAATGGAAGAGGTCAGTGTCGGCGATGCCGTTCTGGCCGGGGGCGAGGCGCCCGCGCAGCTTCTTATTGAAGCCTGCGTGAGATTGCTCCCCGGCGTACTCGGTGACCCGGCTTCGGCCGAAGATGAGAGTTTCGAGGGCGATCTCCTCGAATATCCTCACTACACCCGACCGCGGGTATGGGAGGACAGGGAGATCCCGGAGGTCCTGTTATCGGGGCACCATGGTCAGATCGAGACCTGGCGCCGAGAACAGGCGAAAGAGATTACAAAGGCGCGCCGGCCGGACCTTTACGAGCGGTTCAAACGGCGCAAGGAGAATGCACGATGAACATGATCGAGCAGCTTGAACAAGAAGAAGCCGCCCGCGTCCTCGGTGATAAGGAATTGCCGCAGTTCGACGCTGGTGACACCCTGCGCGTCCACGTCCGCATCAAAGAGGGCGAGCGCGAACGCGTCCAGGTCTTCGAAGGCGTCTGCATCGCCAAGTCCGGCGGCGGCCTCAATGAGAGCTACACCGTCCGCAAGATCTCCTTCGGTGAAGGTGTCGAGCGCGTCTTCCCGGTCTACTCGCCGATGATCGAGAAGATCGAAGTCAAGCGTCGCGGTAAAGTCCGTCGCGCCAAGCTCTACTATCTGCGTGACCGCCGCGGTAAGTCCGCGCGTATCGCCGAGCGCACCACCGGTCACGGCATCGAACGCCGCGAGCCGAAGAAAAAGGGCTAAGGCCCCGCTTCATCGCGAACAAAACACCCGTCGGCGTAAGCCGGCGGGTTTTTTGTGTATTGGGGAATGAGTTTTTGGGCGGGGGCGTGGGATGGCCTAAACTGAGCCGCCTCGACCTTCACAAAACGCGTCACAGCCCCGGCAGCTCCACAATATGACCTCCAACCTCATCATTCTCACAGGCGCAGGAATCTCCGCAGAGTCCGGGCTCGGCACTTTCCGTGATCCCGACGGCCTGTGGGCGAAATTCGACTGGCGTGAGCTGGCGACACCGGAAGCCTTTGCCGCCAAGCCGGAAGAAGTGCACGCCTTCTACAATGCGCGCCGGGCCGGGCTGAAAACCTCAACGCCCAATGCCGCCCACCACGCCCTGGTCGAACTGGAGAGGGCCTGGATCACGCGCGGCGGCGAGTTCCTGCTGGTGACCCAGAATGTCGACGATCTGCACGACAAGGCCGGCTCGGAACGGCTGATCCACATGCATGGCGAGCTGGCCAAGATGCGCTGCGAACATTGCGGCTATGTGCATGATGCCTTTGACGAGATCACCACAGCCCTGCCCTGCCTCAATTGCCGCCGGGCGGGTGGTTTGCGGCCGCATATCGTCTGGTTCGGTGAAATGCCGATGGAGATGGACCTGATCTTCGACCAGCTCTCGACCTGCGACCTCTTCGTTGCCATCGGCACGTCGGGAACCGTCTATCCGGCTGCCGGTTTCAGCCAGCTGGCCAAGGAGGCGGGTGCGCGTTGTATCGAGATCAACCTGGAAACAACCGACACCTCACCGGTCTTCGACGAAGTGCGAAATGGCCAGGCTACACAGGCAGTTCCGGCCTGGGTGGCAGAGATGGTGGGCTGAGTCCTTAATCAAGGGTTAACGTAATCCGTCCTCGATCGCGTGCATATCCTCATCCGAGAGTCCGAAATGGTGGCCAATTTCGTGTATCAGGACGTGCTGGATGAGGTGTTCGATCGTTTCATCACCGCGCGCCACCCATTCCGACAGGATCGGAAGGCGGTAGAGAAACACCCGGTCCGGGAAAGTCTGGGGATGGGTGACCGACTTCTGCGTCAGGTCGACACCGCTGTAGAGACCGGTGAGTTCATACGGATCGGTCATCTCGAACTCGTCTAGCACGTCCTGCGCGGCGAAATCGGCGATGAAGATCTCGACATCCCGGCTCAGCGCCCGCATCGGCTCCGGCAGGGCCTCGAAGGCACGCATGGCCATGCGCTCGAAATCGGCAGAGGTGATGGCCAGCGGATCGGGAATCTGGTGCGGATACATGTCCGCTATGTAGGTTGCCGAGCCCGCCGCGCCAATGGGAACTTTGACCCATCAGCTTGCCACCCGAACAAATGTGGAACATAGTTCCAGCATGCAGTTGCAGGACGTGGCCTCGGCCCAGAACCCCGATATCGACGATGCCCAGGCCCTGATGCGCGGTGCCGCGCGCCTGTTCTGGCAATTGGGCTATAGCGCCATTCCTGAATTCTCTCTCCCGGGGGGCCGCCGCGCCGATCTCTTCTGCGTTGGGCGCAAGGGGGAGGTGGCGATTATCGAAGTCAAATCGGGGACTGCCGACTATCGCGCCGACAACAAGTGGAACGAGTATGGCGAGTTCTGCGACATGTTCTATTTCGCCGTCTCCCAGCGCTTCCCGCACGACCTCATCCCGGCCGATACCGGCCTGATCATCGCCGACGGGTTCGGCGGCGCCATTGTGCGCGAAAGCCCGATGCAGAAACTCGCTGCTGCCCGTCGCAAGGCGGTCACGCTGCGCTTCGCCCGCGCCGCCGCGGACCGGCTGATGCGCGCCGGCGAAGATTGATACCCCGCAACAAGAACAAGAAAGGGGACAAGCATGTCCTCCAAAAAGCCCTATCAAACGCCGTCTAAGGCCTATCGCGATGACCGTTTTATCCGCAGCCCCCAGGCGCGGCCGGTCCGGATCCTGGCCGAATATCTCGACCCTCAGAACCGGTTCGAAGACCACAATGTGAAGGACACCATCCTGTTCTTCGGATCGGCGCGGATCGCCGATCGCGTAGATGTCGAAGCCGAGATCGCCGCCCTGAAGGCCGCCGGGGATGATGACAGCCTGGCCCAGAAAAAGCTCGGCCTGACGAAGTATTACGAGGCCACGCGCGAACTGGCCGCGCGCCTCACCCGCTGGTCAGACGAGATCAGTGATGAGGGCGGCCGCCGTTTCGTGATCTGCACCGGTGCCGGACCGGGGATTATGGAGGCCGCCAATCGCGGCGCGGCCGAAGCCGGCGGCGAAACCGTGGGGCTGGGCATCTCCCTGCCCTTCGAAGCCGGCAATAATCCCTGGGTGACCGAGCATCTCAGCTTTGAATTCCACTACTTCTTCACCCGCAAATTCTGGTTCCTCTACCCGGCCAAGGCCCTGGTGATCATGCCGGGCGGGTTCGGGACGCTGGATGAACTATTCGAGACCCTGACCCTGCTGCAGACACAGAAAATGACCAAGCGCCTGCCAGTCGTGCTCTTCGGCACCGAGTATTGGGACAAGATCCTAAACCTGGACGCCATGGTGGAGTTCGGCACGATCAGCGCTGGCGATCTCGACCTGCTCTATCGCACCGATGATATCGATGACGCCTTCGCCTACATCACCAGGGAACTGGCCGAACACGCCCTGCCCGAGCCGGGCGGACGGATGTAGTTCCTAGTCCTCCTCGACGCGCCAGGGGGGGTCGATACGGTTCTTTCCGGCGTGATAGATCTTGATCTTGTGCCCGTCGGGGTCTTTCAGGATCGCTTCGCGCCAGAGCCAGCCCATGTCTTCCGGCTCGTTCTCGAATTCAAAACCGCGGTCGCGCAGACGCGCGACCTCGATATCAACCTTGTCACATTCCAGATAGATCACCGCACCGGTGGATACCGGACCGTCTGCGACTTGCAGGGAGAAGGTGGTGTCACCCTCCGGGGCAAGGAAACGGGCATAGTGCGGGCTATCGACGAGGAGCCGAAAACCGAGCCGGCGATAGAAACTGCGCGAACGCGCCAGATCGGTGACCGGTATGGTGATCTGGTTAAGGCGCATCCGGTCCTCCAGCTCGCGGATCAGCGATCTCCCCGAGCGGCCGCAAGAGCCGGTCGAGGGCCAGGTCGCTAAGGAGATAAGCCCAGCCCTCGCTCTGCTCGGCAAGCAGCGCGGCCGCCTGGGCGGCATCATCGGTCAGCGCCCGGGTCCGGATCCGGGCCCAGCGCGTCTCGCCCTGGGCGATGATGTCGAGCGTGACCTCAAGCCCTTCAAACGTCTCTGCCGTATGTGATCCGACGATCGCGCCCGTCAGGCGTTCCGTGAGCCGCACATCCCGGAAGCGGATACGGCCCAAACTTCCCGCGGGGCCATTGCCGGCCCCGGCGGTGATCGGAGTCCAGCCGGCGGGTTCGCGCAAGGCGAAATTACGGGCCGATCGGGCCGGGCGTTCCAGCGTATAAGCGGGGCCGGTTTCCGGCTGGATGCGAACCCGGGCAATCGATGTCCGGCCCAGTTCAAGGAAACCCAGATCGAGCCATTGGTCGGCGGACTGGGTCAGGGCCGCGGCGCTGGTGCCGTCGGCCAGATCGGCGGCGAAACTGTGCGGCTCGCCAGGCAGGCGGAAATACATCGTCCGACCACGCGTTTCACCAGCCAGCATCTCGACCAGGACTGCACCATCTACATCGCGCACAACGAGGCGGGCACCGCCACCGGATTCACCGGGTTCGGCCAGGCCGAGAGCCGTGTATTTGGCCGGGTCGGCGGTCCGCACACCGCTATAGGCGAGGCCGGACAGCAAGCCATCAAGGCCGGCGATTATATCGGCACGGACCGGGTAGTTGTCCCGGCTCGGCATGACCCAGACATTGCCGCTCCGGACCACGGTGAAGCGGTCTTCACCATGGGTAACTTCGATCTCGGCGACGGCCGAGGCCTGTTCCGTCCAGGCCGTGAACACCGGGCCTTCCATGACAGGCTGCCATCCGCGCCGGGCGTCGAGCACGGAAACCGTGACGGCCAGCACAAATGCTGCGAGAGCGAGACCGCCGACGATGAGAATGTGCCGGGCACGCTGTTTGTCGATCGGCTGACTCATGGCTTACGCCTCCGCCGCCGTACCAGACTGCCCAGGATCGCGCCGAAAATCACCAGGGCCGGCGGGACGCCAATGGTCCAGAACTGCAGGGATGCGTCGAGGGCATCGATATCCTGCCGGAAGTCTCGCTCTACATCGCGCAATTGCCGGCGCGCATCGCTGATCTGTGCCCGCAGGGCCAGCGCATCACTACGCAGCTGCTGATCGCCGCCATAGAGCGCCGATGTGCCGCCCGTGCCCTGCAGGCGTTCAAGCTCGGCTTCAGCGGCACTGATCTCGCTTTCCAGCCGGCTCTGGGTCTCGAAATAGCGCTCCTCGGCCTGCGCGCGCAGCGCTTCGACGCGCAGCATGGGCCGGTCAGAGGGCGTGCGCGAACGCAGCCGCACCAGGGCCTCGTCACCGAAGGCGGCATCAACCAAGTTCATCGCCAGGTTCAGATTGTCGGCGACGATGAGTTCGCTGCCGACCGCATCTCGGCGGACATAGAAGGTATCATCGAGCCAGTCTGCGTCGGCGATGATCGCCACTTCGCCGCTGCGCCCGGCCTCGGCCAGATGGTCGGCAGGATTGAAGAAACCGCCCTCGGCCGGGGGTCCTTCGGGAAAGGCCGTCGAGAACCGCCCACGCAGCCGCCCGCCCAGCACCAATGGCTGCGGCGCGCGCTCGTAATCGCGCAGCAACTGGTCTGGCGAGGGTGAACCAGCGGCGATATCGGCATCCAGCAGCGCCCCTTCAGGGCTGGTCGTCAGCAGCGGCAGCAGCTCCACCCCAGTCCCCGGATTGAAGAACAGGGCGCCGGGCGAGCCGAGATTGATGCCGAGATCAAGCGCCGAGGTGGCCCGGTCATCGCTGTTGAGCTGGGCCGGGCTGAGGGCGAACCAGAGCGGATAGGTCCTAGAGCGCGGCCGGCCATCCGCCTCGACGACCTGGACTTCCAGGCCGAGCGAACGGTCCATGGCGACGACAGTCTCGTCCCAATTCATACCCCAATGCGCCAGCAGCGGTTCGAAACTGGACCCGCGCTGGGCGTCGAGCGGCGGCAGTCCGTCCGGCCCCGGGCGCAGCGCCATGTGGGCCATCGGGTCGAGAAACAGGATCAATCGCCCGCCGCGCATCAGGAACTGATCGATGCGATAAGCCTGGGCCGCGCCGAGTTCGGCCGGGTGTAGGGCCAGCAGAACCTCGACATCGGGCAGGTTATCGAAATCGTGCTCCACCCAGTCGATTTCATAGGCCCCGGCGAGCTCGCGCACAAAGCGGTTGGGGGCGCCATCATCGGGCGAGATCGGCAGGCTGGTGAGGATGGCCAGCCGCGGTGTCCGGGTGCGCTCGATATCGGCAATGGTCCGGGTCAGATCGTATTCGAGCCGCGCCTCCATTTCCGGGTCGAACAAGGGAATGACCGCCTGCTGATCGATCGAATTGCGCGCGACCAGGCCAAAGAAGATGGTCTCGCCTGTATCGGTCGGGATCGGGGTCAGACCAGCCGACAGCGCCAGGTCCTCATCCTCGGAGAAGGGCTGTGGATCGATCTCGATCAGTTCCAGCCGCCCGCCCGAGCGCTTTTCATAACCGCGCAGGAATTCACGTACGCGAGTGGCGTAACTGCGGATCGCGGGATAATCGGCCGCCAGGGCGCGGGAATAATAGAATCGCCATTCGACCGGTTCATTGAGGCGGTCGAGAATGTCTTCGGATCCGGGCGACAGGCGGTAGAGCCCATTCTGGGTCAGGTCGAGCCGGACGCCAGCGGGACCCTGGCTGACCAGGTGATTTCCGGCCAGGAAGAGCACAACAATGCTGGTCAGCATCAGGGGCAGATAGAGTGCGCGTTTCATCGCCCACCCCCGCGCCGTTCGGCGATCAGCACGCCGGCACAGGCCAGCGAGGCAATGATCAGGCCGATGAAGAAGGCCACATCGGTCAGCGCGATCACCCCGTTGCGGAAGGCATTGTAATGCTCCAGCGCGCTCAGCCCGGCGATGAATTCGGAGATAGCAGCCGGTGCATTATCACCGACTACGGCAAGGACGATCGGCAGGCCGGTCATGGTCAACAGGAAACAGGCGCTGGTGCCCAGAACAAAGGCCACCACCTGGTTCGAGGTTGTGGCCGACAGAGCCTGGCCCAGGGCCAGATAACCCCCGGCCAGCAGCAGGGCGCCGAAATAGCCGGTCAGGATGGCGGCATTGTCCGGATTGCCGAGATAATTGACTGCAATCCACATTGGGAAGGTCAGCACCAAGGCAAGCGCCGCAACGCTCCAGGCAGCGAGGAATTTGCCCAGGGTCGAGGCCCAGAGCGGGATCGGAAGCGCCATCAGGAATTCCAGCGTGCCGCGATCGCGCTCCTCGGCCCAGCTGCGCATGGCCAGGGCCGGCATCAGGATCAATAACAGCCAGGGCATGTAGTCGAAAAGGGGCGCGAGGTCGGCCCGGTTGGTGTCGAAGAAGCGGCCCATATGGAAGGCCAGGGCCGGGGCGGCGCTGGCGAAGACCGCCAGGAAGACATAGGCCAGCGGGGTCTGGAAATAGGCCAGGAGTTCGCGCCGGTAGACGGCATGGAGGGCATGTATCACGCGGCACTCTCCCGCGTCTCCGGCTCCAGTGTCAGCGCCCGGAAGGCACTCTCTACCGAGCCGTCCCGGCCCTTCTGTTCCAGCGCATGCGGTGTACCGTCGAACAAGACCTTGCCCGCTGCGATGACGATCGCGCGGCTGCACACCGCGGGGACTTCCTCGAGGATATGGGTGGAGATGATGATCGCCTTGTCCGGCGCCATTTCGCGGATCAGGGCGCGAACGCCGTCCTTCTGATTGGGATCCAGTCCATCGGTCGGTTCATCCAGGATCAGAACGGCCGGGTCATGAGCGATTGCAGCAGCGAGGGCGGCACGGCGTTTGAAGCCCTTGGACAACGTCCCGATCGGCTGGTCCGCCGCCTCGGCAAGACGCACGCGCTCGATCGCCAGTTCACAGGCGCGGTCCAGGGCATCGCTACGGAAGCCACGGGCGCGCAAGCCGAATTTAACGAAACCCCGGGGCGTCATAGCCGGGTAGGCGGGCGCGCCTTCAGGAAGGAAACCCAGCCGGGCCTGCGCCTCCAGGCGGGCCTCGACACAATTATATCCGGCGATCGAGGCGATACCGGCATCGGGCTCAAGACAGCCGGCCAGCATGCGCATCGTGGTGGTCTTGCCTGCTCCGTTAGGACCAAGGAAACCCAGCACCTCGCCCTTTTCAAGGGTGAAGCTGACACCCTGTACGGCGCGTTTGGTCTCGAAGCTTTTAACCAGGTTGTCGGCAACCAGCATGGGGCAGTGCTCAGGTCAGCGGGACATTAGCGTTAGCGCGACCGGACGCACTTGGCCAGAGCCAAAGCAGCGGCAAAGCAAGTTGCGGATTGAAGGGGTTAAGGATGGGTGTCGACCGGCCGCAGCTCCGAGATCCGGGGGGCTGGGGGGGCTGTCTAAAACCAGGACCTGAAGCCTTGATGCGTCCGGCCGACGAGGAGGACGGTGGAGGCCACCTGTGGCGGCATGGTGCCGGGATTGCGGCGACTTTTGGGCAAACCCGTGAAAACTTTGTAAGCTAATTTGTGCGACACAACTGTCAGGAGAATTTGTGTGTTCGAGAGCTCTCAACCCGGGAAATCCGCTAGCGCCAGCGTCATGTGGCACCGCCGCGAACTGGATCAGATCCTGCGCGTCTATGGTCGCCTCGTGGCCCAGGGCGAGTGGAAGGATTACGCCATCGACGGGTTGAAGGACTGCGCCATTTTCTCGATCTTCCGCCGCGCCAGCGAGATTCCGGTCTACTCCGTGATCAAGACACCGGCTGACCGCAACAAGCAGGGCGAGTACAAGGTGGTGGCTCTAGGCGGCCAGATCCTCAGGCGCGGCCACGACCTGGCCCAGGTGCTCAAGGTCTTCGACAAGAAGAAGTTCACAGTGATCGACTAGCGGCACTGTCAGGTCACCGGCAAAGAAAAACCCCCGGGGCGACGCGCCCCGGGGGTTTTCTGTTGGCGAAGTGCCAGACCCTATTCACGGCTACCGAGCAGCGAGAGGATGATCTGGAACATGTTCACGAAGGCGATGTACAGGTTCAGGGCGCCCATATTGGTCATAACAGCCATGGAGCGCTGATCACCGGAGATCTGGTAGTACATGACTTTCAGATCCTGGGTCTGCCAGGCGATGACGCCCGCCATCAGCAGCAGCACGATGAGCTGCAGGCCCAGCTCGAGAATGCCGGACTGGAAGAAGAAGGCATTCGCCAGGCCAAGCAAGATGGCACCGATCATCGCCATGAACAGGAAACTGCTGATCGGCGACAGGTCACGTTTGGTGGTGTAGCCGAAGAAGGACAGCGCCAGGAAGGACGAGGCGGTGATCAGGAAGGCTTGGGCAATAGTGCCGAAATCGACCTGAAGCGTACGGCCACCGACGGTCTGGGCCGCCTGGCCGGACGTCGCCATGATGACCCAGAAGCTGAGGCTGGCGCCAATCAGGGCGACAATGGTCCAGTACAGGAGTGCGCTACTCATCGGTGACGGGTTGCGCATCAGGAAGGCCGAACCAAGCAGCAATGCCAGCGGACCCCACTGCACAACGAAGAGCAGTGGAGTACCAAAGACCAGCTGGGTCAGCGGGGCAAAGGTACCGACCGCATAAGCGATCGCAGCCGAGATCAGGAGGCCGAGGGCCATCTTGTTGTATACGCCCAGCATGAAGCTGCGCAGGCCAGCATCGACAGACATGTCCATGGACGGCGCGGCGCCGTAGGGACGCGAAAAATCATTCATTGCTTACTTCTCACGATTGCAATCACGCCACGATAGGCGCTTTGCCGCATAATATCGTCACCTTGGACAAAAATGGCAAGGCGGGACGGAAGGGGGTCCGCGTCCCCCCTTATCCCCTATTAAAGGTGTGACATCGTGGCGAACTGAGCCTAGATCAGGCACGCATCTGAGAAGTCAGGAAAATTGGGATGGTCATGCGTTTGTTTGCCGCCATCGGCCTGCCGCAGGAGGTCCGGCCAGAAATCAGCCGCCTGCAACGCGGCGTCGCCGGAGCGCGCTGGCGGCCGCCGGCAAACCTGCATGTTACGCTGCGCTTCTTTGGCGATGTCGACGAACGCCAGATCAAGGATCTCGATGGCGAGCTGTCTGCCATCAGCCTGCCGCCTTTTACCCTGGACATTCATGGCAGTGGCTGGTTCGGCCGGGCTGAACCGCGCGCGCTCTGGCTCGGGGTAGTCCCCAGCGACGCCCTCCTCTACCTGCAGCATCGTTGCGAGCGGGCCGCCCGCCGGACGGGCCTGGAGGCGGAGACGCGAAATTACAAACCGCATGTAACCTTGGCCTATCTGAGGGGCACCCCGGAAGACCGCCTGCGACGCTTTGTCGAACGCACCGCGAATTTCCGCATCGAGCCGCTCGCCGTGACCCATTTCTCGCTTTATCGCAGCTGGCCGAGGCGCGGCGACAGCAATCTGTATGAGAACCTGGCTGACTACCCGTTGGGCTAGTCGTCATCCGCTTCCGGCTCGATCTGAACCTGGACCTGGAAACCGATCCTTGTGCCGGTCTGGCGGTTAGGCTCGATCAGCAGCCGCCCATTGAGCAGCCGGACAATGCGGCTTGCGATGGCGAGACCCAGCCCGGTTTCGCCCTCATTGATGACGTGGTTGGGATCCGCGACGCGTTCAGCAATAACCGGTTCCATTCCCACCCCGGTATCGCTGATCCAGATCTGAAGCCACAGCCGCTCGGCCGCCGCAGCGTGCACGTCAGTCTCGATCAGGACAGAGCCGGACGGCGTGTACTTGATGGCATTGGAGACGAGATTGTTCAGCGCCTGCTTGACCAGAACCACATCGCCGATGACCAGGCCCTGGGCGTCATCAGTGCACTTGGTTTTCAGGTCCAGCCCCTTCTCGCTTGCGAAAGGCTGGTACAGCGCCTCGACATTGCGAGAGAGTTCGCACGGAGAGAATGACTGGGTCCGTAGCTCGATCTGCCCGCTCTCCAGCCGCGCCAACTCGAGCACATCATTGACCCGGGTGAGCATGGCCTTGGCGGATTGCTCAAGTGTTGTCAGGAGCTTGCGCTGATCGCCCGTCATGTCTGTATTCGACATCAGGCTGGCCAGGCCGATGATCCCGTTCAGCGGCGTTCTAAGCTCATGGCTGATACCCACTAGGAATTCAGATTTGGAGCGATTGCTAACGCGCTGGCGCTCGGCCTTGGCGATCAACTCGGTCTCGGCATCGGAGCGGCTGCCGAGTTCCTGGCGCAAGGCCGCCTCGGAGCGCTGCATACGGCCAAACATCGTGATCAGCCGGCGCAGGAGCTGCAGGAAACCCACAATCATGAAGATCGCCGAGATGAAATTGATCGGGGGCTGAACGTCTTCGTGCAGATAGCGCGAGAAAGCGAGGGCCTGGTCGATGCCCACCAGCCCCGGGCCGAGGACAAGGGTTATCAGATCAAAGGCATAGAATCCGAGCCTGAGAAACAGGCCGATCATGATCAGGAAGAAGTCGCCACGGAGCTCAGAAAGGGCGGGCGTTTGAGCGCAGCGGATCAGCAGGACAATCACCATGATTGTCACAGCGGCGTAGAATAAATCGAGGACGCTCGTTACGAGCACCGGGTCCAAGATCATTGCCTACCTATCCGGCTCCCCCAAAGCACGGGGCACACACTCGCTCCAGCCTATTAAAACGAAATTAACTTCAGGTTTTGGCCCGAAATAAGCCTCGCGCTCTCGGGCAAGCGAGTAAAGCCCTAGCGTCGCCTACGAATATTTCATGAGCCCGCTTGTATTCCGCAATTTGACCTCCGGCCGGTTTGGACCGGCCGGAGAGGGCGCTGAAATCAGTCGTTGCGTCCGAGCCGGCGGCGGCGCTGTGCCAGCAATTGCAGACGCAGGGCATTGAGACGAATGAAGCCCTGAGCGTCCTTTTGGTCGTAGACGTCATCATCTTCGAAGGTGACGTGCTCGAGCGAGTAGAGCGAGGCCGGCGAGGAGCGGCCGACAACATTGACGCTGCCCTTGTAGAGCTTGAGACGCACTTCCCCACTGACAAACTCCTGACTCCGGTCGATCGCCGCCTGCAGCATCTCGCGTTCCGGCGAGAACCAGAAGCCCTCATAGACCAGCTTGGCGTAGCGCGGCATCAGCTCGTCCTTGAGGTGGCCGGCGCCCCGATCAAGCGTGAGTTGCTCGATGCCGCGATGCGCAGCCATCAGGATTTCCCCGCCTGGCGTCTCGTAAATGCCGCGCGACTTCATGCCGACAAAGCGGTTCTCGACGAGGTCGAGACGGCCAATCCCGTGACGGCGACCCAGTTCGTTGAGCGCCGTCAGCAGGGTTGCCGGCGACATGGCTTGGCCATTCAGAGCGATCGCGTCGCCGGCTTCGAAGTCGAGGGTGATGTATTCCGGCTGGTCCGGCGCATCTTCCGGGCGCAGCGTGCGCTGGTAGACCATCTCGAAGGCTTCTTCCGACGGATCCTCGAGCATTTTGCCCTCGGAGGAGGTGTGCCAGAGATTGGCGTCGACGGAGAAAGGCGCTTCACCGCGCTTGTCGGTCGGTACATCAATACCGCGCGATTCCGCGTACTCGATCAGTTTGGTCCGCGAGGTCAGCTCCCATTCGCGCCAGGGCGCGATCACCCGCAATTCCGGATCGAGAGCATAGACGCCGAGCTCGAAACGGACCTGGTCATTACCCTTGCCGGTCGCACCGTGCGCCACGGCATCGGCGCCGGTCTCGTGCGCAATTTCAACCAGCCGCTTGGAGATCAGCGGCCGGGCGATCGAGGTGCCGAGCAGGTAAAGCCCCTCATAGACGGCATTGGCGCGCACCATCGGGTAGACGTAATCGCGCACGAATTCCTCGCGCAAATCCTCAATGAAAATCTCGGATACGCCGGCCGCTTCAGCTTTTTCCCGGGCCGGGCCCAGCTCCTCGCCCTGACCCAGATCGGCGGTAAAAGTGACGACCTCGGCATTATACTCTTCCTGCAGCCATTTCAGGATGACCGACGTATCCAGTCCACCGGAATAGGCAAGGACGATCTTGTTGATAGGGCGCGAGGTGGTCATGACGAAGGTCTCCGGACAAGCTGTTCCCGCTCGCCTAAACCTCTATGCCTTCCATGACAAGCCGTTGCGCTGGCAGGTGGCCTCCGGAGAAGCGGTTTCGCAATGCGGGAATGGGCTGCAGCCCGGCTGGACAAGCGCGAAAATTCGCCTCAACTAGGCAGCGTAAGAACAGGAGCCTGTCATGTCCCGCCGCCTCTCGCTCATCACCGGAGCCTCCTCCGGTATCGGCAAAGCCCTCGCTCAGGAATTCGCCGCCAATGGCTGGGACCTGGCCCTCGTTGCCCGGCGCGAGGATCGCCTGCGCGCCCTGGCCGACCAGCTTGAGGAACAACACCGCATCGACACCCTGGTCATTGCCGCCGACCTCAATGATCCGGCCGCGCCCAAGGCCATTGTCGATGCCGTTGAAAGCCGTGAACGGCAGATTGACGCGCTGGTCAATAACGCCGGCTTCGGCCTGCCGGGCACCTATACTCGCACGACCTGGAAACAGCAGTCCGACTTCATCCAGCTAATGTACACGAGCTATTGCGAGCTGGTGCACCGGGTCATGCCGGGCATGGAAGAGCGCGGCTATGGCCGTATTCTTAACGTCGCCTCGGTCGCCGGCATCATGCCAGGCTCGCGCGGGCACACCTTGTATTCCTCGGTCAAGTCGGCGCTTATCAAGTTCTCGCAATCCCTACATCTGGAAGGGAAAGCGGCGGGCATCCATGTCTCCGCCCTGTGTCCGGGCCTGACCTACTCGGAATTCCATGACGTCAACAATACGCGCAAGCTGGTGTCCAAAATGCCGAAATTCTGGTGGTTGGAAGCGGAAGAGGTGGCCAAGGCCGGCTACGACGCCCTGCAGCGCAACCAGGTGGTCTGCGTACCGGGCCTGTGGTGGAAATTCCTCACCGGTCTGAACCAGGTTCTGCCCGGCCCGGCCTCCATGTGGCTAATGGACCGCCAAAGCGCCAACCTGCGCAATACCGGTGAGGAAGCAGCGGAGAAAAGTGCCGGCTAACCAACTTGCCAAATCGCATCGCGACAGCCTAAAATCGCGCTTTATGAGCCAATCTGATCCCCGCCTGATCGCCGCGCTGGACCTTCCCTCCACCGGCGACGCCCGCTCGCTCGTGCAAACGCTCGGCGAGAGTGTCAGCTTCTACAAAATCGGCCTGCAGCTCCTGCCCATTGGCGGGATGGATCTCGCCCGCGAGCTCAAGGCTGCCGACAAGCAGGTCTTCCTCGATTACAAACTGCACGACATTCCGGCCACGGTTGAAAAAGCCACGCGCTCCATCGTCACCGCCGGGGCCGATCTTTTGACCGTGCATGCCGAGCCCGCTGTCATGCGGGCCGCCCATACCGGCCGCGAGGGATCGGACCTGAAAATCCTCGGGGTCACGGTGATGACCTGTTATGACGACGAAATGCTCGAGGAAATGGGCTATGGCTTCAAGGCGCGCGACCTGGTCCTGCGCCGGGTCGAGCAGAGCCTGGAGGCGGGGATTGACGGCATTGTTGCCAGCGCCCAGGAAGCGCCCGAAATCCGGGAACGGTTTGGCAATGGCTTCCTGATTGTCACGCCGGGCATCCGGCCCGCAGGCGCCGATGCAGGCGATCAGAAACGCGTGGTCACGCCGGGTGATGCGATCCGCAATGGCTCGACCCATCTGGTCGTTGGCCGGCCCATCAACGCCGCACCCGACCCCGCTGCAGCGGCACGCGCCATCACAGCAGAAATGGCGGGCTAGAGGCGACGTCAGAAGTCGCTGACAATGCCCTTGCGTTCCCAGTCACCGAATCGGGTCGGCTCCGGACCTTTCGGACCGCCCTGCTCGTCCGGCATGACTTCCGTTTCAGCTTGAGCCGCGCGGCGGGCCGCGGCTTCTTCCAGCGCCCGCTTGGCAGCCGGGCTCAGCGCCTTGCCAGGCGCAGCATTTTCCACCGTGGCGGCAGGGATTTCACCGGGGGTATTCCCCCCTTGATCGGGTGTCTCGGTCATACCAACTAAATAGGCGAAATGCCTGCAAAGGCAAAACGGCAAACACTGATCCGAGAGTCTCACCGCATGACCGGCAATACGCTGCGCACCTTCTTCCTCCTGGCGGGCATGACCGCGCTTTTCATGGGCATTGGCTACATGCTCGGAGGCGCGGGCGGTGCCATGATCGCCCTGGTCTTCGCTGCGGGCATGAATCTCTTCGCCTGGTGGAATTCCGCCGATGCCGTTCTGCGCATGCATGGCGCAAGGGAGATCCGCGTCGATGAGCGCGACCAGCGCCTGCGCCAATATGCGTCGGATGTAAAAGCGCTCGCCTTCAAGGCGCAGATGCCCGAGCCGCGCATATATGTCATCGACACAGACCAGCCCAATGCCTTTGCCACCGGCCGTGACCCGCAGCACGCCGCTGTCGCCGCGACGAGCGGCCTGCTCAACCGCCTCAACCGGGAAGAGGTGCAGGGCGTCATGGCGCACGAGCTGGCGCATGTAAAAAACCGCGATACGCTGACCATGACCGTGACCGCCACCCTGGCCGGTGCCATCGGCATGCTGGCCAATTTCGCTCTCTTTTTCGGCGGCAATAACCGCGCCGGGCTGCTGGGCACGATCGCGCTCATGATCTTTGCTCCAATGGCGGCGATGCTCGTGCAATCGGCGATCTCCCGCTCACGCGAGTACGAAGCCGACCGCGTGGGTGCGGAAATCCACGGCAATCCGATGGCCCTCGCCTCAGCGCTTGAGAAGATCGAGCGCAGCGCTCGTCAGACCGTGAATGAACAGGCCGAGCGCAATCCGGCCACGGCCCACATGTTCATCATCAATCCGCTCAACGGTCAGCGCATGGATAATCTGTTCTCGACCCACCCCGATACGGCCAACCGCATCGATCAGTTGCGCAAGATGGCGGGGGCCGCCGCACCGGTCCGTTCCGGTCCCTGGGGACCGCGCGGACCCTGGGGCTAGCGGCCCTTGCGATTAGACGGGGAAGGCGCGGCGTGCTAGCTGCGCGGCCATGACGGACGATAAAGATCCCCGCCGCTTTGCGGTCGACGCCTATATCCGCATCACCAAGGACCGCCGCACGCTTGAGCCGGCGCTGGAAACCCTGCGCGGTTTCAACGCCCTGACCCCGCGTGACAAGGCCTTTGCGCGCTTGCTCCTGGCCACAAGTTTTCGCCGCCTGGGCCAGACGACGAAAGTGCTCAATTCCTTCCTGACCCGCCCGCTGGATGGCTCAACCCGGTCAGTCCAGGCCATCCTGGTCACCGGCGCGACCCAGCTGTTGTGGCTAGACACCCCGCCCCATGCCGCCGTTTCGACGGCCATGAAGCTGGCGGAAGACCGCCAGGATGCGATCAAGTTCAAGAGCGTGATCAATGCCGTGCTGCGCCGCGTCGCCAAGGAAGGCAAGGCGATCGCTGGAAAGCTGCCGCCGTCTGAAAACATCCCAGATTGGCTGCGCGCGCGTTGGCGCAAGACCTATGGCCCCGGCCAGCTCAGCCGTTTCGCGGCGGCCGGGCTGGATACCCCGCCGCTTGATTTCAGCCTGCGCGATGGCAGCAAAACGGACCACTGGGCCAAGGAGCTGGAAGCCGATATCCTGCCGACCGGCACGCTGCGCCGGGCCACCGTCGGCCAGGTCGCGCAATTGCCTGGCTATAAGGATGGCGCCTGGTGGGCCCAGGATGCCGCCGCAGCCCTGCCCGTCAAACTGCTCGAGCCGGAAGCCGGGCAGAGCATTATCGATCTGTGTGCAGCGCCAGGCGGCAAGACCATGCAGCTCGCGGCCGCTGGCGCCGATGTCATTGCCGTCGACAGCTCAGAACCCCGCATGAAGCGGCTGCTCGAAAATCTCGAGCGCACCGGCCTCAAGGCCACGGTCGAGATTGCCGATGCGCGCAATTACAGCCGCGAAGAGAAGGTCGATGCCGTTCTGCTCGACGCGCCCTGTTCCGCGACCGGCACGCTGCGACGCCACCCGGAAAGCCCGTGGATCAAGACCGAGGCCGATATCCGGCGTTTCGCAGGTGTGCAGCGCGATCTGGCGCGTGCCGCCTCAAAACTGCTCAAGCCCGGCGGACGCATGATCCTGTGCACCTGCTCGCTGGAGCCCGAGGAGGGCGAATACCTGATCTCCGACGTGCTCAAGCGCGACAAGAGCCTGAAGACCGACAAGGTGCGCCCAGAGGAAGTTCCGGGACTGGAAGAGGCGATCAATGAGCGCGGGCATTTGCGCCTGACCCCGGCGATGTGGCGCGAGCACGGCTCACTCGACGGGTTTTTCATTGCAAGGCTGCGAAAATCAGCTTGATTTGACGCTTGTTTATACCGAGCAGGCAGGCCTGCTTGCACCCTGTCTGACGCACTGATATCCGGTTTCCCCATGCCGCAATCACCGATTATCTCGCCTTCCATCCTCTCCGCCGATTTCGCCAAGCTCGGCGAGGAGGTCCGCGCCATCGACGCTGCTGGCGCCGACTGGATCCATATCGACGTCATGGACGGGCATTTCGTGCCCAATCTGACGATCGGGCCGGGAGTGGTCAAAGCCCTGCGTCCGCACTCGGACAAGCCGTTCGATGTGCACCTGATGATCGAGCCGGTCGATCCCTATCTCGAGGCCTTCGCCGAAGCCGGGGCTGATATCATCACGGCCCACCCGGAAGCCGGTCCGCACTTTCACCGCACCGTCCAGTCGATCAAGGCGCTCGGTTGCAAGGCCGGCGCCGCCCTCAACCCGTCCACGTCCGCGGAAACGCTCGACTACATGCTCGAGGAGCTCGATCTGATCCTGATCATGAGCGTCAATCCGGGCTTTGGCGGCCAGAGCTTCATTACCAGCCAGCTGCGCAAGATCGAGACGCTCGCGGCCTGGATCGAAAAACGTGGTCTTTCGACCCTGATCGAGGTGGATGGCGGCGTGAATGCCCAGACCGCCCGCCAGTGCGTGGACGCCGGCGCAAAGGCCCTCGTGGCCGGCTCGGCCGTGTTCAAGGGCGGCCCGGCTGCCTACGCTGACAACATCCAGACACTGCGAGGCTGAGCCCAATGGCGCGCGCGGTCGGCTTTTCCGATTACGCCAGCGCAAGCTGGCTGGCCGTGCGGCGTGAGGCTTCGTCCACTATCAATGCGCTCGGCCTGCCGCGCCTATTGCCGGCCGCCAGCCTGCCCGGTGATGGTCTCGATCAGCTACCCGACGATTTCTACAGCCCGGACAGCGAACGCGGTGATGCCATGTGCGACGGGCGGTTTGCCTTCGCCGGAGATCAGCTGAGCGCACAGGCCGGGGCTGACATCTGGGCCATGCTCGCCCCGAGCCGGACCTTCGCCACCCGTCTTCACGGCTTTGGCTGGCTGCGCCATGTCATCGCCGCGGAACAGCATGACGGCGCCGCAGAAGCGCGCCGCCTGGTCGATGCCTGGATCGCCAAGTTCGGCAGCTGGAACAGTTTCGCCTGGTCGCACGGTGTTCTGTCCTCGCGGATCCTAAACTGGCTGCGCTGTGGTGAGGTCCTATTCGGCGATACCGGCGAGCCGGACAAGGCCCGCCGTACCCGGCTACGCGCCCTGAACCGGCAGGTCCACTATCTCAAGCGCGCCATCAACCTCGCCAATGACGGACCGGTCCGCTTGCGCTGCGCTGTCGCCCTGAGCCTGTCGGGCCTGTGCCTGCCGCGCCAGTCGGGCCTCTACAAGTCCGGGCTCGGAGTCTTGGCGCGCGAAGTGGAGCGTCAGATCCTGCCAGATGGCGGTCATGTGACGCGCTCCCCACGGGCGACCATGGAAGCCCTGATAGACCTTGTGACGCTGCGCGATGCGGCCGAGTATGCACAATTGCCGGTGCCGGTCAGCCTGCAAAAGGCGATCGACCGGCTGCGCCCGATGACGCGCTTTTTCGAAATGGCCGATGGCGGACTGGCGGCCTTTCACGGCAGTGGCGAAGGTGACCGCGCAGCATTGGCCGCAGCTCTCGCGCGCGATGAGAAGCCGGCGAAACCCTTCGGCTTTGCGCCCCATTCCGGCTATCATCGCTCCGAAGCGGGCGGGGCCACTGTGCTGTTCGATGTCGGTGATGCGCCGCGTGGCGCGCTGAGCACCGCTGCTCACGCCAGCGCCCTGGCCATTGAAATGTGCACGCCGGGCGGCCGCCTCATCGTTAATTGCGGCTGGCATGACGACCAGGCCTCGAACTGGCGCGAAGCCGTTCGTGCCACGGCGGCACACTCCACGCTGGTCCTGGAAGAGGGCTCCTCGGCCCGCCTTCTGCCACCAGGATGGCAGCGCAATCTGCTTGGGCCCCGCCTGGCCACCCGGCCGGGGCAGGTCACCGCCCGCCGCAATGAAGGCGATATGGGCGTCTGGCTTGAAGGCGCCCATGAGGGTTATCGCGAACGCTTTGGCCTGTTGCACCGGCGCCGCATCTTCCTGGCCGCCGATGGCGGCGATCTGCGCGGTGAGGATGCGCTATACCGCCCGGTCGAGGATGGGCCGCCGGAGGATGTCGATCGCCGGCTGCGATTTGCCGTACGTTTCCATCTTCACCCCGATGTGCGGGCCTCGCTGTCGCGTGACAATATGAGCGCGCTTCTGGTGCAGCCCAATGGAGATGGTTGGCGCTTCCGGACAGATGGGGGGCCTCTAACCCTAGAACGTTCCGTCTATCTCGCCGCCGGCGGGCCGCCCCAGCGCAGCCAGCAGATTGTCATCTTTGGTGAGGCGGAATCCTATGGGGCAGGCGACAAGCCGCCAAATCGTGTACGCTGGGCTTTCCAACGCCTTGGCCGCGTTGGCGGAGCCGGAGGGGAGGCTGAGTGAGTACGCCGCGTCCAAACCCTAGTGAGGGACCGCTGCAAAGCAACTGGACCACCATGGGATGGGTGGCCCTGTACGATCTAGCAGCTGGCGCGGTGGCGATGTGGATCGCCGTCACGATCCGCTATTACTATCATGATACGCCAGCTCCCGACGGGATCGCCCTGCAGGCGGTCACCATCTTCGCCCTGTCCTGTGCCATCGTCTTCCCACTGCAAGGCCTGCACCGAGGTGTCTGGCGCTATACCGCGCTCAATGACGCGGCCCGCATTGTCCAGGCCGTCGGTGTCGCCAATCTCGTCTTCTTGCCCGTCCTCTTTCTGATCAACCGCCTCGATGGTTTTCCGCGCACCAGCATCCTGATCGAGATCCCGATCCTGATCGGCCTGCTGCTCGGTGCCCGCATGGTGGTGACCGCCTGGTATACTCAGGGCCTGCGCACGGCCTTCCGCTTCGAGGACCGGCAAAAGCCCGCCGCCATTCTGGTCGGGAGCCAGGTCGATCTCGACGATGCCCTGCGCGATCTGGCGCGCCGAAATGGGTCTTCCCCGTTCCGCCCCAAGGGTCTTGTCGAACCGAATGCGGCGCTGACCGGGCGCTCTATCCGCGGTGTTCCGGTGCTCGGGGGGCTCGATGCCCTGCCCGACGCGCTCTACAAGCTATCCAGCGCCGAGAAGATTGCCCCGCGGATCGTGCTCGCCGGGGAGCGGACCAATGTCGAAGTCGTGAATGCGCTGATCCGTATCGCCTCGGTGACCGGAGCCAAGCTTTCACGGGCGCGCCCGGCGAAGGGGCCCGGTGCTTTCTCGTCGGTAGAAACCGCAGACCTGCTCAACCGCCCACCCCGTACCCCCGATCTCAAACCGGCCCGGCCACTGATCGAGGGAAAGCGCGTCCTGGTGACGGGCGCCGGCGGAACAATCGGCTCGGAACTCGTACGTCTGGCCGCTCAGCTCAACCCCGAACGTCTCATCCTGCTCGATGCCTCCGAGGCCAATCTCTACGAGATCGACATGGAAATGCGCCGGACCCAGCCTAATTGCAGCTGGCGCGCGGTGCTGGCCGATGTCCGAGACCCGGACCGGCTGGACAAGGTGTTCGGCGAGGAAAAACCGGACGTCGTCCTGCACGCTGCCGCTCTCAAACACGTGCCCATGAGCGAGATGAATCCGGGCGAGGCCGTACGTACCAATGTGCTCGGCACATCTTACACTATCGAGATGGCGCGGAAGCATGGCGTCAAGATCCTGACCCTGATCTCGACCGACAAGGCCGTTGAACCGACCAATGTCATGGGCACCACCAAACGCGCTGCCGAACTGCTGGCCCAGGCCGAGGCGCGTAAGGGCGATAAGACCCGTATCTGTATTGTCCGGTTCGGCAATGTGCTCGGCTCGACAGGATCAGTCGTTCCCCTGTTCGAGCAGCAGATCGAGACCGGTCAGTCGGTGACGGTGACAGACAAGGAAGCGACGCGCTATTTCATGACCGTCGGCGAGGCCTCAGGTCTGGTTCTGGCGGCAGCCGCACAGACCGCGGCTGACCCCGAGCTCAACGGCACGCTCTACGTGTTTGACATGGGCGAACCGGTCTCGATCCTGCGCCTCGCCCGCCAACTGCTCCGTCTGCGCGGACTGGATCCAGATGCTCCAGGAACGATCCGCGTCATCGGTCTGCGACCGGGCGAGAAACGCCATGAAGCGCTCATCTATGCCTTCGAGCAGACTTGCGAGACCGAAATCGACGGTGTCTGGTCGATCAATGGCCCGGCGCCGGAACAGGCCGCGGTCGATGCGGTACTCGAGCGCCTGCTCGACGCGGCGCGGCGTAATGACCTGGTCGCCATGCAGGCGGCACTGAAACAGGTTGGCGGACTGACGCCGCAAAACTCTTCTCCTGCTGTTCAGGAGCTTTCCCCATCCGGCGCGCCGTGATAGGCCGCGCATTTCGAATTTGAGCCAGCAGGGAGCTGCCCGCATGTCCGCCATGGATCTCGTCCCCATTCGCCGTGCGCTGATTTCCGTATCCGACAAGTCCGGCCTGATTGAACGCGCTGGCAAGCTGCGGGATGCGGGCGTCGAACTGCTCTCGACCGGAGGCACGCTGCGCGCCCTGACCGAGGCGGGCCTGGAGGCCCGTGATGTCGCCGAGGTCACCGAATTCCCGGAAATGATGGATGGCCGCCTGAAAACGCTGCATCCGCGCGTGCATGGCGGGCTGTTGGGGCGCCGTGACCACCCGGAAGACCGTGAGGCAATGGCCGAGCACGCCATCCCCCATATCGACCTGCTCTACGTCAATCTCTACCCGTTCGAGGACACGGTCGCGCGCGGTGCCGACGAAGCCACCTGCGTCGAGAATATCGATATCGGCGGCCCGGCCATGATCCGTGCGGCGGCCAAGAACCATGCCTGGGTCAATGTCTGTGTCGATGGCGCGGATCTCGACCAGGTCCTGGCCGATATGGACGCCAATGACGGCTCGACTTCGCTGGAGCTGCGAAAGCGCCTGGCCGCCAAGGCCTATGCCCGCACCGCCGCCTATGATGCGGCGATCTCTGGCTGGTTTGCCGAACAGCTCGACACGCCGGCACCGGACTTCCGAGCCTTTGGCGGCGGCTTGCAGCAAGCGCTTCGCTATGGCGAGAACCCGCACCAGCGCGCGGCCTTCTATGCCTCGAGCGAAACCCGGCCGGGCATCGCCACCGCCCGCCAGGCCCAGGGCAAGGCGCTGAGCTATAACAATCTGGCTGATGCCGACGCGGCCTTTGAACTGGCCGGTGAGTTCGACTCGGCCGACCGGGCCGCCGTCGTCATCGTCAAACACGCCAATCCGTGCGGCGTGGCCCAGCACGACACCCTGACCGGCGCCTATGAGAAAGCCTTCGCCGCCGACCCGATCTCGGCCTTTGGCGGGATCGTCGCCATGAACCGCCCGCTGGACGCGGAAACCGCCGGTGAGCTGGTGAAAATCTTCACCGAAGTGGTGATCGCTCCGGCCGCGGACGAGGATGCCCTCGCCGTACTTTCGGCCAAGTCGAACCTGCGCGTTCTGCTGACCGGCGGCATGCCGGACGCGGCCCAGTCCGGCTGGCTGACCAAGACGGTAGCCGGCGGTCTCCTGGTCCAGGAACGCGATATCGGCAGCGTCACCGCTGACCAGCTCAAGACCGTCACCCAGCGCGCACCGAGCGAGGCGGAACTGCGCGATCTGCTGTTTGCCTGGAAAGTTGTCAAACACGTCAAATCGAACGCCATCGTCTACGCCCAGAACGGTGTCACCGCCGGTATCGGCATGGGTCAGACCAGCCGCCTGGAAGCTGCCCGCCTGGCGGTGCGCAAGGCCCAAGCCACGGCCGAGGAAAACGGCTGGGACACGCCGCGCACGCAGGGCTCTGTCTGTGCCTCTGACGCCTTCTTCCCGTTTGCGGACGGCCTGCACGCCGCCGCCGAAGCCGGCGCCACGGCGGTCATCCAGCCGGGCGGCTCGATCCGCGACGAAGAAGTCATCGCCGCGGCGGACGAAGCTGGCATCGCCATGGTCTTCACCGGCATGCGCCATTTCCGCCACTAGGCGTAAATGAAGCTTACATTGACCCGCTGAGGTCGGCGCGGCAGGTTTTCGCTCATGAAACCGCCGCGCTGGATCCTGTGGGCTGCAAGCCCTTTGCTTCTCATTGTTCTGGGCCTGTCCGGCTGTGCCGTTGGCAATGCGACGGGCTGGTCCGTACCGAAGCGCACACTGAGCCAACAGGTCGACCTGATCACACCAAGCACCCGTATCTACCTGCCTGAAAACGCGACAGACGCCGTACCGGCCCTGATCATGTTTCATGGTTGCGGCGGATTGCGGCAATTGCAGGAAGACTATGCCCGGGCCGCCCTGGATGCGGGCTATGCCGTGCTCAAGGTCGGCTCCAACGAAGCGCGCGGGATCGGACGCTTCGGGGCCATGACCCAGGTCTGCACGGCTCAGCGCCTGTGGGGTCAGGAGCGCGCCGCCGATGTGCGCGCCGCGATCGAGCTGGCTGCGGCCGAGCCCGGCATCGATGCAGAACGCCTCGCCCTGATCGGATGGAGCCATGGCGGCTGGGCCGTGCTCGATGCGGTCAGCTTCAACGCCGAAGGTCGCGCCGCGCCTTCATTGACAGGTGTCGAACCCGGCCTTCCGGGCGTCCGGCTGGCCATCGCCTTCTATCCCTATTGCGGCTTTCTCGCCCGTCATGATGCTGGCCCATTGCCCGGGGCAATCCCGGTGCATGCCGTGCTGTCCGGCTCCGACCAGGTGGTGCCGACGCAGGCCTGTGTCGATGTCCTGGCCGACGCCAAGGCAGAGGGTGGTGCGGTGGAATACCAGGTCTGGGGCGGTCTGAGCCACGCCTTCGACGAACCCAATCCGCCGAATGATCCGCGCATCCGTTACGATGCAGAAGCGGCGGCACGGGCCCGGGCCCATGTCACCACTTTGCTCAATCGCTATTTCGAGCCGTCCTAGCCCTGCGGTTCCGCGACGGCGGCCATCTCGCCCAGCTGGGTCGAGGCGATAGCCAGTTTGGACAGGGTCCAGGGACCGGAGCTGTCGAGCTGGCGCTGCACCATATCGACCCGTCCGGCCTCTTCCTCATTGATCATGTTCCAGGCTTCAACGAGCGCATCGGCCCAGTCACGATCCGGGTTCTCGACGCCAGCCGCCAGCGATCCGCCCGCCTGCAGGGCAAAGCGCATCGCGGAGGCCGTACAGGCCTGCTGGCTGGCGTAGAAGTCCTCCATCAGGCGACGTACGGCGAGACGATCCCAGTGCAACTCAGAGACAACTTCCTGACCCTTGCCGCGCAGGCGGTCAAAGCGGAAGCGGGCCCCCATGGCGTGATAGAGGTAAGCCGTCGAAGCGAGCGGCCAGTCGCTGGTCAGAGCCATGTCGATGACATCGGTCGAGGACGTCAGCGGACGTAGTTCCGCCACGGCCTGGGCCAGGTCTTCCGGCGCCCCGGCCTCGACAAATCCGTCACGACGCGCTGCCACACCTTTGCGCTCATGATTGGAAATGATCTCATGCACCATGGAGCGCAATTGCTGCACGCCCGGGCGATAGGCCTCGATCACGCTAGAGATCGGCTCCGGCTTGGTCGGGTTGTGATTGCGGTTGCGGCGCACGATCCAGTAGGTCTGACGGCGCAGGAGACGGATGATTTCTTCATGGAGCTGCATCTGCACCGAGGCCGGCGCGATATTGTCCAGCTTGTTGATACGGTCGGTCAGATCGGCATAGCCGAAAATCTGCCGGCCGGCTTCAAAGGCGCGGGCAATGGACGGAACCGTCGCGGTGGTGGAGTCGATCGCCCGGTGGATGAAGGTCGGCCCGCCCAGATTGATCATCTCATTGGCCAGAACGGTCGAGATAATCTCGCGCTTCAGCCGGTGCCCCTGCATATTGTCTGAGAATTTGTGCAGCGCATTCGGGAAGTAGTTCACCAGCATATCGGTGAAATGCGGATCATCCGGCACATCACAGGCCACGAGCTGATCAAACAAGGTGATCTTGGCATAGGACAGGAGCACCGCGAGTTCGGGCCGGGTCAATCCGGCACCACGCTCCTTGAGCGCCCGTACGGCTTCGCTATTGGGCAGGAATTCGACTTCACGGTCGAGCAGGCCCTGATCTTCGAGCCGGCTCATGAAACGCTCATGAGCATCGAGGTCAGCGACCGCCGTCCGCTCGGCCAGGGTCAGCGCCAGGGTCTGCTCGTAATTATGCTTGAGCACATTGTCGGCGACATTGTCCGTCATCGACTCCAGCAGCGAATCCCGGACATCACGAGCCATTTCACCGCCGCGCACCATCGGGCGCAGCAGGATCTTGATATTGACCTCATGGTCAGAACTGTCGACGCCTGCCGAGTTGTCGACGAAATCCGCATTGGCACGGCCGCCATGCTTGCAGAACTCGATGCGCGCTTCCTGGGTGAAGCCCAGATTGGCGCCCTCCCCGATGACTTTGGCGCCGACCTCGACTGCATTGATACGCAGCGCATCATTGGTCTTGTCACCGACCTCCCAGTGCTGCTCATGGGTAGCTTTGACATAGGTCCCGATACCGCCGAACCAGAGGAGTTCGGAGGGCGATTTGAGCAGCGCCGTGATCAGATCCGTCGGGCTTACCGCCTCCGCCTTGAGACCGGTCAGCGCCTTGATCTCCGGGGTCAGCGTGATCGCCTTGGACGCCCGAGGGAAAATCCCGCCGCCCTTGGAAATCAGCGACTTGTCATAATCCTGCCAGGAGGACCGGCCGAGGTCGAACAAGCGCTTGCGCTCATCCCAGAGCCGTTCCGGGTCGGCCGGATCCGGATCAATGAAGATATCGCGGTGATCAAAGGCGGCGACCAGGCGGATCTGTTTCGACAGCAGCATGCCATTGCCGAACACGTCGCCGGACATGTCACCCACACCGATGACGGTGAAGGGTTCGCTCTGGATATCCTTGCCGAGCTCGCGGAAGTGGCGTTTCACCGACTCCCAAGCGCCGCGGGCCGTGATCCCCATTTTCTTGTGGTCGTAACCGGCCGAACCGCCCGAAGCGAAGGCATCGCCGAGCCAGAAATCGAACTCGTCCTCCGCCAAGCCGTTGGCGGTGTCGGAGAAAGTCGCCGTTCCCTTGTCCGCCGCAACCACGAGATAGGGGTCTTCCGCATCCCAGGCGAGCGTGTCGGCCGGACGAATGACGACGTCATCGACGATATTGTCGGTGAGGTCGAGAAGGCCGCGGATAAAGGTCTTGTAGGCTTCACGACCGGCCTCGAAGACCTCATCGCGCGAACCGCCGCGCGGCAGCATTTTGGGATAGAAACCGCCCTTGGATCCGACCGGGACGATGACGGCATTCTTCACCTGCTGCGCCTTCACCAGGCCAAGCACCTCCGTGCGGAAATCATCGCGCCGGTCCGACCAGCGCAGGCCGCCACGGGCGACCGGGCCGAAGCGGATATGCACGCCTTCCACGTCCGGTGCCCAGACGAAGATCTCGCGATAGGGCTTGGGCAGCGGCAATTCTTCCAGCTCCTCGCTGGCGATCTTGATCGAAATCCGGGATTTCGGCTGACCGTCGGCATCGCGCTGGTAGAAATTGGTGCGCAAAGTGGCTTCGATCAGGTGGAAAATGCGGCGCAAGGCCCGGTCATGATCGAGACTGGGCACCGCATCGAGCGCCTCGCGCAGCCGCTCGCTGGTCGCCTCGATCGCTTGCTCACGAGCACTGTCGTCATCAAAGGCGGTCGGGTCGAACTTGACCCGGGTCAGCTCCAGCAGGCCGCGGGCAATATCCGGATAGGTCGCCAGCGCCTCTTCCTGGATCGCCTGTGACGGATCAAGGCCGGTCTGCTGGCGATAGCGCGCGCAGGTGCGCAGGAACGCCGCCTCGCGGTAATTCACGCCAATCTCGACGATCAGGCGGTTGAACCCGTCATCCTCGGCCCGGCGCTCGGCCATGGCCAGCAGCGCCTCTTCCAGCACGGGACCGATCTCATTCAGGTCGCGGCCACGAATGGCCTCGGACTTCATCTCGAAATCATGCACATAGGCACGGTCATTCGAGGCGCCATCGGCACCGCGCCGGTCTACCGGGAAGCCGGTTTCCTGGACCACAAGGAGACCCAGATTCTCCAATACCGGCATGACGCGCGACAAAGAGACAGGCTTTTCAATGCGGTAGATTTTCAGGCGCAGCTCATGATCGCCATCTTCCGGCTCCCGATAGACGCGCACGGCGACCTGTTGCGGATTATCCAGCGACTCGATCTTGAGCACGTCGGCGAGCGCTTCTTCCGGATCATAAAGCTCGCGATAACCGGCCTTGAAAGCACCATCATAGGCGCGCGCGCGCAGACGTACCTTTTCCGGTGCATTGCGGCGGACGTGGGTCTCGAAATCATCTTCCCAGGTCCGAGCGAGACGCGCGACGCGGCGTTCAAGCTCCTCGGTATCGGGCTCGGGGTGATCAAACGGGTTCAGGCCGATGATGAAGTGGACCCGGGCCAGAGGACTGTCGCCAAATTGCGGATAATAGGCCGACAGACGGCCATCGAAGGCCTCGCGGATCAGCTCGCCGGCCTGTTCACGGACCTTCGAATTATAGCGGTCGCGCGGCACATAAAGCAGAGCGGAGACGAAACGGTCGAACTGGTCGCGGCGGAGGAAGAGCTTGGTGCGCGGCCGGTCGTTCAGGTGCAGCACGCCAAGGCTGACTTCCAGCAGATCATCCTCATCGGTCTGGAACAGCTCGTCGCGCGGATAGTTCTCGACCGTATTGCGCAGCTTCTTGGCATTGTGCGTGCCCGGCGTCTTGCCGGCGCGCTCGAGAACGCGGCGGACCTTGCGGCGGATCAGCGGTACGGCGCTGGCACTCTGGTCGTAGGCTTCGGCGGTGAACAGGCCGACAAAGCGGGCCTCGCCGATGACGGCGCCGTCCTCGCGGTAACGCTTGACGCCGATATAATCCATGTAGACGCGACGGTGGACGCGCGACTTCATATTCGCCTTGGCCACGATTAGCGGTGTCGGTTCGCGCAGGAAGGTTTCGATCGCCGGGGTCAGCACCGCCGGTTCCGAACCCTTGCGCAGGACGTGGCGATCGGGATCGCGCAGCACGCCGCGGCCGGTTTCCTCGCGCACACGCGGGTGCCGGTCCGCCATCGAACCGTCTTCATTGACCTCGAAGTCATAGACCCTACAGCCCAGGAAGGCGAAATGGTCATCGCGGAGCCAGCGCAGGAAATCCAGCGATTCCTGCAATTCTTCGGGAGCCGTGCGAGTGGTGGCGTTTTCCAGATGGGCAATAGCCTCATCCATCTGCGCGCGCATATCGGTCCAGTCCTCCACGGCGACGCGGACATCATCGAGCGTCGCGGAGACGCCTTCGATCAGCGTGCGTTGGGACAGCTCGTCGAGCGGCGGTAAATGGACCTGGATCATGGATTCCGGCAGAATCCGGCCACCCGTCTCGACCCGATCGCCATCACTGCCGCGGCGGCATTGTACGATCGGGTGGAACATGGCGATAATGTCGTGCCCCTGGGCACCGATCTCGGCCATGACACTGTCGACGATGAAGGGCCGGTCCCGGCCGACAATCTCCAGAATGGAGCGCGGCATCTCGGTGCCATCGACCCGGACTGCCGGGCGCATGCGAACAAGGATGTCGTCGCCTGGCCGGCGCACGCCGAATTCCCAGAAGTCGAGCGCAAGCGCTGCAAGGTCTTCTACGGACACGCGCTCGAGGTCTTCTGACAAGGCGTCGTCGAATATCTGGGAAAAGAAGGAGTTCCCGATCTCTCCGCATTCAGCGCCGAAACGCTCTTGCCAGCGCCTGCGCGCCGCCTCCATGAACTCCGCTCGCGAATAAGCGTGCGCAACTCCGACGACCGCCCCCATGGCACCTTTCTCCTAGAGATATTGGATCCTTTGGCGACCCTAGACCTGTTTTCGGCGGGTGCAAGCGCTGTGGACCGCAAATAGTGCAATCCAGCCATGTCTTTGCGCCGCACAAATTTGTGCGTTGCAGCAAAGACTTCGGCAAAAACTAGGGGAATTTGGCGGGGCGGCACCGCCGGGTAGGGACAGGGGAACCCGGCGGCGCCTGCAGACCTCAATCGGCAGGCTGGGGGGACGCACGTTAGAGGCCTGTTCAGGAGACCGAACCCGGACGGCAAGTCTTGGGGGGAGGGGGATCAAGCCGCCCGGGTCCGTATCCTATTAACTTATGTAGAGACTGGTTGGCTGAATCCAAGACCAGGTCGCGATAACACTGGTCATAATCAACCCGGCAATCGCTACAGAGATAAATCGCGCCATTATTCTTTCCTCGCATTAGGCACGCGGCGGGCGCGTCGTCCGTCGCTCCAGCCCATATGGGCATGCGATCACGAGATTACACCCCAAATCCTGTCACAGCTGCGTGATCAGCCCGAAAGGCCTACCCAGAGAGGAACCCGCACGCAGGTCGCGGGCGGGTTCTTCGGTATTGGAATAGAGCCCGCGACGAAAAGAACGCACGCCCATGGATGATGAGCGGGGCTAGTGGTGGCGCGTTGAAGCCGGACCGGAGGCCGGTGTCATGGCGAGCTCGTTGGTAGCGACGCGGGCACGACGCACACCGAGGCGGATGATCTCCATCAGGTATTTCAGATCTTCGGCGTCGAAATCGAGCGCCGTAATCTCGGTATGCGCCTTGTCGAGTGCCTGTTCGGCACGCGCCAGGCGATCGCGGTCCGTGCCCGGTTCTACCCCAACGCGGATCGTTTTCGTGTCTTTTGTATCTGCCATTATCCCAGTCCCATTTGTTTCTTGGCGATTGATGCTTCGGCCTGGATCCAGTCCCGTTTCACCGCATCCCACGGGATGGTCCGGGTGAGCCGGCCGATCAGCTCGAGCGCCACTGCGGTGACGTTCGAGGTGGTTTGAGCCCCCAGCGGTGATGTGCCGACGGCTTCTGGTATGACCGTCAAGCGCTGACCGCGCGCGACGGAGTCGAAGACAGTTGCGAGCACCGAGAACGGTGCGGAAAACCCGACCAGGAAAACCGGGCTGGCCTGTTGGCGCTGTACCAGCGGCTCGAAATCGCGGTCGGAATATGCCGACAGAGCAGACCGAACGAAGACGGGTTCTCGCGCCAGCGGCTTGAGCGCCGGGATCGGTGCTGCCGGAAGCAGGCGGATCGGATTCAGCGAAGCCGGGGCCTGGAACTGGCTGTGCATCACGGTCCAGCCGCGATGCCGCGCAGTCGAGAGCAAGCGCGTGATACGCTCAATAACCCGTTGTTGCGACGGATCAGCCACCCCTCCGCATTCGCATTGGCAGTCGAGCAAGATGAGTGTGGGCCTCATGCCGCGGCCTCCTTTTCACGGCGCAGGCGTTCCAGTGAGCGGTCGAACGGACCGGGTTCGTCCCAGGCACCATCCGGGCGGATCAGCACCATCGGGTCCGTATCGGCCGAAATGGCATTGGCGGGCAGCTCGACGATGCGTTCAATCTCGACATATTCGTAGTCGGAGAAGGCAAAGGCCGGCCGGTCCTTGCGGATACGAAAACCGTGCGTGCGCCAGTATTTGACCCGGTCAAGCTGGGCGTGGCCAAGGACGCGCGTATAGCCTCGGCGGGCCGAGTAGCGCAGGGCTTCCTGCATCAGCACCCGCATCACGCCATGCTTTCGGAAGGGTTCGAGCACAGCGGCGCGCTCGACCTTGGCGAAACCGGCGAACCAGCGCAGGCGCAACACCCCGACCGGCTCGGAGCCTTGCCAGGCGATCAGGTGCGACGCCGCAGCAAAGTCATTGCCATCATACTCTTCGGTATACGGGGCGAGCTGTTCGCCGAGATAGATCACCCCGCGCAGGGTCATGGCCATGACAACCTGGTCCAGGGTTCGGGCGACAGTTACATTTACATCGGGATTTCCGGGCGCAGTCATACACTTGCCTCCTGTTCCGGCGCTTCGGCCTCCGCCGCCATACGCATCGTGCCAAGGCGGCGGGCAATACCCGCGGGAAAGCGGGTCGATCCCCAGAGCGGCGACGTGCCGTCGGGGTTTCCAAGCGGTGTGAAAAGCAGCCGCTTCATCAACGCCTGACCTTGCAGGCTGCGGGCGCGGGCATAGACAGGAACGTCGGAATAGAAATGGAACCAGCCGGCGAGGAGACCCCTCAGGGCTGCGAGCTGAGCCAGCGGTGTCCGGCCGGCCATGCCCCAGGACAAAAGCGCTTCAGCGCGTTCATCGAGGCCGCAAACCCATTCGCGCCGCGCATTGGCAAAGCCGAAACGGCCGTCGAGCAGCGCGTCTCGGCCCGCCGCGCTGAGCGGTATCGAGGCAAGCAAGGCGTCGGGGCGGCCCTTCTTGTAGCGCAGGTGCAGGGAGCGGCCGGTCCAGCTTTGGACCCGGGCAATCGACGCCGCATCGGCGATCTCGCCCTCGATCAATTCATCGGCCAGGGAATGAAAGGGCTCAACCACCTCAGCGTTAACTTTTTCAAATCCGTATTGACCAAGAACCCGGTCCAGTCTTTCGACCGGAAATTGAATAAATCCCGCTGTTTGATTAGAGTGGACTACTGAGTCTTCCATAGGACTACGCTCGTTAGGACATGTCCTATGGTTAACAGCTCGGCGATTGGACGGCCTGAGTGAAGTTGGAATAGTGGATAGTCAGCAAACAACCATCGACCTGAGACGCAATGTCTTCGACTGGGAAGACTTGCAGATCTTTCATGCCGTTGCGACCACCGGCTCGATGAGCGCAGCGGCCAATGTGCTCGGCTGCCAGCAGCCGACAGTATCCAAGCGGATGCGGCAACTGGAAAGCCGCCTCGGGGCACAACTTATTGTGCGTCGCGCGGATGGTGTCAGCCTCACCGAGGCCGGCGAAATCGCCCTTGATTATGCCCGCACCATGCAGCGCTCGGCGCAGCAGCTGGAATCCCGTGTGGCCGGAAGCGACAAGTCGGCGACCGGAGAGGTCCGGCTCCAGGTGTCCGATGGATTGTCGACCTACTGGCTGGCCCGTCACATCCCGCGCTTCATGCGCGTTCACCCCGGTATCGACCTGACCTTAAACGGGCACCCCAATGGCGCACCGTTTGGCCGGGCCCCCGATCTGTCGATTACATTCGTACCTGAGAAGGATATGGATGCGCGCACCGATGCGCTGGGATCGCTTCACTTCATGCCCTTCGCGTCGCGCGAATTTATTAATACATACGGCGCACCGCAGTCCGCGCATGAAGCGCTCAACCTAAGATTTCTCAAGCTGCAGCAGTATGATCGAGACCTTGAGTTGTGGGGCGACCGGGTCGAGGCGGTCGACTCGTACATAAACTATAACTTTCGTACGGACATCAGTTCGGTCTTGTTCGAAACAATGCGGCATGGTGGAGGAATCGCCATGGCGCCTACTTATTTAGCAGCACTTTATCCCGATGAACTCGTGATTCTGGACTATGACTTCAAACAGGATGTCCGGTTCTGGCTGAGATATATGCCGGAGAATCACAGAGTGGGTCGAATTAAGTGTGTGGGTGACTGGATTAGCGAAATCTTTGAACGGAAAAACAATCCTTGGTTCAGAGACGAGTTTTGTCATCCGAGTGAATTCAGCGACATAGAAGTCATAAGACCACAAAAGTGAGGATGACATGAGTGCTAGAGGACCGACCAGTATCGACCAGCATGTGGGCGCTCGTCTGCGTTTGCGTCGCAGCATGCTCGATATGAGCCAGTCAGAGCTGGGCGAGAAGCTGGGCGTCACCTTCCAGCAGGTCCAGAAGTATGAGCGCGGTACCAACCGTATCGGCGCCAGCCGTCTGTTCCATGTCGCCAAGGTGATGGAAGTTCCGGTCGCCTACTTCTTCGAAGGCCTCGACGAGAGTGGCGATTCCGAGCTCAAGGGCTCTGAGAGCGATACACTCTATGATTTTATCGCCAGCCCGGACGGTCTCGCCCTGGCCTCGGCGTTTTCCGGCATCAAGGACCAGACGGTCCGCCGCCGGGTGATCGACCTGCTGCGCTCGCTGTCCGAATAGCATCGGGTTTCACGATCAGGAAACAGGCCGCGGAGCATCTCGCTCCGCGGCTTTTTCTTGGCCACAGCACAAGGCCGCCTCACGAAATCACCCCAATCGCGTCCTCGTGGCGCCCCACTCGGTCGCCAGGCTGGAAAGATAGAGAGAAAGGAGACCTGCCATGAGACGTGCCAAGCGTGACGCCCGGACCCCGCAACCGCTCTACGCCCTTGTGGGCCTGGTGCATCCGCATTTCCAGCTGCGTGAAATGGATAAGCAGGCCAAGCGCAAGCGACCGGCCCAGAGCCTGGATCGCACACCGCTCTAGGACAACCACGCGCGTCGGCGCGAAAGCGTCTGACTGTTACTCAACATTCTGTCTGGGAAGAGAATGGAGCGGGCGATGAGATTCGAACTCACGACATTCACCTTGGCAAGGTGACGCTCTACCCCTGAGCTACGCCCGCTCATGCTCGCGAGCCGGGGCCCGCTGGGGAGCGGGGTATATCGCGCAAAGCCGGTGAGATTGCAAGAGCCTCGGTGAGTCCTTTTTGCACATGGCTTGATCCGCGCCCGCAAGCAGGCTTGAAAAGCACACATGCCTATTACCCGCGCCGATCTTTTCAGCTTCTTCGACCGTCACGGCATCGACCATGTGACAACGGAGCACCGTCCCATCTTCACCGTGGAGGAGGGCCGCGACATCAAGGCGGCGCTGCCAGGCGGACATTCCAAGAACCTGTTCCTTAAAGACAAGAAGGACCGGCTTGTGCTGATATCCGCTCTCGGTGAAAGCGAGATCCGGATCAATCAGCTGCACAAGCATTTCGATTGCCAGCGCCTCTCCTTTGGTCGCGAGGAATTGCTTTACGAGACGCTGGGCGTGCAGCCCGGCTCGGTCACTGCCTTTGCCCTGCTCAATGATACCGAGCAGCGCGTGCGTTTCATTGTCGATGAGGCGCTGATGCAGCATGATCCGGTCAATTTCCATCCGCTGGAAAACACCGCGACCACCGCGATCAAGCCGCAGGACCTGCTCAAATTCGCGCGCCTGACCGGCCATGAACCGGCCGTGTTCGACTTCAGCGCTCTGCTATAGAACGCTTCGCCGCCTTGCACCGCGGGGTCAGAAAGGCCACTTAGAGGGCCAAGGGACTTCAATGAGGATCGCGTTATGACGCTGACGGACGGCACGGCCGACAATATGAACAACGAACTGGTCAAGGACTCCACCGATCAGGCCTTCATGCAGGATGTTGTCGAACCGTCCAAGGACGTCCCGGTCCTGGTCGATTTCTGGGCGCCCTGGTGTGGCCCCTGCCGCCAGCTCGGACCGGCTATTGAAGCGGCCGTCCGCGAAGCGGAAGGCGCGGTGCGACTGGTCAAGATCAATATCGATGAAAACCCCGGCATCGCCCAGCAATTGCGCGTGCAGTCGATCCCGGCGGTATTCGCCTTCAAGAACGGTCAGCCGGTCGATGGCTTCATGGGCGCCCTGCCCGACAGCCAGATCAAGGATTTCATCCGCCGCGTCTCCGGTGAAGGCCCCAGCGAGGCAGAGATCCAGGCCATGGTCGAGGCTGGTCTTAAAACGCTTGAAGCCGGTGACCTGCAAGGGGCCGCCCAGGCCTTCTCCGGTGTATTGCAGACCGATCCGCAGCATGTTGCAGCGCTGGCCGGCATGGCCCGCGTCTTCATCAAGGCCGGACAGCCGGACAAGGCTGAACAGATCCTCGCCCAGATCCCCGAAGACAAGCAGTCCGACCCGGCCGTCGCCGGCGTGCGCTCGGCGCTGGAACTGGCCGGTGGCGATCCGGCCGATGATGATGAAACCGCGGCGCTCAAGGCCAAGGTCGCCGCAAACGGTACCGATCTGGACGCCCGTTTCGAGCTTGCCGAGGCCCTGCTGGCCGCAGATGACCAGCAAGGTGCCGTAGACCAGTTGCTTGCGATCACCGCGCTTGACCGCGAATGGAATGAGCAGGCCGCACGCACCTTGTTGCTGAAAGTCTTCGAAGCGGCGGGTCCGATGAGCGAAATCACCCGCGAGGGCCGCCGCCGCCTGTCTTCCATTCTCTTCGCCTGACCGGGATCAAAATCATGAGCGACACCAACACCACGCCGGAACAGAAAGTGGATCCCAAACTGCTTGAGATCCTCGTCTGTCCGGTGACCCGCACCACGCTGGAATTCGATGCCGATGCCCAGGAACTGGTCTCAAAGGCCGCCGGCCTCGCCTACCCGATCCGTGACGGCATTCCGATCATGCTGCCGGAAGAGGCGCGTCAGCTGGAGGACAGCTGATGAGCCGTCCCTGGCCGCAATCCCTAAATTTCTCACGTGCGGACAAGACACTGAATGTCCGTTTTGATGACGGGGCGGAGTTTGCCATCCCGTTCGAGACGCTGCGGGTGGAAAGCCCGTCAGCCGAGGTCCAGGGCCATAGCCCGGATCAGAAAGTGACCGTCACCGGCAAGGAAAACGTGCTCGTCACGGCAGCCGAACCGGTGGGCCGCTATGCGGTTCGCCTGGTCTTTGATGACGGCCATGACAGCGGCCTGTTCACCTGGGACTATCTTTACGCCCTGGGCCAGGCAGCCTGACATTGGGCCCGGCACGGGCCTCAAGGGGGAAATATGCGTTCAATCCTGCTCACACTTGCCGCCGCCTTGCTCACCAGCGCAGCGGTACAGGCGCAAGGCTTCGACACCTTCTCAACCGGTCCGCTGATCGAGGGTTTTGGCCCGCATGCCCCAATTGAAAACGAAATGCCCATCCCCGAGGGCATGGTGTTCCGGCACAGCTATGACATTGCCGATGAGGGCGAGGCCGGCAGCCTCAACCGTCGCCTGGTGACTGCGGCCCGCTTCCTGAACATGCATGCGGCGGCAGGGGTCCCCGCCGAGAACATGCGGCTCGCGCTCGTCATCCATGGTGGTGCTATACACGACGTGGCCGACACCGCGACCTATGGCGCACGGCATGACGGGGCAGAGAACGCCAATGCAGCCCTGATCGCAGCACTCATCGAGAATGGCGTGGAGATCTATGTCTGTGGTCAAAGTGCCGTCTATTACGGCGTCGACAATGATGAATTACTGCCCGGCGTGACCATGGCACTGTCTGCCATGACGGCGCACGCCATCCTGCAGCAGGACGGCTATACCCTGAACCCGTTCTAGCCTCAGGCAGCGCTGAGCTTCTCGCCCTTGAGCAGTTTCGGCGGATCCCCGGTCTCACCACCCGCCTGTCGCATGAAGAAGCGGCGAGCTGGCGGGATCTTGTTGACGATCGACAGGCCCAGGCCGCGGACCGATCGGATCGGATCGATGTCGTTGGAAAACAGCCGGTTGAACAGATCCGTACCGACCGCCAGCGTGGCGCTGTCGAACTTGCGCCAGTCCTCATAGCGTTTCAGCGTCGTCAACGCGCCGATATCGTGTCCGGTGCGCTTGGCTTCGCCACAGACCTCGGCAAGCGCCGCGGCATCGCGGATGCCCAGGTTGAAGCCCTGGCCGGCAATCGGGTGAATTCCGCGCGCAGCATCGCCCACAAAAGCCAGACGCTCCGCGCAGAAGCGCTCGGCATAACGCAGACCCAGCGGATAGGCGAAACGCGGGCCGACCGGCTCGACCTTGCCGAGGAAATCACCGAAGCGATTATCAAGCTCGTGCTGGAAAACCTCGTCGCTGGCCGCCATCAGCGCATCCGCAACCCTGTCCCGCTCGGTCCAGACCAGGGAGGCCCGGTTGTCAGGAAGTGGCAGGATAGCAAAAGGCCCGCCCGGCAGGAAATATTCATAGGCCACGCCCTGGCTGGGCTGTTCATGGCGCACCGTGGCGACAACACCCTTCTGGCCGTAATTCCAGCCTGAGGATCGAACACCGGCCTGGGCCCGTGTGCGCGAGAACTTGCCGTCACAGGCAATGATCAGCTTACCGCAAAGCGTATCGCCGCTCTCCAGCGTCACCTCGCCATGATCGGGGAAAATCTCGTATCCGGCCGCCTTGGCCGGGGCGATGGCCATAATCCGGTCACGCTCTTTGAGCACCTTCACCAGTGCGTGTCGCGTGTGGCGGTTCTCAGCCATCCAACCGAGCGGCTCGCCATCGGGGCCGTCACTGATTTCCTGGCGGTCAAAATGCAGGGTGTGGGGGCCGGGACCGCCGGGGCGAGATCCGCCATAGGGCCGGCCATCACAGACCAGAATGTGTTCAATACGTTCCGTGTGGGGGCGGAGATGGTCAGCAACGCCAAGCGCCTCGAACATGCGCCAGGACGTATAGGCAAGAGCCGAAGCCCGGCCGTCATATTCCGGCGCCAACCGGTCTTCCAGCGGCAAGGTGTCGACGACGGCGACCGTCAGACCCGCCTGTTCCAGCCCCAGCGCCAGGGTCAGCCCGGCCAGCCCGCCACCGATAATGACCGCATCGCCATCGAAAAGTGTCTTGTCTGTCATGGCGCGGAGATTAGTCGCTTTCAGCCCCAAGAAAAGCGGTCATGGCGTCGCGGCCTGCTTTATCTTCTGTTAACCCCTTTTGAACCCACAGCAGGGTAAATCCCGAGCTATGTCGAAGTCTGTTTCCAACTCGTCCGTACCGGCCAGCCCGCCCGCCTGGCGTCTGCGTGCCCGCGATATGATCGCTGGATTTGTCATGCTCGCCACCGGCACCTGCCTGCTGATCGCGCTGCTGACGCATAATGCGCTCGATCCGAGCTGGAATGTGGCCTCGGAAGGTGAGGTACGGAACTGGCTTGGCATCCATGGTGCCGGCGTGTCCGATATCGCCCTGCAAACCCTGGGCTGGGCCGCCGCCGGTCCGGCGATCGCGTGGATCGTCTGGGGTATCATCCTGATCTGGCGCATGCCGCGGCCGCGCTCGGGCTCGATCGCCCCGCTACGCTGGCTCTTCGGCCTGCTCGGTACGCTCGGCTTTGCCATTGCGGTTTCCGCCCTGCCGGTGCCCGCAAGCTGGACCTTTGCAGCCGGGCTTGGTGGTGCCGCCGGTGACATCCTGCTCGGCTGGATTGCCAGCGGACCGCAGGCACTTGACCTGCCCGCCGCCAACCTGATCGCCGCCGTCTTCGGCTTGATCCTGCTCGGTGTCAGCATCTTCTTCACCTTCGGACTGCGCTCGAGCGATGTCACCTCCGCTGCCGATGTCGCCGGTCTCGCCTGGGCGACGGTGCGGGTCTGGGGCGATCGCGTCCGCGGACTGGCACCTGCCGCGGCCGGCATGTTTTCCGGCGACCGCGACCCCGTCGAGCGCCGGGACCCGGTCAGCGGTGACAGCGCGCGCGAGGACGCGCCACTGCGCAAGGCCATGCGGGCCGCCGATGAAAATGATTTCGATCCGATCGAGGACGAGCCGCTCGACAGCCCCGCGACGCCGGCCTCAAACGTCAAGGTCAAGGCCACCAAGAAGGCCAAACCGTCCGGCCGCGACGCCCGCGAAGCCCAGGGTGCCTTGCCCTTCGCCAAGTCCAAGGGCTTCAAACTTCCCCGCCTCGACCTGCTGACCAAGCCGGCAGTGCGCAATGATGCTGTTGATGAGGCGGCTCTGCGCCAGAATGCCGAACTGCTCCAGGGTGTGCTGTCCGATTTCGGGGTCAAGGGCGAGATCGTCCAGGTGCGCCCGGGCCCGGTGGTGACATTGTATGAATTCGAGCCGGCGCCGGGCGTGAAATCCTCCCGCGTAATCAATCTGGCCGATGATATTGCCCGCTCCATGTCGACCACGGCCGCCCGTGTCGCCGTCGTCCCCGGCCGCAATGCGATCGGCATCGAACTGCCCAACGCCCAGCGCGAAACCGTCTTCCTGCGCGCCCTGCTCAACGCCAAGGCCTTCGAGGACCACAAGGCGGAACTGCCCCTCGCCCTCGGCGAAACAATCGGCGGTGAGCCTTTTGTGGCCGACCTCGCGCGCATGCCGCACCTCTTGATCGCGGGGACCACCGGTTCGGGCAAGTCCGTCGGCATCAACGCCATGATCTTGTCGCTGCTCTACCGGCTGCCGCCGGAAGAGTGCCGCATGATCATGATCGACCCGAAAATGCTCGAACTTTCGGTCTATGACGGCATTCCCCACCTCCTGACACCTGTTGTCACCGAGCCGAAAAAGGCTGTGGTGGCGCTGAAGTGGGCCGTACGGGAGATGGAAAGCCGCTATCTGCGCATGTCCAAGATCGGGGTGCGCAATGTCTCCGGTTTCAATGAACGCGTGACCGAAGCCCAGGCCAAGGGCGAGACGCTCTCGCGCACGGTCCAGACCGGTTATGACAAGGAAACCGGCGAGCCAGTCTTCGAAACCGAGACCATCGAAGCCGAGAAAATGCCGTATATCGTCGTTGTCATCGACGAGATGGCCGATCTGATGCTGGTCGCCGGCAAGGAGATCGAGGCCGCCGTGCAGCGCCTGGCGCAAATGGCCCGCGCCGCCGGTATTCACCTCGTCACCGCCACCCAGCGCCCTTCGGTCGACGTCATCACCGGCACGATCAAGGCCAATTTCCCCACCCGCATCTCCTATTCGGTCACCTCGAAGATCGACAGCCGCACCATTCTCGGCGAGCAGGGCGCGGAACAGCTGCTCGGCATGGGTGATCTGCTCTACATGGCCTCTGGCGGCCGCCTGCGCCGCCTGCACGGGCCCTTCGTCTCTGACCGCGAGGTCGAGGACGTCGCCAGCTTCCTGAAGAAGCAGGGTGCTCCGGAATATCTCGAGGCCGTCACCGCCGGCGGCGAGGACGACCAGGATGGTATTCCGGGCATGGAAGAGGAAGGCTCCGGCGACGCCCTGTTTGACCAGGCCGTGGCCCTGGTTGCGCGCGACCGCAAGGCCTCGACCAGCTATATCCAGCGCCGCCTCTCGATCGGCTATAACCGCGCCGCAACGCTGATTGAGCGCCTGGAGGAAGAGGGCATGATCGGCCCGGCCGACCATGCTGGCCGCCGCGAGATCTTCCTGCCGGAACCGGGCGAGTGATTTCCTGACCCGGCCATGAACACACAGGTCTTGCTCCCGCCGCAATAGCAGGTCAGCTTGGCGGACATGTTTACGACCTTGCTTTCCGCCCTGTTGATCCAGGTCTCCGAACCGGGACCGGCAACCCTTCATGATCCGGCCCCTGTGCCGGTGCTTGCGGCCGCTCTGGTGCAGGAGACTACGACCCCTGTGGCAAACCAGCCGGACGAGACTGGTATCGAGCCCGCTGCTGCGACGCTGGCGCCGGAGGCTGTGTTTAACGAGCAGGCGGCGATTGCGGGGATCAATGCCTATCTCAATTCGATGCAGACGCTGCGCGCGCGCTTCCTTCAGATCTCCCCGAGCGGTGCGGGGTTTGAGGGCCTGTTGTCGATCTCTCGCCCGGGCCGTTTGCGGTTTGAATATGATGATCCCAGCCCGATCACGGTGATTGCCGACGGCACCACGGTGGCGATGGAGGACAGCAAGCTGGAAACGGTCGATCGCGCTCCGCTGCGCTCAACCCCGCTCTGGTGGCTGCTGAAGGACGAGATCGATATCGCCGCCGATGCGGAAATTACTCAGATCGTGCGCGAATTTGGGCTGATCTATCTCACGGTACGCGACCCGAATGGCGAAATGGACGGTCAGATCCAGTTCGTTTTCGAGGAGCCGAGCTATGAGTTGCGCGAATGGTTCGTCACGGATGCCCTGGGCGAGATGACGCGAATCATTCTGCAGGATCACGAGACGGATGTGCGACTTAGCCCGCGCCTGTTCATTATTCCGGACCCCGAGGATGAGCGCGATTCGCGCCGCGGCCGCCGCTAATTTTGATGCAAAATTGACACAGGCAATTTCTTTCGGATTTTTTATTTGCAGAAATAAATCTGCTGTGGCGTTATTGTAACGCTGACTGATGGGCGAAATGGATCGGCGTCGTCCCCCCGCTTGCGGATCCGACCCAGAAGTCGCGCCGGATTGATCCCCTCCCGGCGCTGCGCTGGAAAACTGGTGCATGGCATTGCGCCC
>NZ_JASBRW010000002.1 GCF_030149235.1 Maricaulis sp. | reverse complement strand
CTGTCGCGGGCCATCGACTATGTCACCAAGATCAAGAAGACCCCGATCGTGGTGTCCGATACGCGCGGCTTCTACGCCAACCGTTGCGTGATGCGCTTCATCGGCGAAGGCATGAACATGCTGGCCGAAGGCATCAAGCCGTCCCTGATCGAGAATGCGACCCGTATGGCCGGCATGCCGGTTGGTCCGCTCTCGCTGCAGGACGAGGTGGCGCTGGATCTCGGCGTGAAGCTGATCAAGCAGACCAAGTCGGATCTCGGTGACGACTACAAACCGTCGCCGACCGAGCCGATCCTGTTCAAGATGGTCGAAGAGTATCAGCGCTTCGGCCGCAAGAACGGCAAGGGCTTCTACGACTACCCGGCTGAAAAGGGACAGCCCAAGCGGCTCTGGCCGGAGCTGGAGCAGTTTGCTCCGGGTGGCAAGTATCTCGAAGATCAGCCGTCTGCCGACGAGATCAAGGACCGCATCCTCTTCACCCAGGCCATTGAAGCGGCCCGCTGCATGGAAGAGGAAATCGTCATCGATCCGCGTGAGGCCGATGTCGGCTCCATCCTCGGCTGGGGCTTTGCGCCCTATACCGGCGGTGCGCTGTCCTTCATCGACACCTATGGCCTGGCCGCTTTCGTCAAGCGTGCTGACGAGCTGAAAGCCGCCTATGGCGAGCAGTTCGAGCTGCCGGCCCTGGTGCGGGAAATGGCCGAGAAGGGCGAGACCTTCTATGGCCGCTTCTCCACCCAGCCGGCCCCGGAGCCGGTTGCGGCGGAATAAGCGTCCAAGCGTTTAAGCTGAAGAGCCGGCCCGGAGATCATCCGGGCCGGCTTTTTTGTGTGCGCTTGCGGTGGACTGGCGGAGCGGGCATGGTTGGCTTCCGTGTTTTTGGGTGTGCGTAATGGTGGTTCTTTCAGCGCTTTTTCTGTCTGTTCTGGGGATTCAGGACGGTGATGCGGCCGCCCTGCCTCCCGCAGAACCCTTCGCCCCCTTCGCCTCTGCTGCCGAGGAAAGCTGGTACAGCCTGTCACCGGACGGCAATATCGCCATCTATGGCACCCATAATGCCGACTGGGGCGAGCACAGCGTCATGCTCCGCCGACGCCTTCGCCGCGGCTGGTCGGACCCGCAGCCGGTCCAGATCGATGGCGCACCCTGGCCGGTTGAGATGCGGGCCATGCGCTTTTCGCCGGAGGGTGACCAGGTGGTGTTCTCTTCCGCTCCCATGCCCGGCGAGGAGCGACAGGACTGGGATCTCTGGATCGCCTATTGGGATGATGGCCGGCTGGTCGCGCCCTGGCGTCTGCCTGAGCCGGTCAATTCCAGAGCCAATGATTTCCATGGCAGCCTGGCGGCCAATGGCAGCGTCTATTTCGCCTCCAACCGCCGCGGTGGGGCCGGCGGCTCTGACCTTTACCGCGCTGTCCCAGACATGCGCGCCGGCTGGCGCGTCGAGCGCCTTCGGGCCCTGTCCACGGCCCGCTCCGAAGCCGATATTTTTGTCTCCGCCGACGAGAGCGCGGTGATCTTCACTCGTACCGATGCCGCAGACGGTTTTGGCGGCGATGATCTCTACATGGCCTATGCCGAGCGGGAAGGCTGGTCTGAAGCGGTTAATCTCGGACCTGAGATCAACACGCCGGAATATGAGTATGGCGCATATGCCGACCTGGAGAGCGGACAGCTCTGGTTCACCAGTTTCCGCAATGGCAATTACTCGATCTATACGGTGCCGCTGGCCGCCACCGCGGACTAACGGGTCGCGCTCGTTGGTTTTCCCCTGAAACACGAGGTTGGGCGCGCCTTGTAAGGCGTTGAAACCAAATAGTCCTCACAGGCGTATTATGCGCTTTAGAGCAGCAAAACCGGCAGGCAAGCGCCTAAACGTTGATTCTGCACTTCCTGGTCGAGTGCTGCGCAATTTCATTCGAGCAGACCGCCGCAAGCTCCAGACTCCAAACGTCGAATCCCGATTTGAATAGAGATATTACGATCGGGCATATTATATGAGATGCAACTTGCCTGTCCCTGCACATTATTCACGCCTCTTTCACGGTCACAGGCAGGCAGTCCGACACATGCTCGACACCACTTTCAACTTCTTCCGGGACCCGTTGCGATCGCTAGCGGTCGCCTGCTGGGGGCTGGCAGTCGTGTTGACGGTGCTGCTCGGCTGGATGGCCTGGGTGGCGGTCGAGGATGCCCGCCATACGGCCCAGCATCTCGCCGCGCACGGCGCGCAGATCGCCACGGCCGGTGCCCCTTACGAGCACGCCTATTAGACGCGACCGGCTGCCGGTCGTGCAGTTTTCAGGTGGTCGCCCTACCAGCACTTGCCTAATCTGTCCCGGCTTGAAGCTGCGGAGGGCATTCTATGAGCCAGGCCACTCTGGACGAAGAAGACTATATCATCGGTGCCAATGAGGCCGAGGTTCAGCGTCTCGGGCTGCAGCATGCGCTCTGGCGCGAAGCCGCGCTTGGGGCCTGGCGACGGGCCGGGCTCAAGGAAGGCATGACGGTGATGGATCTGGGCTGTGGCCCCGGTTATGCCGCCTTCGACCTGGCCCAGCTTGTTGGCCCGCAAGGCCGGGTCATCGCCGTCGACCAGTCCGAGCTTTTCCTGCAAGCCCTGGAAGAGGGCGCACGGGCGCGTGGTCTCGGCAATATCGAGACCCGCCAGGCAGCCATTGAGGACTTCACCTGGCCGGAGGGCGAATGTGACCGGGTGTGGTCGCGCTGGGTCCTGTGTTTCCTGCCCGACCCGGATGCCGCCATTGCCGGGATTGATCGTGCGCTGAAACCGGGCGGGGTCTTCATGACCCAGGAATATGTCGACTATCGCAGCTTCCGCCTCGAGCCGGCCGAGCCGGTCTTTGATCGCTTCGTAGCAGCGGTTGAGGCCAGCTGGCGTCACTTCGAGGGGGATCCCAATATTGGCCGCCGTTTCCCGGCCATGTTCCGCCGTCACGGCTGGTCGATTGAGGAAATGACGCCTGAAATGCACGCGGTACGGCCCGGCGAGGCGCTTTGGCGCTGGCCAGCGAGCTGGTTGAAAGAGGCGCCGGCGCGTCTGGTCGAGCTGGGCTTCCTGGCGCCGGAAGACGCGGCGGGCTTTCTCGAATTCGTTGCGCAGCGTGAGGCTGATCCGGATGCCTTACTGATGACGCCGATGGTGCTTACGGCGCGAGCGCGCAAGCCGGAACTGTAACGCGTACTCCGTGGGCGGATAAAAATTACCATTGAAAAAAGATTCGGGCTTTTCTGTTGAATCACTTGAGCGATTCGAATTTTCCACATTTCCGAATCACTTTGGCGTTGACCCGCGGCTTAACCCTTGATTAACGTTTTCTTGTCGACGGCGCCAAACGCCTTGTCTGCAAAGGTAAATCGGGCGGAAGCCGGCGGCAGGCTTGAAGATCGTATACGTCAGTATGCGGACCAAAAGTCTCAACCCAAGTTTCGGCTGGGTTGGTCCCGGGAAAACTCCGGGGGTGCAAACGGAAGCCACTGGCAACAGGGGTGAAAGGGCGCGCAACGGAACCTGCTCGTCAGGTGCCGAACCCCGAAGCGGAAACGGGACAGGTGACGGCCAGCACTGGCAACAGTGCCGACTGGAGCCGACGGTGCCCCGCTGGGGTGTCGGGTCCCGGGATAGGAGCCGGGAAAGGCGAGGACCGCGCTGGCAACAGCGTTTGTCAAAGCCGACGGTGCCTCGATAGAGGGATCGGGCTCTGGGGTAGAAACCAGGGAAGGCGATGGCCGCGCGAAGGAAACGACGCGAGGCGAAAGCCCGCGGTACTCCGTAGGGAGGATCGGGTCCCAGGGTGAAAGCTGGGAAAGGCGATGACTGCGCGCCGGAAACGGCGCCAGTGAAAGCCGACGGTGCCCCGATAGGGGGATCGGGCTCTGGGGTAACAGCCAGGGAAGGCAATGGCCGAGCGAAGGAAACGACGCCCGCCAGAGCCGAACAGTCCGGGCGCGAGCTCGAGACTGTGTCCCGGACCACTAGGTTCGGGGCGTGTGGACGGCCAGGGCCCTTAAACAGGTACAGCCGGACGCAACGCCGCCGCTCGCCGCCTTCCCTTCACGGGGAAGGGACGGGCGGTAGGTGTGTGGGGCAAAGGTCTTTCTCGCCCTGCTCAACTCCCCCTTCATCGCTGTGTCCTTGTTCTGGCGGGCACCGGATCCCGCGCCTTGCCATCTTGCCGCCATACAGCACCCGCCAAGGCAAAGCCCGGCACTCTGCTGAGCGCCGGGCCTTCTGGGGGGGCGGGGAGGGCGGTTTAGTGCGTCAGGCCTGCAGGGCTCGCGGGATGAGCGGCAGGCGCGGTGCCTTGAGGGCGAAGGCGCCGGAGCCGAGAAGGGCTTGCACGCCGGCAGTCACCACCAAGAAGGGCGGGAACTCCCAACCGCCGCCCTCGGCCGAGAACAGCCAGCCATTGGGCAGGTGGACCAGGGTAGCGCCAGCAAGCACCGGGATCAGGCCGAGCGAGACGATGCGGGTATAAGCGCCTGCGATAAGGGCCAGCCCGCCGGCGATTTCGGCGAAAATGACCAGATAGGCGACGATGGCCGGGAGGCCGAGGCTGGCAAAAAAGCCGACCGTGCCCGGAACGGTGAAGACCAGGATCTTGAGCAGGCCGTGGGCCAGGATGAGGGTGCCAAAGCTGACGCGCAGCAGGGCCGCGCCATAGGCGGTATTGTTATTCGGGTTGAACATTCGTGTCTCTCCATATCGGTTGCGGCGGCGTGTCGTGTCGCGCCGTCGATTGATGTCGCAGAGAGAGATGACATCTCGACATAATGGAGATAATAACGTAGAAATGCGCAAAACATTTTCTATTGAGGAAACAATGGACCGTATCGACGCGCTTCGTCTCTTCTGTTCCGTTGCCGAGCTGGGGTCCTTCACCCAGGCCGCCGAGCGCGAGGGCATTACACCGGGGGCGGCCTCCAAGCAGATCACCGCGCTGGAAACCCGCCTGCAAGCCCGCCTGTTCGAGCGGACGACCCGTTCGGTCCGTCTGACTGATGCCGGTACGGCGCTGCGGGACCGCGTCCGTCCCTGGCTCGACGAATATGATGCCCTTGAAGAAGGCGTGGCCGATGCCCGTTCTGCGCCGGCAGGCTTGTTGCGCGTTTCGGCACCGGTTGATTTCGGCCCGCGCAAGCTGATGCGCCCGGTAGCGGATTTCATGAAGCAATGGCCCGGCGTGGAAGTGCGCCTGACCATGGGTGATCGCATGGTCGACCTGGTCAATGAGGGCTTCGATGTCGGTGTGCGTATCGGCAATCTGCCCGATAGTGCCCTGATCGCGCGCCAATTAGCTCCGGCCTGCATGTCCCTGTTGGCCTCGCCCGACTATATCGCCGCCGCCGGCGCGGTGACGCACCCGGCGCAGCTGGCGCATCACGACGTCATCATCGATCGCAACAAGCCGGCGCCTCAGCAATTGCGCTTTGCGCGCGAGGGCGAGGTGCAGGAGGTCCGCGTCAATGGCCGCCTGACCCTGAATGGAGCCGTCGCGGCGGTCGCTGCCGCCAGTGCCGGAGTCGGGATTGCCTGTTCGCCATCCTGGGCCGCCGAGGAGGCGTTGGCCGATGGCCGCCTGGTCGAGCTGTTGCCGGACTGGCAGCCGGAGCATCGTGATCTCTGGGCCGTCTTCCCGTCTTCGCGCTATATGACACATCGGGTGCGGCTCTTTGTCGATCATCTCGCCAAGGCCTTTGCCGAGGGCATCTGATCGCCTCTACGCGTAACCGGCATTCCTGTGCTAGCCTGCGCCGGAAGCCATTCTGATGGCGTCAAGTTCGGGGGGAAATATGAGGCGTTTGATTGTTCTGGCCCTGGTCTGCGCAGGGCTCACGGCCTGTGGAGCCACGACCACTGGCGGTGCCGGCGGCATGGCGCTGTCTGCACTGAACCCGGAGGCCGGCGGTGCGACCAACTCCGAGCCAAGCGGTTTTGGCTATCTGCTGTCCGGCGGCGATGGTTGGGAGGGCAATCTCGAATTCCTTGACGAACCGGGACAGCCCGCCGTCGCCTTTGCCTTCAACTCGGTCCATTCCGGCGGCGCGACGGGCGAGCTGGAAGTCTCCATGCCCTATCTCGATGAAGGCGTGCGCCGCTATCACGGTGAAAGCGAGCGCGGCGAGACCATCGCCATCCAGCTCCAGGCCGGGCCGTGCCAGCAGGACGAGCGGACCTTCACCCATTTCGCGGCCGTCCGCATCGGTGATGTCGCGGTGACCGGCTGCGCCATGGAGCGCGCCGAGCTGGACAGCTGGGCGAACTATCTGGCCAGCTACCTACCGGCCATCGATACCTGCCTCGATGAGTTCGGACCGCGCGCCCGGCATGTTTCCTATGCCTATGAAATGCCGGGCGGAAATACCGCGGTGCGTCTGGTCGATACCGCCGGGCTGAGCTGGGAGTGCGCGACCCGCGAGGACGGCCGCGCCATGAACTCCATGCGGCCCCTGACCGAAGCCGATGCGATGTTTGGTGAGGGCGATCCGGTCTTTGTGCGAGGCGAGATGCCGGAGGGCTTTGAGGGCTGTTATGTCTATGAAAGCGTGCGCGAGGCCGATGGCAGCCTGATCGGCGCCTTTGGCTATGACGTTTGCGATGGTGGACCGGCGCCCTCGGTCGGCTAGGGAGTTAACCGGGTTTTAAACGGATCAGCCCAGCCCTGCGGCATGCGTAAATTTCTGCTCCTGCCGTTGATTCTCTGTCTGAGCGGCCCGGCCCAGGCCGAGCTGACCGATATCCGTGCCCGCCTCGCCGGCGAAAGTGGCCGCATCTGGCTCGCCTTTGACCAGCAGCCCCGCGATGTGGTCGCCACACCGGGTGACACAGGCCTGGTGCTGGAAGTCCATGGAGTTAGCGATGTGGCGCGGGCCATCGAGCCGGCCCATCGTGATCTGGTTGATGCCATCCGCTTGGTCCCCGACGGGTCTCACCTGCGGATCGAACTCAGCGCCGCGCGCGCCTGGAGCAATGCCCGGGCGGAAATCCGCCAGGGCGGGGTCTTGATCGAGGTCGGCGTCAGTGCGAGCACGACCCCGCTGGCCCGTATCCGTTCGGGTAACGAGGCTCCAGCGAACGTCGCTGCTCCGGCCGCTGCCGCCCGGCCGTCGAGCCAGGCTGCGCCGTCAGCCCCGCCTCCGGCCGCGCCCGTCATCACACCGCCGCAGGCGCCGCAAGCGCCCCAGATTGACGTTCCGGCTCCGGCCGCACCGGCCGCTCCGGAGGCGCCAACAGCCCCGACTGAACTGGCCTCGCCGCCGCCCGCAGCCGAGGCCGAAGCGGCTCCGCAGCCCGCTCCGGAAGCGCCGGCCGTGCCGGCTCTGCAGGCGCCGGACCGATGCGCCGCCGCCGCCACCGCGGTCGAGGACGATCCCTGGAATGACACGGCCCTGATGGTGCATGCCGGATGTCTGAATGCCGCGGGCTCGCGCCGTGAAGCGGCCGGTATTTATGCCCAGATGCTCGCCTTTGAACCAGAAAACACCGAAGCCGCCCTGGCCCTGGCGGAAATCCATGTCGCAGAGGGCAATCGCGCGGAAGCGGCCGCGCTGTATCGCCAGGTTGCCTCCCAGTCGCGCTCCGATGCTGCCGCCGCGGCCGCGCTGCAGCGCGCGCGCGAACTGGAGCAATAATCATGAGCGAGGCGCCGCGTGGCCGGGTCCTGATCATCGCCGGGTCCGATAGCGGCGGTGGTGCCGGTATCCAGGCCGATATCAAGGCGGTTTCCGCCATGGGCGGGTTCGCCATGACCGCCGTGACCGCGATTACCGTGCAGAACACGCTCGGTGTCACCGGTATTCACCCGGTGCCCGATGACACCGTTGCCGATCAGATGCGCGCCGTCCTCTCCGATCTCGGAGCCGATGCCATCAAGACCGGCATGCTGGCCACGGCCAGTTTGATCGAGACGGTTGCCTCTGTGCTGGAGCAGGAAGCACCGGCCGTGCCGCTCATCCTTGACCCGGTCATGGTCGCCACGTCGGGCGATGCGCTGGTCGACACAACCGCCGCCGAGGCGATCAAGTCGCGCCTGCTGCCGCGCGCGGCTCTGGTCACGCCTAATATTCCGGAAGCGGAACGCCTGACTGGCCTGACCATTGGCGATCTCGATACCCAGATCGCCGCGGCCGAAGCGCTTGTGGAGGCCGGCGCCCGGGCGGCGCTGGTCAAGGGCGGGCATATGTCCGGCGAGATCCTGCGCGACGTCCTGGTCTCCCCGCGGGGGCTGCAGATCTTCGAGCACGAACGCCTCGACACGCCGCACACCCACGGCACCGGCTGCACCCTGGCCTCGGCTATTTCCAGCCTGCTCGCCCAGGGGCACGCCCTGCCCGAAGCCGTGCGCCGCGCCGGCGACTATCTCCACAACGCCATCCGCCACGCCCCCGGCTTTGGCGCCGGCCACGGCCCGGTGGATCATTTCTGGATGTTGCGGGGCTAACCCTTCCGCCGTGACAACCACACGCCGGCCAGGATCACCGCCAGCGCTAGCAGCGCGTTCCAGCCGATCGTCTCGCCGATGATCACGCCGGTGATCACGGCGGCAACAGGGGTGAGATAGTTGACGATGGCGAGAAAGCCCGGCCCAGCGGTGCGGGCGATATGCATCAGCATGACCGAGGCGATGGCCGTCGGGGCGACGGCGAGCCAGATCACGGCGGCCCAGGCGCCCGGCGTCACACCTTCCGTCTGCATCAGCTCCCACACGCCGAAGGGCAGGGCGAGCAGGGCTGCGGTGATCAGCATGCCGGCGCCCGATACCGAGGGCGGTGTTTCCGGGATCAGGCGGGCCATGATGGCGTTGATGCCATAGCAGACGGCGGCGAAGACGACGGCGATCTGGGCCAGGAAGCTTTCCCCGCCCAGTCCTGACAGGGCTGCCGGGCCCATCAGGATGACCACGCCGCCAAAACCGATCAGGAAGCCGCCCAGCTTGGACAGATCCATTTTCTCACCCGGCACGAAGACATGGGCGAGGCCGAGCGTGGCCAGCGGCATGGTGGCGATGAGAATGCCGGCCAGGGCGCTGTCGATACTCTGCTGGCCCCAGGCGATGAGAAAGAAGGGCAGGGTATTGCCGAAAAAGCCCAGCCCGGTGAACCAGAGCCAGCGCTTGTCGGTGAGCGCGGGCATGCGCCGTCCGCGCAACATCGCCCAGGCCAGCAGGACGATCGCGGCCACGCTCAGGCGGACGAAGATCAGGGCTGCCGGCGGCAGGTAGTCGACCGAGTATTTGATAAAGGCAAAGGCCGATCCCCACAGCACGGTGAGAATGCCGAGCAGGATCCAGTGCTCGAGTGTGGGACGGGGCGGCGATTGGGTCACGCTAGAGGATTACTTTCAAAATTTCGGCGAGGCGCGTGATGTCCGTCTCATCATTGTAGAGATAAGGCGTGATACGCAGCCGGTCTCCGCGCTGGGAGACGTAGACCTGCTCCGCGGCCAGGCGTTTGACAAGGTCGCCAGGTGTATCCGGTGGCAGGGTGAGGCCGAGATAATGCGGCGCCCGGTCTGGCGTGGCAGGGACCAGTCCCAGCGGCGCTACGGCCTCGATGATCTCCTGCGTGCGCACGCCCAGCGTGGCCGAGATGGCGTCGACACCCCAGTCCAGGATCTGCTCCAGGCAGGCAATACCCGCCGGAACGAGCTGGAAGGCGGAGCGTTCGCCCATATCGAAACGCCGGGCGCCGGGCTGATAGGCGGACTGATAGTCGACCAGGCGGGCGAAGTCCTCGGAGCCCTGGCGATTGATCCAGTTTTCTTCCAGCGGTTCGGCGCTCTCCTGATGATGCGGCGCGATATAGCACAGCCCCAGCGAATATGGGCCGAGCAACCATTTATAGCCGGCCGCGACGGCGAAATCGGGCTGGATAGCCTCCAGATCGAAGGGCAGGGCACCGAGTGACTGGGTCAGGTCCAGCACCAGGGCGGCGCCCTGGCGCCGGGCCGCCTCGCTGACCCGCGGCAGGTCGACCCGCCCGCCATCGGACCAGTGCACATGCGGGCAGGCGACAATGGCGGTTTTCAGGGAAATCGCGGCGAGCAGGGCGTCGGTCCAGCTTTCATTGTCGGACCGGCTGACAGTGCGGATCTTGGCGCCGGTGCGCTCGGCCAGGGCCTGCCAGACATAGACATTGGAGGGGAATTGCCCGTCCAGAACGAGGATTTCCGAACCCGCATCCGGTTCGAGATTGCGCGCCGCCAGGGCCAGGCCGTAGGAGGCGGCCGGTACGATGGCGATATCATCCGCCGTGGCACCGAAGAGCCTGGCGCCGAGCGCGCGATAGCGCTCCGGCGCGTCGGCAAAAGCCTCCTGCGCGTTCACCGTCCAGGGTTGTTGCTTGTCGGCATAGCTTTGCGCCCCGGCCGCTGCCGCATGGCGCGGCATCGGGCCCATATAGGCGGCATTGAGATAGGCGACCTCGCGCGGCAGGTCGAAAAGCGCGCGTTGAGACGGGATCATGAGAAGGGCTCTTGCCCGCTAGCGCGAGCGGGGTCAACGTGTGACATCTCCTGCCCACGCTTTCCGATTCCGGAGTTTGCCCGTGCCGAAAATCAGCGTCGCCACCGCCCGAGCCCCCAAACCCGTGCTCAAACCTGCCGATCCGCGGTTTTCCTGCGGTCCGGTAAAGAAATACCCGGGCTGGGACTGGGACAAGCTGCGCGATGCGCCCTTGTCGCGAACCCACCGGGCCGGTGCGGCCGTGGCCCGCATCAAGGAAGCGCTCGAACGCACCCATGCACTCCTCGAACTGCCGGAGGATTATCGCGTCGCCATGCTGCCGGGCTCCGATACCGGCGCCATGGAAGCGGCGATGTGGTCGCTGCTGGGCCAACGCGGTGTCGATGTGTTCAGCTGGGATGTGTTCGGCAATCGCTGGACCCATGACGCCCGTGACGAGCTGAAGCTGAAAGACCTGCGCATTTTCCAGACCGAGCCGGGCGTGCTGCCCGATATCGGCCAGTATGACGGCAAGCGCGATGCGGTCTTCACCCTCAACGGCACGGCAGCCGGGGTCTGGATCCCGGGCTTTGACTGGATTGATGACGACCGCGAAGGCCTGACCATTTGCGATGCCACCTCGGCGGCGTTCGCGGTGGATATCGACTGGTCGAAGATCGATGTGCTGACCTTCTCCTGGCAGAAATGCCTCGGGGGCGAAGCCCAGCACGGCATGCTGATCATGGGCCCGCGCGCCATTGAACGCCTCAACAGCTACAAGCCGGACTGGCCGGTGCCCGGCCTGTTGCAGCTGCATTCCGGCGACAAGGCCAATATGGCTGTCTATGAGGGCTCGACCCTGAACACACCCTCGCTGATGTGTGTCGAGGATTATCTGGCCGCCTGCAAATGGGCCTCCAAGGTCGGCGGTCTGCCGGCGCTGATCGCCCGGCGTGAAGCTAATTTCGCGGCGCTGGATGACTGGGTGCAGGGCTGCGAGTGGGCGGATTATCTTTGCGAGGTGGCCGAGCATCGCTCGCCGGTCTCGGTGACGCTGAAATTCACCGACCCCGCCGTCACCGGCGCCGATACGGATACGCAATGGGCCCTGACCAAGGCGATCACGGCGCTGCTGGAACGGGAGAATGCCGGGCTCGACATCAATATGCACCGCGCTTCCGTGCCGGGGATCCGCATCTGGTGCGGGCCGACGGTGGAGCGTGATGATTTGGCCGCACTGGGCCCCTGGCTCGACTGGGCCTATGGCGAAGCGCTGGACGCGCTCTGATCAATTGGCTAGTGGTGGGCAAGGCGTTCGCCTCGGGCGCGAGTTTTTCCAAGGGGGATCAAGATGAAGCGTTGGATCACGGCTGCAGCCCTGGCGGCCCTTTGCACCACGGCAGCTCAGGCGGACGGACATGGCGATGAGGGCCTGGAATTCCGTTTCGGCGTCACCGCACATGATCTCGCCGACCATGTCGAGGACGGCCCCAATGTCACGGTCGAGCTTCTGTTTGAAAGCCCGGACTGGCTCGAGCCGATCTGGGAACCGCGCCCCTTCATCTATGGCTCTTTCAACACCAATGGCCTGACCAATTTCGGGGCTGTCGGTCTCGCCTGGGACTGGGAGATCGCCGACAATCTCGATTTCGAGTTTACCACCGGCCTGTCCTACAATGACGGCGTCGACGATATCGACCCGAACTCCCCGCCGGGCGACCCGGAGCGCATCCGTCTCGCCACGACGCGGGCACTTTTGGGCAATTCCATCCTGTTCTACAACGGCCTCGGCCTCGACTATGATCTCAACGAGACTTGGTCGGTGGGCGCCTATTACGAACATATCTCGCACGGCCAGATCCTGGCTTCCGGCCGTAACCAGGCGCTGGACAATGCCGGCGTACGCCTGAGCTATCGCTTCGGGCGATAGGCCTTTCCAAAATCACGGAAGTGCGCGTTTTCACCCTCTCCCACGGGAGAGGGTGGGAGCACATTTTGCATCCGGTTTCTACTCGCTCCGGGCCGCGGCCGCTTCTTCTGCCCGCGGATCGTTTTCCTGGCGCACATAGATGCCGGTGAACCAGACGCCCCATTCTCCATTGGCGCCCTCGATCTCGAAATGCTGGCGCACCGATCCGTCCTCAAGCGCCGTCCAGGTGCCGCGGAAGCCGGTCGTCGTGCCATTGGCCGGACTATGGATCTCGCCATTGAGTACCATGGCGCCGCTCTCATCGAGCCCGCCGGAATAATCGATAATGGCACCGGCCGAGACCCAGACCTGGCGCCACTGGCCGGTGAACGGGTCGAGATAGTTCATGCTCTCGCCGACCGAGCCGGAGGCGCCGGTCCAGTGCTCGGTAATCAGGCAGCCGCCATTGATCTTCTCGATCCGGTTCTCGCCCTGATAGGGGCCGTTATCCGGGGCGTAGACATTCCAGTGGCCGACCCAGAAGTCGAAATCATCATGCGCCTCTCCCGAACAGGACGGGGTCTGGGCATGGCCGGTCGCCGGCACCAGGGCCGCGAGGGCGGCTGCAAGCAGAAGGGGATTTGTCGTCATAACGGCGAGGCTCCTTAAAACATGCCGATCATGACCCGAGCGCGCTGATACTGCCCGCATCCGGCAGGGCGTGCAAATTCAACTGGCCCGATAGGGGTCTTCGTGACACATAGGCGCTTCACGCAGACATTTCCGGAGGCTGGCATGGCAAATGTGACCGTGGTGGGCGCCCAGTGGGGCGATGAGGGCAAGGGCAAGCTGGTCGACTGGCTCTCGCACCGTGCTGATGTCGTGGCGCGTTTCCAGGGCGGCCATAATGCCGGTCATACCCTGGTCGTCGGCGAGAATGTCTACAAACTTTCCCTGCTGCCCTCCGGTGTCGTCCAGGGCAAGCTTTCCCTTGTTGGTAATGGCGTGGTTGTCGATCCCTGGGCCTTTGCGGCTGAGGTTGAGCGCATCCGCGAGCAGGGCGTTGATATTACCCCGGATCTGGTGAAAGTCTCCGAGACCGCCGCACTGATCCTGCCGATCCATGGCGAACTCGACGCGATGCGCGAGAACCGCGATGACGGCGAGGCCATCGGCACCACCCGTCGCGGTATCGGCCCGGCCTATGAGGACAAGGTCGGCCGCCGCGCGGTTCGCGTTGTCGACCTGGCCGATGAAGAGGCGCTGCGCGCTCGCGTCGCCGATATCCTGCATCACCACAATGCGCTGCGCCGCGGCATGGGGTTTGACGAATACAGCGAGGAAAAACTGGTCGCCGAGCTGCTCGAGATCGCACCGAAAATCCTGCCTTACGCCGCTCCGGTCTGGCGCGTCCTGTCCGACGCCATCCGGGCTGACGAAAAAGTCCTGTTTGAAGGCGCCCAGGGCGCTTTGCTCGATGTCGACCACGGCACCTATCCCTTCGTCACCTCGTCCAACACTGTCGCCGGCCAGGCCGCGGCCGGTACCGGCGTGGCGCCGAAGGATTCCGGTTATGTGCTGGGGATCGCCAAGGCTTACATGACCCGCGTCGGCGCGGGTCCCTTCCCGACCGAGCTGTTTGACGAGAATGGCCAGCGCCTCGGCGAGCGCGGCCATGAATTCGGCACCGTCACCGGCCGTCAGCGCCGCTGCGGCTGGTTCGATGCCGTCATCACCCGCCAGACCCTGCGCGTCGGCGGTGTCGATGGTGTGGCCCTGACCAAGCTCGACGTGCTCGACGGCTTCGAGAAACTCCATGTCTGCGTGGCCTATGAGCTCGATGGCGAACGCCTCGACTACCTGCCCGCCGGCAAGGAAGCGCAGGCGCGTGTCAAACCGGTCTATGAAGTGCTCGATGGTTGGTCCGGCTCCACTGCCGGTGCCCGCTCCTGGGCCGATCTGCCGGCCGAGGCGGTCAAATATGTCCGCCGCGTCGAGGAGCTGATCGAATGCCCGATCGCACTCCTCTCGACCTCGCCGGAACGCGAGGACGTAATCCTGATGCAGGACCCGTTCAGGGGCTAGTTTCCCAGCTATTATTGAAAATTCGTCTTAAATCCGGGCGCGCGTTTTGAGCCCGGCTTAAAGCGGGACAGGCAGGCTCTCCTCTGACTTCTGGAGGATCTGCCCCATGCCCATTCGTTTCGCTTTTGCCGCCGCTGCCAGCATCGCCCTGCAGTTCGCCGTGACCGCCTCCGCCGAGGCCAGTGATTGCGACCGTTTTGCCGAGCATCGCGATAGCTATCTTTATCGCGCCGCGGCCGGCATGGGGCAGGCGCTTGATCAACTGGCTGCCCAGCGCCAGGTGCCCCGCGAAGCGGCGGCGTTTTACTGGGGCGGGGATTTGATGCGAGCCGGCGATGCGTCCAGCCAGCGCTCGCTCGCCCTGTTGACCCTGGCGACTTATGAGTGGGCCGGGCATGAGAGCAGGGCTGAAACCGCCATGGCGGATATCTTCCATAATCGCGGTACTGCCTTTGCCGGTCTTCTGGTCGGTCTGATGCTGTCGGATGGTCGCGGCGAGCCGGATCATTACCGCGCCCGGGCCTATCTCAGCGATGCCGGGCGGGTCGGAAACGAGGAGGCCCGCGCCTTTCTCGGCCTGTTTGATGCCTGTCACGGCCGAGCCCTGGCCGCAAACTAGGCGCGTTGACGGACGAGGTTACACCAACGTCATCATCCATTCAGGGGCTGGGAAGCATCACCTTCGTATGCGGGAAAGCAGATCGCGACGAAGCCCATGCCGATACGACAGAAAACCCTGTTTGAAACCGATGGCGTCAAGGTTCGCCTGAGCCATTACGGTGCCAGTGCCGATATGGCGCCGCATACGCACGGCTATACCCAGCTCTCCTGGCTCCTCGCCGGCGAGCTGGCCGAGCAGCATGGGCGCCATGATATCGAGGTGCTGGGCCCGAGCCTGGGCATCAAGCCGGCCGATTGCCGTCATGCCAATCGCTATGGCCGCGACGGCTCGCTCATCCTTTCCGTCAATGTCGAGGAGGATCGCCTGCCGGGCCTTCTGGGCCAGGCCGGGCTCGATTGGGGCTGGGCGCGTCAGCGTGAACAGCGCGACGGGCGTGACCCGGTTCCGGCCCTGGCGGCGCTGCTGGCGGCCGGGGGGGAGGAGGCCGGCTGGGCCCTCAATGATCTGGTCGCCCGGGCCTTTGCTGCCCCGGCCGATGCCCGCGACGCCACCCCGGTCTGGATCGATCGTGTACGCGAGCAATTGCGCGAGGAGGAGAACGAGCTCGACCTGGAGGCCGTCGCTGCCCAGGCCGGGGTGCACCGCGTGCACCTGTCACGAAGCTTCGCCCGCCATGTCGGCATGGCGCCGAGCCTGTATCGTACCCGTGTCCGCCTTGCCAGGGCCCTGCGCGGCCTGATGGAGGGGCAGAGCGCCGCCGATGCGGCCTATGCTGCAGGCTTTTCCGACCAGGCTCACCTCAATCGCTGGATCAAGCGCGAGACCGGCTTCGCCCCGCGCCGGCTGAGCCGTCTGTTGGCGGCCTGACAAACAGGTTACGCCCGTACAAGAACCCGGTGCGTGTTGCCGTCATACTCCCGGGCAAGATACCCACATGCCCCTCAAGGAGTGCCCACATGTTCCGTACCGCTTTCCTGGCCGCCTCTGCTCTGGCGCTGAGTTCCACTGCAGCTCTGGCCGACACCCCTCAGGGCGCCGCTGACCGCCTGAGCGAATTTCTCGCAGCCATTCCTGATCTGGGACCGGGTTATGCCGCCGTTGTGGTGACTGAGGACGAGGTATTGCTGAACTATGTCAGCGGGGTCGAGCGGGCTTCGACCGGTGTAGCGCTGACCGCCGATACGCCGATCTATATCGCCTCGCAGACCAAGGCCTATATGGGGCTGGTCGCCGCCGTGCTTGATGAGCAGGGCGTGCTCAGCCTCGAGTCCACCATCGCCGATCACTGGCCCGACCTCGAACTGCCCGGCGATCTCGACCCGGCGGCCTGGACGATGCGCGACCTGCTCAGCCACCAGGTGCCGCTCAATGTCGATGTCATCACCTTCCTGGAAGCCTATGTCACCCGTGTCGAGCCGTACGATTACCCGGCCCTGATCGCCGCCTTCGGTGAGGCCCGCGAGCCGGGGTTTGACTACGCCAATATCGGCTACAACATCTACGGTGCCATCCTCGAAACCGTGACCGGCAAGACCTGGCAGGACTGGCTCGACGAGGTCATCATTGAGCCGATGGGCTGGGAGCACACCTCGGCACGGACCTCCGATTTCGGCCTCGATGGGCAGTCCTGGAACCACATCCTGGCCGAAGGCGGCGAGGGCTGGCAGGAGGTCCGTCCCAAGACCGATGCGATCATGCAATCGGCCGGCGGCATGGTCACCTCGGTCAATGACATGGCGGGCTGGCTGCAAATGCAATTGCGCGGCGAAGGGCCGGGTCTGATCACGGCGAGCGCCCTCGCCGAGGCGCAGCAAGGTCATGTCGAGACCGGCATGGAAGACCGCCGCAATGCCTATGAGCAGGTCTGCTCTCAATACTCCCTCGGCTGGAATATCTGCGAGAAAGACGGCCACAGCCTCTACATCCATGGCGGCGGTTATACCGGTGCGGCAACGATGATGGCCTTCTCGCCGGACCTGGGCATCGGCATTGCCGCCTTCTCAAATTCCAACGCCATGACCGGCTGGGTGACCAGCCGCACGGTCGACATGTATCTGCAATTCCTGACCGATGATCCCAATGCCGAGCGCATGCGCGAGCTTCGCATCGGCCAGTATCCGCAACGCATTGAACGGCTGGGCCAGATCTTCGCCGCGCGGGCGGAAGAGGCGGCCAATGATCCGCAATGGGGCGGCTGGACCTGGTCGCCCGACGCGCAGGAGCTGGAGGCCTATGCCGGCCGTTTCGTCAATGAATACAGCGCTTATCTGACGGTCGAGACCTATGTCGAGGAAGGTGCCCTGCGCGGCCGGGTCGGTGATTACCCGGTCTATCTCACCCCGGCGAGCGAGAACCTCTTCGGGGCCCGCAATGTCCATTATGACCGCCCCGAAGCGGTCGCGTTTACCCGTGAGGAGGACGGCACCGTGTCCGGCTTTGTCTGGGATGGGCAGACCTATAACCGGGTCGACTAAGCGGTCGCGATCATCCTGTCAGGCGGGCTGCTCCCAGAGTGGCCCGTTTGGCTTTGTGCGGCCCGTTTGCTTCGTGAGGGCCGAATGGGCGCGTGCAGAAAAAGCGGGAAGCGGTGCGGCGTCCGGTCAGAGGCAGCTGACCGGGATCGCGGCGTCCAGCGCGGTATGTTTGGCCCTTGGGTGAGGGCCTGGCCGCCGCAGTCGTGTGTCGGTCGCCGCACCGCCTCCCTGGCACATCCTTCCCCCGTGAAGGGCCCCCGTCGCGGGATAGGCGATGGGGATATTAACCTTATCGCCGTCCGGCAGGCGTGACGGTGATCACATCCTTGCCAAAGCCAGCGGGCGCGTCCATTTTCGCCACACAGACATGCCGAGGGGCGTCCCGGACTTGATCCGGGACTGAGACGTACCCTTTGAACCTGATCCGGCTAGAACCGGCGGAGGAACGGACATGAAACCCGTCATCGCCCTTGCGGCGAGCCTGATTTGTGTATCTGCGGCGCTCAGTGCGCCGGTTGACGCCCATCCCGTTGCGGATGATCCGGCGACGGCGCATTTCCTCGCCAATGAGGCGGTACTGATCGAGGCGGGTGAGACCAAGATCCTGTTCGATCCGCTGTTCACCAACTCCTACAATACCTACCCGCTGATCCCGGCCGAGATGAAGGCGGCGATGATGGCCGGTGAGGCACCTTTTGACGGGGTTGATGCGGTCTTTGTCAGCCATGTGCATGGCGATCATTTCGATGCCGAAGAGATGAATGCCTATCTCGCCCGCCATGACACAGTCATCCTCGTGGCCCCGCACCAGGCACGGCTGGAGATGCAGAGCGCGGCGGGCTGGTCGGACGCATTCGACGCCCGCCTGCGCATCATGCCCTTCGTCTCCGAAGCACAGGCCCTGAGCCTGGCCGATGGTGCCATCGAGGTCAGCGCCGTGCACATCCCGCATGCTGGCGGGCCGGGGCGGGCGCATATCCAGAACATGGCCTATCGCGTCACCCTCAACGACGCTGCCACCGTCATGCATCTCGGCGACGCCACGCCGGACATGCCGGCCTATGACGCCCATGCCGGACATTTCGCCGAACGCCGCACCGACCGCGCCTTTCCGCCCTACTGGCTGATCTCGCGCTGGGGCGGCGACACGGTGCGCGCCCGGCTCAATGCCGAGGACATCACCGGCATCCACACCCCCATCCGCCTGCCCATCGAGGTGACGGCGAGCCGCGAGGATTTCTTCACCCAGTCCGGTGAAACGCGCGGCATCCACCCCCATTCCGACGACGACTGACGACCCAAGGAGTCTCCCCATGAATAAACCCACCGACCAGGCCTCGTTCGAGACTCCCGAAGTCACCACCGGTCCGCTGCCGGGTTCGCGCCGGGTCTATACCTCTCCGGCCGCAGCGCCGGCGCTGAAAGTGCCGCATCGCGAGATCGATTTGCACCCGACGGCGAATGAGCCGCCGGTGCGCGTCTATGACACGTCCGGGCCCTATTCGGATCCGAACGAGACCATCGATGTCGAGAAAGGCCTGCCGCGCCGCCGTCTCGACTGGTATGCCAAGCGCGGTTTTGCCGCCTATGAGGGGCGGCCGCTCTCGCCGCTCGATAATGGCGGGGCCACCGGCAAATACCTCGCCCGCGAATTTCCCACCCAGCACCAGCCGCTCAAGGGCACGGATGGCCAGCCGGTGACGCAATATGAATTCGCCCGCGCCGGCATCATCACCGAGGAAATGGTCTATGCCGCCGAGCGCGAAAATCTCGGCCGCAAACAGGCCGTCGAGGGCGCGAAGGAGCGCATGGAGGACGGCGAGAGTTTCGGCGCCTCCATCCCGGAATTCGTCACCCCGGAATTCGTCCGCGACGAGATCGCCCGCGGCCGCGCCATCATTCCGGCCAATATCAACCACCCCGAGCTCGAGCCGATGATTATCGGCCGTAATTTCCTCACCAAGATCAACGCCAATATCGGCAATTCCGCCGTCGCCTCCTCGGTCGAGGAAGAGGTGGAGAAAATGGTCTGGGCGATCCGCTGGGGCGGTGACACGGTGATGGACCTGTCGACCGGCAAGAACATCCACAACACCCGCGAATGGATATTGCGCAATTCCCCGGTGCCGATCGGCACGGTGCCGATCTACCAGGCGCTGGAGAAGGTCAATGGCATCGCCGAGGACCTGACCTGGGAAGTGTTCCGCGACACGCTGATCGAACAGGCCGAGCAGGGCGTGGACTATTTCACCATCCATGCCGGCGTGCGCCTGGCCTATGTGCCGATGACCGCCGACCGTGTCACCGGCATTGTTTCGCGCGGCGGCTCGATCATGGCCAAGTGGTGCTTGGCGCATCACAAGGAGAGCTTCCTCTACACCCATTTCGAGGAAATCTGCGACATCATGCGCGCCTATGACGTCTCCTTCTCCCTGGGTGACGGCCTGCGCCCGGGCTCTATTGCGGATGCAAACGACCGCGCCCAGTTCGCCGAGCTGGAAACGCTGGGCGAGCTCACCAAGATCGCCTGGGAGAAGGGCTGCCAGGTCATGATCGAAGGGCCGGGCCATGTCGCCATGCACAAGATCAAGGAGAATATGGACAAGCAGCTCAAGGAGTGCCACGAGGCGCCGTTTTATACGCTTGGGCCGCTGACCACGGACATCGCGCCGGGCTATGACCACATCACTTCGGGTATCGGCGCGGCGATGATCGGCTGGTTCGGCTGCGCCATGCTCTGCTATGTCACCCCGAAAGAACATCTCGGCCTGCCCGACCGTGATGACGTCAAGGTCGGTGTCGTCACCTACAAGATCGCCGCCCATGCCGGCGACCTCGCCAAGGGCCACCCGGCCGCCAAGATCCGCGACGACGCCCTGTCACGCGCGCGTTTCGAATTCCGCTGGGAGGACCAGTTCAACCTGGCGCTGGACCCGGAAACCGCCCGCGACTTCCACGATCAGACGCTTCCGAAAGAAGCCCACAAGGTGGCGCATTTCTGCTCCATGTGCGGTCCGAAATTCTGCTCAATGGAGATCACGCAGGAGATCCGGAACCGGTTTGGCTCCGCGCGGGCGCCGAATGAGGTCGAGGCCGACGCAGCCGCCGCCGGCATGGCGGAGAAGGCGGCGGAGTTCAAGGCGAAGGGTGGGGAGATTTATCTCTCTGAGACGGGCGAGAAGCGGGAGCCGATTGATTAATCGGCTAGCCCCTACACGTATCGTTATCTTGATCAAGCCCTTCGCTGGGATGACCTCATTTTGCGGCCTTTGAGCGTGTCGAGGTCGTACCAATGTCTGATCTCCAAAATGCGCCGAACAGAGTTCGGATCCCAGCCAGAGTTTCGCTTGAGGCAGATGGGCGGGCTGATAAACTCTAGGAAGGCAATTGGACCCGGGGGCAGATATGATCAGAACACCGACCCTTATCGGACTGGCGGTGCTGGTTGGCAGCGCGGTTTTGACGCCGCAGGCAGGACATACGCTCCAGCAGATCGAGCCGGCCCGCGATGTTCGCCAGGCGGAAGACGGTGAGCGCAGCCTGCGTTTGCAGCGCTCGCCGTCCCAGCCCTTGCCGGTGCTGAATCGCCTGCCCCAGGAAGTGCTCGACAATGACGACTGGCTCGACGAGCTCGGCCCGGCGGGCCGGACCGGGGAAGTCGTTTTTCTGTTCCCGGGCGATGAGCAAGCCGAGCAGGTCCCCTACGAGATCATCGACGGCTATGCCGTGCACGGCGGCGATATCATTCTGGGCACGGAAGAGGAAATCCTGGCGGCGGAGCAGGCCGCTTCCAACAATGGCGATTTGCGCACGGTACAGAACCCGCTGGCCGTGCAGAATAATACCCGTTTCCGCTGGCCCGGAGGCGTCCTGGTCTATCAGCTCGCTGAAGACCTGCCGCCGGAACTGCGCGCGGATATCGAGGAAGGGATTTCGCTTATCACCGACCATACGGATCTGGTCTTGGTGGAGCGTACCACACAGCGTCACCATATTTATGTGAATTACAAAGGATCCGGTTGCTGGTCCCACATCGGGCGTCGCGGCGGACGCCAGACGCTGGGCCTGTCGGATGATTGCGGACCTGGATCTGTAGCGCATGAATTCCTGCATGCGGCCGGCTTCCGGCACGAACAGCAACGCGCGGACCGGAACGATCATGTACGCGTAATTTGGAACAATATCCGGGACAACCGCGAGCATAATTTCCATCGTTATCGCCACGTGGTCGCGCTCGGTCCCTACGATTACCAGTCGATCATGCATTACCCGTTCGACGCCTTCGGACGGCTTGATGCGGAGGGGAATAAGCGCACCACGCTTGAACCGCTGGTGCCCGGCACGCCGATGGGGCCCACCGGTCGGCTGACTGCGCTCGATATCGCCGGAATCGCCGAGGCCTATGGCACGCGGCAATGCGTCAATTTCCGTCCACGCCGCCTCGCTGTCGAGGAGCGAGCGGATGGCTGGGCGGTGGTCCTGAGACGGCCAATGCGGTCTCCCGTGCTGGCGCGTTTCGGCGAAGGGGCTGGCGCAGAAGCCAATGCCCGTGGCGCTCTCGCCATGATGCGCCATTATGGCATCGACGAACAATGTTCGGTGCGCCTGAATGATAGCCAGGGTCCGGTCGTGCATTTCGTCAACGATGCACCACCGCAAGGCGCTTGGCCGTCCGAGCGCTGCGATGCCTTCGACCCCTTGACGCTCGCGGCGGTCGAATATGGTCGCAATCGCTGGCGGGTAACGCATACGCTGAGGCGCAGCGGCGAACGCCGGAGCTATATTCTCGCCGCCGATCTGGACATGAGCGATGCCTACAGGCTGATTGATGCGGTGCAGGAAGGCGGCTATCGCCGGCGCTGTTTCATCGGCCGTGGCGAAGGGGCCTGGATCTATTGGCGAGCGTGACGATCAACGTCACGCTTTGCGACCAGATTGAACGGGCACACCTACCTGTTTTCCCCAGTTCGGAATTGTTTTAGCGGCGGCTTCGCCGCGTCACCCACTCCCCCGCTACGCGGGACCCAGCCTGGTTCATCGAGGTCTCTGATCTGCGCCCCGCTTGCGCGGGGCCTGCGTCAGGGATGACGGGCGCTGTGACATCGAACAATTCCTTTCCCCCGACGTCATGTCGGGGCCTGGCGTTATCCCGGCGTGGATGACTCTGGGCGCTGGCGGTTCCTGGAGTCATTGACGGATTTGTCTCCAGCAGGCCTTGGAATAAATCCGGGGGAAAATGGGGTGGGATATCAACACCTAAAACCCTCATCCCGGATCAAGCCCGGGATGAGGGGAAAGATATCCCCGGTCGGTGGCGCTCGGCGATAATCCCCCCAGCTCCCGGGATGAGAGGCGATGTGCACGTCGATATTGCCCGGAAGCCAGCGGAGCCTGTCCGCGGTGGGTGCGGTGACGCGTATCCACCTCCGGCAGGGCGTCGAGGGAGGTCGCAGCGGCACTAAACGACCGACCGCTCCTACTTCCCCGATTGGACACGGTCCGGCGACGGTCCGGGAAAGCTCCGCGTGCGGGATGCCAGGTCATGCCACACAAACAAATACTAGAGATCCGGCACGGCCGGCATTCCGCACGTCCTCTCCTCTCGGCCAGGAACTCCTGGCCGAGCGAGAACCCCTGTCTGGATGTGCGTTGGAAAAGGAGTTCCCATGCCACGCCGTCGAATGAAATACCCCACGGTGCGATTGCCGCCTGAAATCCAGTTCGAGGCCGCCGCGATGGAATATCGCGCCTATCAGGGCCTTTATGATGCCATGCGCCAGCAATTGGCCCGTCGTGAAAGCCGCGAGGCGGCAGAAACGGCGGGGCTGTTGCTCGACCGGATCAAAACCTCCCGCCTGGCCGTTTCGGTCAATACCGTGCTCGAGGATGATGCGGAGGATCCGGAGTTTGACGGCATGGCCTTCCTGAAGGACCTCGCCAGACGGTGAGGGGGCTAGTTCTCGCCCGCTACCCCGATAATGGCCTGGCGGCAGCGGGCGAGCCCGGCTTCGGCATCGTCCCAGCAATGCTCGAAGATCAGCGAATAGGCGTCGCTATCCGGGCGGGAGATGACGCCGATATTGTAGATCCGGGTACAGGCGCCTTCTGGCGGCTGGGCGCAATAGGCCGATTCCAGGATGTCATAAACGCCATCACCGCCCCGGTCATAGCTCATCCAGTGAAGCTCACCGGTGGCGAGCCGGGGGTCATCGGTAAGGGCAGCGCTGACCGAGCCCTCCATCATTTCGTGCGTCCAGCAATCATAAAGCGCCCCGCCCGGTCCGGGCTCACAGCCCTCGGCCTGCGTGCCGACAACGGCGCCGCGGCAGTAAAGCTGCGCCGCTTCCTCATCATTCCAGCACATCGAGCCGGCGATCTCGGCCGCATTGGTGAAGACATAATCGCACGGGCCCTCGCCGCAGACCTCGGCCCTGGCCTGGGCGATCACCGCCTCGGCAGCGGCACCGTCCAGCGAGATGAGCTGGCGCGGCACGGTCTCGGTGGTGACGGGATCGCCGGTCTGGACCAGCACCGCCATCAAGAGGCCCGCGGTCAGGGTGAGAGACTGGATCATTGGTGTGTCCTCGAGGTCGAATGATCAGCCTAGCGGTCATCAACCGGCTGGGCACGCGTTTTATGGCCTAGCCGGCGTCGATTGCCATACGGGCATTGCGGCCGAAATCGCCGCCCATGAAATGGCCTTCCACGGTGAAGCCGCCGTTCTCATCAAGGCGCAGGACCACGGTCTCACCTTCCGAGAGCAAGAGGCCGGTGACGCGGAAAATCGTGCCGCCATGGCTGATGAGGGCGATATTGCCATTATCCATTTCCGGGGCGAGTTCGCTCAGCAGGTCGAGCATCTCCGCCGTGGCGACATCGAGATTGCGCTCGCCGCGAGGGTCGTGGTGCAGCAGGCGCAGATCGGTTTCATACCCGACACCGAAGACGAAGCGGGCGGTCTCGGTGCTGCGGCACATCGGGCTGGAGATGACCCGGGCGGTTTCAATGCCCAGGGCGCGCAGATTGACGCCGGTCTCCTGGGCGCTGGCAATACCGGCGACGGAGAGATTGCGCTGGGCGCGGCATTCGCCGGGCGCCTGGGCGTAATCATCGGCACGCGAAGGGACTTCGGTACGCTCATGGCGGATCAGCATGACATAGCCGCCGGCCTGGAGCTTCTCGATCAGCTCACCGCGCGCATTGAGCTGGTCGATCAGTGCCTGGGTCGGCGCGCCCTGGGCAAGGGCCGGCACCGTGCTGATGGCGATGATGGTGCCCAGCAGGGCGATAAAGGCGCCGGCGCGGTGCAGCATGGTGAACGGATTGCAGGTCATGATGTCCCCCTTGATTGTCGGAAGAAAACATAACCCGGCGCTGTGGTTGAAGACAGGGGCGTTTGCTGTGCTAGTCTCGCCCTATGATCACACTCCTCGCCCTCGCCAGCACCTTCATTGCCCAACCCGAACCTGCCGCCGAGGACCTGCTCGGCACCTGGGATGTGGCGCTGTATTTCAGCCCCGATGCGCCGCCCTCGGTCACGGTGATGGAGATCACGGCGGTCAATGAAGACGGGACGCTGGCGGGTGCGTTTTATCAAAGCGGGTTTGAAAGCGGACGCTATACGCGGCGCGGCGAGGACTGGGTCATCACCGTGATTACGTCGGATGGCAGCGGACCCTATGCGACCTCGGGGCGGTTGGGGCCGGACGGCGTGTTTGAGGGTCAGACCCTGTCGACCGGGCGGGATTTCCTGATGGCCTGGACGGCTGAGCGGCGCGACTAGGGCAAAGGGCCGAGGGCTGTGTGACACGGCCTCCGGCCTCTCCCGCGGGCGGCCCCGCCGCTTGCCGCGGCGGCAAGACGTGCTAGCCTCCTTTCCAACATCAACAAGCGAAAGGAGGTGATCCGATGATCAGTGGTTTTACCGGTTTGGGTCTTGGGTCGGAAAAGTGTGTGGACGCAAAGGCAGTCCTGCGCGCCTGACGCTTTTCATGGCCAAGCGACAACGGGTCTAGGGGCGTGCCCCCGATCCAGGCCGAACCCATAAATCGCAACAATCAGAGCCGCCGGTCCGGGAACAGACCGGCGGTTCGTCATTTCCGGATGTGGATGAGCGACTTACTCGTCGCCGTCCGGAGCCGCGTCTTCCACGGCGTCCTCGAGGACGTCTTCGGCGTCGTCGGCCATGTCGTCCATCATGTCGCCCGCGTCATCCGCGGCGTCATCGGCGGTGGCATCGACCGCATCGGTGACCGCCTCGACAGCGTCATCGACTCCGTCAGCGGCAGCGACTGCGGCTGCGGCGTCGCCCGCGTCTTCAGCCGGAGCTTCCGTTTCGACCGCTTCGGTTTCAACAGCCTCGGTCGCTTCGCCCTCGAGCGTGTCGACCTCGGTCATCATGGTGGTGAAGGCAATGCCGCCGGCCAGGGCCGCCAGCAGGATAAAAGCCAGGATACGCATATCAGTCAGTCCCCCCAGGACCTCGAAGTTGGAGATTACAGTTAATTCAGGTTGGGGAGGAACGCACCGCGACTCTCCTCGCAGGCGAATTTGTTGTGCGGGCTGGCCCGCGACGCGAAGCAGGCTATGTTGTTACGGGAGAAAACCAAACAGCGAGTTCCTGCGTGTCTTCACCGTCCCATTCGCCGCTAAACCGCTACCGGATCGAGACTTTCGCCTTGGTGACTGTCCTGGCGGGGCTGCTCGTTTACTCGAGTTTCTGGGCCGTGCTCGACATTGCGGTGCGCTTGCAGGTCTGGCCACGGGGTCTGCTGCCTTTCGATGCCTATGCCTTCACCGAGGTCCTCAGCCCGCTCAGCGTGGCGGCATTCTACATCTGGTGGCTGACAAAGCTGCTGATCCTGGTCTTGCTCCTGTTGCGCAAGTCCCAGGTACTGCCCGTGGCCATGGCCGGACTGATTGCCAATCTGATGGATTACGTCCTGCTCGCCCCGAACACCCAGTTCGACGCCTCGGCGACCTGGATGTTCAGTTTCAGCGCGGAGGTGGTACTTTTGGCCCTGCTCTGGCGCCGGCGGCGGAGTTTCGCCTAGTCCACCAGGCCTAGCGCTATGGCGCTATGGGCGCTTACGGCCGGGTATTGCGCCAAATGAGTGCGCGGGCGATCAGCGGGATAAGTTTCTCCGGCTCGTGCAGGACATCATTCCGCCAGACATGCAGAACCAGATAGCCTGCTGCCTCGATCTCGGCGACGCGGCTTTCGTCATACTGACCAAGGTCCACCTCGCTGCCGGCGTGAATATCGATCGCCAGGTGAGCGGTCTCACAGGCGAAATCGACACGATGGCCGGCAATCTCGACATCCGGTCGGAAGTCATGCCCGCCGATCTGGCCGGCGCAGATCCGCTTCCACAAGGCGATACGCGCATCCTGGTAGCGGCGTGGGCGGGCCGCTTTGCCGGAGGTGGTGGGCGGGCCGGGGCGGAGAGAGGATTTGGACACGTTACGCTCCATTGCACACACGCCCGGCGCCGCTGCTCGCGTTTCGGCCGGAGCTTTGAGTGTTGAATCGTAACGAATTTAGCCCGCGGCCGCGGCCTTGCCCGTGACCGTCATCACGCTTGCGCCGGATTATCGGTGTAAGTCGATCAGCCGCTTAACCAGCGTTTGGACCTGGGCCGCAGCGCGTTCATCGGTCAGTTGACCGCTCTCGTCGAAAGCCTTGAAGGCGCTGGCCACAGAGGCCTGACCTGGCAGGCACATCACGCCCAGATCCGTGAGGAAGGCGCGCAGGCGCGGGATCATGCGGGCGCCGCCCAGTCGGCCCGGCGAGGCGGCCATGACGGCGGCAGACTTGCCGGCGAAGACATTGTCCTTGTCCTCGCCATCGGGCCGGGAGACCCAGTCGAAGGCATTGACCAGCAGCGGCGGCACATGGCCGTTATATTCCGGGCTGACGACGATGAGCGCGTCATGCGTGCCGATCATTTGCCGCAGCGTCCGCATCGTTTCCGGCAGGCCCTGCTCGGCTTCCAGATCACCGTGATAAAGCGGCGCGTTGAACGCATTCATGTCCAGCAGAGTGGGCTCGGCACCCAGGCGGCCTGCCTTTTCAGCAGCATGGGCGGCCAGCTTGCGATTGAAGCTGTCCTTGCGAGCGGAACCGGGGATGACGAGAATTTTCGGGACGGACATTGGGGATCTCCAGACAGGCTGAATGGCGGGCCTTGTCGCCATCTAGGGTGCCGGAACCGCTTTGTCAGCAGGCCGTCGCTGCGAATGGCGCCTTCAAACTTACTTAAACCCTGACGGGTAGTGTGGGCTTCATAGGCTCCAGAGAGGAGAATGGGTGATGTCGAAAACCGTAACCTCCAGCTATCGCAGGGTGTCTGACCGGTTCGAGCCGGACCTGGTGCAGAGCCCTGCCGAGCAGCGCAAATTGCGCGGTCATCTTGAACAGATCGACTACACCGTTTTCGCGGCCAATCAGGCGGTGCTTAAAAAGACCATTCACACGGTCGGGATCGAGGACTTCCAGAATCTCGCCCTGTCCGCATCCAAGGCCCGCGGTGCCTGGGTTGATGCCGCCATGTCGGCTGCGCGCAGCCGATCACCGCTGGAAAAAACCGAGGTCGAGCGCCTGACGCTTCTTCGCGCAGCCTATGAGGAATTGTCCGAGGCCTATGACGCGATGCGCCGCATGGTCGAGCGCGGCTATCTGCGCCTGGAAGTGTCGCCGGCCAAGGCTGGCTAGCGCCCCCTAGTCTGGACCGTTATCCGGTTCCTGAGCCATATTGCGCGTGTCCGGCTGACGGCGCGAGGACGCGTCGGCGTCCGCTGCGCGATTGGCCCAGCCCGCGTCTTCGCCGCCGAATTCGTCAGGCGCCGGCCGTCCCCAGCCCGGATCGCCGCCGCCCAGTTCATTGGGCTCGGCCTCATCGACACCCCAGCCTGGGTCGGCTCCTTCGAGCTGGTTGCGGTTGGGCGTATCCACGCCCCAGCCAGGCTCACCGCCGCCGAGTTCTGTGGGCGCGGCAGTCTGAACACCCCACCCGGGCTCTCTACCGCCAAGCTGATTGCGATCGCCGCGCTGGCCGCGAATTCGCTCCTGGCCTGAGCGAGTGACGCAGCGCTGACCGCGCTCGGCGTCGCGGCACAAGGGCAGTTCGGCTTGCTGGCGGGCTTGTGGCAGCGGCCGGTTCATGGACTGGGCAGATACAGCGCTCGCGGTACATATTGCGGCCAATACGCTTACACCGACGACTTGCGTGAAACGGTTCATATTCGAGCCTCCCCTAAATGGTTCCCGCACCCTAGCACAGGCGTAAATGAACCGGGCCTGACCTGCCGGGCCAGTAAATGGCCGTATTGAATTGAAGCCGTGATTGAACCGTTCTGGCTGTGCGGCGCACCTTTCATTCAAACCGACTGAATGAGGAACGGTCATGATCGAGCATTTCGCCTATTGGGGTATGGTTGCCTTTACCCTCTGGCTCTTCGTCGTCGGCGCCATCATGGCGGTGCAGCCGGACTGGGCACTCTACCTGCTGCGCCAGGCGGCCAGCACGCTGCTTATCCATACCGGTGAACTCCTGATCCGCGGCGCTTTCGGGCTGGCGATGATCGCGGCGAGCGGCAGCGCGCTTTACCCCGGGGTATTCATGTGGACCGGCGTCTTTCTTGTGGCCAGTTCGGTGCTGATCCTGGTGCTGCCGCGCCGCTGGCATGTGTCCTACGCGCTGTGGTGGGCCGATCACCTGCCGGCCTGGCTGGTGCGCGGCATCTCTGTCTTCGCCTTCCCGGCCGCGGCGGCGCTGATCTCTGGCGCCGGAATTTGGTCCTGTGCATTGAACCCGGTGTGCGCTTGAGTGCACACATAAACACAGCACAGCCCTTCCGGGCCAGGTGCAAAGGGAAAGGCCCCGCGCATGCGGCGCGATAAGAAGCGTGTCCTTGGCGAATATCTCGTCGCAGCCGCCCAGGCCGGCGACCGCAGGGCCTTTGACCGCCTCGCCCGGCTCTGGCAGCCCGATCTCCTGCGCCATGCCTACAGGCTTTGCGGTGAGGCGGATGCGGCGCGGGACGTGTTGCAGGACGCCTGGCTGGACATTGTCCGCGGGCTTGGCGGCCTGCAGGACACGGCAGCCTTCCCGGCCTGGGCCCATCGCATTGTGACACGCAAGACTGCCGCCCTGATCCGCAAGCGCCAGGGTGCGCGTCGCACACGAGCGGCGATGCAGTCCGAGCCGGCTGCGCCGCTGGACGGGGCAGCACAGATGGAAACCCGCCTGGACGTTGCTCGGGTGGCCCGGGCGATGGCGCAATTGCCGCCGGACCAGCGCTCCGCCATGGCGCTCTATCACCGTCAGGAAATGAGCGTGGCAGAGATCGCCATCGCGCTCGATGTCCCCGCCGGGACAGTGAAAACACGATTGATGCATGCCCGCCGCAAGGTCCGGGCAGCACTGGAAACCGCAGAAAATGGAGAGACCCATGAGTCATGCCGACAAGGACCTCGATGAATTGATCAGCGAGGCGCTCGATGATGAAGATCGCAAGCTGCTTGGGCGCTATGCCGAACCGCCGGGTTTCTTTGCCCAGATTTTCTCGATCTTCTCTGGCAGCCTGGGCTGGGTGATGGCGGCGGTGATGGTGATGGTGCCGATTTTCTTCGGCCTGATGCTGTGGACCGGCTGGAAATTTTTCCAACAGGCGGATGTCATTCTGGCGATGCGCTGGGGGCTGGGCAGTCTTGCCTGTCTGCAAATTGTCCTTTTCCTGCGCGGAATATTGTTCCAGCAGATCATGACCAATCAGGTGCTGCGAGAGGTGAAGCGTATGGAATTACAGATGCTTCGGGCCCAGCACCGAGATCAGGTGGAGGCAAAATCCTGAGCGGGTGCAGGGGGTTTTCTGATCAACTCGGCTTCACAGCGCCGTGAGCCCCTAGCATTCCGTTCAATCGCTCCCCAAATAGGTCCTCGAACCGGATTATGGTCTGGCTGGCCATGCGTACCGGTAAAGGGATAGGATAGGTTTATGGCCAACGCACTCGCAGCAACGCTGTCTCCTGAACAGGGGCTTTCCAGCTACCTGTCGGAAATTCGCCGCTTCCCCATGCTGGAGAAGGACGAGGAGTTCATGCTGGGCAAAAGCTGGCGTGAGCACGGCGATACCGATGCGGCTGAAAAGCTGGTCACCTCCCACCTTCGTCTCGTGGCCAAGATTGCCATGGGTTATCGCGGCTATGGCCTGCCGATCGGGGAGGTCATCTCCGAAGGCAATGTCGGCCTGATGCAGGCGGTAAAGAAATTTGATCCGGACAAGGGCTTCCGCCTGGCGACCTACGCCATGTGGTGGATCCGTGCCTCGATCCAGGAATACATCCTGCGGTCCTGGTCGCTGGTGAAAATGGGCACGACGGCGGCCCAGAAGAAGCTGTTCTTCAACCTGCGCCGGATGAAGAGCCAGATGCAGGCCATTGATGAGGGCGATCTCAAGCCCGATCAGGTCGAGGAAATCGCTACCAAGCTGGGCGTCACCCATGATGAGGTCGTGTCCATGAATGGCCGCCTCTCCGGGCCGGACGCGTCGCTCAACGCGCCCCTCAAGGGAACCGAAGGTGATGGCCAATGGCAGGACTGGCTGGCCGATGATGATGCGGAAAGCCAGGAAGACGAGCTCGCCGAAAGCGACGAGTTCGACACCCGGATGCAATTGCTGCAATCGGCGATGGGCGAGCTCAATGAGCGCGAACAGCATATCCTGCAGGAGCGCCGCCTGAGCGAGGATCCCAAGACGCTGGAAGAGCTGGCCGAGCATTATGGCGTCAGCCGCGAGCGTATCCGCCAGATCGAAGTGCGTGCCTTTGAGAAACTGCAAAAGGCGATGCGCGAGATGGCTGAAGACCAGGGCCTGCTGAACTAGGCGCCATGCCGGTAATCCGAACTGAACAAACCGGCGGGGTGGCCCGCCGGATTGCCTTGATGTGCGCGCGAAGACGCGTAATTGATTAAGTGTGCGGCCCTGGCCGCTTTCCGTTGATGGGAGAGAGATGATGACGACGCAAACCCTGACCCTGGCCGGCGGCTGTTTCTGGGGCATGCAGGATCTCATGCGCCGTGAACCCGGCGTGATCTCGACCCGTGTGGGCTATACCGGCGGCCGCGTTGCCAATGCGACCTACGAACTGGTCAAGACCGGCCATACTGGGCACGCGGAATCCATCGAAATCGTCTTCGACCCGGAGCGTACCAGTCTCAAGCGCATCTATGAGATCTTCTTCCAGATCCACGACCCGACCACGATTGATCGCCAGGGCAATGATATCGGCAGCCAGTATCGCTCCGCGATCTTCTATGCCGATGACGAGCAAAAGCGCATCGCCCAGGCCGTGATCAAGGCGGTCGAGGACAGCGGATTGTGGCCGGGCAAGGTCGTCACCCGGCTTGAACCGCTGGGCGAGTTCTGGGAGGCGGAAGACTTCCACCAAGATTACCTCGAGCGCTATCCGGACGGCTATACCTGCCATTTTGTCCGGCCGGACTGGAAGCTGCCTGCAGGCGTGCTCGAAGCCGTCTGATCAGGGTTTGTGCTGGGCCAGGCCCAGCGCAATTCCGGCCTGTCCGAGATAATAGGTCACCCACACGACCCAGCCGGCCCAGGCCAACTCGCCGGCGAACATGCGCCAGGCCAGTACCGTATCCGAAACGACAAACAGCAGGGCACCGATAATCGCCAGCCCGGGGCCACGCCCCATGACGGCGAGGATGGCCATGATCATGATGATGGCGTTGTAGATACTGGCCGGGATGCGCAGCTCGCCGAAATGCGGTTGCAGGGCAAGCAGCATGAACGCACCGAAAATCGCCAGAGCGGCCGCGCCGATATAGCCGGGCAGGCCTCGCGACCCGGCTTGTTTCAGCACCGCTGCAAAGAGCACGATATAGACCAGATGGCCGAGCCCGAAGGACACGATGCCGAGGGCGGTTTCCTGTGGCTGCATGGCGAGGAAGGCATCGCCGGCCGAGCCGAGCCACAGGCCGACGGCAAGCACGGGCTTGCCTTGGAAAAGCGCGTAAAAGCCCAAGAGGACAATGCCCATCGCCTTGAAGACTACATTGGCCGGATAGGCGATTTGCTCGCCCAGCAGGAGATAGGTGAGGCTGAACGCCAGCGACGCCGCCAGGATGATCTTGTCCCGCATATTGAAGTTCATCGGTTTGCCCCCGCTCTTCCCCTGATGAAGTTTCAGGCTAAACTCCCGCGGCTATGAGGAAAAGCGTGTACGTCATTTGTGCGGCCTGGCTGTTGGCGGCCACTGCGCCCGACCCGGTGGTGGAGCTGCGCTCGCCGGCTGTCGAGGCTGCGTCAGCGGTGCTGGCTTCGCGTCCCCATGCCGAGGATGAGGTCTGGCGCGACCTGTCCCGGCGCGGCCTCCCCCTGGTGGAAGATCATCCCGATAATCCAGCCCTCAAACGCGTGACTTTCGCCTTCCAGGGCCATGACAGCATTACCGGGGTGCGCCTCGATAGTGTCGTCAACGCCCCCTATGTGCGAGGCGAAGTCAGCGATTATGTGCGTGACTTCACCTTGCCCTTGCAACGGCTCGGTGAGACCCAGATCTGGACCTTGACCCTGGATGTCGAACGCGATGTCGCGGCCACCTACAGTTTCCTGGTTGAGCTGACCACCGGAACGCGCCGCATGGCTGACAGCGAAAACCGGAGACGCCTGCGCGGCGTGTCGGCGGAAACCGTTCTGATGCTGGCACCGCGGGAAGCCGACACTGCAATCCGTCCGGTGCCTTTCATGCAGCGCCGGCCGGGCGATGCCCTTGCTATCGACAGCGAAGCCCTCGGGCGTACCGTCCTGTTGCAGCATCATGCTGTCCGGAACCCGCCGGCCGCCGCGCCTGTCGTTGTGATCTGGGATTCCTTCCTCTGGGGCGTACGCGCCCCTGCCTGGGAGATTGTCCAGAATCTGGTCGACCAGGGCCGGATGCCGCCGGCGCATGTTGTGCTGATCGATCAGCTGGACCCCGAAAGTGCTGACCGGCGTTACCAGGACCAGTCCGCCTTTATCGGTGAGGAGCTGCAGCCCTTCCTGGCAGAAAAGGGCATGACAGGGCCGCTCATATTGGCGGGCGCATCCCGGCGCGGCCTCGCGGCGACCCTTGCTGCGTTGGATAATCCAGACCAGGTCGATGGTGCGATTTCGATGTCCGGTTCATTCTACTGGTCACCGCAGGATGAGGAACCGGAATGGCTGGCCCGCTCCCTCGAACCGGCAGCGGCTTCGGCACCCCGTTTCATCCTCAATGCCGGATCATTGGAATATGTCGTGACCTCGACCAATCAGGGTCACGTCATGCAAAGCGCCAATCACAACATGACCGAAGCCCTCAGCGCGGCCGGATACGATGCCGTTTACCGCGAGTTCTCCGGCGGCCATGACATGGCAGGCTGGCGCGGTGCGCTGGCTTCCAGCCTGGATGCGCTGTTCGAGGATGTCGAGACCGCCAGCGCGCTCGCTGACTAGCCTGACTATTTCGGCGGTTTGCCCGGACCCCGGGGGCGCGGGCCATCATTGCCGATCTGCCCCGCGGCGAAATCATCCACCAGGTCTGCCCAACGATCGGAACGTGCTGCGATGTAGATCATCGGACCACCCGGATTGGAGCGGAAATTCGAATCCGTCGCGACGATGAAATACTCGTCGCCATCCTGGATCATGAACGGGGAACCGCTGTCGCCGCGGGTGGTGTCGCAATCATGCGCCATGGTGTTGTCGTTGTAGATCCGCGTCATGGTGCAGTTGCCGGCATTGCCGGACAGGTGCTCGCCCGTGTCCCAGCTATAGCCGGCCTGGTAGAGCGGGAAATTGCGGGCGGCCCGTCGCCCTTCACTATCAACCAGGGCACGGACGCCGACAAAACCGAGCTCGCGGCCCAGCGGCCGGCGCAGGCGCAGGAGCGCCCAGTCTGTGCCGTCGATCTCGTCGGTGGAGGTGAAGCGCTGCTCATTCCATTCCGGGTCGATGAGATACCCGGTGATGCGGGCCTGTTCAGGGCCGCCGCGCCGGTCAAAGGCGGTGCGGAAGACGCCGCGGGCATCGATCGTCGTATTGTCGGAGATGCAATGCGCCGCCGTGACGATGACGTTTTCAGCGATCAGCGTCGCCGTACAGGCCCCGCCCGAGTCGAACTCGACTTCACCGACAACACTCCAGGGGAAGGCCGATGTGTCCATGAAGACCCGGTCATCGAAACCGAAATAATGGTCATTAATGCCCATCGGGCGCTCGCGGCCGAAACAGTCGGCCCGGTCCGAGCGGGCGGCGCAGGTGCCATCGCCGAT
>NZ_JASBRW010000087.1 GCF_030149235.1 Maricaulis sp. | reverse complement strand
ATTAAACGGAAAACATTCTGATCTCGGGGTCGGAAGAATTTTTCGTTTCCAATTTTGTGATACAAATTGCGCACAAATTCCAAATGGGTCGTTCTTCGCAATCTGACAAATACCTGCGCCGCCGGGGCGAGCATTGGCACTATTACCGTCGTGTGCCGTCAAAATTTCAGGCTTTTGATGGGAGGGGGACCATCCGACTGTCTTTAGGGACATCGTCACTTGAGACAGCGAGATTGCGGCGAGACGAACTGGCTAGCGCTGACGAAGAATACTGGGCGTCTCTCGCGCTGGCAGACGCCTCCGTCTCTGACGTGGCAGGTGTTGATCCAAGAATTGCGGAACAACGCTATCGCGCGGCATGTGCTGCCGCCATGACCGCAGGTTTCAGGTACCGGCCAATGGACCGTCAGGTCCAGCCGGGGAATGTCGAGGAAGTTGTCGAGCGGCTTCTGGCACTGAAATCCAATCCAAAATCAGATGCCCCGCTCGAACCTTTCAGGGCCAGACCTTTGCGCCGAGCCGTCCATGGCCTCCAATAAACTCCGCCAGTGCGCACACGGTTTCGAACGAAGCGTATTTGGAAAGGCTCGCCCCTTCGAAGCCTTCATAATCATGGATCGCCCATTCCTCGGCGCTAGGCAGTGGCGAGGGTGCCAGCATGGTGTGTACCTGGCCCATGATTTCGTCCGGCGTGGTTGCATCGATCCAGCGTCCGTGCAGGCAGCCATTATTGTAGGCGGCCAGGCCACATAGATACGTGGGATGCCATCAGGCGTTAGGGCGGAAGCGATTCCAAGGGGGGCTGAGGCACAGGTCATGTCGGGTCTCCTTTTCTGCCGCGTCCTTCCCGCGACAGGGGGGGCGGCGGAAAAGGCCGGCAGGCCGGGCGTCACAAGCCGTGCGGGCAAGGCGGAAAGGTAGGGGACCTCAAGATGTTGTCCGGATAATGCTCCGGCGCCTTTCGCGCGCGGCGCGCCCGGCCAGATGTGCCGTCCGCCCACCCCCGCCGTTGAGGAAGCCTCGTATGCCGGCAGATGCAGGAGACTCGGCTGGTAAACGCGCTCCTGTCATCCGGTAAACGGGTTCTGGCTTTCCCTTGTGGTCCGGCGTGATTCTCAGGATGTGGCCGCCGGGCCTCCGGGCGGCCTTCGAAGATCACGAAATGCGCTTAAGTGTTTCATCGGCCCAGATCGTGACGGCGCGAACCCGTAGGGAGACCTTCTCCTGATCGTTGAATTTATTTGACTATTTCCCGGCCGGCGGCGTTTCATGAGCGGTGGATGAACATGCGTGACATAAAGGCGCCTTGAGCCGGCTATTGCCTCGCCCAAATATAGGGTTAACGAAAACAGGAGAATGTTAACCATAAGAGCCCAGAAGGGTTTCGATCGGTAAAACTTGGAAAGATAAATTAGTGGAACCTGAACCGGCCACGGCCATTGTTCCCAGTGTCACGTAGAAGTTGCGTGGGTCTTACCAAGCGGTTAAGAACATTTTCCGGAAAGTGGATGCAGATCATGATCAAGACCAATCAGGCATTCAAAGTCAGCCTCAGCCAGGACATCGAGTATTTGGATAAAGCGATGAAGCGCCCGCTCGTCGACGTGGACTATAGCGACTTCGAAGAGAAAATTATTCGCAAGGAAGCCGCCCGGCTGCGCGACCGCGAGAAGCCGGTCCAGGTCGAAGCCGGCCAGCCCTGACGCTGTTGCGCTCGCCGGCGCCATCGATTGGAAAATCACAGCCGGCGAAACCTAGGTTCAGAACAATCGAAAAAAAGCTCCCGGATGTCCGGGAGCTTTTTTCATTCGATCCAGGGCGGCGTTTCCTTTGCCGGTTTGCCATCGGATGACACGGATTTCAGCGGGCGGACCCCTGACAGGATCCAGGTCGCCGCATCGGCGTCGCGCCGGCCGTCCATGGTCTGTTCGGTCACTTCGACCTGGGAAAGGCTGAGGCCGAGGCCGTGAAAGCCTGGGGCGACTTTGAGTTCCTGCGTGTCGCCGTCAGCGTCGCGCCAGAGACCGACGCAGTGTGAGGCGGCATGCTTGCCGCTGGCATTGGCCCGTTCGATCAGGGCCATGGATGTCAGGGTCAGGACGGAACTTCCAGGGTCATCGGCAAGAACGGTGGCATACCTTGCCGGCCAGCGGGTCATCAGCTGCGGTCCGTCCATGAGGAGAGCGAATATGAGCTTCGGGCCAATGGCTCTCAGAACTTCCTGAGCGGGGTCGGTCCGGGCAAGGTCCTCACAGATGAGGACGGTTGCAGTTGCCTTGTCCCGGAAGGCGATAACCGTCAGGCGGCGCGACAGGATATCCTGGCGTTCCCACCAGTCGCAGGAAGGGTCAAGCGTGGCGCCGAGCCCGTAGCGGGTGATCTGTTCCCGGTCGAGCCGCCAGCGATGGTGCTTGTCATGATAACTGGTCATCTGCTGGCGCGGCGGGAAATCCTCGATGTCGGGATCTTCTTCGAGGGCCTTGATTTCGTCGGGGGCCCGCTCCGAAAAGACGGTGATGGCGGCGAAGTTGCCATACCGTATCCTGCTTTCCTTTATGCCTGAGCCTTCTTCGCTTTCCTGAACATCCGTATCAAAACTATAGGAGGTGAGGCCGGCGACGACGACTTCAATGTCATTGTGATTGCGATTGACCCAATCGAGCAGCTTGTCGTGCAGGCGATGGGTGAGGGCCAGTTCGGGAAAGACCAGCATGTCGACTTTCCCGAAATCCTTCACCATCGAACGGATGAGGCCATCGACGAATTCCAGGAAGGCTTCGGTCGCCTTATCCAGTTTCTCGGCGGCTTCTTCTTCAGACGCTGCCTGGAGCGGCCTTGGGGAAACGCCGAACCAGCCGAACTTTTTATCGCAGTCATCACCGCTATCGCCGATTTGCCGGAAACAGGTCGCCTCGATTTCATAAGGATAGGGAATGAGGATCATGTTGAGCGGCTTGCCCTTCTGATGCTCTCCTGGCTGCTGGCCATAGAACCAGGCCGCTCGGGCGACACCTTGTGGCGGCAGCAGCGCCAGATTGTGGCTGAGATTGCGGATGGTACATCCGACCTGGGTCGTGCGCGACTTGGGCAGGACGCAGACTGCATCGGGATTGGCCTCGGAAAGCGTGTAAAGGCGAAGGTCATCCTGTTCGGGAATGGAGAGGCTGCTCTGCAGGATGTCCATCGACCGGGTGATGCGGGCATCCACGGCCCGCGCCACCCACGAGCTTTCGTCGTCATCGCGCCGGGAGATGCTGCGCTGGCCGACACCTTCGGCGGCTTCATCGGCAATGATCATGAGGGCAAGTGCAAAGCGCCACCAGGCAGGCGCCTCGCCATCATACCGGATCGGGCTGAACAGGGGCGACGACCAGGCGGAGATCAGCTGGACCCAGTAATACTCGACGATTTCCGGCGGGTATGTCGGGGCGACATTGGTTGAGACATCGACCTTGGAGCGCCAGCCTTCGCCAGCAAGTGTCCAGTCGGCGCGGTCGTCTGCTGTCACCTGGATGATCCGGTTTGCCGCGGGCAGGCAGTTGCCGTCACTGTCCCAGGTGCAGGCTTCGACATGGTGGTAGGCGCCGCTGCGTTCGAGCAGGCGGCCACAGACAGCGAACAGATCGATCGGGTCATGTGGCGGCGAGAACCAAGGGCTGATATCGGCCCTCAAGAGAATTTTGAGGGCCTCTGTGAGTTCGTCGGGTTCGACGATGGTCCAGCGCTTCTTATACGCTTCCCGGATGCGGATCTGTTCATAGCTGTAGGGATCATAATGATCGCCATTCGTGTCAGTCTGGGATTTTCGTTCCTCAATGACATCCGGATCGAGGGGGCAGCGGAAGGCAAGGCTGGGACCGCCATCGGTTGGCAAACCGAGATGTTGCGGGGTTCCGTTCGGGAAGATTTCCTGGATGAGTGTGCCCACCGTGTGCATAGCCGCCCCCTGAGTAATGTCTTGTTTGTAATCAAAGATTGAACGTTCAACCCTATTTCGCGGCGGAATCCAATAGGCGGCGCCGATTCAAGGATAAGCCGCCGGGAAGATGTCCTTGCAGGCGGCCTGGGATGGGGGGGCAGGCTACCCGATTGGGGCCTTCACAAGTTGTTCCGTCCAGAAGATTGGTTGCTGGCCAGATCGAATCAGAGGTTTCTTCCCTCCGAATTCGGATTGCTCCTGATTAGAGGACATCTCATGTCTGTCTGGTTCCCATTCGGTTTCGAACAAAGCCGGGCAGCTCACGATGCAGCCAGCCGGCTGAGACAGGCCTTTCCCGCTCTGAACATCCGCCTTCATGAGGGCCGGATCGAGATTTCGGCGATCCCTCCTCAAGACGAGGCATTGGTTCTGAATGCGGCAGTGGAAACGCTGATTTCCTGCCGTGATGGCAGAGCCGAAGCCGCCTGACCCGTATCGGCAGGCATTTGCCGCGATTGCGGGCTGTGCGGTCCGGTGCGAAACGATGAGCCGATCAGATCTGTATTTATACGGAAACGCGTATTAACTTGAAATATACGGGTTTGCGTATATATAGGATTTATGCGCGAATGCGTATAAGGAGTTGGTGCAATGTCTGATCTGGTCCGGAGCCCGCGCATGGCGGGGGAATTGGTACGAAAGGCGCGCCTGGCGGCTGGCTTGTCGCAGGCCGAACTTGCCGAACGGATGCGCGTGCGCCAGGCCACGGTTTCCAAGCTGGAATCCGGAGAGCCAGCGACCCGAATGGCGGTTTTCTTTGATGCGTTGACGGCCCTGGGGTTGGAGCTTG
>NZ_JASBRW010000084.1 GCF_030149235.1 Maricaulis sp. | reverse complement strand
AGCTGGCGGTCACCTTCGGCGTCTCGGATAATACGAGCGAGCGTGACGTGGTGAACAATGCGGTGCCGGGCGGGCTGGAAACCGCGCGTGCCAGCTATGACAGCATTTTTGTCAGCCCTTCCCTGACGACGCAGGCACCCTTCAGCCTGGCCGGCAGCAGCTTGCGCCTGCGCTACACCGGACTTCTTTCCCAAGGCTATACCGAAACCGGATCGTCTTCGAACCTGACGGTTGAGAGTCGTTTGGCCAGCATGGCCGAGGCCCGGCTTGGGCTGGAAAAGCCGCTGCCGAGCGGCTTCCTGCTGCGCTATGGCGGGGACATGCAATATGCCACGGCGGATGCCAACGACTTCCTTCTGGCCGGTACGCCGGTTTCGGTAGCCAGTGCCAATGACGGGTTTGCCGCACGTGGGTTCCTCGGGGTCGATTTCTTCAGGGAAAATGCAAGCGGCAATCTGATGACCGGTGCGGTCGAACTGGGCGTGAGCAGCGACAGCCAGGTGGATGCCTCGTTCCTGTTCCGGGTGAGCTTCTAGGTCAACATCCCCGCCACCTCCTCGGCAATCGACAGGCAGGCGGTGAGGCCGGGGGATTCGATTCCGTAGAGAAAAGCATGGGGCCCGGCCCCGTGGCTGTCGGGCCCCATGATACGGAAATCGGGATAGGCGGCCCCGGCGATCTTGGGGCGGACACCGCTATATCCGGGCAGAAGGTCTTCCTCCCGGATACCGTTCCAATACTGACGAATGGCCGCAGCAAAGGCGGCGCGGCGGCTCTCATCGACACCATAGTCGATCTGGGCCGGATCACTGTCGGAAAGCCAGTCCGTGTCCGGGCCGAACTTGGCCTGCCCGCCAAGGTCGAGGGTCAGGTGCACCCCGAGCCCCCCGTCACGTGGCACCGGGTAGATCAGCCGGGAGAACGGGGCCTTGCCCGCCAGGGTGAAATAACTGCCTTTCACAAGCTCCAGGTCCGGGGCAGGGGGCATCCCGTCGATCCGCCGGGTCAGATCCGTGGCCCAGAGCCCTGCGGCATTGACGAAGGAGCGCGCCCGCAGGCGCATCGGGTCCGGCCCGCCGATCTCGAGGAGCACCCGGCCATCGGGCTCCAGCTCGCCGCCAATGATCCGGGCGCTGAGCAGGGTCTGCGCCCCATGCGCCTCGGCCTCGCCAAGCAGCGCCAGCATCAGCGCATGGCTGTCGATGATCCCGGTCGAGGGCGAGTTGAGCGCCGCAACGGCGGTGAGGACCGGTTCGATTGCCACGGCGTCCCGGCCCTCCAGCAGTGTCAGGTCATCCACGCCATTCGCCCGGGCATGGTCCGCGATCCCGGTCAATTTTCCGGCTTCCCGATCGTCCGTGGCCACGATCAGCTTGCCGCAGCGGCGATAGGGCACACCGCGTTCTTCGCAGAACTGATAGAGCAGCGCCTTGCCCCTCAGGCAGTGCTGGGCCTTCAACGATCCGGGATCGTAATAGATCCCGGCATGGATCACCTCGGAATTGCGCGCGCTGGTCTCCTCGCCGATCAGCCCGTTCTTTTCCAGCAGCAGGACATCCTTCCCGGCCAGCGCCAGGGCCCGCGCAATCGCGATCCCGATGACCCCGGCGCCGGCAACCGCGGTATCGACGTCAAATGTGTCCAAGGGTTTGCGCCTTTTGCGAATTGATTTTGCGGCAGGGTAGCTTGGCAGAAAGGGGATCGCCAGTTTCTCGCGAAAGGCTCGGGCAGCGCGAGCGTCAGAGAGATGGAAATTGCGAGGATCGGGACAGGTCATAATGATCCAGTCTCCGGTATTTGTTTATCGAATTCCCGTCATGAGGGTGTCTGGACCTGCCCCGGAATTGTTTCGCTCCTTTGACTTGGTATCTTGCCACCAATCCAGCCGCACGCTGCACTGCCTCATCTGCTAAATGCCTGTAGCGCAAAGTTGTTTGTAGTTTCTTGTGCCCCATGACCTCTTTCAGGAAGAATGGCCCGATCCCGCCCATCACTGCGACGCTGGCATAGGTTCGCGAAGGGCAAGTCTGCATCACGGCATATTTTCGCCCTGTTCTTCAGTTATCAATTTGACTGGGGGTATCGAGTAGGAGCCTCGCGTGGTGGACAATGCCCTGAACCAGAACGAAAAGGCAAAACTGAGCCATAAGCGGCAATGCCTGTTTGCCTTATTGAGAGAAGATGAACCCTTCCATGGCCTTACGGGGGATGTAAAAAACACTAACCGGACGCAGGTTAATTCAAATCAAACGAACGACCTTCCGGGGGAGGTCTTGGAGTTGATTTGCTACTTCGCAAATCCAACTGACAGTATGGAGCAGTTGTTGAAATTGAGATGACGCAAAAGGGCCATCCATTTAACTGTAGTGGTTCAGATGTGATCTGACAGTTGGCCGTTTTTCCGGCGGCGTCTGCGGTGCTCGGGCAGATGACGGTAGAACTGTTCGTCGCGGCCATCTTTGGAATAGGCGAAGCGATAGATCGTTTCGTGGCTCACGCGGATCGGGTGGCGCTCCAGACGTATCCGACCAGCAATCTGTTCGGGGGACCATCCGGTCTTGAGCCGATCTTCGATGGCAGCTTTGAGTTCAGGATGCACGATCATCTTGCGATGAATAGCGCGGCGCTTCTCGTACATGTCCTGAGCGTTCAGCGCGTAGTAGCCGTTCAACTCCGGCAATTCCTTGTCGTCATAGTAATTCCGATTCAGCTCGCGATAGATTGTCGATGGCGCGCGACCCAGCCGATCCGCAATCTCATGAACAGGCATTTTGGCTTCACGCCACTTGGCAAGCTTGCGGCGTTCTTCCAAACTCGGGTGAGGGTAGCAGCGTCCCATTCATGATCCTCCATGCAACATTCTGTTTTGATACAGAATTTGCACTTCATTTGTGAATCTACCCGCGCACGGCTTCAACACCGATAATTCGTCTTATGGTAATTTTATCGACTCGGGAACGCTCATTCTTCAGCGTGCATCTTCCGGGAGCGCGATAGGCAACTCTACTTCAGGATGAAATCCATCACATAAACCCCGTAGGAAAAACCGCGAATCTACACGGGGAACTTACGGGGTCCGCACGGGAATTCTCCACGCAAATACTTGGATTTCTTTGGATTTCACCTAAAGGTGGTTCCTTATCCCTCTCCCCCTGGTCCTTTTCTAGGACTTCAGATTATCGCGTCTGGGAAGGGATTTGCGGTGGATCTCGGCGGAAGCAGAGCCTTTCCCGCTGCGGGGCCGGGCTCGTGGTAATCCGGGCCGGTGGTGTTTCAGGCCCTGG
>NZ_JASBRW010000079.1 GCF_030149235.1 Maricaulis sp. | reverse complement strand
AGATCTGAACCGGTTCATTATTTTCTCTCGCCGTCGTAGCGGCTGATGCGAGTTTTCGGCCCGATTGTTGAGCCACCTCCCCATCTCCTGGCGCCCCGCATTCCCGATCTCTCTCAGGGCGGCTTTGTATGAGTCCAACCGGTCCGTCACTATGATTTTCGGATTGCCATACCACTTCATCGCCTTACGCAGAAACTTCAACGCAGCCTTGCGATCACGGCGTTTGGTGACGAACGCCTCCAGCACTTCACCCTCGTGATCAACAGCGCGCCAGAGGTAATGAAGCTCCCCGTTGATCTTCACAAAAATCTCGTCGAGATGCCAAGTCCAGTTCGAGTAGTTCGTGTTCTGGACGCGGCGTCTTCGGATCGACTTCGCGAAGAGTGGATCGAACCGGTTCCACCAGAAACGCACTGTCTCATGCGTGATGTCGATGCCGCGCTCGTGCAGCAGATCTTCGACGTTCCGTAGTGAGAGGGGAAAGCGAATATACATCATCACCGCGAGTCGAATGATTTCGGGCGAAGTTTTGAAGTACCGGAATGGATTGCGCATCAGAAAACGCTACGGTTTCAAGCCAATCCGCTCAAACCGTTTTTCTTCTGACAACGCCCAAAGCGGACATCACCCAAGCAACTGGCCCAAGTCGACCTCCAGTGCCTTAGCAAATTTCTCGACAACTGTGATCGTCGGGTTTCGGGCGCAACGCTCAACGCCTGACACGTATGTCCGGTGCAAGCCGGCACGGTCGGCCAGCTCTTCCTGAGACCAGCCCCTGTCTTTGCGCAGCTTCACGATGTTTGCGGCCAGGCGCTCACGAATTGCCATGCTCGCGACTGGACAAGTCCGCACACTATAGATCTACAGACGATGAGTCTCATTTTCCGTTGACTAGTGTCCAAGCCTGAGCAGGAATGAGACTTATAGGATGCAACCGGGGGATAAATACCATGCACGCGAAGACCGCTCTATTGAGCTACATTTTGACGATTGCCACAGCCGGATGCGCTACGACACAAACACCGGAAGAGCGAGAGCTCGAGTTCCTGGCGCTGAGCCAGGCACATTTTACGCAGTCGCTTTCAGTCACAGATGACCCGCTGAACTCAGATGTTCGGATAAACACGCGAACCGGATGGCGAGATTATCAATTCAGCTTCGGACCCAGAGATGATCAGTTTTTACGTGCATCGCTTCCACGCGGTGAAGGGGTCGTCGTTCTGCAGGCATACGTGACAGCGGAAGCCAATACGACGGCAGCTCTACAGCCAGTTTCAGTCAACTTTGAACACAGCGTTGAGGCTCGTACCGTTGATCGCGTCAATCTCGATGTTCGATCCTGCTCTCGCAATAGCTGCATCTACTACGAGGAAATGGTGTTCGATCTGACCCTGGCCGAGATCAATCAGCTGATTACCGGGATTGAAGACCGCTCACACCAAGTGGTCCGCTTCCGCATTCAAGGCCTGAGCGGTCGTCAACGCGATGGACGCTTCCACATTTCGGAGCTGCGAGCGTTTCGGGATGCCGTTGTCGCACACGCGAACTAGGCGCACTCCAAATCTGGTTTACCCAGCATCTTGCCAACTCGCTCAAGAATCACCAATCATAGTGACATTGCGAAGCAGCAAATCGCGCCCTCCGCTCTCCGGTCATCGCTCGGAAAGCCCAATGGATTGAGGACGGCCCGCAGATCTACTGTACGCAGGCTACATGGCGTTCGGTGTCTTTCCAAGGATGGACACGTGAATACAGACTACCAACACCTGATGCCAAATCGATAACGCGATTTGCCCCGGCTAGCCCGGGAGAAAGGTGTTGGGCATGCCCCGGCAAGAAAACGATACACGCACACTGCACGTGTGCATTAGCGAACTGACTCCGTATGAGCGACACGCCCGCAAGCATGACGCCGGCAAGCTAAAGGCGCTTGCCCGATCCATCGAGCAACTCGGTCTGATTGACCCAGTCATCATTGATGAAGGCCTAGTAATCCTGTCCGGGCATCTGCGAGTGGAAGCCTGCCGCCGTTTGGGGTTGAGCCAGATCAAAGCCATTCAGGTTTTCCATCTCAACGACCATCAGAAACGCGCCTACGTAATTGCGGCCAACCGGTTCCCGGAACGAGGCGGCTGGGATCGCGACTGCCTGAAACTTGAGATCGGCGCTCTTATCGAGTTTGCCCCTGAGCTGGATATTGAAACCACAGGCTTTGAGGTGCCTGAAATCGATCTCATGTTCGCGACCGAAGACACGACTTCCCCAGTCGCGAGCGAAGAAGAGATCCCAGAGCCGCCCGTGGAACCCATCTCACGCCCGGGGGACCTTTGGAGGCTCGGCGAACACCTTGTTTATTGCGGATCCTGTCTTGAGGCCGCCAGTTGGCGCAAACTGATGGGCAATGAGCGAGCCCAGATCTGCTTCACCGATCCTCCTTACAACGTGCGCATCAAGGGCCATGTGACTTCGAAATCTCATGATGAATTCGACATGGCGGCCGGCGAGATGTCGCCCGCTGAATTCACTGAATTCCTCGCGTTGAGCCTGGGACATGCGACCAGCGTCTCGTCGAACGGTGCGCTTCATTACATCGCCATGGACCACAGGCACCTACGTGAGCTCTACGCAGCGTGTGACCCGATCTACACTGATCAACTCAATCTCATTGTATGGAACAAAACCAATGCAGGCATGGGTTCGTTTTACCGTTCCCGCCATGAGCTGATCGCCTTGTTCAAAGTGGGGCACGCGCCCCATACCAACAATGTCCAACTGGGCAGATTTGGGCGTAATCGCTCGAATGTCTGGACCTATGCCGGCGCCAATACGTTCCGGTCTGGGCGGGACAAGGATCTCGCTGACCACCCTACGGTTAAACCCACGAAGATGATCGAGGACGCGCTCCTTGATGCGTCTCGACCTAAGGACATCGTGATCGACGGATTTGCTGGCTCAGGGTCGACCCTGCTCGCCGCAGAACGAACCGGAAGGCGCGCTCGCGTGATCGAACTCGACCCGCGCTATGTGGACGTCATTCTCAGCCGCTGGAGCGCGACGACCGGCGAGAAGCCGGTGTTGCTGGAAGACGGCCAGCATCCACATCTGGCGCTCGCCCTCGCCGCCCCTGAATCGGAAGGAGCAGCGTCATGAGCGATTACGAAATCGGATACGGCAAACCGCCCAAAGCCAACCGCTTTAAGAAGGGCAACTCCGGAAACCCTAAAGGTCGACCGAAGGGCAAAAAGAACTTCGCCACGATCCTGGTCGAGGAGCTCTCCGAAAAGCTCACAATCAAGGAGGCCGGCAAGTCCCGGAAAGTCACCAAGCTGGAAGCGGTCACAAAACAACTCGTGACCAAGGCCATCAACGGCGACCCTCGGGCGCTGGCTGAGCTCCTGAGACAGATCCACGCCCACTGGCCGACAGAACAAGACGGTCAGAACGCCGAGTTGCCCGCAACAGAGGAGGATCTGGCGATCCTCAACGACCTCATGCAGCGCACGGCATCGAACGCGGGAGGTCCAGATGAAAATCACTAAGGCAAGCAAGGCGGAGGTTGCCGCAGCGGCACGCAAAGACTTTAAGGCCTTCGTACGGTTGGCGTTCAATCTCACACACCCAGACATCGACTTTCATGACAACTTCCACATTGATGCGTTGTGCCATGAGATGGAGCAGATCCGCACGGGCAAGGAGAAACGTCTGTCCATCAACCTGCCGCCTCGTACGCTTAAATCCTTCATCGTCTCGGTGGCATTTCCTGCCTTCATGCTCGGGCACGACCCAGCGAGGAAATTTATCGTCGTCAGCCATAATGAGGCACTGGCGGAAGAACAATCCGGCCAGTTCCGGAAGCTGGTCTCACACTCGCAGTTCAAGGCGATTTTCCCCACTCTAAACCCGCCTCCGACCAAAGATACTCAGCGCGTGTATGTGACAAACAAGAACGGCGGCAGGCGCGCCGTGACAACGCAGTCAGGCGTGACAGGCCTTGGGGCTGACTTCCTCATCTTCGACGACCCCATCAGCGCCGATGACGCGACCAACCAGAACCGGTGTGAGAAGGTCAAAAACTGGATTACCAAGAGCGCGATGTCTCGGCTCAACAACGCCGCTACCGGTGTCGCGATCCTCGTCATGCAACGCCTTTCGATCTGGGACCCGCATGCGGCCGTCGCACAAGCGTCGAATTGGAGGACGCTAAGCCTTCCCGCGATCTCGGACAAAACGCGATCGATCACGACCGGCCCGAACTCCAGGTTCGACTGGAAAGCCGGCGAGCTACTACACCCGACACGCCTGCCTCACGCTTATCTGGATGAACAGCGGACCTTGATGGGTGAAGCTGCGTTCAAGGCTCAGTTTCTTCAGGCCCCAGTTCCAGGCGGTGGGGGGCTAATTGACGTTGGCAAGTTCAAGTTGGTTGACGAGCTGCCCAAACGGCCACCGGACACGGTTCTGATGAGTATCGATCCTGCTGCGGGTGGCAAATATGCCAAATCTTACTCGGTCATCCTAGTCTTTCATGTTTATGACGGGCGCATCTTTCTGAAAGCCCGCTGGCGTAATCAGGTGGAATTCGCCGAGTTGAAGGCGACCACACTTGAGTTCGTTAAAAAGTACAAACCCGATGAACTCGTGATCGAGCAAGCATCAAGCGGAGCCCCTCTTGCGTCTGAGGTGCACGAGCACCTAAAGGCACTTTGGCAGATGAGCTCAAAGACCGTACCGAAGTTGCACCCGTTCAAGCCGAAGATGAGCAAGGAGGCTCGATGGGACGAAGCGAGTTTATTGGTGTCAAAAGGACGACTGCATATCCCCAACCCGGACAAATTCGCCTGGGCACAATCGCTCATCGACGAATGCCGAGCGTTCCCTCAGGGGGCTAATGACGATCAGGTCGATGCACTTTCTCAAGCCCTGATTACCTACCACCGCCTTTATGATCAGTCGCACAAATCGAAAGTATCCCTTTTCCAGCTCGGCGCTTGATCACTTCGGCTCGACACCTTCTGCCGGACCACTGCTCTTTTCACTGGACCAGCACCGCTCACCTGAGCGGTGCTGGTGCATTATGGAAGATGACATCGATCTTGGGCACCTATTCGCGGAGGTGACAGCGGCCGCTGAAGATGCAGCCACAGCCAGCGTCGAGGGCCACACGGCCCCGTCAATCACGACACTCGAACAGACACGCAAACAATTAGTTCGTGCGTTGCTCATTCTAAACACGGCTGAGACAGCCCTTCGACCCATGCGCGTTGGGCCAGCGCCGCTCATTGATCCATCGGCGCTGGCTGCGGCTATTGAGCAAAACCACCAACTTGGACTGGACTTCAACACCATATCGAGCATCCATGAAGCCAAGCCCGGCGGCGAAGTTTAACCGACCCCGGGCTCGCCTCGGTGCAAGCGCAGCAATGTCGGAGCGCACACACCGGAGGCGATCATGCAAACCACCATCCCTGTCGATCAAGTTCTGTCGAACCCTAACAAGGCGCAGCTCACCTGCCCCTATCGAGCGGGCACAAAAAAGGCTCGGCTCCATCAGCTCCTGCGACCACCAAAGGGCATCACCAGCCCGCAACTCGCCACGCTCCTAGGCTGGCGCCCCCATACGGCCCGAGCCGCTCTCACGGGGCTACGCAAGGACGGTGTGGCCTTAGACACTCTACCTCCGTCGACAGGCGAACATCACGCCCGCTACCGTCTCAGCCGGGAGGTTTAGATGATGAGATCAACCGAGCTCAAGCTGACGGTTTTGCCCGACCTCGATCACGCCGCTCTCTCTGAGACTTGGCGAGACATCATGGGCCAACCACCACCCAAGCGATTAAGCGCTCCTTTGATGCGCCGTTTCCTGGCTCACCAAGTTCAAGTTGAACGAAATCGCGGCCTGACCAAGCGAGCAGAGAACCAGCTCAAGGCCATGTCCGGGCCCAATCCGCGACCGAAGGCGACAGGCATTCAACCGGGCGGAAGGCTCATTCGCGAATGGAACGGCTGCCTCCACGAAGTAGAGGTTCTAGAGAAGGGGTTTAGCTGGAACGGCGGCACCTATCGATCGCTCAGCGCGATAGCTCAAGCAATCACTGGAACACGATGGTCCGGCCCGCGCTTTTTCGGCATAGAGAGGAGACGCCCCTGATGCCACAAAAGCGAACCATCCGATGCGCGATCTACACCCGAAAGTCCTCTGACGAGGGCCTCGACCAAGAGTTCAATTCACTAGATGCCCAGCGCGAGGCATGTGAAGCCTATATCGCCAGTCAGAAGCATGAAGGCTGGAAGCTTCTTACCCAGCATTATGATGATGGCGGGGTATCGGGTGCAACGATGGAGCGCCAAGGCCTTCAGCGTCTCCTTGGTGATATCGATGCGGGCAAGGTCGACCTGGTCGTCGTCTACAAGGTCGACCGTTTAACACGGTCGCTCGCCGACTTCGCCAAACTCATCGAGCGACTGGACGCGTCCGGATCTTCATTCGTCTCCGTCACGCAGGCCTTCAACACCTCGACATCAATGGGACGTTTGACGCTCAATGTTCTGCTGTCCTTTGCTCAGTTTGAATGGGAGGTCACGGCTGAGCGTATAAGGGATAAGATTGCTCAATCCAAAGCCAAGGGCATGTGGATGGGAGGGAACGTGCCCTTAGGCTATGACGTCGATGGCAGGTCGCTGACACCGCACGCCAGCGAAGCTAAAATTGTTGTGCGCCTCTTCGAGCTTTATGATGAACTCGATTGTCTGCGCCAAGTAGAGCAGCGAGCGAGCAAAGCGGGGTACCGGACCAAGGTCCGGCAAATGAAGAACGGGCGAACGACTGGAGGTGGACCATTTTCACGCGGCCGCATTCAGCACATCCTTCGCAACCCCCTCTATGTCGGCAAAGTCCGACACAAGAACGTGGTCTACGACGGACTACATGACCCGATCATCGACCACGATTTGTTTGAACGGGTCCAGGCGAAGCTAGACGCGGCGTCGAGGCGAACTGCGAAAGTAAGAACGGCAAAGATATCTAGCCCTCTCGCCGGGCGGATTTTCGACGAACAAGGCCGTCGCCTTACTCCTTCCCATACGACCCGAGGACCGAAACGATTTCGGTACTACGTCTCGCAGTCGCTCGTGAAGAAATCCGGCGAGGCAGGAGATGGCATTCGACTGCCCGCGCAGACAGTGGAAGCTGCGGTCACATCCGCTATCCAGACCCGGATCACACAGGACCGAGCCGTGTTGCTATCGTCTGCTGATCAAACGATTGAAGAAGTTGAGAAGCGAGAGCAAGCCCTCGACCGACTTGCAAACGCCGCACCCGAGAAGCTGCTTGCGGTCGCAACGCGTGTCGTGGTCGGACCCGCTCACTTAGGGATCAGACTTCGGCTCCCCGCCGACGCATGGGCCGGCTGCGCCCCAGTCGAGATCCTTGAACCCTTCACTATCCGCCGTAGAGGTGTTGAGCGTAAAATCGTTCTTGGTGATGCTCGCCCCGCACCAGATGAAACTCTCCAGCGCACACTCGGGCGCGCCCTGAATTGGAGAGATCGTATCCTTGCAGGCGAACGCATGGAGGCACTCGCTGAAGATGCCGGTGTTTCGAGCAGGTTTTTGCGGGACCGACTTCAGCTCGCTTTCCTGTCTCCAGTCATCATGACAGCCATCCTCAACGGGACCCAGCCTGTCGATCTCTCCACCAACACCCTTGTCAGGTCCGACATCCCGTTGGACTGGTCTGAACAAGAGCGAATGTTTGGCTTCGACCGTCCAAGTCTCGTTCGCTGATGAAGCTGATTTCTTCCCTGCTAAATGCCCTCGCTAAAGCGAATTTCCCTGTTAGCTGACACAGGGAACTCCTCAGCTAAACAGTTGAAAGTTTGATGCGTTCCATCAGGTAGGATGGGGCGCTTCGCTGTTCAGTGGCTAATTTCGCTGCAAATCGGCCATTATCAGGGAAATCCCCAGTACCCGGACCACCACACATGGCGGTTTGAGACTTTCGGGGTTTTCGGGGGTATTGGGGGGAGTTGGTTCGGTCTCGGTTCCAGACACGGCTTCGCAAGCCCCGGGAACTTGGGGAAGAAATTGCCACTTCATGGAAAGAGACCAGACCTGCCGGTCTGAGTGGCGGTGAGGGTGGGATTCGAACCCACGAGACGGGGACACCGCCTACACGCGTTCCAGGCGTGCGCCTTCGACCACTCGGCCACCTCACCGCAAGAGGCGCGGACTATAGCCATAAAGCGGCGGACGGCAAGGCGTCTCACTCAGTGGGCGCAGAAATAATCCCTGACGCGCTTTTTGTGACCAAATTCCCGTTTGCTGGGACGGTTGCGAAGGCCCGGGTCTGGCCCCGCATCCCGCTGACCCGCTAGCCTGCTCTGACTGGCTGGACAGGAACATTACCATGATGACCCCACTGATCTGGATGACGACGCTCACCGTGGCATTGCTCACGGCTCAAACCGATGCTGATACCGAGCCGCAGACCTTCCCGGGGGCCGAAGCGCAGGCCGCGATGGCCCGGCTGGCGCCGCTCGCCGGCGATTGGACAGCAACGGTTTACCGGATGACCGAGGATGGTTGGAGCGAGGCCGGGACTGAGCACGCCCATATCTATTTCATGCTCAACGATCTCGCGCTGCGCGAAGACCCCGATCCGGATGGGGTCAATGGCTGGCAGCTGGAAAGCACTCTCCAATACGACCAGAACCGCGATCACTATCGCCTCGTCGCCATAGACGATACCTGGGGCAATATGGACATCTATGAGGGGGATTTCGACGCCGACGGTCGGCTAGTCCTGTCCAATCTGCGATCCGGGACGAGTTATGTTGGTGAGGACGGCACGACCCTGCACTTCCGACTGACCACGGCGATTGAAGGGGTGGACCGAATTGTCTTCAGCGTCGACATGTCCATGGATACCGGAGAAAGCTGGCAGGCTTATCAACGCATTGTCCGAACGCGGCAGCACAGCTGACGATCCGCTACGGACTTGCGGTCGGTCATGATCCGGGCTTGGGTACGGGTTTGAGGGCCACCAAGCCGCCGGAGCTGTCATGCCGCATTATCCCAGCCTGCAGGAAGGCGATTATCTTGAAGCGTTGTTCAAGCGCTTCCCGCGCGGTGTCGCGCCTCTGCTCGCCCTTCATGACGATATCATGCGCGCGCCCTCGGATCTCAGCATCGGCGAGCGCGAGCTGATCTCGGCCTATGTGTCCGGCCTCAATGCCTGCCGCTTCTGCTTCGGGGCCCACAAGGCCATGGCGCAAGCCTTTGGCTATGAGCAGGCTTTTGTGGAAAGTCTGGTCCATGACGGCCCTGCCGCGGCGGGCATCGACGCCAAATTACGGCCCTTGCTGGACTATGTCCGTCAGGTCACCGAGGAACCCGCGAAAATCAGGCCGAGCCAGGCCGAGGCCGTCTACGCCGCCGGATGGAGCGAGGATGCGCTCTATGACGCGGTCCAGGTCGCCTCGCTCTATGCCTTCATGAACCGGATCCTGGACGGTGCCGGGATCGAACCGAAAGCGCTTTTCGCCGACCCCAGCAAGGAAGAACTCGAAAGCCGCCGCAACTCCAGCTATACCGGGTGGGGGCAAAAGGCCGGGCTGATCCCTTGAAACGACTGATCGCGTTTGATGTCGATTCCACGCTGCTACGTGTCGAGAGCCTCGATACGGCGATCGAACACGCCCTGTCCGGTCGCGATGACCGGGTCGAGATTTCCGAACAACTGCACGCGCTGACACAGGCCGGGATGACCGGCCGCATGGAATTGCGCGACAGCCTCACACAGCGCCTCGCCATCATTCCGCTTGATCGCGGCAATATCGAAGCGGTGTCCGAGCGCCTGCGGCGCCAGGTCACTCCGGGCATGAAGCCGCTGCTGCGCCAGCTGCGTGAGCAGGGCGATGAATGCCATGCCATATCCGGCGGTTTTACCGACCTGCTCGAACCGGTATTGCAGGATCTCGGCTTCGCCCGCGGCGAGATCCACGCCAATTCAATGGTGTTTGACGGCCCGACCGTTGTCGGTCTCGATCTCGACAATCCCCTGTCACGCAATGGTGGCAAGGCCGAGATCCTCGGCCATATCGGCGCCCGGGCGGAGCAGACCGTGATGGTCGGCGACGGCATGACGGATTTCGAGGCCTATGAACAAGGTGCCGCGGATCGTTTCATCGGTTTCGGCGTCATCGCACAGCGCGAAGTGGTCCTCGCTGCAGCGGAGCATTCCGGCGCGGAGTATGTCCGCTCCGTGGACGCATTGATGACCGCGCTGCGGCGTTAACCCCCAGGTCTAGCCACCGATCAGCCGGACCCGGATGGAGCCATCGAGGGCCTTTACCTGCTCGACCAGATTATCCGGGAGATCGCCTTCCAGATCGGCAATGACATAGCCGAAATCGCCCCGGGTCTCGAGACGCTGGGAGGCGATATTGGCCCCGCTGGCGCTGACGACCTCGGTCAGGCGCGACAGATAGCCCGGCGCATTGCCGTGGAAGCTGATCACCCGGGCGCGGCTCTCAGGCACCGGGCCCGGCTCCAGCTCGGGGACATTGACGGCCCCCTTGGTGCTGCCTTGCTGAAGGAAACGCGCCAGCTTGAGCGAGACATCCTCGCCGATGGCAGCCTGGGCCTCGAGCGTTGAACCGCCAATATGCGGTGTAAGAATGACATTCTCGAATTGTTGGAGAGGCGAAACGAATGCTTCGTCCTTGGAGGCCGGCTCTTTCGGGAACACGTCAATCGCCGTGCCGAACAAATGACCACTCTCCAGCGCATTGGCCAGCGCGTCGATATCAACAAGATTGCCGCGCGCGTGGTTAATCAGATAGCTGCCCGGCTTCATTTTCGCGATCTCGGCCGCGCCCATCATGTTGCGGGTCTGCGGTGTGTCGGGCACGTGCAGGGTGACGACATCGCACAGGCCCAGCAACTCATCCAGCGTGGCAACGGAACGGGCATTCCCATGCGCCAGCTTGGGCTCGATGTCGTAAAAATAGACATGCATCCCCAAAGCACTCGCCAAAACAGAGAGTTGCGAGCCGATATTGCCGTAGCCAACAATGCCGAGCTTCTTGGAGCGCACTTCGTGGGAATGCTCAGCGGTCTTGCGCCACTCTCCGCGCATCGCAGCGCCGGCGCGATGCGGAATGCCACGCATGAGCATGATGATAGAGGCCAGGGTCAGCTCGGCAACGGACCGGGTATTACCGAAGGGGCCATTGAAGACCGGGATACCCCGCGCCGCGGCTGCCTCGAGATCAACCTGGTTGGTGCCGATGCAGAAACAGCCCAGCACAGCGAGATCCGGTGCGGCATCGAATGCCGCTGCGTTCATCTTGGTCCGCGAACGAATTCCGGCGACCCGTGCGCGCGCGAGCGCGGCGTGCAGGTCCTCGACCGGCAAGGCGGCGCCGTGGCGCTCGATCTTCAGCCCCGCCGCGAGAAGCTGGGCGTCAGCAACAGCATGAACATTTTCAAACAGGATCGCCGTCTCGGACATGGTGCACCTCATCGTGTTCCAGGCAAACTAGCCCGGATTCGTTGCAGTGCACCATTTATCCGTGACGGAAAGCGGAAATTATTCCGCAGCGGCCATTTCGCGCAGCGCCGCCAACGAGTTGTCGACATGCGGGTATGGGCTACCGTCGGCATAGTGATAGGCGATGGTCGAGTCCTGATCGATCACATAGGTAATCCGGCCCGTCCAGTTGCCGCCCGGGCGCATGTGGCTCTCATAACCGTTGATAATGTCGTCATTGACGGCAAAAACCGGAAAGGCATCGGCGCAGTGCTGGGTCGAGAACTCGGAGAGTTGGTCCGTATTGCCGGCGGTCAGGCCGATGACCTGGGCACCGAGTGCTTCGAACTGGTCGATCGACTCAGCGAAGCTCGCCGCCTGGGCATTGCACCCGCCCGTGAAAGCGGCCGGGAAGAAGAAAGCCACAACCGGTCCGTTGGTCAGCGCTTCAGACAGGGTCAGCGTCACCGCTTCACCGGCCTGGAAACCCTGGACCGTGAAGTCCGGTGCGGCATCGCCGACATCGAGGTCGGCCTGAGCCGCGGCGGAGAGACAAGTGGCAGCAGCAAGAGCAGCGATAAAACGGCGCATATGGGTATCCCCTTGGAAGAATCTCTGCCGGCAAAGATGAGACACTGGCGGCAAATGACAAGAGCAGACTAGTTATCGTCCATCTTCAGAGCGGCGATAAAGGCTTCCTGCGGGATGTCCACCTTGCCGAACTGGCGCATCTTTTTCTTACCCGCCTTCTGCTTGTCGAGCAATTTGCGCTTACGCGACGCGTCACCACCATAACATTTGGCGGTCACGTCCTTGCGCAGGGCGGCCAGGGTTTCGCGCGCAATAATGCGCCCGCCCAGTGCGGCCTGGATCGGGATTTTGAACATGTGACGCGGGATCAGGTCCTTGAGCTTTTCGCACATGGAGCGACCGCGCATTTCGGCCCGGGCCCGGTGCACGACCATGGACAGCGCATCGACCGGCTCGTCATTGACCAGGATCGACATTTTCACCAGGTCGCCGACACGGTTGTCGATGAACTGGTAGTCGAAGGAGGCATAACCCTTGGTCACCGACTTGAGACGATCATAGAAGTCGAAGACGACTTCATTGAGCGGCAGCTCATAGACCAGCATGGCGCGGTTGCCGGCATAGGTCAGCTCGTTCTGGATACCGCGGCGGTCCTGGCAGAGCTTCAAAACACCACCGAGATACTCGTCCGGCACCAGGATCGTGGCCTTGATCCAGGGCTCGGCAATGGAGTCGACCTTCACCGGGTCCGGCATGTCGGCGGGATTGTGCAGATCGATCTCGCTGCCATCAGTCATAGTCAGCTTGTAGACCACGGACGGCGCCGTGGTGATCAGTTCGATGTCGTATTCGCGTTCGAGACGCTCGCGGATCACCTCGAGATGAAGCAGGCCCAGGAAACCACAGCGGAAACCGAAACCAAGCGCCGCAGAGGTCTCCATCTCATAGGAGAAGCTGGCGTCATTGAGGGCGAGTTTCTCGATTGCGTCGCGGAGATCCTCGAACTCGGCGCTATCGACCGGGAAGAGGCCACAAAAGACAACCGGCTGGGCCGGTTTATAGCCGGTCAGGGCCTGCTCGGTCGGGCGCTTGTCATCGGTGACCGTATCACCCACGCGGGCATCGCGAACCTGTTTGATCGAGGCATTGAGGAAACCGATCTCGCCCGGATACAGGGCGTCGAGGTTCTCCTTCTTCGGACGGAACACGCCGACGCCATCAACTGGATAGGCCGCACCCGTACCCATCAACCGGACGCGCATGCCCTTCTTCAGCGTGCCCTCAACCACCCGGACCAGACAGATCACGCCGAGATAAGGATCATACCAGCTGTCGACCAGCATGGCTTTGAGCGGTGCGTCTGGCGAACCGGTTTCCGGCGCCGGCAGACGTTGGACGACAGCCTCGAGGACCTGATCGATATTCAGTCCGGTCTTGGCGGAAATCTCGACCGCATCAGAAGCATCCAGACCGATCACATCCTCAATCTGCGCCTTGATACGCTCCGGTTCAGCGGCCGGCAGGTCGATCTTATTGAGCACCGGGACGATTTCATGGTCGACCTCGATCGCCTGGTAAACATTGGCCAAGGTCTGGGCTTCCACACCCTGCGACGCATCAACGACCAGCAGGGACCCTTCACACGCAGCCAGGGATCGGTTGACCTCATAGGCGAAGTCGACGTGTCCAGGCGTGTCGATCAGGTTGAGCGTATAGGTCTTGCCGTCCTTAGCGGTGTAGTCGAGACGCACGGTCTGCGCCTTGATCGTGATGCCGCGTTCGCGCTCGAGCTCCATATTGTCGAGCACTTGTTCCTTCATCTCACGGTCGGACAGCCCGCCAGTGAACTGGATCAGGCGATCGGCCAGAGTCGACTTGCCGTGGTCGATATGGGCCACGATCGAAAAATTGCGGATAAGGGACGGATCTCTACTCATGAGGCGCGAATTAGCATTGCGGCCCCGAATGTCCAAGCGGCGTGCGCTGCTAGGCCTCAACTATCACCGCAAAAGAAAACCCAGCCCCGTCACAACAGGGCTGGGAAGGCAGGTCCCGGACCGTTTAGGACGCCGGTCCGCGCCGCAAATCAGCGCTTAGGTAAAGTAGCCCAGGATGGTTGCCGGCGCGGAGTTCGCGATCGACAGGGCCTGGACACCCAATTGCTGTTTAACCTGCAAGGACTGCAGGCGAGCACTCTCGCTGGCGAGGTCGGCATCGACGAGATTGCCGATCCCTTTTTCCAGAGCATCGGACAGTTTACCGACGAAGCTCTTGTGCACCTCCAGAGACTTCGAGCCGGTACCCATGCGGGCGAGGGACTGGTTCATATTGTCCAGCGATGTCTCGATAGCCGTTACGATCGACGTTGCGTCCCCGGCGGTTGCAAAGGAGGCCGTCGCGCTCAACGTCACGATCGCGCCGCCCAGCGAAAGATTCTCGTCAGAGATCCGGATGGTGCTCGTCCCGTCAGCATTGGCCAGGGCGGAGATCGAGGTCACCGATCCGTTGATCATATTCGTCCCGTTAAAATCCGCATTCGAGATAATGGTACCGATCTGATCACGCAGCGACTTGAAGTCCTCGTTCAGCGCGGCCCGAGAGGACGTGTCGAGCGAGGTATCCGCTGCTGCGAGCGCTTTTTCCTTCATCTCCACCAGCAGATCCGACACAGCCTCGCCTGCCGCGAGGGCGACATCGACGGTCGAGACGCTGAGATCGAGGGAATTACTTACGGCCGCGTAGCCGCGAACGTCCGAGCGCATCTTCTGAGCGATGGCGAAGACGCCACCATTGTCTTTGGCAGAAGCGACAGCGAGACCGGTATTGATCCGGCTTTGCACCTGCTCGAGTTGTTTGTTGGTCGCATTCAAATTCTGCAATGCGACCATCGCACCGGTATTGGTGTTGATCGTTGCCATTTCTTGGCTCCCACATCTGTTTACCCAACAGCTGGGGTGACGGGCCTTTCTGGCCTTCTGGTCGCTCCCAGTCGCACACACACCCTAGGGGAGATGTATAAATTATTCGAAAACAGTGGTTTTATTAGGCTTCTCTGTTGTTTTTAAAAGATATTACGATGCATGCTGAGTGGTGAGGTGGGCCATTTTGGCGATTCTTCCATGCAGGCTCGCAGCGCGCTTAACTATTCTTATACCGGAGTCTTGCAGCCGCGGATTCGGCGAGGCGAACACGGAAACGTCCATTGGCCGATCGTTCCGGGAGCGCTAGTTTAGCGCCGAGACAGGCATTTCCCGGGGAGACATCATGCTGAATTGGAAAGCCGCAGCGGCCGGCGTTACTTCGCTGTTTCTGGTGCTTAACACGGCGCCGGACACACACGCCGAACCCATCGATTTCTACCAGGTCGACGGTGTCGAATACGACGCCTCTATCCCGGCGCCGGAAGACCGGCTGGGTTTCGGTGTCGGCGAACACCCCATCCGGCATGATCAGCTGGTCAGCTACATGACTGAGATTGCCAATGGATCAGACCGGATTTCGGTCGAGACCATCGGCTATTCGCACCAGCGGCGCCCCATTCTGTTCTTCACCATCACCTCCCCGGAGAACCACGCCCGGATCGATGAGATCCGCGAGAGCCACCTCGCCCAACTCGACCCCTCGCAGCCGGCCGGAGATGGCCCTGCAGTCATCTGGATCAATTACGGTGTTCATGGCGCCGAGAGCTCAGGCATGGATGCCGCCATCCCGGCACTTTATCATTTCGCAGCAGCCCAGGGAGCGGAAATCGAGCAGACGCTCGATGATGCCGTGATCCTGATGACCGCGGTGTTCAATCCGGACGGTCACTCCCGCCGCGTCAACCATGTCGAGATGTTCGCCGGCTCGGCCCGGGTAACCAATCCCGCTCATGAGCAGCACAATTTGTGGACCCAGGCGCGGGTCAATCACTACTGGTTTGACCTCAATCGCCAATGGCTGCTGCAAACCCAACCGGAAAGCCAGGCCTGGCTGACCCAATGGCATCGCTGGAAGCCACAGGTCTCCGCCGACTTCCACGAGATGGGAACCGAGTCGACCTACTACTTCCACCCGGGTGAACCGCTCCGTCGCAATCCCCTGATCCCCGAGCGGGCACGCGATCTGACCATCGGCATTGCCCAGCGCCACATCGAATTCCTCGACAGCGAAGGGCGTCTCTACACATCCGAAGAGGGCTTCGACAATTTCTATGTCGGCAAGGGCTCGACCTATCCGCAGGTCAATGGCTCGCTCGGCATTCTGTTCGAGATTGGTGCTGCACGTGGCGGTCTGATCGAGGCCGAGCGCGGCCTGGTCAGCCATAGCGATAATGTCCGCACCCAGTTCCGCACCACCCTGACCACTGTCCAGGGTGCGCTGGACCAACGCGACGAAATCGCTGCTTATCAGCGTCAATTCTTTGCCGATGCTCTGGCTGCTGCCAGCGCCGACAATACGTCCGGGTATGTCATCGCTGCCGACGGCGACCCGGTCCGTCTCAACTATTTCCTCGACCTGCTCGAACGCCACGACATCCGCTTCTATGAAGCCGCGCGCGACATCCGGGCCGGTGGCCGCAATTTCGCGCCAGGCGAAGCCTTCATCGTGCCGCTGGAACAGCCGCAATACACGATGATCCGGTCGATGTTCGACCGCCCGACCGAGTTCGCCGAGAACGTGTTCTACGACGTCTCTGGCTGGACCATGCCTCTGGCCTACGACCTCGATTACGCCGAGCTGTCCAATATCCCGCGCGGCATGATGGGGGAGGAAGCGCAGTCTCAACCGCTGGCTCAACCCGCTCCGCCGGTCTCCAGCTATGGCTATATCGTCCGCTGGTCGGACTATTACGCACCCCGTGCACTCTACCGCCTGCTCGATGCCGATGTTCGTGTTCGTGTCGCCACCCAGGCGGTGACGATCCACACGCATCAAGGCCTGATGGACTTCACACCCGGAACTGTCTTCATCCCCTTTATGGGCCAGGAGATCAGCCGTGAAGCCATCCATGAGATGGTATCCGATATTGCCGCGGAAGATGGCGTACCGGTGTTCTCGGCCCTCTCCGGGTCAACGCCGGGCAATACACCCGACCTGGGCGATGGTGCGGGCTTCCGCAGTGTCGATCGGCCGGAAGTGCTGGTCCTTTTCGATGACGGCCTGTCGCTAAATGATGCCGGGGAAGTCTGGCATCAGCTCGATCACCGGATGCACATTCCGGTGACGCTGCGCCGCAAGGACCAGATCGGCAGCCTGGACTGGTCACGTTATACCCATCTGGTGATCGTCGGTGGCGGTCGTACCAGCCTTGGTGATGCGCAGGAACGGGTCGAGCAATGGGTGCGGGAGGAAGGCGGCATTGTCATCGCGACCCGCCAGGCAGCTCGGACGATGCAGAACGCCTTCTTTGGCGATGATGAAGCGGAGGCCAACTCTAGCGATGAGAATGACGCCCCTGTCGAGCGCCGCGACTACTCTTCGATGCGGATCAATGACGCGGAACACGTTATTGGCGGCACAATCTTCGCCGGTGATCTCGATACCAGCCACCCGATCGGGTTCGGCTATATGGATCGTTTCATCCCGCTGCACCGAAACACCACGATCGTGCTCGACCGGCCGGACAACGACCCGTTCGCAGTCGTCGTGGAGTACACCGAGGAGCCGCTGCTTTCCGGCTATGCCTCGCAGCGCCGCCTCGACGAGATCGCCGGAACGCCCGCGGTTGTTGCACGCCGAGCGGGAGCAGGCAGCGTTATCCTCTTCGTCGACAACCCGAATTTCCGCGCCACATTCCGCGGTACCGAGAAGATGTTCCTCAATGCGATCTTCTTCGGCGGCCTGATGGATCGCCCGCGCGGGGACTACTAGACATCGGTATTTGGAGGGCCCGCTTCAGGCGAGCCCTCCATAACAAGGTTATATTTTAAATAGGCTATCGAGAATTGACCCCTTATCAATTAGGGGTTTTATTTCCCTATGGATTATGGGGGAATCCGTGGACACAGCACGCCTAATTTACGTATCGACTGCAGCCGTACCGATTTCGCCGGACCTGCTCGACGACATCCTGGTGACCGCTCGAACGCGCAATGCCCAGTCCGGAATCACCGGGCTGCTTTGCGTGGTTGGCAACCATTTCATGCAATTACTCGAAGGTCCGGAGGCGGCCGTCAACAGCGTGTTTGAAAGCATCCGGCATGACAAGCGGCACAAGGATGTGATGATCATTCACACAGAAGCCACCTGCCACCGGCAATTTCCGGACTGGGCCATGGGCTTTGCCCAGACGACCGGAGCCTGGGCTGAAGCCAATGATAACTGGATCCGCGTCCGTCCGGCCCAGCTCGAAGACCTGCTCCCCAAGGACGTCGCGCCAGAGGTGCGCATGCTCTTTCTCAGCTTTCGCGGCGCCCGCGATATACATCTGGCCGAGGTGGGCTAGGCAGCTGCCTCCAAGTCAGCCGCATTAGTCGCGGCAACAAAATTGGCACGCAAGAAAACGGCCGGTGGATTTCTCCACCGGCCGCTCTTGTTTAGCGTTGTCCCCGCTAAATCTATTCAGTGACCGGAAAACCCCGATCGCGCATCAGCGCCGAGACATCCGCATCACGACCGCGGAACAAGCGATAGGCTTCCGCCGGATCAATCGCATTCCGAGGAGCGAAGAGGTGCTCCACCATGCGTGCTGCAAGTTCCTGGTCGTAATACCCGCCCGGCGCCTCCGCGAAGGCCTCCGAGGCGTCCGAGGTCAGTACATCAGCCCACATATAGCCGTAATAGCCCGACGAATAACCTTCACCAGAGAAGATATGCCCGAAGTGCGGGCTGCGATGACGCATGACGATTTCCTCCGGCATGCCAAGGCGCGCCAGGGTTTCACGCTCGAACGTGTCGGGGTCGCCAATCTCGCTCGGTTCCGTCGTGTGATAGACCATGTCCATCAGCGCCGAGGCCAGATATTCGCCGGTGGCAAAGCCCTGGTTGAAGTTTGCCGCCGCCCGGATACGCTCGATCAGCTCGGCCGGCATCGGCTCGCCGGTTTCTGCATGCACAAGATAATTCTCGACCACCGGGTCGGTCAGCAACCAGCGCTCGAGCAGTTGGGACTGGAATTCGGTGTAGTCACGCACACCACCATTCAGCGTCGGATAAGCGACGTTGGAGGAAAGGAAGTGCAGGGCGTGGCCGAATTCATGGAAGAAGGTTTCCGCATCATCCCAGGACACTAGCACCGGCTCACCCGGGGCCGGCTCGACAAAGTTGGAATTATTCGTCGCCAGCACATTGGTCGGGCCATCATAGGAGGTATGCGAGCGGAAGCTGCTGGCCCAGGCACCGGAACGCTTGCCCTGACGGGCAAAGGGATCGAGATACCACAGGCCGATATGATCACCGCTCTCGCGATCGGTGACTTCCCAGACCTTCACGGTGGGATGCCAGACCGAAACCTCGCCTTCCGGTAGCGGACGGAAGTCGAAGCCGAACAGTTCGCCGGCCACGTAGAACATGCCTTCGCGCAGATTATCGAGCTGCAGGTATTGCTTCACCTCGTCGCTATCGAGCTCGTAGCGCGCCTGGCGCACCTTCTCCGCATAATAGCGATAATCCCAGGGCTGGATGGTGATGCCAGCGCCTTCCGCGTCAGCGATCGCCTGCATGTCGGCGACTTCTTCCTCGATACGCGCGACCGCAGCACTCCACACGCCTTCCATCAGCTCCATGGCGCGCTCCGGGGTCCCGGCCATACGGTCTTCCAGGCGCCAGCTGGCATAGTTGTCATAACCCAGCAGACCAACACGCTCATCACGCAGGGTCAGGATCTGCATGATGATGTCGTTATTGTCGAATTCGCCGCCATTATCGCCGCGGGAGTAGTAGTTGCGCCAAACCTGCTCACGCAGCTCACGCTCATCGGAGAAGGTCAGGAACGGGTCCATCGAGGAGCGCGTATTGGTGACGGCATACATACCGTCCTGCTCACGCGCAGTCGCCGCAACAGCAGCCGCCTGAATATAATCATTCGGCAGGCCGCTGAGCTGATCCTCGGTCAGGAAGGTCACATAGCCTTCCTCGTCGTTGAGCACATTATTGGAGAAGCGCGTGTGAAGGCCGGCCAGCTCCTGCTGGATCTCGGCATAGCGGGCCGCTGCCTCACCTTCGAGCGTCGCACCATTGCGGGCGAAACCATCATAGGTCAGCCGCACGACACGCTGCTGATCCGGACGCAGGCTCGCCATTTCCTCGCCTTCATAGACAGCACGAACGCGGGCAAACAGGGCTTCATTCTGCGTGATCTGAGAGTTGAACGCGGCCAGACGCGGCGACAGTTCGCGCTGCAAGGCGCGGAATTCCGGCGTCGACATGTTGGAGCTCCAAATGCCCCAATAGGAGAAGATGCGGCTGAGTTCCTGGCCGCCGCGCTCCATCGCGACGATCGTGTTCTCAAACGTCGCCGGTTCCGGATTGCCCACGATGGCATCGATCTCTGCGAGGTTGATTTCCATGCCGCGCTCGACCGCGGCGGTCAGGTCGCTCATCTGCGCTGTCTGGAAATTCGGTACACCACCATAGGGACCACCCCACTCGGCCAGCAGAACATTGGCCGGCGCTTCGGCCGTGGCGGCCATCTGCGCGGTTTCAGCCTCGGTGACATTAGTCTGTTCAGCCGGCGTGCAAGCGGTCGCCAGAAGGGCAGTAACGCCCACCGTCATCATCATCAATTTGCGCATAACGCGACTCCCCTAATTTCTCTGGCGCGCAAACTAACGGCCCCAGACAAAATAGGAAAATGAAGAAATCATCAGGAATGGCGCCCAAACAAAGGGCAAACAGCCTGAATTTAACCCGCTGCTAACCCTTTCGCCGCTGTCTCGCCCCAATCGATCGCCACAAATCCGACGTCCCGTTCCTAGGAGTTCAACATGCGTGTTTTTCTCTCCCTTATCGCAGCCTTGACCCTGTCTCATGCCGCCCTGGCACAACAGGACCCTGATTATGGTCAACCAAGCGATTACTCCGAGCCGATCGACTCCTATTCTGAGGACGAGGTTGTCGATGCGGTAGCCGACTTCTTCGGAGTGACCGCCGAGGCCGCCGCCAGCGTGCTCGAGCGTGTTTTCTCCGACCTTGGCCGGCCGGTCGGCTATGTGGCAGGAGAAGAGGTCGCGGGCGCAGTCGGTGTGGGCCTGCGCTATGGCGAAGGCTATCTCACCATGAAGAATGGTGAACGCCACAAGGTCTACTGGCGCGGCCCGTCAGTTGGCTGGGACGCCGGCGGCAATGCCAGCCGGGTCTTCGTGCTGGTCTATAATCTGGATGACACCGACCTGCTCTTCCAACGTTTTCCGGGCGTTGAGGGGACCGCCTATTTCGTTGCCGGCCTCGGTGTGAACTATCAACGTGCCGATGACGTGACCCTGGCGCCGATCCGCTCGGGTGTCGGCCTGCGCGCGGGAGCCAATGTCGGTTATCTCGCCTATTCTCGCAATCGCCGCTGGCTGCCCTTCTAGGGCGACCGTTCGATGCAAATCCGGCCGATTGAATCCACCGACAGCAAGGCTGTCGGCGAGGTCCTCGACAAGGCGTTCAAGCGGGAAACCGAGCGTCTGATCGGGACCGCCCTGCGGGCCGCTGAAGCGGACACGCTGGAGCTGGTCGCCGAAATTGACGGCCAGATCGTCGGCGCGATCATGTTCTCGCCCGCGACTGGGCGCACAGTCCTTGAAGAGGAAGTCTTCGGGCTGGCACTTGGCCCCGTTGCCGTACTGCCGGAGTTCGAGCGTTGTGGAATCGGTTCGGCCCTAATTGATAGCGGGCTGGATTTCATCCGCCAGCTCGGGGTTCCTTTCTGCATGCTGCTGGGCCATCCGGATTTTTACCGGCGCTTCAACTTCAAGCCAGCCGCCAACTCCGGCTGGACATGGGATAAAGATCCGTCCGGCAAATATGGGGATGCTTTCCAGTTGCGGGTCTTCGACCAAGCGGCCATGCCGGACAGCGCCGTTGCGGCTAGCTTTCATCCCGCCTTTGACCTCGACAACGCATAGGGGACCCCGCGGATACGGTTTCCCCTTCGCCTCCAGGTCGCGCGGTGCCATAATACAGTATTGGCGCAAGTGGCTGCGCTTAGAGGGGTAATTCATGTCCAACGGTTTCATTCTGCTCGCCAGCATCGCCCTGCTGGTTGTCGTCGTGCTCGCTCGGCAAATACCGCTGCAGATCATTGGAAGCGTTCTCGCCCCGGTCGCCCGCCCGGTGATGCGGCTGTTTCGTATGAAACCACTCAATAAGGCCGGGACAGGTTCGGTGCTGGCGGCGCATACCGGCCCAAGTGCCTGGGCCGCCCTGTCACGCGCCAGCCGCAAGCGCACCGAAACCGAGCGCGCCCTCGGTGATGATTTCCAGCATGAGGAAAAACACCTGAAATCCCAGGGCGTTCTGTTCAAATGGATCGGTGTGGTCGTCGGCTATATGCGCGTCCCGACCGAGCTCACCGATGAGACATCCGAGCGCTATGACGAGCTGGGGGCGATTTTCCTCAATGGCCGCGTGCCGATCTCGGCCAATGCACAGAACCTCTATGAGGATGAAGACGGCGCGATCATGGCGTCGAAATTCCCTGAGGATGCAGGCTGTTTCTATCTGCTCAACCGGATGCGGCAGGTGATCAATGCCAATGTACGCAAGCTGACGGTGATCTTCTCAGCCATTATCGCCACCGTGCTCATCGTCAATTTGATCTATAATGACGGCACCTTGCTGAACTTCTCGGCCTTGTTCGGAATTACCGGTCCGCTGGCGCTCGGCCCGTTCTCGATGAGCCTGGATGATTTCAACGAGGCGATCTTTGCTGCGGTCACCACGATCGGTGGGGCCTTTGCCATGTGGATCGCCTACTATGTCGAGTACGCGCCCTATCAGCGCAATAATTTCCGGGAGTTATCCAATTTTATCACGCGCTATCTGGCGCGGCTGAACGACCATTACCGGACCGCGGAAGGTCGTGCAAAATCTGTCACTGTGGGCCAGGAGAAGGATGCTGCAAAGTTTTCCTCCGACGCCCGCAAATGGCATACCAATATCCTCTGGATCTCGATGCGGATCTTCTTCATCGAGAGCTTCCTGCGTGGGATTATGTTCCAGATTCTGCGCAATTCCGGCTATTATCTGGTGCTCGTTCCGTTGCTTTTCACCGTGATTCTGGCGGGGTTGAATACTGTTCTTTCCGACCTGACCGGTTTCGACACGGCGGCAAGGATCGCCGATCTCGGCCTGATCTTCGTTTTACTCTTCGTGGTCATGGTCGCCGTCTACATCGTCTTCCTGCGCCAGTCGATGACGAGTATCGACGAGATCAACCAGGATGAGTGGATCGGCTTTGACAGCCTCCTCGTCGACAAGGTGCTCGGCGATGTGGTGGGCAAATATGCTGAGGATGTCGGTTACTGGAAAAACCGTATCGGCGGCAGTTTCTAGCGTCGCGCTGGAGCGCCCGTGACGCCGAGGCGACAAACAGAAAGGGCGGGATGATGCCATCCCGCCCTGTTTTCTTTCAGCGCTGTCGCCGGGGCCTTACTGACCATCACCGGCCGAGAACGGTCCGTAATAGCTGTCGACCGTGCGCGGCTGGCTGTATTCGCCATAGTCGCGATCATCGCCTTCATGATGGTCGCGTCCTCGATGACGGCGGCCACGGTGATAGGGCTGATCGCAATCGCCGCAATACCGTGCGACTTCTGCCCGCACATCGGCCATGCGGTCGGCCAGATTGTGGAAGCGGACCTGGCTGTCGGACCAGAGATTTTGCGACTGCTGGCAGGAGCTCTCGGTATAATCATTGCGGATCATGCACTGATTATAGGCGCGGCAATTCTGCACCACGCTGTCATAGGACCCGTCCAGCTCAGCCTCAAACTGGGCCACCAGATAGACCACCGGGTGCACATCGCCGGGACCGGCATTGTAGAGTTCGGGTGAACGCAGGCTGTCGGCATTGACGCCGATCGGGTCATTCATGCCCGGGCCGACGGACACATCAGCGCCCAGAGCGCGCCGAATCTGCTGCGTTGAGGCCAGGAACTGGTTGCGGTCCTGCTCGTAGGATGTGGCCGAACACATCGAGCGGGCTTCATCATCGGTGTCCACCGCCGGGATGACGCCGCGATAGAAGACATGCTCATGCGTTCCGGGGTGACTGCAGCCTGCCAGTGCAAGCAGGGCCAGGCCCATTCCAATCTTCTTCATGTGTTCACTCCCATACTTGGCCGCGTGACGTGAACCGCATCACGGGGCTGGATCATCTCCGGAAGCCCGGCGGTCCGCGACCGCGTCGAGATAACAACCGGGTTGAATGGCATCATAAACAGCGTCGCGTTCGGCTTCATCAAGCCGCTCCTGCCACGCCTGGTAAAACGGATCGCTCGGCGATTGCGCCGCTTCGGACGACAGCCGGCGGGCAATCCGCTCCCAGCGCGCCGTGGCGGTGCCGCGCAGGCCTTCATTGTCGCGGATAAAACGCGACCGGGCATGGCCCAGCTCGGAGGCCCGGCGCAGATAGCTGTCCGCGCGCTCCGGGCTCTCGACCACACCACAGAGGCGATAGCTACCCTGGACAGTGCCGGTGCCGTAAACGAGGGCGAGATTGAAATTGGCCTCCGGATGACCGCGGGTCGCGGCGATCTCGAGCCATTCCAACGCCATGTCGACATTGAGCTCCACGCCCAGGCCGGTGGCGAACATAATACCGAGCAGGTTCTGGGCGCCTTCATCGCGCGCCGTGATCGCGGCATGGCACACCAGGTCGACCGTTTCCTGCGGGTTGAGCGCGCCGGTCTGGTCAAACCCCATATCAGCCTGGAAGTCGCGCACGGCCCGGCGGGTCGCCGGACCATAGGTGCCATCGACTTCCTCGGCATAATAGCCAAGGGCCGCAAGAGCCTGCTGGCGCAGCTGGAGATCAATGATCTCGCCGCCGACATTCTCACGTGCATAGCCGCGGGAAATCCGCTCCAGGCTCGCCGGCGTCGTGCGGCAGGCCTGTGCCAGCGCCGCGCTCTGCAGGCGCTGCTGTGCCGTCAGGGACGCTTGGGCGCCACCGCGGCGCGCGCCCGTGGAGACCGACCGGTTCCAGGCATATTGGGCATAATCCAGCTCACCAATGGACTGGTAGGCGTCGCCGATACGCAGCCAGCATCGCGCCAGGGCGGCATTGGTCACCGGGCGATCAAAACCGTGGCAGATATCGTCACCCGGGGTCGGGTAATAGCTGCCGCTGCCGTAACCGCGGCCCGTGAAGAAGCTCACCGATTCATCCAGCGTACGAGCCGAGCTGCCGCGGCGGGCACTCGAACCGGTGACGTCATCATCAACCGGCAGGCTGCTATCGCCGCTCGGACGCCCCGAATCACCCAGCACCTGGTTCGGGGGCAAATCAGCTTGCAGGTCGGAATTGGTATCCTGCGGTGTCACGCTGCTGCCGGCCGGGCGCGCCGACTGGGTCGACGGCAGGGCGGCCGTGGCATTAAGCAGGCCCGTTTCATTGCCTTGCGGCACGACAGGATTGGCAACGGTCTGACTGTCTACAACCGCATCGTCGCAAGCATTATTGGCGCAAAGTCCGGCGCGGTAGCTTTTCATGTGCGTAAAGGAAAGCAGCACAACAAGACCAATCAGCACCAGCACAGTCGCTGCTGCCTGCGCCAGAAAGGCTGTCCACCGTTCCAACATGATTTGATCCCACCCCCGATATCTGCGTGCGCCGATTATTGACCGACCGCCAAACGGCCCGTCTTCCGCATCGATCGCATCGAACCCGAAAAGGTCTCCCTCCCCCGCCGGGCCGATAACAGTCCGTTAACCATACTAAACAGGAACACAAATCTATGCCATACGCCAACCGATAATATGGCGAAAAAAATTATCCCCCGCAGGTTGAATAGGCAAAATTCCCCAATGGGTTGAATAACATCCCGGGGAGATGCTCAGGGCGCGACCAAACCGGTCGCTGCCGGGCTCAGATTTCAATCAAATCGAAGCTCAGCTCTGGCCAGACCGCTTTTTGCGCAGCGCATTTGCGGTTCCAGGCGTCAGCGCCCGCGAGATTCGCGACCGGCTTCACATGCAGCGACAACAGCTCGTCATAGCCGAACGGAGCAATCAGACCGGGCGCACCATCCGGGCGCTGGGCCAGCGCGACAGAATGGGTTCTGGAGGCGAAATGGCAAACGGCATCCTCGGTACTCACCAATGGCGCCCGGTCGGTGACGTACTGCTGATTGAACCAGATATGCACCCGGGCCTGATTGCAGGCCTCAACCTCGATACCGAGATCGTCAAACAGGCCGGCCACCTGCCGTGCGATCACGGCCTCGCTTTCGGCGCTCAGATCATCCGCATCGAAATAGGCGAGGTCATAGTCATTGATGCCGTAATCAGCCGGCCGGCCGGTGAGCCTGTTCCACACCGCCTTGTAGATCGACCCGGCCATGATGGCGCAATCGGGCAGGTCCAGCCCGGCGACACGTTCCAGGATCTCGCCATGCATGGGGTTGGCCAGGACCGCATCGAGGACAAACGCCTCCTGCTCTGCCCTGGCTATTCCCGGCTTCATCCGCGCAGCGATCCGCCCGTCGCCTTGACCGCCTTGTCGACGATCTTCTTGGCAATGACGTCGATCTCCTCGTCAGTGAGGGTCTTTTCACGCGGCTGCAGAGTAACCTCAAGACCGATCGAAACCTGTCCTTCGGGCACGCCCTGACCCTCATAGGTATCGAAGACGGATACGCCCGTGATCATCGCCTTGTCGGCGCCCTTGGCGGCACGGATCAGCGCATCGGCGGCGACCGACTTGTCGACCAGGAAAGCGAAGTCGCGGCGCACCGGCGTCAGCTCGGCCTTCTCCAGCGGCGTGCGCGCTTTCAGCCCATTGCCCTTTTTCGGCTGCGGGATGTTGTCGAGCACGATCTCGAAGGCGAGCACACGGCCGTCGATATCGAGTGCCTTGAGCACCCGCAGATGGATCTCGCCGAACTCGGCGATGACGTTTTTCGGCCCCAGGCGCATGACACCGGAACGGCCCGGATGCCACCATTCGCGCGCTTCGGCGACGGTCTGCAACGAGGCCACAGGTGCACCGGCAGCGTTCAACACCGCTTCCACATCGGCCTTGATGTCGAACACGTCGGGCTGACGCGAACCGGCCCAGTGGCGATCGGCATGTATCGGCAGGACGCCGGTCACGACGAGACGCTGACCGTCCGGTGCGTCGGACAGATAGATCGGGCCAACCTCGAACAGGGCCGCATCGGCCTGGCCGCGATCGGCATTGGCCTGCATGGCGGTGAGCAGGTGGATCAGCGCCGTCGGACGCATCACGTCGAGCTCGGAAGAGATCGGATTGTCCAGCTCCAGGCCTTCGCCATGACCGCCGAACAGGGCCGCCTGGCTCTTCTCGGCGAAGGACCAGGTCACGGCCTCGGAATATCCTCGCCCTGCCAGAGCGCGGCGCGCATACCGCGCGCGCAATTGCATCGGCGTCGCCGGCGCCTCGAAACGGCCCGGCAGGCGTTTCAGCGAGGTCGCGTTGAGATGATCAAAACCGTGGATACGGGCCACTTCCTCGACGAGATCCGCCTTGAGGCTGCAGTCCATGCGCCAGCTCGGCACGCCCACGGTGAGCACATCGCCCTCACCTTTCGGCTCGAAGCCCAGCGTTGCCAGGATGCGCACGATTTCATCGCGCGGTAGATCGAGACCGGTCAGGCGTTTGACTTCGGTCACCGGGAACTCGATGTCCGCCGGCTTGGCGGGAGCCTCGCCTGCAACGACAACATGGGACGCCTCACCGCCACAGATCTCTAGGATCAGGCGGGTGGCATACTCAATGCCATCACGGCAGGACTCAGGGTCCACACCACGCTCGAAGCGGTATTTCGCGTCACTGTCGATACCGGTCGCTTTCGCGGTCGCCCGGGTGATCAGCGGGTCGAACCAGGCGCTTTCGATGAAGACATCCGTGGTTTCCTCGGAACAGCCGGAATAGGTACCACCCATGACACCGCCAAGGCCGAGGCAGCGCGCGTCGTCGGCGATCACGCACATGCTCTCGCCCGGTGCGTAATCCTTGTTGTCCAGCGCTTCAAATGTGTCCGCCTCGCCGCGCCCCTTGCGGGCACGGATGACACCGCCCTCCAGCTTGGCCGCATCATAGACGTGCAGCGGGCGGCAGCGGTCATAGGAGATCAGATTGGTGATATCGGCGAGCGCATTGATCGGGCGCAGGCCAATCGCGGTCAGCGCCTTTTTCAGCCATTCCGGGCTCTCCACATTCTTAACACCGCGGATCATGCGGCCCATGAAGACCGGGCAGGCTTCCGGCCAGTCCAGCTCGATCGTCACCGGGCTGTCGAACGTGCCTTCGATCTCCCCAACCGGGACATCCTTGAGCGTGCCGATCCCGGTGGCCGCCAGATCACGGGCAATGCCGCGCACACCGAGCCAGTCGGGACGGTTCGGCGTGACCTCGAAATCAATGACCGGATCATCCTGGCCAAGCGCGGTTACAGCCGGCGTGCCGACCTCCCAATCGCCTTCCAGGTCGATAATACCGTCATGGTCCTCGCCGAGCTCGAGCTCCTTGGCCGAACACATCATGCCGTGGCTTTCGACGCCGCGGATCTTGCGCGGCTTCTTGTCGAGCGCGAAGTCGAGGCCGGGAATATAGGTGCCGAGCGGCGCGAAGACGGCGCGCATGCCCGTGCGCGCATTGGGTGCGCCGCAGACGATCTGCTTGATGCCGTCCCGGGTCTCAACCGTACAGACGCGCAGACGATCCGCGTCCGGGTGCTGCACGGCTTCCTGGACATAGGCGACCGAGAAGTCCGCGAATTTCTCCGCCGGATTGTCGATATCCTCGATCTCGAGACCGGCCATGGTCATGGCCTTGGCCAGCTCGTCGAGCGTGGCGTCGGTTTCAAGATGGTATTTCAGCCAGGAAAGGGGAAATTTCATGATCGGCTCCCGCCGTCGCTTGGAAAACTAGAGAATTGTGTGGGGTGAAGGAGTGCACTCATTCGCCCGGCTCCGCCGGAAAGTCACCGCCGTGATCGGCATCACCGAAGAGCTGGAAGACATCGCTGTCGGGCACGTCACAGGAGGGTACCGGGACCCGCATTTCATTGTCCGAGGTCGTCGTCCAGCAACGATCGAACACCGAGCAGTAACAGACCTCGACGGTCCAGTAGGCCCATTCGTCCAGGAGCGCGCTGAGCTCGGCCTCACCCAGCTGGCCACGCGGCCAGGAGAAAACTGCCGGCTCAACCTCACCGCCTGGAGCCAGCGCACGACCATTCACGCTCGACCAGGAGCGATCGAACCCGTCCGGCATGTGAGCGATCAGCGCATCGAAATCCATCGTCGTCTGCCCGTCGCGGATCAGATTGACGGCCTGGATCATGGCTGGGCCCACACCGTTATTGACGATGCGCAGGCCGAGGTCGCGGCGCTCCGCGCTGGATTGGATGAAGCCGTCCACCTGGATCACGGGCACGACTGAACCATGCTGCTGCGCCCGCATCACCCGGCCCTGATCCCAGGCGACAAAAAGCGCCGCCACGCCGACCAGCATGGCGCCGACCCCGGTCAGGGTTTGATGGTTATGTTTCAGCCAGCGGAGCATGGACAGTCTAGCTCAGCCCCGTTGCCAAATTCGCCTGCAGCAGCGGGCTGAAGCCGTAATGGGCCAGCCAGCGGGCGTCGGAATTGAAGAAGTCGCGCAGGTCCGGGGCGCCGTATTTCAGCATCGCCAGGCGATCCACGCCCATGCCCCAGGCAAAGCCCTGGTATTCATCCGGGTCGAGACCGCAATTGCGGATCACGTTCGGATGCACCATGCCGCAGCCAAGGATCTCCATCCATTGATTGCCCGAACCGACCTTCACGCCGGCGCCGACGCGCTCGTATTTCACGTCCATCTCGGCCGACGGTTCGGTGAAAGGGAAGTGGTGCGGACGGAAACGCGCCTCGACCTGGTCGGTCTCGAAGAAGGCGGCGATGAAGTCGAGCAGCACGCCTTTCAGGTGGCCCATATTGGCCTCCTTGTCGATCACCAGGCCCTCGACCTGGTGGAACATCGGCGTATGGGTCTGGTCCCAGTCGCAGCGATAGACGCGGCCCGGCGCAATAATGCGGATCGGCGGCTTCTGCTTCAGCAGCGTGCGGATCTGGACCGGCGAGGTGTGCGTGCGCAGGACCTTCCGCATGCCCTCGGCATCCGGCTTCATGAAGAAAGTGTCCTGGGTGTCGCGCGCCGGGTGACCTTCCGGGAAGTTCAGCGCGGTGAAGTTATGGAAGTCGTCCTCGACATCAGGGCCTTCCGCGACGGCGAAGCCCATATCGGCGAAGATCACGGCCAGTTCTTCCATCACCTGGGTGATCGGGTGCAGCGAGCCCTGGCGTTCCGGACGGACCGGCAGGGTGATATCGACCGTTTCCGAGGCCAGCGCGGCGTCCATGGCGGCGCTTTCCAGCACATCCTTGCGCGCGGTGATGGCGTCATTGAGCCGGGTTTTGAGCCCATTGAGGGCCGGGCCCATGACCTGGCGCTCTTCCGGGCTCATCTTGCCCAGCTCGCGCATCATCAGGCTGACCGAGCCCTTCTTGCCGAGCGCGGAAACGCGGATTTCATCCAGTCCGGCCTCATCACCGGCGGCTTCGATCTGATCGAGGACATCGCGTTCAAGCGTGTCGAGATTGGACGTGTCTAGCATGCCTGGCCCCTTACCTGTCGATGCCGGTTTAGCTTCTGTCATTTACACTGTCGACCGCCCGGCGCGGTCAGCAGATTGAGAAAAAGAAAAAGGCCCGCCGGCTTTGCGCTGGCGGGCCTTTTCCGGAACTCATTTCAGCCGGGTTTAGCCCAGCGCAGCGCGCGCCTGGTCGACCAGGGCCTTAAACGCTTCCGGCTCACGGATGGCGATGTCGGAGAGGACCTTGCGGTCAACTTCGATGCCAGCCTTGGTGAGGCCGTTCATGAAGACGGAATAGGTCATGCCGTGCTCACGGGCACCAGCATTGATGCGCTGGATCCAGAGCGAACGGAAATTGCGCTTTTTGGCGCGGCGGTCGCGATAGGCGTACTGGCCGGCTTTCTCCACAGCCTGCACAGCAGTACGGAACTGCTTGCGGCGGGCGCCGTAATAGCCTTTCGCCTTCTTGAGAACTTTCTTGTGACGGGATGCGGTCGCCGGACCG
>NZ_JASBRW010000072.1 GCF_030149235.1 Maricaulis sp. | reverse complement strand
ATCGACCGCCACACGAACCTGATTTTAGCCGAACAGGGCCAGCAGGGCGATGAGCAGGGAGAAGATGCCCAGTGCCTCGGTCACGGCGAAGCCGAAGATCAGGTTACCGAACTGCTGCTGAGCAGCAGACGGGTTGCGCATGGCACCCTGAAGGAAAGAACCGAAGATGTTGCCCACGCCGACGGCTGCACCGAGCATACCGAGGCAAGCGAGGCCGGCACCAATGTAACGAGCTGCTTCCGCGTCCATGATGAAACTCCTTTGGAAGATCGAATAGCGGGTTGAATAACGTTCTGCGTTAGTGTCCTGGGTGCAGAGCGTCGGAGAGATAGATGCAGGTCAGGATGGCGAAGACATACGCCTGCAGGAAAGCGACCAGGAATTCGAGGGCGGTCAGCGCCAGCGTCATGGCGAACGGCAGGATGCCGACCAGATAACCGGCTGCGCCGAGCGCGCCAGCAAGCATGACGATGAAGCCGGCGAACACTTTCAAGAGAATGTGTCCAGCGAGCATGTTGGCGAACAGACGCACAGAGTGCGAAACCGGGCGGGAGATGAAGGAGATGATCTCGATCAGCGTCACGAAGGGCAGGATGTAAAGCGGAACGCCCGACGGAACGAAGAGTTTGAAGAACTTGAAGCCGTGTTTGAACAGGCCGTAGACCAGTACGGTCAGCCACACGCTCATCGCCAGCGCAGCCGTCACAATGATGTGGCTGGTGATGGTGAAGGAATGCCAGCCCGGCGCCGGGAAGTAGGGGAACATGCCGAGCATGTTGGCGACCAGGATGAAGATGAAGAGCGTGAAGACGAAGGGGAAGAATCGCAGAGCGTCTGAGCCCGCCGTCGAGCGCAGCATGTCGGCGACGAAACCATAGATGATTTCCGCGACCGACTGGGCGCGGTTCGGGATCATCGCCCGGCTGCCCATGGCAAAGGAGAAGAGGACGATCGTCAGGAACGTCGTCAGCACCATGAAGAAGCTGGAATTGGTGAATGCCAGATTCAGGCCGAAGGCCTCGAACTCGAAGAGGGTGTGAACTTCGAACTGCTTGATCGGGTTGGTGTCTGCTGCCACGCCCGGCCTCACTCATCTAATGCGGCAAATGCCGCAGCTTGATCCCATGAAGACCTCAGCTTTCGCCGTCGGTCTCCGCGTTTATTTCCTTGGCCGCGCGCACGACATTCACCGTGCCCGAGGCAAAACCTAATAGAGTACCGACCATCAGGCCCCAAGGTCCCGTTTCGGCGATCAGGTCCAGAATGAACCCGAGCGCAGAACCGACGAACACCCCGGCAAAGAACTCCGACCCGTAGCGGACCCCGAGGGACCAGGCGGAACGCGGCTCATCCTTGTACTTGTCCTCGCGGGCCTTGCGCTGCGCATCAATGCGCTGCTGCAACTGGTCGAGGTCGGATTTGGATGGGTCGCTCAGCTTATCGTCTTTGCGAGACAGGATTGATCGGTACGCCTATGAAAGAGGACCCCCCACAGGCGCGCGCAAACTATCCTTGCGACCTGACCAAGTCAAGCAATGCCGCAGGTGCGGTAACATGCTAAAAAGTATGGAATATTTTGCTATTCGGCCGCAATCAACTGTTCCGCGCCCATCAGGTCTACCGAGACAAGCTGGGAAACGCCGCGTTCAGCCATAGTGACTCCGAACAGCCGATCGACCCGCGACATGGTCAGCGGATTGTGCGTGATGACGAGGAATCGGGTCTCCGTCAGCGAGCGCATATGGTCCAACATGCGGCAATAGCGGTCGACATTGGCATCATCGAGCGGTGCATCGACCTCGTCGAGGACGCAAACCGGTGCCGGATTGGACAGGAAGACGGCAAAGATCAGCGCGGATGCCGTCAGCGCCTGCTCGCCGCCGGACATCAGCGACATGGTCTCCAGCTTCTTGCCCGGCGGGCAGGCGAAGATTTCCAGGCCGGCTTCCAGCGGGTCGTCTGCCTCGGTCAGGCGAAGCTCGGCATGACCGCCTTCGAACAGGGTGGCGAAAAGCTGGCGGAAATGGCCGTCGACAATCTCGAAGGCCTCCAGCAGGCGAGCCCGGCCTTCCCTGGACAGTTCATCAACGGCTTTGCGCAAGCGGTCGATGGCGGCGAGGAGGTCGTCGCGCTCGCGCTCCATCTCTGTAACCTTGCCGGCGAGTTCCTCGGCTTCCTCATCAGCCCGTAGATTGACGGCGCCGAGACGTTCGCGGGAATTGCGGGCGTCCTGCAGCCGGCGTTCCAGCTCGTCCGCGCTGAGGCCTTCCACATCGGCTTCCGCGACGCGCTGGGACAGGGCGCCGGGCGCAGCACCCGTGGCGTCCTGCAAGCGCTCCGTGGTCTCCACCAGGCGCTCGCGCATACCGGCCAGCTTCGCTTCTGCGGCAGCCCGGCCTTCGCGGGCGGCAGAGGCCGCGGCTTCGGCCCTGCGCGCAGCGCTATCGGCTTCCTTGACCAGGTCCTCGGTGCCGGAGGCGGCGTCGCGTGCCTTGCGCGCGGTCTCCTCTGCAACCTCGATACGATCGGCGAGGGCGTGCAGTTTTTCTTCCAGGGCCGCGGGGCGCTCGTGGGTCGTCTCCAGCTCCTGGGCTGCCTTGCCACTCTCGGCCGTCAATTCCCCGATCTGCTTGCGGGCGCCTTCACAGCGGCGGGTCCAGGCTTCGACATCGCGGGCGAGGGCACCGCGGCGCTGCCGCCGCAATTCCGATTCGCGCCGGGCGCTTTCATAGGCGGCGCGGGCATCGGCTGCCGCTAGGCGCGCCTGTTCAGCCTTGTCACGCGCCTCGTCGACCGCCTCGATCAACTGCTCCGCTGTATCTTCGGCATCCAGCGCCTCAAGCGCCTCGGCCAGAGCCTTGGCGGCTTCGCTTTCTTCCTCGCTCAGCCTCTTGGTGCGATCGCTGAGCGCGTCGGCGCGGGCGGTATCGCGGGCCGCTTTTTCACGCAGGTCGGACAGACGCGAAACAGCCGCGCGGGCGGCCTGTTCAGCGGCTGGAACGGTCTTGCGGGCATCGGCCTCGCGCGTGCGGGCATCGTTGAAACCGCGCTCAGCCTTGTCGCGCGCTTGCTCGGCGTTATTGAAGGCTTGGGCGCTGGCATCCAGCGCCGCGCGAATCTCTTCGAGACGATTGCGCTGTTCCAGGCGCGCCACGGCAGCGGACGGTGCGTCCGCGCGGGCAACAAGGCCGTCCCAGCGCCAGAGGTCGCCTTCCAGGGTGACAATGGTCTGGCCGGGTTTGAGCTGGCTGGCCGCTTTTTCGGCGCGCTCGGGCTTGACCACGCCGATCGCATCGAGCCGGGCTTTCAGGGCGGGCGGAGCTTTGACGTGGTCAGACAAAGGAACGCTTCCGCCCGGAAGCAGGTCAGCCTTGACCCCGGCTTCGCGCCAATACCGTGCAGCGTCGGCGTCGAGCGAGGCCTGAAGGTCATCACCGAGCGCTGCCGCCAGCGCATGCTCGAAGCCCGAACGAGCCCGCACCGCATCGAGTGCCGGGTTCGGTGTATCTTCCAGCGTATTGGCGAGAAGTTTCTCCAGCGCCTGGGCTTCACGTTCGAGGCCGTCGCGTTCCTGGCTCAGCGCCTGGTAAGCCGCAGTGGCCTCATTGCGCAGCTCCTCCGCCGCCTGGCGCGCCCCTTCCGCTGCAACAAACGCAGCCTGGGCCTGGTCGCGCGCCTCCTCGGCTGTCTCTGCCGCTGCCTGGGCAGCCTCCAGCTCACTCAGCGCGGTTGAGGCCCTGACAGCGTCCAGCTCACGTTTGGCTGTTTCCAGTTCGCGGCCGATCTGGGCCTGACGTTGTTCGAGGCGTTCGGCATCACGGCGGGCGGCTTCGGCCGCGGCCCGGTGCTCGGCGGCTTCGCGGGCCTTGGCGTCAAGCACGGCGTCCCTTTGCTGCCGGCGCTGTTCAGCATCGTTTGATGCAGCCTCGGCGAAGGCGAGCGTTTCTTTATCCTTGGCAGCTTCCTGGTCCAGCGCCTCGAGCTGGCCTGCGGCCTCGCTGCGCGAGCCTTCCGCGTCTTCGGCGATGTGCTCCTCGCGGCGGATGGCCGAGGCGAGTTCATCAATACGGTTTTCCAGCGCCGTTATGCGGGACTGAACCTCGCCGGCTTCCCGTTCGAGCTTGTCGCGTTCGCGCTCCAGCAGGCGCAGGGCTGCCGCGGCTTCCGCTTCGGCCTGGCGGGCCGGTTCCCGGGCAGCGGCTTCAATCTCGGCCTGGGTACGCGCTTCGGCGGCATGACGGGTCGCGACTTCGGCAGCTTCAAGGCGTTCGGCGAGTTCCGCTTCCGCCGTTTCCACATGGCTGGCCGCTTCGCGCCAGCGATTGAGCCAGACGGCAGCCTCCAGCGTGCGAATGGATGCGGACAGCTTGCGATACCGGGCCGCTTGCCGGGCCTGTTTCTGCAAGGCGTCATGGCGGGCGCCGGTCTCGTCGATGACTTCCTGGAGCCGGCCGAGATTGGTCTCGGCGCCCTTCAGCCTGAGTTCGGCTTCATGACGGCGGGCGCGCAATCCGGCGACACCGGCGGCTTCTTCCAGCACGCGGCGCCGGTTCTGTGGCTTGGCGGCGATCAGTTCGGAAATCTGGCCCTGACGCACAAGGGCCGGCGAGTTGGCGCCGGTGCCGGCATCGGCAAACAGCAGCTGCACGTCCTTGGCGCGGACTTCCTCGCCATTGATCTTGTAGGCCGAGCCGCCGCCACGGGTAATGCGGCGTGTGACCTCGAGCGCTGCCGCTTCGTTGAAGCGAGCCGGGGCCAGCTTTTCGGCATTGTCGACGGTGAGCACGACTTCAGCATGATTGCGCGGCGGGCGCGCATCGGTGCCGGCGAAGATGACGTCTTCCATGCCACCGCCGCGCAGCGACTTGGCGGAGGTTGCACCCATAACCCAGCGCAGGGCTTCGAGCAGGTTGGACTTGCCGCACCCGTTCGGCCCGATAATTCCGGTCAGTCCCGGATCAATCCGCAATTCGGTCGGATCGACGAAGGATTTAAAACCGGCCAGCCTGAGCTGAGTGAACTTCACCTGACCTCCACAACGCGCCACGCTGCAGATTGTGCAGATGAATGCGGCGCTTTCCTGACGTTTTTACTGGTCCGAATCGGACTCGTTCAGGAAGTGAAGGACGATTCGGCGGAAATTGTCTTCACCATAGTTGGCGGGAAGCCTTTCTCCGTTGACGATCAGGGGCTCTCCACCCCACACCAAAATCGCCTCGCCATCGATCATGGCTCGGTTCAGGGTCTGGCCATCGATGACGAAAGTCGGCGTGCCCGCGACCTCGTCGGTTCCGGCTAAGGCAATGGTTTCGCCGATACGTTGGCTTTTCGCCGGATCTTGCAGGCAGGCCGAGAAGGCTTCTGGGGACACCCCGATATTGGCCCCGACGCCGTGATAGACCCCGAGGACATCACCCTGATTGCGGATGGCGTCGAAAATGTCGGGCTGGGCGTCAAACAGAAGGCCGGAGGCTTCAAAATAGCGATCCGGCCCCGCGCATTCGGCCATGATGGCGCTGGCGGCGGCGACCTCGTTCGGCGGCGTTACAATCGGGCGCAGCACGAAACGCACCCGACCGGTGTCGACAAATTCCGGCTTCAGCCAAGACCAGACCTGGTCATGCCAGTTCTTGCAGGCCGGGCACGCGAAGGAGGCGTATTCGATGATCTCCAACGGCGCCGTATCGGACCCGATGGCGTAGTCGGTATAGGTGTTGAGCGGGACAAGCTCCGCCGGAGCGCTGGACTGCGCCTGGGCGGTTACTGGCAGAACGAGCGCCAGCAGCGCGATCTGGATGGCACGCAGAATAGTCACACTCACCACTCCAATCCGTGCGCCTAGCTTGCGCTGGTGGCAAGCAGGTGGTCGATGAGGCGGGAGAAGGTCTCCGCGTCCATGAGACCCGGCACCGGCTCACCATCAATGATCACCTGCTCCTCGCCGAGGAAATAGGTGTACTCGTCCTCACCGGCAGCGCGGCGGGTTTCCAGCAGCCGGCCATTGAAGACAAAGCGCGGCGTGCCGTCGACACCGGCGGCCGCTGCACGCTCATGGCTGTCGACAATGCCCTGGGCAATCGACTCGTCACTGAGGCAGGTCTGCAGGTCAGCTTCAGACAGGCCCAGAGCACCAGCGATCGCCACGTATTGCGAGCGGGCACCATTGGGGTTCTGGGTCGCGCGGAAGATCGAACTTTGCTGCTGGAACAGGAGGTCGATCGCGTCGAAATAGCGGTCTTCGGAGACGCAGCGGGCAAGCGTGAAACCGGCCACGGACAATTGCGGCGAGCCGGTAATCATTTCCCGCATGATGAAGCGGACCTGGCCGGTATCGACGTAATTCTCTTTCAGGGTCGGGTAGACCTGTTCATGGAAGGTGGCGCAGTGGCCGCATGCGACCGAAGCGAATTCGATAATGGTCAGGGGCGCAGTGTCCGAGCCCTTTGCCAGATCATAATCCGTGGTCGTCGCCGGCGAGGTTGCATTGCCGCCACAAGCCGACAGAAGCAGTCCGGACGACAGGGCCAGAGCCGAAAACAGGCGTCGGGTCAGTTTCATCTCGATATTCCCCTCAACACTCTAGGTCCGGTTTCGGCGCGCCTGCACCGACCGGTCGAAACGTTTCAGCGCGGACAATAACCGGGCCTCGGTGGATTTCTCCACCCCGTCTGTCACTTGTTTGACGCGATTTAATGTCTCTGGCTGCTGCGGAAATGCAGGCGTGACCTGTAACTGGCCTGGCGATTTCGGCGCGTCCTGCCCGCCCAGGCGGCCCTGCACAACCTTCAAGCGGGTCGGTGCCCGGTGCCCGGCATAGAGTTTCACCCGCTCGAGAATGCGGCGGCTTTCCGCCTGCAGAACAGCTCCCGCCGGGCCGCGCGCCTGGATGACAAGTGTCTGCACGCTGCCCTGGCGCTGGATGGAAACCGGATCGCACCAGCGGGCCAGCCGTGCGCCGACGATTTCAGTCCAGTGTTGTTCCAATTGCTCGATGCCGACGCCGAAGCGTTTGGCGAGCGGTCGAAGAACGCGCTCGGCCGCCTGTGCCGCGGGCGGCGCAGCTGGCCGGGCGCGGCGACCGCGATGCTGTTCGAGATAGCGCCGCGCTTCGCTTTCCAGCGTTGACGGTGTGACCGGACGTTTCATGTTCAGTACCATCGCGCCAAAGCCAGCGGCGGACAAGAGTGGGGCATGCATGTTGGATGAAACGGAAATCGCTGCGCTGCGCACCCGTCTGCTCGACTGGTATGACCGCTCGGGTCGGTCTCTCCCCTGGCGTATCCGTCCCGAGGACCGCGCCGCCGGTGCAGTAGCCGACCCCTATGCCATCTGGCTGTCGGAAATCATGCTGCAGCAGACGACCGTGCCCCATGCAACGCCCTACTGGCTGCGTTTTCTGGAGCTGTGGCCGCGGGTAGGCGACCTGGCCGCGGCGCCGCGCGAGGACGTGATGCGCGAGTGGGCGGGGCTTGGCTATTATGCCCGCGCGCGCAATCTGCATGCCTGCGCACAGGCGGTTGTCGATCAGTATGACGGAGCCTTTCCATCTGACCTCAAGGCGCTGCAGGCCTTGCCCGGGATCGGTGACTATACTGCCAATGCCATACGTGCGGCCGCATTCGACCAACCGGCCAGCGTCGTGGACGGTAATGTGGAAAGGGTCATGACCCGCATGTGGCGGATAGAGACGCCGCTGCCCAAAGCCAAGCGGGAGATCAAGGCAATCGCCGCAGACATCGCGGATCCGGAGCGGTCCGGCGACTATGCCCAGGCGATCATGGATCTGGGCGCCACGGTGTGCACGCCCAAATCTCCCAACTGCCTGATCTGCCCGTGGAGCACCCACTGCCGCGGCCGTGCGGACGGGGATATGCTGAGTTATCCCCGCAAGGAAAAGAAAAAACCGAAACCGGTACGCCGCGGGACCGCCTGGCTGGTCCGGCGCGACGGGCATATCTGGCTGCGTCAGAGGTCAGACAGCGGTTTGCTGGGCGGCATGATGGAAGTGCCGTCGTCCGATTGGTCAGACGCGTCGGAGCCGGCAGAACCGCCCTTCGAGGCCGGCTGGTCGGTGAGGGGCGAGGTCAAGCACGTGTTCACCCATTTCGAGCTGCGGCTGGAAGTGCGTGAGGCCGATGCCGGGGCCGACTGGGAGCCGGACGACGGTATCTGGGCCGATGCCGAGCGTCTCGGTGATCACGCCTTGCCCAGCGTTATGCGCAAGATTGTTCTGGCCGGGCGTTCAGGCGGCTGAGCGTTTTTCCCAAGCGATCTTGATCGCGCCGTACAGGGCTTCCGGGCTCAGTGGCTTGGCGGCGAAGCTGTCCATGCCGGCAGCAAAGCATTCCTGCGAATCCTCCGGTGAGGCATTGGCAGTGAGGGCAATGATCGGCAGCGTGGCAGCGGCATCTGTGCGGGCCCGGATGTTGCGCGTGGCCTCTAGCCCATCCATCACCGGCATCCGGACATCCATCAGCACGACGTCGAATTGACCGGAATCCAGCGCGTCGAGTGCAGCCTTGCCGTCATGCGCTTCGATAACCTCGGCTTTCAACGGTTTGAGATAGGCCCGGGCGACCTGACGGTTCACGAGATTATCTTCAACCAGCAGGATCCTTGCGCCATGCAGATCACGGAATTCCGGGGCATTGGCGATGTCCTGCGGGGTGCGTGGAGCGGCCGGGCGCGGCGCATTTGCGGTATCGAGGACTTTTACCACGAGGGTAAAACGCGAACCGTCCTGCTCACTCGATTCAACAGTCAGATCGCCCCCCATCAACCGTGCCAGGCTGCGCGAAATGTAAAGACCAAGACCGGTGCCACCAAACCGCGTCGCCGTCGTCGCATCGGCCTGTGTGAAGGGCTGGAAGAGCTGCTCCTGAACCTGTTTGGACATGCCGATGCCGGTGTCGGAAACCACCAGCCTGAGCCGGCAGTCTGATCCGACATGCTCGGCGGAGGCCGCAACCGTGACCGCGCCCTTGTCGGTGAACTTGATGGCGTTGGACAAGAGGTTGGAAAGCGATTGGCGCAGGCGCAGCTTGTCGATGCGACCGGTCTCCGGAACGCTGTCGTCGAGGGTCAGCTCATAGTCAAGCCCTTTGCCCTTGGCACTGCTGGCAAACAGGGTGAAAGTGTCGCGAACAAGCTCACGGATCGAAGCGTCATCGCTGGCGAGCTCCAGCTTGCCAGCGTCGATCTTCGACATGTCGAGAATATCCGACAGCAAGAGGTTCAACGTCTCGCCCGAGGCGCGGATCATGCGCGCCTGCTCTTTTTTCTCAGCGCTTACCAGCTCGCTCTCAAGAGCATGGGCCAGGCCTGAAATGCCATTGAGCGGGGTGCGCAATTCATGGCTCATATTGGCGATGAAATCGCTTTTGGCCTGGTTGGCTTGTTCCAGTTCCCGGGTGCGCGCTTCAACCCGATCTTCGAGCTCGGCGAGCAAGCTCTCCTTTTGCTGGCACTGAATTTCCAGGGTCCGGGCCAGATCGCCAATCTCGCTGGCATCAGTCATCAGCTCCTGGAATGCGGGTTCCTGCGCGTCACCGACGCGGTGGTCGGCAAAGCGGCGATTGAGTTGGCCGAGCGGATTAATCACGAAACGCAGGATGACCAGGTAGAGCAGGAAGCTCTGCATGGCGACAGCCAGGACGCCAAATCCGAGGATCAGCCCGGCTTCCATAATCGCTTCGCGCTGCAATGCGGCATGATCGAAGAGAGTAACGAAATACCAGTCGGGGCCGCTCATCTGGCCAAAAGCCGCAACCCAGCGCCGGTCCGGACTGACCAGCGCACCAAAGGCCTGACCGCTCGCTTCAACGACCGTATGAATCTGCTCAATGCCCAGTTCGGCGGCCAGTTGTGAAACTGATGTCGTTGTGATCTCGCCCTGTAGCAAGTCCGCGTGAGCGATCAGCTGGCCGGCAGAATTGATGAAGACATTCTGCCCGTTCGGCGGCGCATCATTCATCGCATTGCGGAAATAGTCCTGCAGCGGGATGGTGGTGCCGAAGGCGCCGAGATGAATGCCGCTGGCGCGGACCGGCGTGAAGCACCCCGTCGTCAGCGATTCCCGGTTCTGGACAAAAACCGCCTGGCTCAACTCATCGCAGACGAAGCGGCTTTCCGGATTGCTTTCCGGCAGCACCAGGGCCGCGAACGGGGCGGAGGAAATGGAAAAGTCGGCTGGCGCCTCGCGACGATAGAAGGCAAGCCGGTCGGGGCGGGCGCTGGCCGAGATGACAAGCTCATTGTCCGGCGTGAAGAAATAGAGATTGCGGATCCGCTGGCCGAGCATTTCGCCGCCGCGGTCGACCACATAATAGGCTGCCAGCAAAAGACGTTTGCGTTCGAGCGGGATCTCGTCGTGAGGCCCGATGAAAGCGCCGACGCCAAAATGGTAATCCCCGCCGCCATCGGCATAGCCGTCGAACAGGGCGTCGATACTGCGCCGGGTGCCATCTGGTGTCAGCGGGAATAGGCGATCAAACTCTCGCTCGACAACGGCATCGTCGAGCGTGTCCATGCGTCGTTCCAAGGCTTCTATGGAGGTGGCATGGGCGTCGCGGATTTCGTCGAACATCGCCGTCGTGCGCCGTGCACGCTCGCGGATATAAGCCGATACGGTATCAAGCTGCTGGCGTTCGATATCGCGCCAGAAGCTGAAGGCCGTCAGCCCCGTTGCGGCGATCGAGATCAGCAGGGTCGTCAGCAAGATGGTGCCGAGAACGCGCCAGGCCAGTGAGGAAAACATCAGCCATCGCCCCCTTCGAAGATGCTGAAAAGCCAGTTTTAATTCACGACTATTGCGCAAGCCCTAAGGGGAGGGCGTTTCGCACAGTTGCGGTGTCAGTTTTCAAGCGTGGCCCGGACTTCGGCGCGCAGCACGTCAATCGGCGCGAGGCCGGCCTTGGTGCGAACATGCCAATAGGTCCAGCCATTGCACGACGGTGCGCTCTGAATCTGGGCGCCCACCTGGTGGATCGAGCCGGCGCGCTTGCCGGCGACCAGAGAACCATCCGCCCGGACACGCGCTGTATGACGGCCTTTCGGGCAATAAAGCGTATCGCCCGGCTTGACCATGCCACGTTCGACCAGAGCGCCGAACGGAATGCGCGGCTGCGCGCGCTTGGACTGGGTCACGCTAAGCGCCTCACGCGAAGCCGGTTCGATCTTGGCCAGACGCTGGCGTGCAACCTCGATATAGCCCGGATCGCGTTCGATCCCGATATAATGACGGCCCAGCCGTTTTGCAGCGGCACCCGTGGTTCCGGTGCCGAAGAAAGGGTCGAGGACCACATCGCCCGGATTGGTGGTCGACAGGAGGACACGATGCAAAAGCGCTTCGGGCTTTTGCGTCGGGTGAGCTTTTTTGCCCGCGTCATCTTTCAGGCGTTCGCCGCCACCGCAGATCGGCAGCGTCCAGTCCGAGCGCATCTGCACACCGTCATTGAGCGCCTTCATCGCCGCATAATTGAATGTCGGGCGGCCTTCCTTGGTCTTGGCGGCCCAGATCAGGGTTTCGTGCGCATTTGTGAAGCGCGTGCCCTTGAAATTCGGCATCGGGTTGGACTTGCGCCAGATAATATCGTTGAGCACCCAGAAGCCGGCATCCTGGAGAATGCCGCCGACGCGGAAGATGTTGTGATAGGAGCCGATGACCCAGATGGCACCGTTCGGCTTCAAGATGCGCCGGGCCTGTTCCATCCACTGCCAGGTGAAGAGATCATAATCGTCGAAACCGCCGATCTGGTCCCAGTCATTATCGACCGCATCGACCTTGGAATTGTCCGGGCGGTGCAGATCGCCGCCAAGCTGGAGATTGTAGGGCGGGTCTGCAAACACGAGGTCTACGCTCTCGTCGGGAAGCGACTTCATCGCCTCCACGCATTCGCCAGCAAGGATTTCATCAACCGGGATACTGCCCATCACACGCCACTCCACCTGTTTCGCACAAGCTTGTTCCAAGGATGGTTTTTCAACGTTTAGGGCTAACGGGCCGTTAACCCTGAATCAAGTTATCCACAATGATTCGCATTCCCGCTTTGCGCCGATTCGGTTGCCTGGCGAACCGGAGCGTAACTCCGGCGATGGATCGGGCAGGGGCCCAAACGTATCAGGGCGTCCTTGTGCGAAGGGCTGGGATAGCCCTTATGGCCCGCAAAGCCATAGCCGGGGAATCGGGCCTCCGCGAGCAACATTAGGTCATCCCTGACTGTCTTGGCGATAATCGAGGCGGCCGAAATCGCCGCGACCTTGCTGTCCCCTTTGACAATCGCTTCCGCCTCGCACGGCATGTATTGAGGTATGCGATTGCCGTCGATTTCTGCCTTGTGCGGCAGGGCCGGCAGGTTGAGGCAAGCGCGGCGCATCGCCGTCATGGTCGCGTGAAGGATATTGAGCCGGTCTATCTCTTCCGGCTCGGCAATTCCCAGGCCGATCCAGGCATGATGCCGAAGTTCTGCGGCCAGCTTGCGGCGGCGGGTTTCAGTCAGCTTCTTGGAATCAGCCAATCCGTCGATGCGATAGTCCGCGGGCAAGATGACCGCAGCTGCCACAACAGGCCCGGCCAGCGGGCCACGTCCGGCTTCATCGATGCCACAAATAAGAAAGTCGCGATTTACGTTCATCGCGTTAAGCGAAAATCCAAGATTTCATGGCAGGCTCGAAAAAAACATATGAGTGGGTTGGGTTCATAGCGTGGTTTCCGAGTTGACTTCAAATGCCGGGAGCGAGGGGCTTTGGCTTCTTGGCATGGTCGCCCTTGCGGGCGTGGTGGTGGGATACGCCATCGCCTGGGCGGTGCCCCGCTGTCTCCTGACCAATAGCAAGCGCCAACGTGCCGAAAGGGCGCGGCTTGAAGCGCTCGCCAACGCGACTTTCGAGGGGCTCGTTCTGGTCCGCAACACCCTGGTTGCGGAAGCCAATATGCGCTTCCTCGATATGGTCGGCCTATCGCGCGAGGACCTGATCAACACCCCCTTGTGCAAGCTCGGCCTCGATGACAAGTCGGCCTCGACCCTGCGGACCATGCAGAGCGGCGAGCAGAAGACCTGCCAACTGCGCATGCGATCCGGCGATGACATCACGGTACAGGTGCAGGCGCGCGAGATGGATTATGAGGGCGAGCCCAGCCTGATCCTGGCGTTCCGCGATGTCTCAAGTGAGGAACGGACCCGCGCCCGCATCATGCATATGGCGCATCACGATGCCCTGACTGGCCTGCCGAACCGGGCTCGTTTCCGCGAGAGCCTTGAGCATGAACTCGAACGCGCCTGGGTCACCCATGACGAGGTGGCGCTGATGTTCTTCGACCTCGACCGCTTCAAGGAAGTCAATGACGTCCACGGGCACGCGGCCGGTGATGCACTCCTCGTGGCGGTCGCCGAGCGGATTCTCGACAGCCTGCCCGAGGGCGCCATCGCATCGCGCCTGAGTGGCGACGAGTTTGCGGTGATCCTGCCCCGGGTCGATAGCCGTCTCGAAGCGACGACGATCGCCGAGCGGGTGGTCGACAATGTCGCCAAGCCGGCCACGATCGGTGCGGTGCATCTCAATGTCAGCGCCTCTGGCGGGGTGACCATGTTCCCGCTCGATGGTGAAGACCCGGACCGGCTGATGAACCAGGCCGACCAGGCGCTCTACCGGGCCAAGCACCAGGGCCGCAATTGTGTTGCCGAGTTCGATCCGCAAATGGGCCGGCAGATGCAGGAAAAGCGTATGCTGGAATCCGACCTGGCCATGGCCATTGAGGATGAGCTGCTCGATCTGCACTTCCAGCCGCAAGCCCATTTGGGGAGCGGTGATATTGTCGGTTTTGAAGCCCTCGTCCGCTGGCATGATGATGAGCGTGGTTTTGTGCCGCCCTCGCAATTCATCCAGCTGGCCGAGGAAACCGGTCAGATCCTGCGCCTTGGCCAGTGGGTGATCGAGCGGGCCTGTCGCGAGGCGGTCAACTGGACAGACGGCCAACGCGTCTCCATCAATGTCAGCCCGGCCCAGTTCAAACAGGGCAATCTTGTCCTCTCCGTTGAACGGGCCTTGCGGTCGGCCGGACTCGATCCGTCGCGACTGGAGATCGAGATCACCGAGGGCGTGCTGATCGATGATGAGGCCCGCGCGCTGACCATTCTGCGCCGTCTCAAGGACCTTGGCGTCGGGCTCGCGATTGATGATTTCGGCACCGGGTTTGCCTCGCTGAATTATCTGCGCTCCTTCCCCTTCGACAAGATCAAGATCGACCGCTCCTTCATCTCCGGCATCCAGAACCAGCCCGAAGCCCGTATCATCGTTCACTCGACCATTGATCTCGCCCATCAGCTCGGTATGGGCGTTGTCGTTGAGGGCGTTGAGGATATGGACGAGCTGATCGCCCTGGGCGACCTGAACGAGGTGAACGTACAAGGCTATTTGCTGGCCCGTCCGCTGACGCGGGGCGCGATCAAGGATTTCCTGGCCTCGCCGCCGGATCTGCGCGCCGAGATTCTTGCCGGTGCCAGCGCCGTGCGCCGTGCCTAGGCTGTTTCCGGGGCCGGCTGGCGTTCGAGCCGGCCAGCCATGGCCCGGAACAGGAACCAGCAGGCACCCAGCGGCATCCCGACGGTGATGATCCAGGGATGGTAATCACCCAGCCGTGAGATCTGCACCCCGGTGACAATCCATTCCACCGCCTCGATACGCCAGATCCCGTCCTCCCCCTGTTCGAACGTGGGGGCGAGGGCATTGAGCGATTGCGTCGCCCAATTGAAGGTGAAGGTCGGCGTGGTGGCGAAAATTGCGACCAGCCAGAGATAGCGGTGTTTCAGGCGTGGCATGGCCAGCCAGAGGGCAAAGGCGAGAAATAGAATAACCGGTGTGGCATAGGCGATGGCACGCACGCCCTGGCGGATCGGGCCAAGTTGCTTCGGCGGCGTCCAGTTGGCCGGGTCGAGCACCTGAGAGCGCAGATTGACGGCGCGGATCGGGTCGCTGCCAGTCGCTTCGCCGGTAACGGTCAGGAAAACCGGTTGGGCCATCTCGTAATTGAAGACGTATTCGGCCGTGACGCTGAGCTGGTCGGGGCCATCGCCGGACTGGTCAAGATTGAACCGGTAGGTGACCAGGTCGGTGCGCTGCAGCGGCAGGTCGGGAAACTGGGCAAAGAATTGCGCCATATCGGTTTCCACCGTGTCGGCAACGATAGCCGGGGCAAGAAGCGGCAGCAGCGCCGTTCCATCCTTGGCGTCGATAGCGGACTGCAAACCGGCAAAGAAAATCGCTTCGCGCCTATTGCGTTCAAAGCGTGCCTCGACGAAGGCACCGATCTCGTCGCTGGTGGCCCCCCGTTGGTATGGGTCGAACTGCACCGAGCACGCGGCCATCAGAAAGACGGCCGGCAAAAGCAAGATCAGACGCAACACCATGATTTCCCCACTCCCCGATAACGAGTGTGGGGGCTGCTCGTTTGCCTGGCAAGCCTCCGTCGCGCGCTCAGACCTGTAGTCAGAACAAGGATGGTTGTTGCGCGTCGCCCGCGGGCCGCTCGAAAAGGCTGAACTCTAGAGGGCGCCGTTGGCTGGTATAGCCGAAACGGCGCATGGCGGCGCGGAAGCGTTGGGCGATGAGCTCCGCATAGGGGCCTTGGCCGCGGCCGCGGCGGCCCCAGCTGTGGTCATAATCGCGCCCGCCGCGCATGGAGCGCAGCAGTGAGAGCACATGGGCGGCGCTATCCGGCCGCTTCTCCGCCAGCCATTCGCGGAACAGGTCCTTGATCTCCATCGGCAGGCGCAAAAGCACATAGCCGGCTCCTGTCGCCCCGGCATGGGCTGCGGCCTCGAGCAGGGGCTCGATCTCGTGATCATTCAGCGCCGGAATGATCGGAGCCATCATCACCGTTACCGGCAGGCCGGCGGCGCTCAGCCCCTCGATGGTCTTGAGGCGCCGGTGCGGGGCCGCGGCCCGCGGTTCCATATCCCGCGCCAACCGGTTGTCCAGCGTGGTGACGGATATCGCGCCCTTGGCAAGGCCTTGCTCGGCCATGGGGCCGAGGATGTCGAGGTCTCGCAAAACAAGCGAGGACTTGGTTATGAAACTGACCGGGTGTTTGTAACGAGCAAAGACCTTGAGGATGTCCCGGGTGAGCTCGAGCCGTCTCTCCACCGGCTGCCAGGCATCGGTATTGGCACCGATAACGATGGGTTTGGGTTCATAGCGCGGCCGGTTGAAGAACGCCTCCAGCAATCTGGCACCGTCCGGCTTGGAGAAGATCATGCTTTCGAAGTCGAGCCCAGGTGAATAGCCCCAATAGGCGTGGCTCGACCGCGCATAGCAATAGACGCAGCCGTGCTCACAGCCGCGATAGGGATTGATCGACTGGTCAAAAGCGATATCCGGCGAACTATTGGTTGAGACTATGGAGCGAGAGGCATCCTTCATCACTACCGTCGACATCTGCTCCGGTGGCGTTATGGCGTCGGCATCGCCGGATGCAGTTCCAGCCCCGGCTTCAGCCTCGCTCTCGGCAATCTCGCTCCAGCCGTCGCCGGTATAAGCCCCCCATCCATCATCAAAGGCTTCGCGCTGGTAAGCCTCAAACCGCCCGGATTGGTTTGACCGAGCGCCGCGACCCTTGATGCGGGTTCCCGGGGCGATGGGGCGTGCATCCTGGGTCTTTTCGGTGGCGTTAAGGGCGTAGCCTCCAGGGCGCTCGGTCATGAGCTCAAACTGACTCACGCATCAGAACAAAGCAAGAACATTTTGCGCACTATCGGCCGATTTTCGAGTCCCCTCGAAGATTCAATGAGATCGCGGATTAAAAGCGCTTAGCTGTCCTTCAACCGGGATTCCAGGGCCTGCATGTCAGCCCAGGCTTGTCGCTTTGAAGCCGGCTGTCGCAGCAGGAAGGACGGATGGAAAATTGGCAGGCATGGGACGGTCTGGCCCGTTTCCTTGCCGCTGGCATCGCGCAGTTTATAGTCCGCCCACTGTCCGCGCAGGCGAGTAATCCCGGTTTGGCTGCGCAAGAGCGACTGGGCTGAAACCCCGCCAGCGACCACTAGTATTTCGGGCGCCTTGAGCGCGATATGACGCTCGATGAGCGGCAGGCAGATCGCGATTTCCTCCTGCGTCGGATTGCGGTTCCCGGGCGGGCGCCAATTGACGATATTGGAAATGTAGAGATCGTCCTCGCCCAGCCCGATCGCGGCGAACATGCGGTCGAGTAACTGCCCGGTGCGACCGACGAAAGGCTTGCCCTGTTCATCCTCATCGCGGCCGGGTGCTTCCCCGACGACCATGATGCGTGCCTCGGCATGACCCCGGGCAAACACGGTGTTGCGTGCCGTTCGTTTGAGCGCGCAACCCTCGAACTCTGAAATCACAGCCTTCAGTGCGTCCAGCGTATCAGCTTTTGCGGCGGCCTCCAGTGCCCCCGGGCCGGCTTTGGGCGTGCTGCCGAAGCCGGCAGCGCGCGCCGCGGCCGCCGTCGCTGCACGCGGCGGTTCAGCGATGGCGCGGGGTTTTGCCGGCGTCGCGGGCGCCGGGGCAAGCCCCGGACGAGCACGCACAATCGGGGCGTCGAGCTCCAGCCCCGCCTCAGCCCACCAGTCGATCAGGGCCTTGAGTGCTTTTTCGTCCTGCCGGGTGAGCGAGGTTTCTTGCATTACGTGAACGTCAACGTAAAATCTTTGATCCGTAGCACGGGTCGCGCTAGATGAAGGTGTGATCCTAAGCTATGACCGGATTCCGGCAAGCACGCTCTGTGCTTCCAACTGACGACAAAGAGGGATGTCTGGCCAATGACCGACGCCGCAATCGAACGCGAGTCCATGGAGTATGACGTTGTTATCGTTGGCGGAGGCCCGGCTGGCTTGTCCGCGGCGATCCGCCTGAAACAACTTGCTGCAGAGGCCGGGCAGGAGATTTCCATCGCCCTGCTCGAAAAAGGCGCCGAAGTCGGCGCACACATTCTGTCCGGCGCCGTGGTCGATCCCAAGGCCCTCAACGAACTGATTCCCGACTGGAAGGAGCAGGGCGCTCCGCTGACCGATCTGGTGAAGACCGATATTTTCGAAGTGCTCGGTCCGGCCGGCTCGATCTCGCTGCCGACGCTGATGTTTCCGCCGCTGATGAGCAATCACGGCTGCTACATCACGTCGCTTGGCAATGTCGCCCGCTGGCTCGGCGAGCAGGCCGAAGCCATGGGGGTGGAAATCTATCCCGGATTCCCGGCCGCGGACGTTGTCGAAGAAGACGGTGTCATCAAGGGCGTCGTCACCGGTGATTTCGGTGTCGCCCGCGATGGTGGCCAGAAGGATGGTTACCAGCCGGGTATGGAACTGCGCGGCAAGTACACCCTGATCGCGGAAGGCGTGCGCGGTTCGCTGGCCAAGCAGCTGATCGAGCGTTTCAACCTGTCGGAAGGCAAGGAGCCGCAGAAGTTCGGCATCGGCCTGAAAGAGCTTTGGCGCGTGAAGCCGGAGAAGCACAAGCCGGGTCTGGTCAAGCACACCATGGGCTGGCCGCTTGATGGCTCCACTGGCGGTGGATCCTTCATGTACCATTTCGGCGACAACCTGGTCTCGATCGGCTTTGTCGTGCACCTCAACTACAAGAATCCGTATCTGACGCCGTTCGAAGAGTTCCAGCGGCTCAAGACGCACCCGGCCTTCGCCGAGACCTTTGAAGGCGCCGAGCGCATTTCCTACGGTGCACGCGCCATCACCGAAGGCGGCTACCAGTCTGTGCCGGAACTGGCCTTCCCGGGCGGTGCCCTGATCGGATGTTCCGCCGGCTTCGTGAACGTGCCCCGCATCAAGGGCAGCCACAACGCCATGAAGACGGGCATGCTGGCCGCTGAAAGCGTCTTCGAGGCGCTCGGTGCGGGCCGTGAAGGCGATACGCTGGTCGAATACCAGGCCGCTTACGAAAGCTCCTGGGTCGCCAAGGACCTGAAGCGCGTGCGCAATGTGAAGCCGCTCTGGTCGAAATTCGGCACCCTGATCGGTGTCGCTCTGGGCGGTCTCGACATGTGGTGCAACACGATTTTCGGTGGCTGGTCGCCGTTTGGCACGCTGGGGCATGGCAAGACCGATGCGGAAAGCCTCGAACCGGCTTCCAAGCACAAGCCGATCGACTATCCCAAGCCGGATGGCGTCCTGACCTTCGATCGTCTCTCCTCGGTGTTCATTTCCAACACCAATCACGAGGAAGACCAGCCCATTCACCTGAAGCTCTCCGACGAGGAGCTGCAGAAAATCTCCGAGCTCGGCGAGTTCGCAGGCCCGTCGACGCGCTATTGCCCGGCCGGGGTCTATGAATGGATCGATGACGAGACCAGTGGCGAAAAGCGCTTCCAGATCAACGCGCAGAACTGCGTTCACTGCAAGACGTGCGATATCAAGGACCCGAACCAGAACATCAACTGGACGACGCCGGAAGGCGGCGGCGGGCCGATTTACGCCAACATGTAATCCAAGCGTACCGCCGGGCTTGGTGATTTTGCAAGCCCGCGCGGCGCTTGATGCTTGCCACGAAGGCGCGCTCGCGCGAGCATGACCGTATGAAACGCGTCCTTGGCCTGTCCTTTATCGTTCTCGCCAGCGGCTTGCTGAGCGCCTGTGTCAGCGTGCCGGATGAGGAGCCGTCCGTTTATGGCGCCTTCCTGGCCGCCCGCTATGCGCGCGAGCACCGCGATGCGGACGGGGCGGCGAGCTATTACGCCACGGCGCTGAACCAGTCGCCGGGTGATGTGACCCTAGCGGACCAGGCCTATATCACTGCGCTACTGGCGGGGCGCATGGATGATGCGGCTCGCTATGCGGGCGAGTCGGTTGCGATGGGCGACCCGAGCCGCCTTGCCGGGCTTTACCTGTCCGCCGACCTGATGGCGCGGCGCCGTTATGATGAGGCCGTGGACGTGCTCGATCAAGCGCCGCCCTATGGCCCGTTCAACGCTTTCATCGCAGAGATTTTCCTGCATTGGGCGCTGATCGGTGATGGCCGCAGCGATATCGCCCTGACCCAGGCGCGCCGCATGACCGCCCATGGTCAACTCCTGCCCTTCATCGCCTTTCACCGGGCTCTCCTTGAAGAGGCCGCGGGAGACCTGGCAGCGGCTGATCAAGGCTATCGCGCCGCTGTGTTTGGTTCCGCCTTCCCGCGGATGACGACCCAGCTTTATGGCGCTTTCCTCCAGCGCCAGGGCGAGCGCGAAAATGCGCGGGCCCTGTACGAGGAATATCTGGCCACGGTGCCAACCGATCCGGTTATCTCTGCCGCTCTGGCGCGTCTTGAGGCCGGTGGCCGGCCGCCGCGTCGTCCGACATCAGCAGAAGCCGCGGCGCTGGCAGCCTTTGGTCCCTCCGCCAGCCTCGCAGCCCAGACCGATATGGACCTGATCGCGCTCTATCTGCGCATGATCCAGCGGCTCGATCCCGACATGCATGCCAATCGCATCCTGCTCGGCGAAGTCCTGCAGCGGATCAACCTGCCCGATGCGGCCCTGGTCGAGTATGCCGCTGTCCCCGAAGGCCCGCTCTACATCCCGGCCCAGGTCGACCTGATCTGGCTGACCGCTCGCCTCAATCGGATGGAGCAAGCCACGGCCATGGCGCGCGAATTGTTGGCTGAGACCGGCAATAACGAGGCGCGCCTGATCCTGGCAGACCTGCTGCGGGTCAATGGCGGTTGCGGTGAAGCCGCGGGCCTGTATGGCGATGTCGTCGCTGACAGGGTCGCCAACGGCCGTTTGGTGGACTGGCGCTATCATTATTTCCGAGCCTCCTGCCTTTTCCTGGAAGGCGATGACGAGGCCGCTGAGAGTGAGTACCTGCTGGCGCTGGGGGCCGGGCCAGATCAAGCCCAGGTGCTCAATGATCTCGGCTATCTCTGGATCGATCGAGGTGAACGCCTGGATGAGGCTTTTGCCATGGTCGCGCGTGCGGCCGAGCTCGAGCCGGAGGCCGGGCATATCATCGACAGTCTCGGCTGGGCGCATTATCGCCTGGGTAATTACGAAGCCGCGGTCCTGACACTGGAGCGGGCTGCAGCGCTGTCTCCGGGCAGTGCCACGGCGAATTTCCATCTCGGCGACGCCTATTGGCAGGTTGGTCGGCGTCTGGAAGCGCGCTTCCAGTGGCGCCGGGCGCTGGATCTGGAGCCCGAGGCGGATGAGCGTGAGGCCTTGCTCGAACGGCTCGAACATGGTTTGCCCGACGTGGATAGCGTTGAGTTCGTGGAAAGTGCTCAACAGCCTGCCATTCCGTAAGCAGCAGAAAAAGCGGCATTATGTCGGGTACCATCAGCGAATTCGCACCTGCCAAGATCAATCTTTCCCTGCGGGTCGGCCCGGCCCGGGCAGACGGCTATCACCCGCTCGACAGCCTCGTTACCTTCGCCGACTGGGGTGACATGATCACGGTGCGTGATGAAGTCGCCCTGATGATGACGATGGGCGGTGAGACGAGCCAGGATTTGCAGGAAGAGGAACATAATCTTGTCCTGCGGGCCGCCCGCCTGCTGCAGGAGAAGGCCGGGATCGACAAGGGCGCGGTCATCCACCTGCAAAAGGACATCCCCGTAGCGGCAGGGCTGGGCGGCGGATCCGCCGATGCCGCAGCGACCCTGCGCGCGCTCAACCGGCTATGGGAGATTGACTGGGAGCTCGACCGGCTTGCCGAGATCGCTATCGAGCTGGGCGCAGACGTGCCGGCCTGCGTGTATTCCCGGCCCCTGCACATGCGCGGGATTGGCGAGGAGATTGAGCTGATCGGCAAATTTCCCTCGCTGACGGCCGTGATCATCAATCCGGGCGTACCCGTTTCCACTGGTGAAGTCTTTGCCGCCTTTGATGAAACTGACCCCGCACCGCTCAAGCCGGGGCGGGCGCTGGGCGGGCATATTCTCGACTGGCTCGCCCGCGAGCCCAATCATCTCGAGCGCCCGGCCATGCGGGTCGCTCCGAAAATCAAGCGGGCGCTGGACTGGCTCAGGCGCCAGGATGGCGCCGAACTGGTGCGCATGTCGGGATCCGGGGCGAGCTGTTTCGCGCTTTTCTCCGATGATGAAAAAGCCGAGCGAGCAGCTGACAGCTATGACGGTTTTGCCATCGAGGTCGGCCTGGCCGGCATCGCCGATGGCGAGGTCACTTACGCAGGTGACGGCGAATGATGGAGCTGTTTGCGCCGGCTTTGCCCGTCCTCTGCGCGTTCTTCACGGCGTTTTTCGGCGCCGTTCTGGTGCGCTTTGCGGGCATTCTCGACCATCCCAACAGCCGCTCCAGCCACACCGCGCCGACGCCGCGCGGAGGTGGACTTGCGGTGCTGGCAGGCCTGTTTGCCGGTGTGATCTGGCTTGCTCCGCTGGCGCCGAACGAGGCCGTTATGGTGATCGCCATTCTCGCCGCCGGTGCCATCGCCGGGCTGATTGGTCTGCTCGATGATCTCTTTACCCTGCATGAAGGCTTTAAATTCATAGCCTTTATCATCCTCTCCAGCGGTTTGACCCTGGCCCTGGGTCCGGTCACTGAGCTCGGTGTCGCCCTGCCGCTGGTGGTCGGTTTGGCCGGCTCGGTCCTGTGGCTGTTCACCGTGACCAACGCCGTCAATTTCATGGATGGAGCCGATGGTCTCATGGCCCTGTCGCTGATCCCGGCTGCCCTCGCAATCTGGGTCATGGGCGAGGGCGCTTTGGCGGCCCTTTCGGTGCTGTTGGCGGCGGCTTTGGGCGGGTTTTGTGTGCTCAACCTGCCCCTGCTCGGGGCGCGTGGCGGTTTGTTTGCGGGCGATATCGGTTCACTGGGCGTGGCGATGATGCTCGGCGGTCTGGCCCTGGCCTTCGCCGTGACCGGACCGGCGGGGTCGGTCTGGCTCGCCCCGCTTCTCTTGATGCCCGTCCTCGGCGATGTGCTTCTGACCATGGCCTCGCGGGCCAAGGCCAAGTGCAATCTGCTCGCGGCGCATCGGGCCCATGCCTACCAGCTGCTTCTGCGCCTGCGCTGGAGTCATCGCGATGTGGCGCTGGTGTGGGCGGTCATGGCGATCATGGCCGCGACGCTCGCCTGGCTTGGGCATGCCAGTGGCGCGGAGGGCGTGAAATTCCTGATGCTGCTGATCGGGACCGGGGCCTTCACCCTGTTTCATCGCTGGGTGAGGCGTCAGGCCAAGGATCGCGGCCTGGACACGCTGCACTGACCGGCGCTTAGTACGCCCGTTCAACCACGAAATCGGCGAGGTTTTCGAGCGCTTCACGCCATTCATTGGCGGGGAAGCGCTGCAGTGCCAGGCGGGCCTTGCGGGCATGATCGCGGGCGGCGTTGACGGTGGCGTCGATGGTCTTGCACGATTGCATATAGTCCATCGCCCGCTCGAAATCGCCCTCGCGCTGATCCGTCTCGGCGATCACGCGCTGCCAGAATTCGCGCTCTTCCCCGCTGGCCTGTTTGAGGCACAGGGCAACCGGCAGGGTCACCTTGCCTTCGCGGAAATCATCGCCAACGGCCTTGCCCAGCTTGGCGGCGCGGCCGCCATAATCGAGCGCATCATCGACCAGCTGGAAGGCCAGGCCGAGTTCGCGGCCATAGGTTTCCAGCGCATCCTCATCGCTCTGCGACCGTCCGGCGACGATACCGGAAACCTGCGAGGCAGCAGCGAACAGGGCGGCGGTCTTGGCGTCGATGATTTCCATATAGGTGTCGACCGAGGTCGAGATATCCTTGACCGCGGACAGCTGGCGAACCTCGCCCTCGGCGATCGTCGAGGCGGCAGCGGACAGGACGCCCAGCGCCTTCATCGAACCGGCTTCCACCATCAGGGAGAAGGAGCGCGCGAACAGGAAGTCGCCGACCAGCACGCTGGAGGCGTTGCCCCAGATCAGATTGGCGGCGGTCTTGCCGCGGCGCATGCCGCTTTCATCGACCACATCGTCGTGCAGCAGGGTGGCGGTGTGGATGAACTCCACCGCGGCGGCGAGCTTGATGACGCTGTCTTCGGTAAAGCCGAGGAGATTACCCGCTGCGACCGTGATCATCGGGCGCACGCGCTTGCCGCCGGCCTCGATGAGGTATTTCGCCAGTTCCGGGATCAGATCGACATGGCTGTCGAGGCGTTCCAGGATCAGCGCATCGACCCGGCGCATATCGTCATAGGCCAGCTCAGCGAGGCGTTCAGCGGCATTGGGCGCCGGTGCGCTTTGCGATACAGGGGTATTCAGACTGACCATGCTGTCCACGCCGGCGAACCTCTTGCGGGCCCAAGTTTGACCGTGACAATAGGAATCCCGACCCGTCGCGTCCAGCGGCGAGCGCGGTGGCAATTCAGCGCAGGAGCTCAAATCGCTGTGAAAGACGTCCTTAAAACCCCCGATCCGGTCAAAATGTCCTTTGCCCAGCACGTGCTGGAGGAGGCCGGGATCGACTGTGCTGTCTTCGACACAGCAACGAGCTCAATGTATGGCGGCGGCTTTTCCTCTATTCAGCCGCGCCTGGCTGTGGCCGATGAGGATGAGCACCAGGCTAGAACCTTGCTGCTCAAGGCCTTCAAGGATGCCGACGGGCAGGAGCCGGATCTGGGCCTGAAATGATCGAAACCGATCATTCCACCCTGCTTGATGGCCGCGTGCGGCTAAACCAGCCGGTCAAGGGCTATCGCGCCGGAATGGATGCAGTCCTGCTCGCCGCCAGCCTCGAGGCCAAAGCGGGCACGCATGTTGTCGAGCTCGGCTGCGGCGTGGGCGGCGCGCTCCTGTGCGCGGCGCGGCGGCTGGAGGGAGTGCATTTCACCGCCTGGGAACGTGAAGCCTGGGCCGCCGAAATCGCCCGCTACAATGTCAATGAGAACGCGCTCGGAGACCGCGTCGAGATCGTCTCCGGCGATATCTCGGAGATCGCTCCACGGCCCATGGCCGACCAGGTCTTCTGCAATCCGCCCTTCTTTGATGACCCGTCGAGCCTGCGCACTCCGGCACCGGAAAAACAGCACGCCTGGCTCACCGGCGATACGCCTTTGCCGGTCTGGACCCGGGCGGCGGCGCGGCTGATCAAGGGGCAGGGCTATCTCACCTTCATCCACCGTGCCGATGCCTTGCCGGACATTCTGAGTGCCACCGAGCGCGAATTCGGGTCCGTCGTTATCAAGCCTGTCCAGCCGCGCGCTGGCCGCGAGGCCAAGCGGGTCATCGTCCGGGTCCGCAAGGGCGGCCGCGCCCCGGCGCGGATCCTGGCGCCGCTGGTTCTGCATGCCGGCGAAGAGCGCGCCTATGCGCCTGAGGTACAGGCGATCTATGCGGGCGGGGCGTTAGGGTTGGAGTGATTCAATAATTGTCATCCCGGACGTAGGCCCCGCTTCCGCAGGGCCTACGTCCGGGATGACAAGTTGAGGGAAGGACCGCTAAGAAAATCCATGCTCGAACTCACCCTCATCCTAATCCTTCTCGCCGTCGCATTCCTCCTCTTCGGTCGCAAGCGTGCCACGGCGAAACGTGATGATGCGGCTGAGGCCGCGCGGCGGGCGGTGGAAGCGCAGCTTGACCCCAGTGACGACAAGGACTCTCGCGCTTGAATTGACCGCCGGGCACGCCTAGTGTCCGGCCAAATTCAGCACCTGTTGCGCCTATCGCCGGAAATTCATCGATGTCAGATAAAAACGCCCCGTCTTTCCAGGAGCTTATCCTGCGTCTGCAAACCTATTGGGCGTCCAAGGGCTGTGCCATCCTGCAGCCTTATGATGTCGAGGTTGGCGCCGGGACGCTGCATCCTGCCACGACGCTGCGTTCGCTCGGCCCGCGGCCGTGGAATGCCGCCTATGTCCAGCCCTCGCGCCGTCCCGCCGATGGCCGCTATGGCGAGAACCCGAACCGGCTGCAGCATTACTATCAGTTCCAGGTGCTTCTGAAGCCGTGCCCGGCCGATATTCAGGACCTTTATCTCGGCTCGCTCGATGCCATCGGTATCGATCGGAAGCTGCATGATGTGCGCTTTGTCGAGGATGACTGGGAAAACCCGACCGTGGGCGCCTGGGGTCTGGGATGGGAAGTCTGGTGTGACGGTATGGAAGTCAGCCAGTTCACCTATTTCCAGCAGGTCGGCGGTCTCGATGTCGATCTCGTTTCCGGCGAGCTGACCTACGGGCTCGAACGTCTGGCCATGTATGTCCAGGGCGTGGAGAATGTCTACGACCTCGATTTCAATGGCGCTGGCATGAAATACGGCGACGTCTTCCTGGAAGCGGAGAAGCAATACTCCGAATTCAACTTCCACCATGCCGATGTCGACATGCTGATCGAGTGGTTCAAAGGCGCGGAGAGCCAGTGCAAGGCGCTCCTGGAGCTCGACAAGCCGCTGCCCCTGCCGGCCTATGACTTTTGCCTCAAGGCCTCCCACCTGTTCAACCTGGTCGATGCCCGCGGCGCCATTTCCGTCGCCGAGCGCGCCAGCTGGATCGCCCGCGTGCGCGAGCTGGCCAAGGGCTGCGCCGAAGCCTGGGTGAAGCAGGAGCGCGCGGCTGTGGAGGCGGCGGAATGAAACTTCCCCTCCGCGGTGGCTGCCAGTGTGGTGCGATCCGCTTTGAGATCACCAAGAAGCCGCTGACGCTGTATTGCAATCACAGCCTGGACAGCCAGCAGGAAACCTCCTCGGCCTTTTCCATGTCGCTGCTGGTGCCGCGCGACGGGTTCAAATACCTCAAGGGCGGGCCGAAGACGTTCGAGATCAAGAATGAAACCGGAAAGGCCAAGAAGTCGGCCCTGTTCTGCGAGAAATGCGGCACCCGTATCGCGCATGATACCGAGGGCAATCCATCGATCTCGGTCAAGGCCGGGTCACTGGATGATCGCGCCAATCTCAAGCCCGTCGGTCATATCTGGGTCAAGCATGCCCAGGGCTGGACGGTCTTTCACGAAGACGAACTGATTTACGAAGAAGCCCCCGATGATGGCTATTTCGCCCTCATGGAACGCTGGGCCGCACAAGAGCACGCTTGATGTCTGAACTCCTTTTCGAAGTGTTCTGCGAGGAAATCCCCGCAGGCATGCAGGCCAAGGCGGCCAAGGATCTTGAAGCCGCGCTGGTCAAGGCGCTGGGTGAGGCGGGTCTGAAGGCCGAAAGCACGACGGCCCTGGTCGGGGCGCGCCGTTTGAGCGTGGTCATGACCGGTTTGCCGACCAAGGCGGATGATGTGCGCGAGGAGCGCAAGGGTCCGCGCGTCGGTGCGCCGGAGAAGGCGCTGCAGGGCTTCCTGCGCGGTGCGGGTCTGGACAGCACCGATAGCTGCGAGCAGCGCGAAGACAAGAAGGGCGCCTTCTGGGTCGCCATTATCGACAAGCCGGGCCGGCAGACCACCGAGGTCGTCGCCGAGGCCATTCCGGCCATCCTGCAGAATTTCCACTGGCCCAAATCGATGAAGATCGGCGAGGGCGAGAAAGCCCAGCGCTGGGTGCGCCCGATCCAGCGCCTGCTCTGCGTTTTCGACGGCGACGTGGTGCCATTCAAGGTCTTCGGCCTGGAAACCTCCAACATCACCGAGGGCCATCGCGTGCATGGCCGCGGCCCGTTCACCGTCACCGGGTTCGCTGACTACAAGGCGCAGCTGGAAGGTGAGGGCCATGTCATCCTCGATGCGGGTGACCGCAAGCGCATGATCATGGACGGCGCGACCAAGGCGTGTCGCGACGCCGGGCTGGAACTGGTTGAGGACCAGGGCCTGTTGAACGAGGTCTGCGGCCTGGTGGAATGGCCGGTGCCGGTGCTCGGCGCGATGGATCCGGACTTCCTCGACCTGCCGCCGGAAGTCATCACCCTGACGATGAAGACGCACCAGAAGTATTTCGCCGTGCGTGACCCCAAGACGAACACGCTCTCGGCGCATTTCGTCACCGTGGCCAACCAGACGGCGCCCGATGGCGGAAAGGCCATCGCTGCGGGCAATTCACGGGTGCTCTCGGCCCGTCTCGCTGATGCGCGTCACTTCTGGGACAATGACCGCAAGACCAAGCTGGCAGACATGGCGAGCGAGCTGTCTAAAGTTACGTTCCATGAGAAGCTTGGCAGTGTGGCCGACAAGGTTGACCGCGTTGCCGCCCTGGCGCGCGAGCTGGCCCCGGTGGTGGGTGCGGATGCGGACCTGGCCGAGAAGGCTGCGCGCCTGGCCAAGGCCGATCTCGTCTCCGAAATGGTCTATGAATTCCCCGAGCTGCAGGGCGCCATGGGGCGTTATTATGCGATGGAGCAGGGCGAGGACGCCGCCGTCGCCGATGCCATCAAGGCGCATTACAAGCCTCAGGGCCCGTCTGACGAAGTCCCGGTCGAACCCGTCTCCGCCGCCGTCGCCCTGGCCGACAAGCTCGATACGCTGGTCGGCTTCTGGGCCATCGACGAAAAACCGACCGGTTCCAAAGACCCGTTCGCCCTTCGCCGTGCCGCGCTGGGGGTGATCCGGATTTTGTTGGAGGGTGACAGCAGATTGCCGCTCGCGTCTTTTGGCAACTACGTCTTAAATCGGCTTATCAAGGCGGCGTGGGTGCCAAGCGTTTCCTGCGTCTACTGGCGAAGCGATACGATCCAGAATGACTTTGGCGATGGTGCTGTTGACGCCGTAGAGATCAAAGATCTGGCCAAAACGTCCGAACTCTCTGCAGAGCAGATGGCGACCGGATCGATTGTAGTTTTGGAAGCAAATGAGGTCTGGGGCGGTGTTTACCGACTTGAGGCCGTTGAAGAGTTTGACGCAAACACGCGGACAACCTTCGCGAAACCGAACCTTCTTATCCCGTCGCTGCTCGCCTTTTTCGCCGACCGTCTTAAAGTCCACCTGCGCGATGAAGGCATCCGCCACGATGTCATCGACGCGGTCTTCGCCCTGGGTGATGACGATCTCGTCCGGGTGACGGCGCGGTCGCGGGCGCTGCAGGGCTTCCTCGACACTGAGGACGGCACGGCGCTGCTGGCCGGATACAAGCGCGCCTCCAACATCCTCAACAAGACCGGGGACATGCCGGAAGGCGCCCATGATGCCGGCGCGGCGGTGGAAGCGGCCGAGACGGCGCTGATGACGGCGCTGGCTGAGGCCGGTCCGAAGGCGCAGGCGGCGCTGGAGGCGGAGGACTTCACCGCAGCCATGGCGGCGCTGGCGATGCTCCGTGCACCGATTGACGCTTTCTTCGATCAGGTCACTGTAAATGCGGACGACGCCATGTTGCGCCGCAACAGATTGCTTTTATTGTCCGACATCCGCACGGCGATCCACGCGGTGGCCGATTTCAGCCGGATTGAAGGCTAGACAGGGAAAATAACGATGAGCGCAGACGTGATGACCGGAACCAAATGGGTCTACGCATTCGGCGGCGGCGATTCGGAAGGCGAAGCGGGCATGCGCACGCTTTTGGGCGGCAAGGGGGCCAACCTTGCTGAAATGGCCAAGCTGGGCCTGCCGGTACCGCCGGGCTTCACCCTGACCACCTCTGTCTGCAACGCCTATTACGAGAATGACCGGCAATATCCGGCCGAGCTCAAAGGCCAGGTCGAGACCGCCCTGGCGCAGCTGGAAGAGACCGTCGGCAAAAAGTTCGGCGATCCGGCCAACCCGCTGCTCGTCTCCGTGCGCTCCGGTGCCCGTGCCTCCATGCCGGGCATGATGGACACGGTCCTCAATCTCGGCCTCAACGACACCACGGTGGCGGGGCTGGCTGAACTGTCCGGCGACAAGCGCTTTGCCTATGACAGCTATCGCCGCTTCATCCAGATGTATTCTGACGTCGTGCTCGGCGTGGATCACGGCATTTTCGAAGACATTCTCGACGCCTTCAAGGACGAGAATGACTATCAGCTCGACACCGATCTGAGCGCCGATGACTGGGAAGAAATCGTCGGCGAATACAAGCAGGCCGCCGCGTCCGAGCTGGGCCGCGAATTCCCGTCCGATCCGCGCGAACAGCTCTGGGGTGCCATCGGGGCGGTGTTTGCCTCCTGGATGAATGACCGCGCCAAGACCTATCGCAAACTGCACGACATTCCGGCCAGCTGGGGTACGGCGGTCAATGTCCAGGCCATGGTGTTCGGCAATATGGGCGAGACGTCCGCTACTGGCGTGGCCTTCACCCGCGATCCGTCGACCGGCGATTCCGGCTATTACGGCGAGTTCCTGGTCAATGCCCAGGGCGAGGACGTCGTCGCCGGCATCCGCACGCCGCAATGCCTGACCGAGGCGATGCGCGAGAAGATGGGCGATGACGCCCCGTCTATGGAAGCGGCCATGCCGGAAAGCTATGCCGAGCTGGCGGCCGTGTTCGACAAGCTCGAGCGCCATTACCGCGACATGCAGGACATCGAGTTCACGGTCGAGCAGGGCCGTCTGTGGATGCTGCAGACCCGTAACGGCAAGCGCACCGCCAAGGCGGCGCTGAAAATCGCCGTCGACATGGCGTCGGAAGGTCTAATCACCGAGAACGAAGCAGTGATGCGCGTCGATCCGGCTCAGCTCGACCAGCTGCTGCACCCGACCCTCGATCCCGACAGCGAGCGCGATGTGCTCACCGCCGGCCTGCCGGCCTCGCCGGGCGCAGCCTGCGGCGCTGTTGTCTTTGACAGCGATGAAGCCGAAGAGCGCGCGAAGAACGGCGAAAAGGTCATCCTCGTGCGCATCGAGACCTCGCCGGAAGACATTCACGGCATGCACGCCGCAGAAGGCATTGTCACCGCGCGCGGTGGCATGACCTCGCACGCCGCCGTGGTGGCGCGTGGCATGGGCCGTCCCTGTGTCTCCGGTGCCGGTCAGATCAAGATCGACTATAACGCCAAGAGCTTCACCGTCGGCCGCCGCGTCATCAAGGATGGCGATATCATCACCATTGACGGCGCTTCCGGACAGGTCCTGTTCGGCGAAGCCAAGATGATCAAGCCGGAACTGACCGGCGATTTCGCCAAGCTGATGACCTGGGCTGACGCCTCGCGCCGCATGAAGGTCCGCACCAATGCGGAAACCCCGGCCGATTGCGAAACCGCGGTCGAGTTCGGCGCGGAAGGCATTGGCCTGTGCCGTACCGAGCACATGTTCTTCGACGCCGACCGCATCGCGGCCGTGCGCGAAATGATCCTGTCGGACGGCCAGGACGGCCGCGTCACGGCGCTGGACAAGATCCTGCCGATGCAGCGCGAGGACTTCAAAGCCATCTTCCGCATCATGGAAACGCGCCCCTGCACGATCCGCCTCCTGGATCCGCCGCTGCACGAATTCCTGCCGCATACGGCGGAAGATGTTGCCGATGTGGCTGAAGCCACCGGCCTGTCAGCCGAGCTTCTGATGCAGCGCGCCGGGGATCTGGCGGAAAGCAATCCGATGCTCGGCCATCGCGGTTGCCGCCTCGGCATCACCTATCCGGAAATCTACGAGATGCAGGCCCGGGCGATCTTTGAGGCCCAGGTCGCGGTCGAGAAGGAAACCGGTGTGAAGCCCGTCGCAGAGGTGATGATCCCGCTCGTCGCCACCGCTGCCGAACTCTCCATCCTGAAGGCCCGTGTCGCCGGCGTGGCCGCGGCCGTGGCGGAAGAGACCGGCGGTGAGCCGAAATACCTCATCGGCACCATGATCGAACTGCCGCGCGCCGCCCTGCGCGCCGGTGATATTGCCCGCGATGCCGAGTTCTTCTCCTTCGGTACCAATGACCTGACACAGACCACTTTCGGCCTGTCACGTGATGATGCCGGCAAATTCCTCGGCGATTATCTCGAGGCCGGTATCTTCGAGAAGGACCCGTTCGTCTCCCTCGACAAGGACGGCGTCGGTGACCTCGTCCAGATCGCGGCCGAGCGTGGCCGGGCCGAGCGGGAAGGCCTGAAACTGGGCATTTGCGGCGAGCATGGCGGTGATCCGGCTTCGATCGATTTCTGTGAGGCAACCGGGCTGGACTATGTGTCCTGTTCGCCATACCGCGTGCCGATTGCACGTTTGGCGGCGGCCCAGGCCCATTTGCGGCGACAGGGTTAAGTGGTTGATAAAGAGTAAACAACCGCGTTAACCCGCCGCGATAGGCGAATCATTTCATATTTGTAAGCCAACCGGGTAGTTGACCCGTATGGTGTAATTCCATAGTGAGGCGCGCTCGCTTCATGAAGGATTCAGCTCAATCCCTCATGATCCGCGCGCCGAGAGGCGATGCGATTACGGTAACACGATGAGTGCAGTAGAGCGCATGGATTTGGACACGGCACGCAGCCAGCAAAAGCAGGTGGCGACAGCATTGCATTTGCTGGCGACGATCCTGCTCGGCATTGCGGTCATCTATGCCCTGCACTTTGCCTCCGTTCGCGTACGTGCCCAGGACGAGAATCTGGAGACGATTGCCCTGGCCCAGCGCATCCTCGACCAGGAAGCCGCCAGCGGCATGCCGGGCTATATCCAGCTCGCCTCGCAGCAGCTCAGCGCCAACGACGAGACCGGCCTCAGCGTCGGCACCCGCCCGCTCAATGATCTCTATGCCGAGACCAGCGCCCTGTTCGACGGCATATCCCGCCGCTCCTCCGAGCTCGATTGCCTCGCCGAGGCGGTCTATTACGAGGCGCGTTCCGAGCCCCGCGTCGGTCAAATGGCCGTCGCCCAGGTGGTCCTCAACCGCGTCGACAGCCGACACTGGCCCAACACGATCTGCGGTGTTGTCTATCAGGGCTCCGAACGCCGTACCGGGTGCCAGTTCACCTTCACCTGTGATGGTTCGCTCGAACGCGCGCCTTATGGCCGTGGCTGGCGTAACTCGGTTGAGGTGGCCGGTCTGGCGATGATGGGGTTCGCCGAGGACGTGACCCGTACGGCGACGCACTATCACACTGTGGCGGTTGACCCGATCTGGAATGATAGCCTGATCCGTACCCGCCATATCGGCACGCACATCTTCTACCGCTTCCCGAACTGGCGTGAACGGCGGGCCGGTGTGCTGCAGGACCGCGACGCCTAAGTCCCGGCATTCTCATTCAGTTGCGCGATAGTTCTTGTTAACGGCTTCATCCGATAGTCGGCACAAGTGTATGTTGAATGCCCGGTTAAGGCCTAAGGATGCAAAGCGCCCATGGTTGGTAAACCTGCCGAACGTCTCTGGCTGAGCATGGCCGACAGCCCGCGCACCCGCGTCCTGTCCAAGGCGCTCGCCAAGGGGCTGGACATGACGGTCTATCTCGGACCGACCATGGATCCGGCCGGACCGGTCGCGCTGATCGTGGCCGATGATGCCCACGCCAACCGGATCAATGAAGCCCGGACCAATGCCGCCCCCGGCCAACGCTCCATCCTCGTCACTCAGGGTGGCCGTCCCGGCGCACGAGCCGATCTCTATGTCGCCCACGACACCGATGCCGGCTCGCTGGTCAATGCCGTTTCCGGCCTCAGCGCCTACCGCTCCCAGGAACTGGTGCTGAACAAGAGCGGCGGCGCTGAACAGGGCGCTGTCCTCTCCCTCAGCGAGGGCGAGTTCCGGATCCGCACCCTGTCCGAAGCCCAGCATGTCGCGGTCTTCCTGGCGCGCTGCGCGCCGAAACCTGTGGCCACTGCGGTCGGCATCTATGTTCTGCTCTCCAGCGCCATCGAACACGGCAATCTGGAATTCTCCGCAGAGGAAAAGGCCCAGGGGCTGGCTGAAGGAAAATGGGAGGCCAAGCTGGCCAAGCGCCTGCGTGAGCCGGCCTTCGCCGAGCGCGTGGTCAAACTGCGCTATCAGCGTGGCCGCCGCCTGATGTCCCTGCTGATCCAGGATGACGGCGAGGGCATTGATGCAGAGACAGCGGAAATGGCCAATCCGACCCGTACCGGCCATCGGGGCCGGGGTATCAAGCTGGCCAAGGGGCTGGGTTTCGCCAACGTGTCCTATCTCGGCATCGGCAATACGGTGGAGGCCTCCATGGTCCTGCCCGATATCGGCGAGACCGGCGAGACCCGCGCTGCGAGCTGATTGCGCGTCAGGTTCTGGCCGGGTTCATCCCCGGCTTTCAAAGACATGCCAAATGCCAGTCGACCTGCCAAATGCACGGGGCCAAACCTGAGGCTCACATGCCTTTTCAGCAGCGTATCGCAGGCGCCGGTTATTTCACTTCTAAATGAATTCCAGTAATGTCCGGGGACACGGTAGGGTGGCCGAGGTGCTTCATGGATTGGGCAAAACAGATTCGCGAATTGCGGTTTCACGAGCGTTTGAAACAGCAATGCCTCGCGGATCAGCTCGGTGTTTCTCAAGCTCTGATCTCCCAGTGGGAGCGCGGAGTAGCCTTGCCGTCACCGCACCATCAGGAAATCCTGCGCCAGCGTTTTACCGTCTCACCGTCCGAACAGCTCCTGCGCTCGATCAAGGCCAGCGTGATCTCCAGCCCCAATGTGGCCGGCCTGTTGTCGGTGCGCCGGGGCAAGGTCATTCTCGAGGCGCAGAGCGAGGCCGGTTTCGCCCTCATGCCGCTGATGTCCCGGGATGATCTGGGCGAGCCGATGAATGGCAAGTTCGGTGAAGAGGTTGACGAGAATTATCGGCGTATCGTTCATTCCGATATTTTCTGCGGCGATGTCGCCTCGGTCCGCACCTGGTCACACATCAACCGCCATGGTCGTGAAATCTGTGCTGTCTCGGCCTATACCCCCTTCTGTCTGGACAATGGGGACTGGTATCTGCGTTCGGAAATGCGCGAGCTCGACAACGAAAGCGCGAGCCACTGGTTTGCCCGGCATGACCAGTTCGAAGTGATGAGATTTAACCTGTAGATCACTTGGCGAGCCGCTTTTCGCGCCCTACCTCTCTGTTATGGCCGATACAGAAACACTTCCCAGCGAACTGCCGCTTTTTCCTCTCGGGGGCACGATTCTCCTGCCTGGAGAGGTCTTGCCGCTGAATGTGTTCGAGCCGCGTTATCTCAACATGGTCGATGATGTGCGCCGGGGCCATGGCCATATCGGCATTATCCAGACCCGCGCGGGCGGCTCCCCGGACAAGCCGGGTCTGGCGCGTGTGGGCTGCGCGGGCCGACTGGACCAGTTCCAGGAGACCAGCGATGGCCGCTATCTGATCACCTTGCGCGGGGTCAGCCGTTTCACCCTCGCGGCCGAGATCGAAACCGCGGCTCCCTATCGCGTGGCGCGTACCGATTATCTCGCTTTCGAGCATGATCTTGAGTCGCGCCAGGCTCCGGAGGAGGGGCGGGAACGCCTCATTCGCCTGCTCGAGGTGTGGCTGGAATCGGAAGGTCTGAGCACGGACTGGGATAACCTGGGTACTGCGCCGTTGCCGCGCATGATTGACCAGCTTTCCATGATTGCACCTTTTGCCGCTCCGGAACGCCAGCGTTTGTTGCTCGCCAATGATTGTGCCGAACGCTTGGAAGTGATGGAGACCATTCTCGCCGCCCGCATCGCCGGCAGCGCAGACGGTTCCATGCACTAGCGCGGTTTTGGCGCTTTTCCTGTTTCGTTCGCGCAGCGGCTCAGGCAACGGCAATCAAGGGCTGGATCTGCCGCCAGTATATCCAGAAACTCGTCCAAGGCCTCGCTGATGAGGCTTTGCTGCGACCGGTCCAGGACGGCGGCGGCGAGACGCAGCCGGCGCTTCTGGGCGGCGTTGAGGCGTATCGTCGTCTTGTGCCGGGCGGGCAGGTTCTCGATGGGCTGGGGATTGGCGACCGGTTCCCGTACCGGCGGGCGCGGCCGCACTGTCGGGCGTTTGGGTTCTGCTTGATGCTGCGGGGCTGCGGTTTCGACCGCCGGTGCGGCCCGTTCAATCAGGCCGGGCACCAGGCCGGGGCGCGAGGCCGGCATGGCTTCACCCTTGCGAGCGAGTAGGCCGGCATGGAGCGAGGCATATTTCTGACCCATGGCGTGTCCTCTAGGCGCTGAAGCGTTTGCCGAAAGCCGGCCGGGAGGCACTTGCGCGCCGGTCAGGTTTGCCTGGGGGCGGGCCGGTGTCCTCGCGCCGCCGCTCGATGCCATCCCACTGGCCGGCGACATCACCGAACCGGTGTGAGCTCAGGGCGGCCGGCGGCGTCTCCGGCGCTTCCAGGGCCTGTTTGACGGCCGCAGCGGCGGCGCTCTCCCCGCTTTGCTTGAGCTGGGCCAGCGCCTTGGGCACGGGCGTGAGAATATCTTCGTCGAAAGTCTTGAGTGGGTTGTCGATCAGGCGCGCTGTGTCTCCGCGCAGCCGGGCCAGGCGTTCGTCGAAATAGGCCCAGAGCTGGCTGATCTCGGCAGCCGAGCGGCCGCCCGGATTGGCCTCGCCGACCGTGCGGCCATCAATCATGGAGGCGGCGAAATCCACGCGATGGTGCAGGGTGACCGGCGCGACGGTACCATGCTGGGACAGCGCGATCGCTGTCTCTCCGGTGATGCGGGCGCGCGCCGTCGCGGAATTGACCACAAAGACCAGCGGCTTGTTCTGATGCTGGACGATGTCGACCGTCGGGCCCACGGCGCGCAGATCGTGCGGGCTGGGCCGGGTCGGCAGGACGACGAGATCGGCGTGGGAGACGATCTCGGAAATGGCCGATGTGATGGCCGGCGGCGTGTCGATCACGATCAACCGGTAGCCCGCCGCCGACAGCGCCTCGATATCGCGGGCCAGGTCCGGCACGGAAATATGGGCGAAGGCCGGGGTGTCGGAGGCCCGGGCATTCCACCATTTCGCCATCGAACCCTGGGGATCGGTGTCGATCAGAGCGACAGGGCCCGCGCCGGCGCGCTCGGCTTCAACCGCCAAGTGCGCCGACACGGTAGTCTTGCCGGACCCGCCCTTCTGCGAGGCGAAAACGACGACCTGGGCCAAGGGCGTCGTCTCAGGATCTCGATCCGGCAATTGCGTCATGCTTCACCTCTTGTCTGACCGCGCCTCTCACTGCGGCCTGAGTACGATGAAACCAGACGCAAATTTCCGGCGAGCTAAGCGCGAGTACGCAAATTGAGACGAGTTTGTTTCAAAGCTTGCGAGGCGGGCGAGGGGCGCTAGTCTGCGATCAGACCAGGGGGATGAAGATGCGTATTTTCGGAGTGGCCGCACTGGCCATGCTGGCCGGTTGTACGGCCGAGGTCAGCGAAACAGTTACAACACCAGAGGCCGCGGCGCCCGCCAGCCAGGCAGCGCCGGAGATCGCAGACGTGACCGCCGCCATAGAGGCGACAGAGGTCGCTGATGTCGGCGTGGACCTCTGCCGCCTGTCGGCCCAGCGCCGCTGGGACTATGCCGAGGGCCTGAGCGTCACCATTGATGCGGCGGTGTTCTGTGAAAACGGTCAGCGCGTCGCCCGGCGCGACATTGTCGGGGCTGATGGCGAGCGCCTCTATGAATTCAGCGCGCCTGCCGAGCATGTCGCGATCCTGGCCTGGGCGGAGAGCGATGAGGCCTTCTTCGCGGCGTTTGCCGAATGGGTCGATAAAGACCCCTGGCGTACGCGCACATCAGACCTGCCCGCCTATGATGAGGGGGCGGAGTTTCCTTTCTATCCCGCGACCGAGGACAGGGCCCAGTTCGATGCCTGGCGCGCCGGCGATCATCCTATCGACTGTTTCGTCCAGGGCATGGAAAGTCTGATGTGCGTCGCCATGATCGACGGCGAAGCGGTCGAAATGGGTGTGCAGAGCTTCCCGGGTTAGGGGCGGCCTAGCGCGAGAGCGGCCCGGAATATTCGATCTCGGAAAACACCAGCTCGAAACTCTGGTCGAATTCCTGGAAGGCGGCGCTGCCGCGAATGGTCTGGCTCAGACGGGTCAGGACGGGGGCGGGCAGGCCTTCAATCCAGGTAAAATCCTGCACGATATCGAGCGTGTTGAGGCGCACCGCGATGTGCGGTTTGAAACTCTCCGGCGCCCACATGCGCAGCCGCGTCACCACCGCCGGGTCGCGCGACACGGTCAGCGCGCCGGTGAGATACTCGCCCATATCGATCTCCTCGCGGCCTTCCAGCTTGGGATCGAAGCTGAAGACCAGCGCGTCGGCGGCCTCCTCGGCCAGCGCGAAACTGCCGGGCACGATATCGCTGTCATCGACGGAGAAGAACAGGCCGGAGCCATAGCCCTCGGCGTCATCATCCTCGCCATTGCGGTCATTGAAGCCGGACCAGAGCTCGGACTGGAACTCCGACAGCTCCTCTTCGGGCGGCGAGAGCAGGGCCCATTCCTGGCCCTCAGGCCGCGCGCCGTCAAAACGCCCGACCATGACACCGTCGGCGCTGGTCACCGTCACCGTATAGCGCCAGGCGCTCGCCTCAGTTTCGTCGAGCCCGCGCGCCAGAGCGCTGTCGAGCAGGGGGTGCACGCTTTGCGCCATCGCCGCGGGCGCGCACAGAACACAGGTAGCGGCAAACAGGACGGATACAGATTTCATGAGGTTATTCCCGGTACTAGCATCAACGCAACCCCTTCCCGGACAAAGCCCTAGCACGGATGGGCGCGCGGGCAGAGCGCGAACTGGCGGGCTTACGGAAATGTCATGGGGAGGCGCCGCAGGCGCCTCCAACACGGGAGCCTCAGTGCCATCTTCCCGCTAGCCGCCCGAGCCCATTCGCGCTTAACTGGCGTTCAATGAAGGGGACACACCATGAATCTAAAATCCTACACGCTCGAACTGGCCAACATCATCGCCTCCGTGCCGGAGGATAATCGCGGCGCCTTCCTGACCGCTTTTCAGGCCTCGGAGAAGAACCCGGTTGTGCTCTACGGGTTCAATATCTGGCTCGGTTTTCTCGGTATTGACCGCTTCCTCGTCGGCGACATCCTCGCCGGCGTGCTCAAGCTCATCACCTTTGGCGGTTTCGGCATCTGGGTCATTGTCGACTACTTCCTGATCGGCAGCCGCGCCCGGCAGAAGAACATTGAACTGGCCCGCGAAATGGCGCGCAGCTTTGACCGTCGCAGTGTGGCGGCGCCGGCACCGACGCGGCCGCCGGAGCAGGCCGATGAGTGGGGTGCAGGGATTGACGGCGGTGATGCCGATGGCGGCGATTAAGCTGCAAGCCTGATACGCGAAACCGCTACCTCGCCCCGGCGTGATCGTGCTAAACTCTCCCCGAGCAACCCTTGGGGGAGGGGATGGAAGAGAGTTCGGTCCTGGGGACCTTGGCAACGGCCTGGCAGGCGATCGCGGACAGCGCGCTCTACCAGGCCCTGATCTCGGAACAAGCGCGGCGGATCTATGTCTTCGCCCTGGCCTTCGCCATCAGCCTGTTCTCGGTCTACACCGCGCGCAAACCCTTCATCCGCCTGCACCGCTCGACCTCGATCGACACGCTGCGCCGGGTCCTGACCTATCGCGGCTCCAAGCCCTCCACCCCGCGCGGCATCGCCCGGCGGCGCCAGCGCATCCGTGACGATGCCCGGGCCTATTCCATGACCTCGCTGGGTCGGATCGGCCTGATCTTCGCCCTCGGCGTCATCGTACCGCTGATCACCGTGCTCACCATTACCTGGATCGCGCCCTTCCTCTTTCCCGGCCACGCCGTCCTCATCGACGCCCATACCCGCCAGGCCATCGACACCCCGGCCGTCGGCGACCTCGCCGTCTTCACCGTCGACATGATCCTCAAGGGCGCCCTCAATGATGTCGCCGAGGTCTATGAGCTGAATTTCGGCGCCGTCCGCCACGCCTCGGACAATATCCTCTTCGGCCTCTACGTGCTGATGTTCCGCCTCGTCGCCGACTTTTTCGTCATTGGCCTCGTCCTCTATGCCGGCCGCACGCTGTGGAACTGGCGCAGCGTCACGGCGGATTTCGACAAGAGCGCCGTCGTGGTCGAGGGGTTGGAGGAGTAGGGGGCGAGCTGGCTGGGTGCCAGCCAAAGCTGTAAGGGGGCACTACCCCGCCGTCAGCTTCTGGATCTCATCCCGCAGCCGCGCCGCTTCCTCGAACTCCAGATCCGCCGCCGCTTCGCGCATCTGCTTCTCCAGATCCGCCACCACAGCCGCCAGATTCTCCCCGACCAGCGGCGTCTGACCCGTATCAGAAACCCCGGACGGCTTGCCGCTGGCGCGTTTGCCGCGGCCCTTGGCGGCGACATTCCGGCCCTTCGCCTGGCTCTCCATCACCTCTTCCAGGATATCGCTGATCCCGCGGGTGATGGTTTTCGGGGTGATGCCGTGTTCTTCGTTATAGGCGATCTGTTTTTCCCGGCGGCGCGTGGTCTCGTCCATGGCGCGCTGCATCGAGCCGGTCACCCTGTCGGCGTAGAGGATGACCTTGCTGTCGGCATTTCTTGCGGCGCGGCCGATGGTCTGGACGAGGGAGGTTTCCGATCTGAGGAAGCCTTCCTTGTCGGCGTCGAGAATGGCGACAAGGCCGCATTCAGGGATGTCGAGGCCCTCGCGTAACAGGTTGATGCCGATGAGGACGTCATAACTGCCCAGGCGCAGGTCGCGGATCAGTTCGATGCGCTCCACCGTGTCGACATCGGAGTGCATGTAGCGGACTTTGAGGCCCTGCTCATGCATGTATTCGGTCAGGTCCTCGGCCATGCGCTTGGTCAGGGTGGTGATCAGGGTGCGATAGCCCTTTGCCGTTGTCTTGCGCACCTCGTCGATGACATCATCGACCTGGCTGGCACCGTCCTTGGCCACGGGGCGGACCTCGACCGGCGGGTCGATCAGGCCGGTCGGGCGGATTACCTGTTCGACGAAAACGCCGCCGGTCTGGTTGAGCTCCCAGGGCCCCGGCGTGGCCGAGACTTCCACCGTTTGCGGCCGCATCGCCTCCCATTCCTCGAATTTGAGCGGCCGGTTATCCAGGCAGGAGGGAAGTCGGAAGCCGTGATCGGCGAGGGTTTTCTTGCGGTTATAGTCGCCGCGATACATCGCCCCGAGCTGCGGGATGGAGACATGGCTCTCATCGGCGAAGACAAGGGCGTTTTCCGGGATGTATTCGAACAAGGTGGGCGGCGGCTCGCCCGGCTTGCGGCCGGTGAGGTAGCGCGAATAATTCTCAATGCCGGCGCAGGAGCCGGTCGCCTCGAGCATTTCAATGTCGAACTCGGTGCGCTGCTGCAGGCGCTGGGCTTCCAGCAGCTTGCCCTCCTTTTCCATCCAGGCGAGGCGTTCCTTGAGCTCGGACTTGATCTGGACAATGGCCTGGTTGAGCGTGGGGCGCGGTGTCACATAGTGGGAATTGGCGTAGAAACGGACCGATTTCAGCTCGTTATGGGTTTTGCCGGTGAGCGGGTCGAACTCGGCAATGGTCTCGACCTCGTCGCCGAAGAAATTGATGCGCCAGGCGCGGTCGTCATAGTGGGCCGGGAAAACCTCGAGATTATCGCCGCGCAGGCGGAAAGTGCCGCGGATGAAGGCCTGGTCGTTTCGTGTGTATTGCAGGTCGACGAGCTGGCGCATGACGGCGCGCGGATCGATCAGGTCGCCGGGCTTCACATCGAAGGTCATCGCCGTATAGGTCTCGACCGAGCCGATGCCGTAAATGCACGAGACCGAGGCAACGATGATCACATCATCCCGCTCGAGGATGGAGCGCGTGGCGGCATGGCGCATCCGGTCGATGGCCTCGTTGATCGAGCTTTCCTTCTCGATATAGGTATCCGTCCGCGGCACATAGGCCTCGGGCATGTAGTAATCATAATACGATACGAAATACTCCACTGCATTGTTTGGAAAAAAACTTTTGAACTCACCATAGAGCTGGGCGGCGAGGGTTTTATTCGGTGCCAGGATCAGGGCCGGTCGCTGCACCGCCTCGATTACCTTGGCCATGGTGAAGGTCTTGCCGGTGCCAGTCGCGCCGAGAAGAACCTGGTCGCGCTCGCCGGTGTTGAGCCCGTCGACAATCTCCTGGATGGCGGCGGGCTGATCGCCCATGGGTTCGAACTCGGAGACGCACTGGAAGGTCAGCCCGCCCTCCGCCTTGTCGGGCCGGTCCGGGCGGTGCGGCGTCCACGCGGTGGGGGTCTGCGTCACCTGGTCGAGTGCGAAGTCTTCCGGGGCAGTCAGGGTGTCGTCGACGGTCAGCTTGGCCATGGGCTGGATATACGCACGCGCGCGGGCGACGGCTAGGGGCGTGCTGACAGCGTGGTGTCGGCAGGGCGCACCCGCGGGCAGGCGCTGCGTCAGCTCATAATGCATGAGCGCCTGGATACCCGGCATTAAGTGTCAGGATTAACCCTGTGCGGTGTGACGAGGAGATTTCCATGCCCCCTGCAGCCCTGAGTGATGCCGGCGTTTTGTTGATCGATGATAGCCAAGCCGTGCGCTCGGTTCTGTCGACCCTGTTGCGCGGGCTGGGGGTGCAACGCGTGTATCAGTGCGGCGAGGCGGAAGAGGCGATGGTGTTGGCACATACCTGCCGGCCCGACATCGTCCTGGTCGATTATGATCTGGGCGGGCAGAGCGGGCTCGATGTGATCCGCAGCCTGCGCGATCCGCAGGCGAGCCCGGATCCGGACCTGCCGGTCCTGTTACTCGGCCCGCTTGAGTTGCCCTTCCTGTTCGAGGGCGCACGGGAGGCGGGGGCGAGCGCTATTCTGCCCAAACCGCTCAACGCCAATACGCTTGGGAAAAGCCTGATGGCTGTGCTCGCCGCGCGTCGCGAACGTCCGCAAATCCTCAACGCCTCGGGGTTGCATTAAGGTAATATTCAATACGTTGTGCGACAAAAACAGCATCGAAATTGAATTTGGCGAGTGTGATGTCTCAGCCCTGTCTGCAAAACCTGCGTGTTCTGATCGTTGAAGATGTCAACGCGATCCGTTCGCTGGTGCGCCGGATCGTCACCGGCCTCGGTGCCAGCGAGGTGCATGATGCTCCGGATGTGGCCACGGCCTGGGCAGCGCTGGATACGGCGCCGTTTGACGTCATGCTGCTGGACTATGAGCTCGCGGGGGAGGTTGGCCTGTCCATTCTCGAGGAATTGCGGGCGCGGACCGATCATCCCAACAGCGATGTGGCCGTAGTTGTGCTCACCGGGCATGCCGAGGCGCATGTCGTCAAGGAAGCGGTGCAAAAGGGCGCAGATGCCTATCTGGTCAAGCCCGTCGCGCCCGATGTGCTGGGCAACCGCATCCTCCAGGTACTGGAATCCCGAGCAGACCAAGGGCCTAGCGCTCCGGAATCCGAAGTCGTCTGGCGTCGCAGCACCCGCTAGAGGCCTGGCAGCAGACCGGTTTCAGGCGTCATCATAGACGTCGGCCTCGATGACCGCATCCAGACCCAGTTCAATGTAATCGCCCATCAAGGGAGCGCCGAGCAGGTAGTTTGCGGTCGGGGTCGAGCGACGGCTGCGCGCCTGTTCCACGGCGCGCGGAAACTCGCGGCCTTCATAATCGCCGCGCCCGATCCAGTAGAGTGCTACCAGTTCGGCCTGGGCTTCCTCGTCTAGCCCGCCAATCCAGGCTTCAAGCTCGTCGCGGCCGGCATCATTAGTGCCGGTCTGCAGGCTTTCAACCGCATCGGTTTCACCGGTATCGGGATCGCGCTCGAAATCTTCGATTTGCTCCTTGCCGTCATAACCGCGGGCCCGCAGGATGAGGTCGCGGACGGCCTTTTCAGCGATGTTCATGCCGGTCTCCTTTCTCGGTCGGAGGATGAACCCTACCCATGGTTCGCAGATTAGCACATTTCGCGCTTTGGCGGCGTGGCACGGCGCCGCAGCGCCGGGCGGCCCGGTCAAGACTTGGTTAAGACCGCTGGGCGATTATGACAGAAGACCTGATTCCCGCGGCCGCAAGAGCGCTCATGTCCGGTAGTTTTGAACGCATCCGTGTCCTGATTGTTGAGGACAATGCCCATATGTCGACGATCCTGCGTACGATCCTTCAGGGTTTCGGCGTGCGGACGATTGTCGAGGTGCGTGATGCAGCGGACGCGTTTGAGACCATGCGTGACGTCAATCCGGATTTTGCCCTGGTCGACTACATGCTCGGCGATCTGAACGGGCTCGAGTTTACTCGCCTGGTGCGCACCGCCTCGGATAGTGCGAACAAGTATCTGCCGATCATCATGGTGACCGGCCATACGGATAAATCCAAAGTCCTTGAGGCGATCAATGCCGGGGTCAATGAATACCTCGCCAAGCCGGTGCGTCCGGTTGATCTCTTCCATCGCATCTCGGCCCTGATCGAACGCCCGCGCCGTTTCGTGAAGGCCTCGACCTATTTCGGCCCGGACCGCCGTCGCCGTCAGGACCCGCGCTATAGCGGCCCTTGGCGCCGTTCGACGGATGAGGAAAAGGCCGAGGCGAGCTAGCCGGTCTGCAGGGCCCTGTAGGGCTCGACACGATCACAGCTTCGCGCGCATCGACCGCCTTCCGTTTGCGGATAATGGAGGCGAAATCGGCGTTATTGATCAAGAGCACCGGCCCGTTCTGGACAAGCTCATCACGCCGGATGAGCGCGCTGTCGCAGGCCAGCGGAATGCCGCATCCGGACCGGCAGGCAATGGCATCGGCTTCGCGCAACAGGTGGTGAAGCGCGCCCGCCGCTTCATCATCATTGATCTGAACCCGGCCATAGGCGTCGAAGCCTATCCGGTCGAGCTTGAAGAGAATTCCGGTCCCGTGCGCCACTGACACCTCCATCCGATGTAGGGGGTGTACACGATTTGTTTCACCACCTCAAGCTGTGTTTAGCGCGCAGATTGGATCAGCGCCTCGACTTCGGACTGTTCGGTGCACCAACAGGCAACAAAGCGCGCGGAACCGTCCGGCCATTGGTAGAAGCCGGCCCCGGCGTCCCGCATACGTGCCGCGATGTCCTCGGGCAGGCGAGCGAAGACTTCATTGCCATCGACGGAGTGCAGCACCTCGACCCCGTCGATGGTGCCGATACCGTCGGCGAGAAGTCGGGCGCGCTGATTGGCCCGGCGGGCCAGGTCCAGCCAAAGGTCATCCTTGAGCCAAGCATCGAACTGGGCGGCGATATAGCGCATTTTCGGCGCCATATGTCCGCCGCGCTTCTGGCGCGCCTGAAGTTCCTCGAACCGGTCCATCGCCTTGGGGAAAAGGATGACGGCCTCTGCCCCCATGGCGGCATTCTTGGTGGCCCCGAAGCACAGGACATCAACGCCGGACCTCCAGGTCAGCTGTGCCGGCGTGCAGCCCAGCGTGACAAGGGCATTGGCGAAGCGGGCGCCATCCATATGGACGAAGGCTGGCCGGTCCTGGACGCGGGCGGCGCGTTCGGCGACTTCAGCCGGTGTATAGGCGGTGCCGCTTTCGGTAAGATTGGAGAGGGAGAGCACCCGTACCGGATTGGAATGCACGAAGCCTTCGGGAATCTCACCCACGGCGCGATCGAGCTCTGCCAGTTCAATCTTGGCGTGGGCGCCGCGCAACGGGATGAGCTTGGCCCCGCCGGTATAGAATTCCGGCGCGCCGCGTTCATCGCGGTGAATATGGGCTTCGTCATGGCACAGGATGGCGCCGTGCGGCGGGCAAAGAACCGAGAGCGCCAGCGCATTGGAGGCCGTGCCGGATACAGCAAAGAGCACTTTCAGATCAGTTTCGAAGATCTCTTTCAGCCGGGCTTCCACACGAGCGGAAATGTCATCGGCACCATAGCTCATCGCATAGCCTTCATTGGCGCGGGCGAGGGCATCGATCAGGGTCGGGTGAGCCGGGGCGGTGGTGTCGGAGAGGAAGTTCATGAGCGGATAAGAGCGGTTATCCGCTTGCTCCGTCAATCGCCAAAAGCGGGATCTGGGACCAGCGGTGGCAAGCTGTCGCGCATGCTGTCGGCGGCACTGGTCGCCTGGGAGTGCTGATTGGTTGTCGTCCCAAGCCCGGCCAGGTCGCGTGCGGGGATCGGACGGTCGGCGAACAGTGCCCGGATTTCCTCTGCCGTAAGGCCGATGCCGTAGGCCGCCCGGACACGGGCCAATTGCTCGGCCGTGCCGTGATCGGAATAGGCCCAGCCTCCTTCCGGCGGGCCGTCCGGACAGGCAGCGGCCTCGCGGGTCGCGGCAGAGCTGGACTGGCAGAAGACCTCGCGCAGGAACATCGGGGTAGAGCCACGCCCGGCAGGCAATGACAAGGCGTCGCCCTCGAAAGCCAGGAAGCCGCCACCACCGCCGCGGCTCTGCTCGATCTCGTCCTCGTCTTCGTCCTCCGGGATCGTTTCTCCTCGGGCCTGAGATTCCGCGGGCGCGACCTGTTCCGGGGCTTGCGGGGGACGCTCTGGTGCGTTGTCAGCCGTTTCCGGCTCGGCCTCCTGCTCGACTGGAATGTCCTGTACGGGGCGGACCTCGGCGGGCGGCTCCTCCGTCTCGACGGGCCGTTCTACGAGAATGACCTCGACAACATCCGGCTCGACAGGGTCGAGCATGTGGCGTGGTGCCAGCAGGATCAGGGCAAGGAGAAGGGCATTGGCCATGACGGCCAGCGCGCCGGCGAAGACGCGGCGCGGCCAGGGCTCATCGAGGGGCGCGAACAACACTTCGCCCACACTTCTCTCCTCACAGGCCCCCGCCTGGCGAGAAGGGTTAACCCGTGCCGGAGTTCAGCGCCAGCTCAAATCCGGCGTCTGGATGATCTGTCATGATCTTCTCGGCCCAGACGACATAGCGCAGTGGACCGGGTGTCAGTGAACCGAACGGCCAGCATGTCACCAGCGCCAGTCGCGCCGGGCCGCCCGCCGGCTGGATGCCGGAGCGCTCGGCGTGAACGATCTGGGTGTGGGTGACGCGAAAGGCGATGCGCTCACCATCTGCTCGCTCGACAATCACCTCGTCGCCGGGCTCGACATCCCGCAGAAAGGCAAAATGAGTGTCCCGGTGGGCAGCAATGATCGACGTGCCGGCATCACCGGGAGCCGGAGAGACAGCGAGATGAGCCGGGCCAAAGGCCAGGGCTTCGCCCCCGCCCTCGGCGAGCACGATGGCGCGCTCGCCGAGGGAAGGGACAGAGAGGCGCGCCACGGGCCAGGTATCGGCCCAGGGCCATGGTGTTGGCGCGGTCTCTCCATCCTGAGCACGGGTCCAGGCCTTGGCCAGAAGGACCTGTGCAATCTCGGCCTTGGCGGTCAGATAAGCGCCCTGGCCGAAGACGAACCCGCCCGCGAGGAGGAGGCAGATGGCTGCGAGCGTGGCCGCCATCCTCCCCGCCTTGGGGTGCGCCCGTTTCTGTGCGCTCACCACAGCCGGCGCTCCCGGTTGGCGATCAGCCAGAACAGGGCGATCAGCATCATCAGCGCGCCGAGCCACATCATCATTTCACGCGGTGTGGCGGTGGCCGGCAGCGGCACACCATTCTCGTCGACCGCCTGGGCGTTGGGGTCGCGGCCCGGGCGCAGCTGGTCGATCAAAGCGGTGTCGAGTGCGGCGTGCTGGACCGGATCGATACGATCATCAGAGACCGCCTCCAGGTCCCAGCCATCCGGTGCCATCACTGGGATGTCACGCTGTACCAGCGGGTCGGCGACCGGGCGGGCTGGCGTGACATCGACAGCGACCAGGCTGGTCAGGCGGGAAACGAGTGAGAATTCCAGCGCCGTGCGCAACACGCCCGCATCGATCGTATCCTGGTACGCGCCCTGGAAACGGGTTTCCTCGATGGAGCGGATGCGATTGCGACCGAACAGGGTGGCGATGCCAGAGGCGGGCCGGGTGTTCGCGAGCGAGAGCTGTTCACGCCAGGTCTCGCCCGCCAACTCACCCTCCACCAACATCACACCCTCGGTGGACTGCAGGCGCGCGGTCATGACGACCGGCTCGCCGTAATAGAGGTCCGGAAGCGGTGCAGGCCAGATCTCGGCCAGCGCATCGCGGGGAAACAGCGCGTCGAGCTCGGTCATGACCGGGCGCTCGAGCGCGGTAAAGAGCTTTTCCATTACCTCGGCCACATCGCTGATCTGACCGATATGGGTGAAGGTGCCCCGGCCAGCACGGGCTGCGCGGCTCATGAAATAAGTGTTCGGAGCCGAACCGATCCCGACCGGGAAGAGGCGCGAACGGCCTAGACCGACATCAATAGCCTCGAAAAGTTGCTGTTCATTGCCAATGGCACCATCGGTCAGGAAGACAACCTGGCGCACGCGGCCGGTCTCATCCGGGCGGCTGTCATTGAGCGCAGCGACCAGCGCTGGCAGCATTTCCGTGCCGCCTTCCGCGTCCAGGCGCCGGACAAAGCCGATGGCGGTGGCAAGATTGACCGCACTGGCGTCGACAGCATCGGGGAAGACCTGCTCCATCGTGTTATCAAAGCGGATGACATTGAAGCGATCGGTCGGTTCGAGGCGCTCGAGGGCGAAGATCAGCGCTTCACGGGCCTGGCGCATGGATTCGCCGGCCATGGAGCCGGAATTGTCGATCACGAAAATCGTCTCGCGCGGGCGGCGCGGCGTGTCCGCTCCGAGCTGGGCTGGCGGCAGGATCTGCGCCAGGAGATAGGTTTCATCGCCGACGGTCTCGGTAAAGAGCGCTGCACTCGGCGCCGTTTCATTGGCCGGACGCCAGGTCAGGACGAAGTCGCGATCGGCCGGGATCGGGCCGTCGGCAAGACGGACCGTGGCCTGGCCGGGCGCGGTGTGTTCGACATAGGTGGCGTGGAAGCGGCTGGCCACCGGGCCGAGTTCAAAGCCGGCGTCGAGATTGGCGCGGATGGTGACCGGCAGGCGCAGGCCTTCGCCCGGCTCGCTGTCCGGATGCATGATGGGCGGGGTGATGCGGTGCGCGTCGGGCACGCTGGAGCGTGAAATCGAGCCTGTAGACGCCAGCTGGTAGCCGACATCCTGTGGGATGTAGCGCGGGGTTATCGCCAGCGGCGCGCGGACTTCGAACGTGCCGTCGCGCAGGCGGGCGACATCCTGATACTCGATCTGCACGATAATGGTCTCCCCCGGGCCAATATTGGCCACAGAGGTGGTGAACATGTTGGGGCGTTCCTGTTCCAAGAGGCTGGCGCGCTGACCGGCGGCACGGGCACGTTCATAGATCTGGCGGGCCTGCTGGCGCTCGTGGATCTCACCTTCAATGAAGCGCTCACCGATCTGCATGCGCAAGCGATCGACGCCGGCATCTTCAGGCATCGGGAAGACGTATGTGCCCTCTACCCAGGCTTCGGAGGGGTTTTCGAAACGCTGGGTGATGGTGGCGCGAACGACAGGACCGGAGATGTCGAGGGCGATATCGGTCGCGACCAGCGGCGCGGGCACATAGACACCGGCCTCGACGGTCTTGAGGAGGAGGGCGCCCTCATTGACCTCGCTGAGGCGGACCATGCCTTCCGGTGTGGCCGGATCGAGCGTGTCGGCTTGGGCTTCAGACCACAAGAAGATCGTGGCGGCAAAAGCGGCTATGGCGATCATCAGGCCGAGCCAGGCCTGGCTCCCGGCGGCGTTGCGTGTGCGCGATGAAGTCATCGACTTCCTCCCCATAAATCGAACCGCCGTGATCGTGTTTTTCGCGAGCGGTTCGCTTCCCTGTCCATGGACAAGCTGCGCCCGGATCGGGGAGGGCAAAGGGCCGGTTTGCGGCGATTGCGGGGAGAATTGCGGCGAAATTGGGCGCAATAAAAATGGGCGCTTCCCCGAGGAAGCGCCCTTAATCGATTGATTGCGAAAGCTTATTCCGCGGCAACAGCCTCGCCCTTGGTCCAGGCGAAGGGCTTGAAGGCCTCATCAACCGGGGTGTCGGCGAAATGATTGATGTAGTTTGACATCACCTTGTGCGAGACGCCGAGGATCACGTCGAGGATGTTGCGTCGGGTATAGCCGGCGGCGAGGAAGGCGTCGGTATCGGCATCGGAGACGACACCGCGCTGACGCACCGTCTTCAGGGTGAACTGCCGCAGGGCTTCCAGCTTGGCGTCCGGGAGCGGGCGTTCGTCGCGCAGGGCGTCGATGATGTCCTGCGGAACCTTTTGCATCTGGGCGATCGCCGTATGGGCCGGGACGCAGTAATGGCAATTATGCTCGGCATTGATCGCGAGCCAGACGATGTTCTGCTCGGTCTTGCTGAGTGAGGTCCGGGAGAACAGGGCGCTGAGCGTCTGGTAGGCCTCCAGGTGCTCCGGCGATTCCGCCATCAAGGCATGAAGATTGGGAATGAAGCCGGCATTGGCCTGGGATTTCTCCAGCAGCGGCTTGGCGGCGTCGGGTGCGGTTTCAACCGAATGCATCGTGAATTCGGTCATCACGTTATGTCCTCGCTTGCGGCGCCGGAAGCGGCGTCGGACAGGAGGTCGCGATGCAGGGACGGTCATGCAAGACCGCCCCTGATCAAGTGTTTGTGAGGCCGGGCTCAGAACTTCCAGCCAAGCAGGTTCCAGTAGTTCAGGACCGCCAGATAGCCGGTGGAAAACAGGATCACTGCGGAATAGCGCAGCCGTGCGAGCACGCTGCCATCACCGCGGCTCCACAGGCGGAAGGCCAGGACCGCCCCCGTCAGGGTCAAAACCGCTCCGATCACCGGGAAGGCGAGCAGCGTCGTCAGGGCCGGAGGCCAGCCGAAAACAATTTCGGTACCGGCGCTGGACAGCACCACCGCCAGTCCACCAACGAAGATCAGCTGGGTCGCGCCGAGGGCGAAGACATTCAGTCGCGCCAGTTTTTGCATACCGTTCATGGCGAACACCCGCCGCCAGTGCACCAGCGTACCGGCTACCAGATTGAGAAAGATCAGCAAGGCCGGGCCGAGGATCAGCAATTGCGTGTTCAGCGTCTCCATCGGCGAAACGCGATAGGCCGCGAAGATCGGGGCATTCCACGGCACATAGTGCGTTACGGCACCGGTTTCGTCGCGCATGAAGGCGATGCGGGCTTCACTGTCATAGCTGCGGAACACATCGTCGCCGAGCGCGACATAGCGCCTTGTACCGGCCTCGGAGCTGACAAGGAGCGCCCCATCTTCGCTGGCCGATATGGTGAGCCCACCGCCAGCCGCCGTGATCTTCTCCAGTGTCGTATAGGAATGGCGATTGAAGCGGTAGATGCCGGCATATTCGCTCAGGTCCGTGCCGACCTCCGGGGTCAAAAGCTCGACGGCCTCGCCCGGGTAGAAGGTGTCCATGAAGGCTTCGAAGACATCGCCGCGCAATGCCGCACCTTCGGCGCCATTGGTGGAGATGTAGACGCCGAGATCATGATCCGGGACCAGCACGAGGTTGGAATGGAACCAGAGCGTGTCGCCGCCGTGGGAGATCACGCGCTGACCGTTATATTCCTGCTCGAAGAAGCCGTGCGCCATGCCCGGCAGGCCCGGGTGCATGGTGTAGAGCTGGCTGTGCATCAGCGCGGCCGTTTCCGCCGACAGGATGCGCTCGCCGTCGAGCTCGCCGCCATTGAGGTGGGCCAGCATGAAGCGCGCCATATCCGTGCCGGAGGCAGACAGGGCGCCGGCCGGACCGAAGTTGGCGATGTATTCGAAGCCTTGGTCCAGGGTTTCGCCGTTCTCGCGCATCATGCCCTCGGACATGTCGGCGGCGATGTCACCCGGCAGGGGTTCGCGGAAGCTCGACTGGGTCATGGCCAGCGGTTCAAGGATATTCTGGTCTATATAGGTCTCGAAATCTGTGCCGGAGATATTGGCGATGATGACGCCGGCCAGGCTGGTCGCCCAGTTGGAATAGCTGGCCGCATAGCCCGCTGGACGCACCCGCGCGGGCTGGTGTTCCAGCATGACCTCGCCAAGCGGGCGCAGGTCCTCGGCCTCGTCCGCGAACAGGAAGCCGACAGCCCCGTCTTCAAAGCCACCGGTATGGGCGAGGATATGGGCCATGGTCACCGGGCCGCCAAAGGCTTCAGGGATCTCGATACCGGTGCCGTCGAGATAGGTGTTGACGTCCGCATTCAGGTCCAGCTGTCCGCGTTCGACCAGCTGCATGACGGCGGTCCAGGTCAGTAATTTGGAGACCGAGCCAGGACGGAACAGGGTGGTGGCCGGGTCGACCGGGCGGGTCTGGGCAGCATCGGCATGACCATACCCCCTGGCGAAGACCAGCTCGCCATTCTGCACGACGGTCACGACCAAGCCGGGGATATCATTCTCGGCCAGGTTGGTGGCCACAGCACTGTCGAAGAAGAGCGCGATGTCGGCAGGGTCGAGGCCGCTTTGGTGGGCTTCAAGCAGAGGGCTGGGAGGCGCGTCGTCCTGGGCCTGGGCAGCGCACAGGGGCAGGGCGAGGGCGGCGCAGGCCGCGATCAGATGGCGTATCATTGGTTCTCCCTCAAGACGGATGGGCGTGGTCAGGTCTGACGGCTGGGTTTCTTGCGCATCATGCGCAGGGCGAGGCGGGCAATAGCGCCACCGGCAAGGTAAAAACCCATCGCCATGGCAGCAGCGACGGGGATGTAGAAGCCGCCGAGATGTTCGGTGTAGGCGTGGGGGGCGCCGGCGATCGTGCCGAGAAAGAATCCGCCTTCCTCCGATGTGAACAGGCCGGTGGAGGATGGATCGAAAATCTCGAAACCGATCGTCACCAGAACCGAGAGCGCGGTGAGATAGAAGATTCCGGTGAAAAACAGACCGATCGCGGCGACGAGGCGATGCGCGGACAAGAGGATCAGGGTCGCCACCGTGTGCTTCGGGCCGGAGCGGATATAGGCGTCCTCGATACGCAGCGCGTCACGGAACTGGCGGGCATAATCCGCCGCGCTGCCCATCTCGTTGAGCGTGCTCTCAAGCGTGCCGGCATCTGCAGCGGCGAGCAGGTGAGAGCGGATCTCGGAGACGATATCGCCCGGATGCTCGACGCCGAGACGGGTCAGGTTCTGCTCCAGGGCGTCGCAAAAGTTTTCAATGCGCGGATCGGTGCTCATGCCTGCGCCTCCAGGATTGCGTTCATGTCTTGGTCGAACAAGGCGCGCGCTGCGCGCATGGCGGCGAGCCAGGCCTTGCCGTCCTCGGTGACCTCATAGGACTTCTCCGGCCGCCCCACGGTCTCGCTGGACCAGCGGCCAGCGATCTTGCCCTCGCGTTCGAGCCGGTTGAGCAGGGGGTAGAGGGCGCCGCCGGACAGGCCGATATGCGGGTGGGGCTCGACCCGCTTGACCAGGGCGATACCCGAGCTTGGCGTCTGATCGAGCATGGCGAGAACGGCCAGCTCCGCTGCGCCTTTTCTCAATTGGGATTTCCAGCTGTCGATATTCATGATCATGTCTTGTAATGCATGATATATTGCAATGCAAGTTATATTCTGGACTGGCAGGCCGCGACAATCAGCCGTGCGGGCTGTGATTGCTCCAGTGTGCCCGCGGGACTAGGCTCGCCATGTCTCAAGCCTGATTCAGGAAATGCCCATGACTTTTTCGGCCTCTGCCGCGCTCTCGCGCGTGAAACCCTCTGCCACGCTGGCGGTCACCCAGAAGGCCAAGGAGCTGCGCGCCAAGGGTATTGATGTGATCGGTCTGGGAGCGGGAGAACCCGACTTCGATACACCGGACCATATCAAGCAGGCCGCAGTCGAAGCCATCGCGCGGGGCGAGACGAAATACACGGCTGTCGACGGGATTGGCGAACTCAAGGACGCGATCGTCAAGAAGTTCCGCCGCGATAACGATCTCGAATATACCGCCGCGCAGGTGCATATCGCGCCGGGCGGCAAGCCGGTCATTTTCAACGCCCTGACGGCCAGCCTGGATGCCGGAGATGAAGTCATCATCCCGGCGCCGTACTGGGTGACCTATCCGGAAGTCGTGCGCCTGCTCGGCGGTGAGCCGGTGATCGTGAAGGCCGGGATCGAGAATAATTTCAAGATCACGCCGGAACAGCTGGAAGCCGCGATTACGCCGAAGACGAAATGGTTCATTCTCAACTCCCCGTCCAACCCGACCGGGATGGGCTATAGCGCGGATGACCTCAAGGCCCTGGCCGAGGTGCTGCTGAAACACCCGCATGTCTGGGTCATGTCCGACGATATGTACGAGCACATCGTCTATGACGGGTTTGAATTCGCCACCATTGCCCAGGTCGAGCCGCGCCTTTACGAGCGCACCCTGACCATGAATGGTGTGTCCAAGGCCTATTCCATGACCGGTTGGCGCATTGGTTATGCGGCCGGGCCCGAGCCGCTGATTGCCGGCATGCGCAAGGTGATCTCCCAGACCACCTCTAATGCCTGCTCGATCAGCCAGTGGGCTGCCGTCGCGGCACTGAATGGCGAACATGAGTTTCTCAAGCCGCGCAATGAGGTCTTCCGCCGCCGCCGCGATTTCATGCTCGAGGGCCTCAACGCGGCCAAAGGGCTTGCCGCTCCCAAGCCGGAAGGGGCGTTCTACGTCTTTGCGGATTGTGCCGGCGCGATGGGCAAGACGACGCCGAGCGGAACGGTGATCAATAGTGATACCGATTTCTGCGCCGCGCTGCTGGAGGCCGAGGCTGTTGCCGTGGTGCCCGGTATTGCGTTCGGCATGGAGCCCGGCTTCCGCGTCTCCTACGCCACGGATGATGACAGTCTTCGCGAGGCTGCGACCCGTATCCAGCGCTTCTGCGCCAGTCTGCGTTGATATCGGTAAAATCAATTGCTCCGAGAAATAAGACTTGTTTGGTTTATAGCATACCTGTCGCTATAATCCCCTACAGAAACTCCGGTTGCCCCGGAAACATGCAGAGGAGACAGCGATGAGCTTCAATATGGGCCTTACCGAAAACCAGCGGACCGATATGGCGGCTGCCGTGACCGCGGTTCTCGCCGACACCTATGCGCTTTATTTCAAGACGCACGCCTATCACTGGAATGTCACCGGACCGCGTTTCCATGACCTGCATACGCTGTTCGAGACCCAGTATACAGAGCTGTGGACGGCGACCGACGAGATTGCCGAGCGTATCCGGGCTCTGGGCGTCAAGGCGCCGGCCTCCTATGACGCCATGGCGGCGTCTGCGACCCTGTCGCCGGCGGCCGACAAGAGCGAGGCCAATGACATGGTGGCCGATCTTCTGGTCGGTCACGAACAGGTGGTCGGCACGATCCGCAAGGCACTGGACCTGGCCGGTGAGAATGGCGATGAGGCGACCGCAGATGTCCTGACCCCGCGCCTGACCATTCACGAGAAAACCGCCTGGATGCTGCGCTCGACCCTGGGCTAGTTCAGGGGGGGACTGACCGGCACGAGACCGCCAAAGAAAAAGCCCCGGCCTTCGAGCCGGGGTTCTTCTTTATGCGTCTGAAAAGAAATTGGCGCCGGATCCTAAAGGGGAGGAGAGGATCCGGCGCCAGATAGGCATACCTGAAGGGGAGGAGACGGGTATGCTTCAAAACTCGAGGTACACAGCGGTGTTCGCCGCCTTCGATGACGCGTATATGACGCAGAACCCGGCCCGGAAGAAGAGACGTGTCCGCAATCCCGTTATGCGAAAATGCAGTGACCAGGTCCAAATACATGCGTGAAGCGGGCTTGGAGCGTTTGGTTTCGCCACAAAATTATTACCCTTAATTAACCGAGTGCAGGGCAGGTCTCTCAAGAGACTAAGGAATTCGCCTATGCTGAATGCACTCCTCCGCCGCAATGCTTTTGAAGACGACGAAACAGACCTGCCTGTGACCGCAGCGGATCATGATCCGGAGTGGGTGCAGTCGCTGGCCAGCACGCTGGATCGATTGGCGGATGGGGAGCTCACCGGGCTTCCAGATGTGCCGGAAGACCTGGCCGGCCCGCTGGCCCGTCTGATTGGCATGATAGCCGGCCGCGACGAGCTGTCCCTGCACCGGTCTGTAGGCTTTTCCATGCATGCCAGTTCGGCCATGGCCGCAACGGCCCGGGTGACCGGGGATATCCGGGGTGTCGCCAGTCAGAGCCAGACCATGGCGGCCGCCATCGAGCAGCTCGATGCTTCGATCCAGCAGATCTCCAGCTTTGCCGGTACGTCTGCTGGCAATCTCACCGAATGTGTGACGGCGACCAATACCGGCCTCGATGAAGTGGCCCAGTCCTCCCATCAAATGGGCGAGATCGATACGGCCTATCAGAGCATAATGGGCCGGGTTGAACGCCTGGAGGCGGCCTCCGCTCAGATCACCCAGATTGTCGACACCATCGCCGAAATTGCCGGCCAGACCAATCTTCTCGCCCTCAACGCCACCATCGAGGCGGCGCGTGCGGGTGAAGCCGGGCGGGGTTTCTCGGTCGTTGCGGAAGAGGTCAAGGCCCTGTCGGGCCAGACCGAGAAGGCCACGGGTGATATCCGTGACCGGATCGACAACCTGCAAGGCGAAGTCAGCGGTATTATCGGCGCCGTGCGGGGATCGATGACCTCGATCGAAAGCGGCATCCAGGCGACCGAGCGCGCCACGGCGAGCGTCAAGACCGGCGTCGGCCTGGTTGAGGAAAGCGCCCATCTCGTCTCCGAGATTGCCCGTCTCATGAATGAGCAGTCCCAGGCCACCGGCGAGCTGGCCCGCGGTGTGACCGAGGTCACCAAGTCAGCGACCAAGGCGCGCGGCCGGATCGAGGCGGTGATAGAAGCCGTCGCGGAAAGCGAATCACTGGTCGATGAGGCCTTCTCCGAATTCGATGCCCGCGAAATCCACGATTATGTGCTTTACCGCGCCAAGTCCGACCACTTGCTGTGTAAGAAGAAACTGTCGGAAATGCTCGTCGGGCGCAATGCGTTCGAAAAGGACCAGGTCTCGAACCATCAGGGCTGCCGTCTCGGCAATTGGTATTACAGCGTCAGTGATGAGAGCCTGCAGTCAGACGAGAATTTCAAGGCACTGGAACAACCGCATGCCGAATTCCACCGTCTCGCGGCGCAGGCCATCGAGTGCTGCAATGCCGGCGACAAGGATGGCGCAGAAAACGCCGTCGACGCGATGGAATTGCAGTCTGAAACGGTCGTCCGCCTGCTCGAGACCCTGATCGCCAGCCGCGCCCGCAGCTAGCTTTCCCAGCGCCGCGCCTGTTCGATCAGGAAATCGCGGAAGGCGATGATGCGGCGCGATCCGCGCAGCTCGCTCGGATAGACGAAGAAGACCTCGAAATCAGGCCCCTGTAGGTCCGGCAGGACCCGGACCAGGTTGGGGTTTTCGCGCGCCACATAGTCGGGCAGGGCGGCAATGCCCATGCCGGCCTGCACCGTCTTGGTGACCCCGTAAATCGTGTTGACCTCGATCACCGCCGGGCGAGGCTCGGCGCCGTCCGGTCGGCCTATCCGCGCGGCCCAGTCCAGCCCCGGGATCGGCGCCAGTTGCGGCGGGCCGTAATAGATGATGGCGTGATTATCCAGATCTTCCGCGCTCCTCGGCCCGCCGCGCCGGGCGATATAGTCCTGGCTGGCATAGAGGTGCTGGCGCACGCCGAGCAATTTGCGTTGCACCAGATCATTCTGGGTCGAGGGCCAGGGGCGGATCCCGACCTCGGCCTCCAGACCGGCCAGGTCGAGCTCGTGATCATCCAGCATCAGGCGAATACGGATCGCCGGGTATTGCGCCTGGAATTCCGGCAGGCGTGCGGCCAGCCACATCGAGCCGAGTGCAGTGGGGGCGGTGACCTTGAGCTCGCCGGACGGTTCATCACGCGCGTCCTGCACCTTGGCTTCGGCCAGTGCGACCTTGGCCGCGATCTCGTGCGCGGCCTCATTGAGCAGATTGCCCGGCTCGGTCGGGATCAGGCCGCGGGCATGGCGATGAAACAGGGTTATGCCAAGATCATCTTCAAGCGCCGCAATCTGGCGGCTGACCGCCGATTGGGACAGGCCCAGACGCTCTGCCGCCTTGGTCAGTGAGCCGGCCTGCGCGGCGGCGTGAAAGGTTTTCAGCTTGTCCCAATCCATTGCCGCGCTCCTGCCGCTGAGTCGTTGAAGCGCAGTCTAGTCAAAAGCGCCCGGCGCGCGAGGGGTAAGGCGCGGCGGCGCCCGTAAAAGCGCCGCCGTATCACAACTGTGGGGAAGTCAGGCGTTGATCGAGGCCATCTGCGCTTCGGCATAGCGCAGTCCCTGGACCTTGTCGGCCAGCGGCTCGAGGCGCGCCATGTCCTCGGTACTCAGGGTGACATCGGCCGCGCCGAGATTGATGGCGAGATTGGCCGCCTTGGTCGTCCCCGGAATGCTCAGGATGTTTTCACCGCGCCCCAGCACCCAGGCGAGCGCCACCTGGGCGGCATTGACCTTGTGGGCCTCGGCGATGGCGGTGATCTCCTCGACCAGGGCGAGATTTGCTTCAAACGCCCCCTCGGCCCAGCGTGGCAAGTAGTCTCCGGAGCGGAAGTCCATCTCGCCCGGCTTGTTTTCGCGCGAATAACGGCCGGTGAGCATGCCGCGGCCGAGTGGGGAATAGGCCACCAGCGAGCCGCCGATCTCCTCCAGCGCCTTGAGCGGGCCATCCTCGATATCGCGGCTGAAGATGGAGTATTCCGACTGCAGCGCCGCGATCGGGTGCTCGGCATTGGCGCGGCGCAGGGTATCCGCCGAGGCTTCAGACAGTCCGATCGCGCGGACCTTGCCTTCCTCGACCAGCTTGGCCATGGCGCCGACCGTCTCCTCGATCGGCCGGCTCTGGTCCATGCGGTGCATGTAGTAGAGGTCGATATGGTCGGTGCGCAGGAATTTCAGCGAGTTCTCGACGGCGCGGCGCATATTCGCCTCGGAGCCGTCAATGCCGGTAAAGGCCCCGGTCTCGAAATCGCGGGTCGGGCCCCATTTGGTGGCGATCACCACCTCGTCGCGCTTGCCCTCAAAGGCTTCGCCCAGGAGCCGCTCATTGGCGCCCATGCCGTACATTTCGGCGGTGTCGAAATGATTGACCCCGCCCTCGATGGCGGTGTGCAGGAGCTTGATGGCGTCGGTCTTGTCGGTCGCGGGTCCGTAAAACTCGGACAGGCCCATACAGCCCAGCCCGATGGCGTTTACGAAAATCCCGGAATGTCCAATTTCGCGTGTCAGCATGATGTGTCCCTTCAGATCTGGGTTGCTGCAAAGCGCTGTTGTGAGCGTTCACTCACATATTGTGAGTATTTGCTCACAATACAAGAGGGGCGGTGAAAATTTTTACGCGGTACGGGATGAGGGGGGTATGTGTTGATATCCCACCCCATTTTCCCCCGGAATTATTCCGGGGCCTGGTGGAGACGAAGACGCCGATGACTCCAAGCGCTGACAGCGCCGAGAGTCATCCACGCCGGGATAACGCCAGGCCCCGACATGAAGTCGGGGAAATACGTTGAGTAGATTTGGGGGGTGACCCCGCTACCCCGTCCAGCTCGCCCAGGCCATCTCGATCGCGGCTTCAATCTCTGCCTCGCTCCAGGCCCGGCCCTGAACCCGCTGTTTCAACATCGCCACCAAAGGCGGGAAGAAGAACGCCACCAGCGTTTCTGGCGGGGCTTGGCGTACAAGGCCCGCTTTCTGGCCGTCCTCGATAATACCCCGGATATGTCCGATCATGCGCTCGTGGGCAGCGCCGCCCTCAGCCTTGGACAGGGCGCTTTCGGCAAAGCGCTGGCCGAAGATGAAGGCGGACATGTCGGCGGCATAAACCGTCCACATGTCGCGCCACAGGGCCGCAAGGCGGGCCTTGGGATCGGTGGCATTGCCGGTTTCAGCGCTGACGCGGTCGAAGACATCGGCCTTCAATTGCCGGTAGGCGGCAATCAGCAGCTCGTCCTTGGACTTGAAATGGCGATAGAGCGTGCCCTCGGCAAAACCCGCCCGCTCGGCGATATGCGCCGTTGTGGCCGCAGCGAAGCCGTCGCCGGCGACGATATCCATCGCCGTGCGCATGAGCTTTTCTTTCGTGGTCGCCGGACGGGTGAGCATGTACTCACATATAGCGATGCGAGGCGGGCCGTCCAGTCTGCCTATTCAAGTCCGGCGAGGTAACGCTCGGCATCAAGCGCCGCCATACAGCCCATTCCCGCTGCCGTAACCGCTTGGCGATAGATGTCATCGGTGACATCGCCGGCGGCAAACACGCCCGGAATGGAGGTTTTGGGCGTGCCCGGCTCGGTGACGAGATAGCCGCCATCCTTGGTTTCCAGCTGATCGAGGAAGAGCTCGGTCGCCGGAGCGTGGCCGATGGCGACGAAGAGGCCATAGGTCGGCACTTCGGTGATCTCGCCGGTCTTGACGTTTTTCAGCTTCACCGCGGTGACGCCGAGCGGATCCTCATCGCCCACGACCTCGTCAACCTCGCTGTCCCAGATCACTTCGACCTTGGGATGCTTGAACAGCCGGTCCTGCATTACCTTTTCCGCGCGCAGGCTGTCGCGGCGGTGCACCAGGGTGACCTTGCTGGCGAAATTGGTCAGGAAGAGTGCTTCCTCAACGGCGGTATTGCCGCCGCCGACCACCACGACCTCTTTCTCGCGATAGAAGAAACCGTCACAGGTGGCACAGGCGGACACACCAAAGCCCTGGAATTTCTGCTCCGAGGGCAGGCCGAGCCATTTGGCCTGGGCGCCTGTGGCGATGATGACGCTGTCCGCGGTATAGGTCGTGCCGCTATCGCCCTTGAGCACGAACGGGCGCTGGGACAGGTCGGCGCTCATGATCGTGTCGGAGATCATCTCGGTGCCGACTTTTTCCGCCTGCTCCTTCATCTGGTCCATCAGCCAGGGGCCCTGCACCACGTCCGCGAAGCCGGGATAATTCTCGACATCGGTGGTGATGGTGAGCTGGCCTCCCGGCTGCAGGCCGGCGATCAGGGTGGGCTCGAGCATGGCGCGGGCGGCGTAGATCGCAGCGGTGTAGCCTGCTGCGCCCGAGCCGATGATGATGAGGCGCGAGTGACGCGTGTCCGACATGGGTCTTCCTTAAGTCTTT